>NZ_VHLM01000077.1 GCF_009764685.1 Flavobacterium sp. I-STPP5a | reverse complement strand
CATCCCAACCCTCCCCGAAGGAGAGGGAGCCGAAGTCGGAAAATTGAAAATTAAAATTGTTTCATTAATTATTACTGGTTCCCCCCTTCGGTGGTTAGGGGGCTTCCGTTCAAAACTACTTTGTAATGTATGGTTGCTGTTGGTTCTAATGTTTTGGAAACCGAACAATATTTTTCAAAAGAAAGTTGTGCGGCTTTTGCGGCTTTATCTTCCTTAATTTCACCTTCTAAATAAAACACCACATGGATATTTTTAAATGGTTTTGCTTCTCCAACTTGTACGCGCTCTCCCTCAACCTCAGCTTTGAAAGACGTGATTTCTTGACGTTGCTTTTTCAAAATCGAAATCATATCAATGGCGCTACACCCCGCAACTCCCATCAAAACTAATTCCATCGGACTAGCACCCATATCATTTCCTCCATATTCAGGACGGCTATCTACGTTTACCAGATGCCCTCTTTCGTTTTTTAATTCGAAATGGAAATTGTCGTTTACTCTGTTTAATGTTATTTTCATAATATTCTCCTCCCAACCCTTTCGCCACAGCGAAGAGGTAGCCACGACTGGAGGCTGTCCCTTTTTTAAAAATTTATATTTTATTACAACACTAATAGAAAAAGTAATATTGAAATTATCCAGAATATACTATTGAACCAACCGTCTAAAAATAATCCTCTATCCATTGTCCAAAAAGTATCAACAGTGTTTCTTTTTTGTTTTAAGTAAAATAAATTACTTAAAATATAATAGACAACCTGTGCAAGCAGTGGTACAAATAATGCATCAATAGCGGTATTCTTTCCCAAACCAATCAAAAGACTTATCGAAGCAATTAAAAACAATATTACATTTAAAATTAATAGTTTAAGAAACCATTCCTTGCTATCTAATTTACTTTTATCAAACAAGAATATCAATGGAACATTCATTCCAAGTAAAATAAAAATAATATCCATATTAAATGCTTTTTCTTCTGATCACTGTTTACTAAAAACTATTCACTTTTAACTTCAACTACCCTTTATCCGACAACCTTAAAATATCGCCAAAAACACCTCTTGCCGTTACTGCTGATCCTGCGCCAGCTCCTTGAATTACAATTGGTCGGTCTCCGTACGATTCAGTGTAAATTTCAAAGAAAGAATCTGAACCTTTCAATCCGCCCAAAGCCGTATCTGATGGCACCGAAACTAATTTCACTTCTAGATTTCCTTTGTCATTTTGCAAATCACCTGATAATTCTCCTATGTAACGCAACACGTGATTGGGCTTTTGATCGGCTTTTATTTTTGCATAAATAGGATCAAACTCCGTCAATTTATTTAAAAACTCTCCCACATCTCCGCTACGCAAATGTTCTGGAATTAAATTTTGAATCGCAATTTCTTCAAACTCATTTTGCAAGTCTAGTTCTCTAGCCAAAATCAACAATTTTCGCCCAACATCATTTCCGCATAAATCCTCTCTTGGATCTGGCTCAGTATATCCATTATCGATGGCTTCTTTCAAAATTTCGCTAAACGGTGCGTCTTTGGCCGAGAAATTATTGAACAAATAACTCAATGTTCCCGAGAAAACGCCTTTAATCTTCGTAATATTTTCACCAGAAAGGTGCAACAATTTAATAGTATCTATCAACGGCAATCCTGCTCCAACATTGGTTTCATAAAGATACGTCTTTTGGTTTTCTGCCAGAACTTTTCGTAATTTTTTATAAAAACTATAACTCAACGTATTGGCTACTTTGTTTGATGAAATCAAATCGAAACTATTTTCTACTAACGAAATATAATTCGTTACAAAATCAGCGCTTGCAGTGTTATCAATGGCAATTAAATTCTCTAAATGGTGCTCATTTGCGTAGGCAATCACATCATCAATTGTATACGAGAATCCGTTGGTTTGAATCTCATTTTTCCAGTTAGGTGTCACACCATTTTTATTCAAGAGTACATTCTTAGAATTGGCAATCGCAAAAACATTCAATTTAATATCTTTTCTTTTTTCGATGGCTGATGCCGATTCTAAAATTTGATTAGTCAAGGTGCCGCCCACCAAACCGTGACCGAAAACAGCAATATTTATTTTCTTGGCTACGCCAAAAATCTCCCCGTGAATCACATTCAAAGCTTTGTGAAGTTGTGATTTTTTTACGACCAAACTCACATTCTTACCCGTCACCGTATTGTTGAAGAGAATTGGAACAATTTTATTCTTGATTAAAGCCGTGTAAGGTTTGTGAAACGTGCTTAAATCTTGTCCGATAATAGAGATGACAGCTACATCATCAGCAACAGTTATTTTATTGACATCTTTCGAATAGAAATCATTTTCGAATTCCTTTTCCAATTCAATCATGGCCGTAGTAGCTTTATCAGCAGCCACAACCAAGCCTATTCCACGCTCTGATGAACCTTGCGAAATGATACTCACACTGATATTGTTGTCGCCCATTACTCTAAAAATTCGAGCATCAACACCTGTTTTACCAAGTAACCCTCTTCCTTCTAGGTTGACCAAAGCCACATTTTCAAGAACCGAAAGCGTTTTAATTCCCTCCTTGTTAGAATTCGAAGTAATTAAAGTTCCTTTATTTTCATGATTGAAAGTATTTAAAATTCGGAGCGGAATGTTTTTTTCTAATAACGGAATGATGGTTTTGGCATGCAGAATTGTGGCACCAAAATTTGCAATCTCATTCGCCTCATTAAACGATAAGTGATCAATTTTCTTAGCATCTACAACTAAATCAGGATTGGCAGTATAAATTCCGTCAACGTGTGTGTAATTTTGTAATTCATCGGCATTTAAATAATTCGCAATCAACGAAGCTGTGTAATTACTACCGTTTCTTCCTAGAGTTGTAGCATCATTATTGGTCGTAGAACCTATAAAACCTGTAATTACATTGACCGTATTTTCAGTGTTTTGCTTAAAAAAAGCAACCACATTTTTCTTCGAAAGTTGTTCTAAGGGTTGTGCATCACCAAATTTAGCATCGGTTTTTATCAATTCACGCGTATCGGTAAAACGAGCATGAATTCCTTTTTCCGCAAGGATCGCCGTCAGTAATTTTGCCGAAAGCAATTCGCCTTTAGACAAAATCTGGTCTTTGATTTTTTTACTGTAATCGCCAATCAGACTTACACCTTCAAACAATTTTTCTAAAATAGTAAACTCTTCAGACAAATCAACAGCATCATAAACGTCTTGCTGGTATTTTTTAAAATCTTCAAAAAGTGGCTTGTAATCTCCGTTTTGAGAAGCAATGGTTAAAATTTGTTCCAATTCATCTGTTGCGTTACCACGTGCCGAAACCACAACTGCAATTTCTTCGCCTTGATTTACTTTGTCTATTATTATGGCAATAACTTTATTTAATCCGTCACCATTTGATAACGACTTACCTCCAAATTTTAATATTTTCATTGTGTTGTGTGTTTGTAGCTTAGAATAAATCTTGAAGCAAATTGTGTAATTGTTTGTATTCTATCAAAAAAGCATCGTGTCCGAGAATGGAAACTATTTCTTGGTAACTGACTTTCTTATTTAATTTTTGTAGCTGCTCAAAAGTGGTTTTGTTTTCACTTGCGGTAAAAAACAAATCCGAATTGATCGCTATGATGTGAATTTCTGCCGTTACAGCTTCGATTGTATCTTCAAATGATGACCGATTGCGAGTGATATCAATAGTTTTCAGTACTTGATTCATCATTTTGTAGGATGCCAATTGAAAACGCTGTTGCAATTTTTCGCCGTGATGCAACAACCAACTTTCAACATTAAAAATGGCTATCTCCTCATTAATTGTTCGCTGAAATTTTGCCGCAAATGATTCTGGCGTTCTATAACATAACATCGCATGCGCGCGGGCATCTTGAATTGGTTTAGATGAGTTATTCAGAATTTGTTCTTGCAAAAAACAATTGGCAATAAGCCAGTCTGTAGCTTTCCAATCGGTTGCAATTGGAATTAATTTTTGGGTTATTGTTGGTTCTAAAGCAACCATTTCCCAAGCAATTCCGCCACCCACAGAACCTCCAATAATGGCGTAGAGATTTTTAACCTCAAGCAAATGAAGGCCTTTTATAAAAATTCTAGCAATGTCTCTTGCTGTAAAATCAAGATAATTTTCAATTACAGATCCATCAAATCCATTTCCAGGAACGTTAAAAGCAAGTACGGTATATTTTGTAGTATCAATAGTTTTGTTGGCGCCAATTAAATCATTCCACCAACCGTTATCGCCCACAACCTGTGAATTTCCGGTTAGCGCATGATTGACCAAAACGATGGGAGCTGTATACAAAGGCAACCCAAAAACTTGATAACTTAAGTTTAGAGTAGCATAAATTGCACCTGACTCCGTGGTGAAATTGTGTAATGTAATTGTTGTTGGTTTATTTTCCAATTTCAAATCTGTTATAATTAGGACTTGTGTTTGGAAATATTAGAAAGAAAGCTAGGTGTTATCTAGACAAATTCTTAGTGTTATCTTTCCACGATGAGCGTGGTAGAATGCAGCACCTTCTCCGATAAATCGAAGGGTTGCTAAGGCTTCATCGGGTCTAATCCCTCTGCCTTTCTTTATAACATTTCAATACTGTTGTGAACTTTGTGAGTGCAAATAAAGCACTAATTTTTATTCTGAGCAAATTTTTCCGCAAAGTTTAGACTAAATTAATTTTGCAGTATTCGCAAAAGTATGCAAAAAGTAAGCTGTTTTAACAAAGAAATATGTCGTTTTAGACCAAAAACTTCGTTAAAACAGCAACCATAATTTAAAATGTATTTCCTCACAAGTTAAAATACATTTGCAATCACTAGATAAAAAGGACATCATTTTCCTTAGAATACATTAAAAAAAGTAATGAATTTGGCACTGCTTTAAGTGCAATATCATCATTTGTATCCATCTCAAATCTAGGATGAACTAGCTCATTTACCACCGGAGCAGTAGTGTTACTTTTGTTTGACCCCCATAATCCTTGCCTTATTAAAAGGATTGCTTTGCTAAAATAATTGTTGTTTTTCATTGTTGTTCATTTTAAGTTATTAATTGTGTAATGATTATTTTTCCTCCTTAGTATCAACTTCAATACCAGTTTTTACTATGATTTAATTTTTATTGTATTTTTATTCTTTTTTGTTCCGAATCTTAAAAAAAACTTTCATCAAATACTATTTTTTTTATTCTCTAAAAATTGCACTAGTGCTAAAAGCAACAAACCCCTTTTAGATACGAATCCAAAAGGGGTTTAGTTTTTAAACTTGTCCTTTCGGGTCACGATATATCAAATAGTACAACAGCCCAAATAGGCGCTATTGCATTCATTTTTTGTTGGCATTTCATTACATTCATAACTATTTATTCTTTGTGCTATTTTAAAAAAAAAGCTCCCCAAACGTTGGGAAGCTTTATTATATAATTTATTTTAAATTATGCAATAAACAACCCTCAGGAATTTTCCTGTGCGACCTTAAACGTATTGCAAATAATTGATTTCATTTCTTCTTGTTTGATTATCAAATATATTAAATGTTTAATTAATTGCAAAATTTTATTGCTATTAATTTTATTTTTTTTCTACTAAAACTCAATAAATAATTTCAAAAGATAAAACAGTAAAAAAAAGTTAAGATTAATATGCAATTCAAAATGGTTTCATACCTTTGCACCCAAATACAAGAGGAAAAATTTGAACTGATTGCAACCTCTTCATAATGAAATCAATTCATTGTGAATACTGAATAATTTTCAGTAAAAAAATGCTAAAGCAGGAACTCTCCTTTAGACCTTTTCAGCAATTATTTTTTCTCGCTTAATTTTATAAAATAATAAAACTTATGGCTTATTTATTTACGTCAGAATCTGTGAGCGAAGGACATCCAGATAAAATTGCAGATCAAATTTCAGACGCATTAATTGATAACTTTCTAGCATTTGATGCTGAATCAAAAGTAGCTTGTGAAACTTTAGTAACTACTGGCCAAGTTATTTTGGCTGGTGAGGTTAAATCAAATACATACTTAGATGTGCAAAATATTGCACGTGAAGTGATTCGAAAAATTGGTTATACCAAAAGTGAATACATGTTTGAAGCCAATTCATGTGGTATTCTCTCTGCTATTCACGAACAATCTGCTGATATCAATCAAGGTGTTGACAGAGCAAGCAAAGAAGAGCAAGGCGCTGGTGACCAAGGAATGATGTTTGGTTATGCAACTAACGAGACTGAAAATTACATGCCATTGGCACTTGATTTGTCTCACAAATTATTGCAAGAATTAGCTGTTTTGCGTCGTGAAAATAACGAAATTACGTATTTGCGTCCTGATGCAAAATCGCAAGTAACTTTAGAATACAGCGACGATAACAAACCAACTCGTATTGATGCGATTGTTATCTCTACGCAACACGATGATTTTGACGAAGAAGCTACTATGCTTGCTAAAATCAAAAAAGACATTATCGAAATATTGATCCCAAGAATCATTGCTAAAAATCCGGAGCATGCTCATTTATTTAATGATGCTATTCAGTACCACATTAACCCAACAGGGAAATTCGTAATTGGAGGACCTCACGGAGATACTGGACTTACAGGAAGAAAAATCATTGTAGATACTTACGGCGGAAAAGGAGCTCACGGTGGTGGTGCTTTCTCTGGAAAAGATCCAAGTAAAGTAGACCGTTCTGCTGCTTATGCAACACGTCATATTGCTAAAAACTTAGTTGCAGCTGGTGTTGCCGATGAGATTTTGGTTCAAGTTTCGTACGCTATTGGTGTGGCTAAGCCAATGGGTATTTTTATTGATACTTATGGAACTGCGAAAGTGAATTTGACCAATGGTGAAATCGCTAAAAAAGTAGAAGCTATTTTTGATATGCGTCCGTACTTCATCGAACAACGATTAAAATTAAGAAACCCAATTTATAGCGAAACTGCTGCTTACGGACACATGGGACGTACTCCAGAAACCGTAACTAAGACTTTCTCTGCTCCAGGTGGATTAACAAAAACAGTTGAAGTAGAATTGTTTACTTGGGAAAAATTAGATTTTGTAGATCAAATAAAAACTGCTTTTGGATTGTAAAAAGTATCTTTACATATTAAAATTGCCATTTCGATAAATTTTCGAAATGGCAATTTTTATTTTAGATAAACGAACTATTCCTTTAAATTCTGAATTAATTTCCACTTTCTAATTACTAAAAC
The DNA here is from genome assembly GCF_009764685.1 of Flavobacterium sp. I-STPP5a. Classification (GTDB taxonomy): domain Bacteria; phylum Bacteroidota; class Bacteroidia; order Flavobacteriales; family Flavobacteriaceae; genus Flavobacterium. The sequence continues at coordinate 234,814 of NZ_VHLM01000077.1, read as the reverse complement.
AACTACTTCCTTTTATAGATTACCCCTTTCACTTGGTATATATTGAATATAAATCAATCTGTTTTAACCAAAAAAAATTGACTAATACGTTATTATTTTGTTTCTAGTTTATAGATTAAAATTTCTAAAGATAAACAATAATCAAGTCCTCTTTAACTCAATCAGAATTCATCGTTGGGATTTTACTTTAATTTTCAAACTAACATCACAACCTATAATATTATTTGTCAAATATTTCAATTTGTCATTAGTCCACTCATCTGGATATTTATTCCCTTTTATCCATAATGGGGTCTGAAAATTAGAAACATTCTCAGAAAAAGTGAATAAATCCGAGACAGATTTATATACGTTATTAAGATCATCGCTATCGGTTGTGTTGTCTACAGCATTTCTCTCGACAACAATTAAGCTAACACAAACACCATTTTTAGAAAATGGAATTTTATACTTTTCTAAGTCAAAATATCTTTTAAAAAAATTGCCTTTTGTCTCACCTACCACATTCACAACTTCAATAAGATCACCAGGTGTATTAGTTGAAACATTGTATTCATAGAAATTAAATATAAAATGAGTTAAAACGGTTTGCTTATAGCTATTGTGTTTTGTCTCAAAATTAACCGAAATATCTTTTAGAAACCCATCCTTGTCTAAACTATTATTGATTAAAATACACTCCCTGTGTTTCAAAAGATTGCGGTTGAATGTAGATGCCTCTTTTACTGGTAATGTTATAACTGAATATGATACTTTTTTATCATACACAGTTACTGAATCAAGTTCTATTGGCACTGGCAATAACGCAATATTTACGTTATAATCTTTATTCTCCTTATATTTAGATAGGTCAACTGATATCGATTGATATCCTAAATAAGAAACAGTCATTAGGCCATCTACTTTATTCAATTTATAACGAAACAATCCCTGATCATTACTTAAAAACCCAGTTTTAGATTTAATTAAATTAAAATTAACGTTACCAATGGGTCTATCGTTAAGGGAATCTCGAACCACTCCCGAAATTGTTTGTGAAAAAACAATACCTCTACAACAAAGTATAACAACTGTTATGAATACAAGTTTTATTATTTTCATATTTTATTTATAATATTTGAGTCGAATGTGATTAAAGTTTAGATTTAATTATTTACTTTTCTATTTGTATTTTAAATCATACTCTTTCATTTTTCACGAAAAAGCTAAGAATCCCCAAATATAGTAAGAATAATATTATGCTGCAAACATAAAAAAAAGAATTACAAACCACATAGCAAAAGATTTCAAAATTAATCACTGATGCAACACTAATAAAAACGAATCAAAAATTTATTCTACTGGTTCAGTTAAAACTGCTTTTGGATTGTAAAACAATAAAACACAGCATAAAAAAAAAGGGGAATTAACTATAGCTAAATCCCCCTCTTTTTTTTTAGTTCGAAATGAGACCTATAAATTATACTTTACAATAAAAGTTACAAAGCGAGGCAAAATTCTACTTTCATTCGCATTAAAACCATTTACACTAAAAGAGTTATTCAATCTAGATCTGGTGTTCAATAAATTGTTTGCTTGAATTCGATATTCAAATTTCGAGTCTTTTTTGATGTAATTTAAACTTGCCGTCATGATTTTAAAATCGTTTGTAATGCCGTTGGTTTCATTTTTAAAACGATTAAATGCATAATCCCAGTTGACATTTAAACCATTCAAGAAATAATAATTTAATTTTACTGTAGGAGTTTGAGTTGTAAATCGATTGGCAGCTTGCTCCGAAAAATTAATACGGTAACCCAAATCTACATTAGGGTATTTTTTAAACTGCGTTGCAAAAGCTAGGTTGTATCCGTGATTTACATTTTCGATCCCTTGAATAAATTCCTGAGTTGCTCCGTTACTAACTCTTCTGTTCAAAACAAAATTCTTACTCCAACTTGCATTAACTCCTGCCGTTAATTTATAGTACTTTTTAAAACTTTTAGAGTAAAATACATTTCCGTTCAAGTTTTCATTTTCGGCGTCCAAATTCAAACGGTCCGAAGTTGAATAAATACTTTGGAAAGAAACTCCATTTACCACCGGATCTTTGGTAGTTGTATACGCTACGTTTGCAAAAATCGTAGTGAAATTATACAAGTTGTATTTAGAATAATTCAATCGATGGCTGGTAATAAGTGAGTTTTCTAATTGTGCATTTCCTCGTGACAAGCTATTAAAATTGGTAAAAATAAAACCTTCAACCAAGGCATTTACATCGTTAAAACCATTACGAACATTGAAGTTATAGGTCAAATTTTCAGATTTTTTTAAATCCCAACGGGCAAACATATCTGGTAATACTCTAGTGAAATTAAGCTTGAAAGGGTTTTCAAATTGCTCATTAGAAGTATTGTATTGGTGCACAGAAAATCCAGGATTAAAGGTAAACTTACCCGCTATAAATTTATAATGTAGCCCTAAAAAAACATCGTTAAACTGATAACGCACATCATTATTATAGGCCGCTTGCTCCACCGGATTTACTGAATTATCTTGAAGAATTTGCAGGATACTCGAATTGTACGACTGAAAAGCATTCGTATTTCCCGCTGTTACATTCAATATACTTTTGTTGCTAATTTGATAAAAATAATCAATTTTCGCATCTAACTTATTCGTTTTTACAAAACGAGTTTGCTCTATATTCAGCGCATTTTCGTTTACAAAAACAGCACTTGGATCGTTCGGATTTGTTGAATTTGCATTTTGATACGGATTTACCGAAAGTTGCGGATTGTAAAATGGATCTTCATCCTCGTACTGATGTTGCATTTCCAATACCCAAGTAGACTTTGGATTTTGCGTATAAAATAAATTCAAACTCTGATTGAACGATGCTGGAGCTTGCTTTTGAAAAGCTATTACGGTATTGTTATTAGTTACTGTATTCCCGTTAGAAGTAGAGGTGAAATTAGTTTGACTGTTGTCTACATCTTGTTGGTCATTTTTTCTAAAGAACGCGTCATAATCCAATTGAAAATTATCATTGGCCTTGTACTTTGAACCAAATTTGGCAATGAAAGCATTGTTTTTAGAATCTGTTCTGTTTTTTCTGTTTTCTAAAGTAGCAATGTTGGTCGTGTTCGGTTCAAAAATACCACGTTCTGAATTGGTAATAGATTGATTAAACGTAGAAGAATAGGCTGCAAAACTAGACAGAGTCCATTTTTTTGAAACGGAGTGATTCAAATTTAACGCGCCAAATTTGTCACTCGCCTTGGCTACATTATCACCACCAGAAAGTCCAAAGAAATTTCGGTTTAAGGTAAGAGAAGTTCCACTTCGACCAATGGTATTTCGAGCACCACCCGTTATCCTGAAAAAATCAGCAGAAGTCAATGATACCTCACCAATATTATTTAAATTCACAATGGCGTTGATACTTGTTTTTGGGGAGTAGTAAAATACTTTTGGATTAAAGAGATATCCTTTATCATTAGCCAGTCCTCCGCTCACGTCACCAAACCAAAACTTATCTTTTCCTTTTTTAAGTTTGATGTTCAGTGCAATATCATCGTTGTTGTTTTCAAGACCTTTCATTTGCGATACTTCGTTGAAATTACGCAGTACTTGCACCTTATCAACCGCATCAGATGGAATGTTTTTAGAACCTAGTTTCGTATCTCCTTCCATAAAGGGCTTGCCATTTACAAACAACTTAGCCACTTTTTTTCCTTCAACTTGTACTTGTCCATCAGCCATTACTTCAAAGCCCGGTAGCTTTTTAAATACGTCTTCCAACTTGCGCTCTTCACCTGTTTTAAACGAATCTGTATTATAAACAATCGTATCCCCTTTGATGGAAACTGGCATTTCGCGAACAATTTCAACACCGTCTAATTCAATACCACCTGTTTCCATGGTAATATTTTGAACCATATTTTCGGCGAGTGTTGTTACAGTGACTTCTTTATTTTGCATTCCCAAATAACTTAGTTTGATTACATAAGTTGTGTTGGATTTAAGATTTAAGGTAAACTTTCCTTTATCGGTAGTTATGGCGTACGCATCCATGGCTTTAGTCGTTTGGTTCACCGCCATCACATTGGCCATTTCCAACGGCAGTTTTGTTTTGTCCTGAACCAATCCTTCCAAACGGATATTTTGTGCAAAAGAAATTGAGACCGTTATGAAGGCGATCAGTAATAAAATTTTTCTCATTTTAATTGGGTATATTTCTAATGTGTTCGGATTAATTTCCAAAACGCATTTGCATGCCGCCATTTCCGCCACGTCCTTGATTCATCTCTCTCCACTCTTCCATTTTTTTCATCACGGCTTCGTCATATTCTTTTTGCGAAACTACTTTTCCTTTTGCAACCGCTTTAATCTCAACTTTATCTTTTGGGTTTAAAACTACTTTTGAACACAAAATAGTTGTGCGTCCATCATTTACTTCCAAAATTAATCCAGGCAAACCCCAATAGCCTTCAGGTCCTTGACTCACTGGGATTTCAGGCGTATACCAAGCGGTAACCACAATTTCTTTTGGTACCTCAACAGCATCCAAAAAATTGGTTTTTTTCTCCTCAGCAGGTTTTGCTCCTTCTTTCTTTTCAGCATCATCTTTACGAGGACGCATATTTCTAAAATCTGTAGCGCTTGGTTTCTTTGTTGCAGTAGCTTTGTAACAAGTATACCCGCCTATTACTCTTGTTTCGGATTCCATTTTCCAAGCTAGACTTGAAAGCGAATCTTTAACCAAGAATTCTTTACCCATAAACTCTTTGTCGTTGCTGTATTGTTTGTCTTTTACGTTCTTGTAATACGTTCCGCCACCTCCTGCGAAGCTTGACATCATTCGGAATCCGCCACCTGCTTGATTTGAAGCCTCTAATTTTTCTTCTTCTTTATAAATGGAAGCCGTTTTGTTAAAGTTGAGAATAAATGTTTTTTCGAACATCTTTTTCATTCGTTCTTCAATCATTTTTTGCATGTCAGGGGTCATGTTTTTGTTGCCTTCCATTCTGGATTTAAAATCAGAAGTACTCGTTTTACTTTCATAAACAGCCATTCCTTGAAATTCCTGCGCTTGTAACCCTAAAAAGGAAACTACTGCGATTACCAATGTTAAAATTAATCTTTGCATCTTGATGGTTTTTAATAAATAAGAGTAGATATTAGTATTTTTGTTACAACGATACTGTTAAATAAATATTAAGACAATTAATTAAGCTTTTGGTTTAATTGTAATTTTACCTTTATGAAAAAATTAGTTTTTTTGACCCTATTTTACTGTTCAACAATAGGTTTTTGTCAAAATCAGAAACAAACTGTTACAAAATTGAACACGATTGCTGTGGATGCTGATGATTTTTTAGGATACGACTCCTTTGGGTTTTATTACACCCTTAAAAATGATGTTTTTTCTAAAATTAATGGGAGCGAAAGATTGGATTACAAAAATATTTCGTTGGGGAAGATCACAAAGGTCGATCTACAAAACCCTCTCAAATTAGTTTTATTTTACGAAAATTTCAATACGGTTATTACTCTAGACAATCAATTGAATGAGACTCAAAAAATAAATTTTTCAGAAAATCCAATACCAATAGTCCCAACAGCGGTAGGTATAGCTTCTCAAAACCAGATTTGGGTTTATAACAGCATGAATCAACAAATAGGCTTGTACGATTATTTGAATCAGAATTACAAAACACTGGCGACACCCTTAAGTGAAAACATTATATTTTACAGCACTGATTTCAATTTGTTCCAATGGATTGATACCGCAAAAAACTGGTACGCTTGTGACATTTTTGGAAAAATAAAAAAAATACATAGCACACCTGATTTTGATTTTATTGCCCTTTTAAATGACACCCAATACATCTATTCTAAAAGCGGAGAATTATACTTTGTTGATGTAGCAAAAGAACAAAAAACACAGTTGGTAATTTCCGAAAAAACGTTTGTCAAATTTCATTACAAAGACCAAATTTTATCTATTTTTACAACCTCAGGAATTAGCAATTATAAAATCATAATACCGTAATGCACATAGCAATAGCAGGAAATATAGGCTCAGGAAAAACAACTTTAACCCGATTATTAGCGAAACAGTTTAAGTGGGAACCGCATTTTGAAGATGTAGTTGACAATCCGTACTTAGATGATTTTTATCATCAAATGGAACGTTGGTCCTTTAATTTACAAATTTATTTCTTGAACAGCCGTTTTCGTCAAGTGATGCAAATTCGCGAAAGCGGTAAAAAAATCATTCAGGACAGAACCATTTATGAGGATGCGCACATTTTTGCTCCCAACTTATATGCGATGGGTTTAATGACCAATCGTGATTTTCAGAATTATTCTTCTTTATTTGAATTGATGGAGTCAACGGTTAAAGCACCCGATCTACTGATTTATTTAAGAAGTTCTATCCCTAATTTAGTGGGACAAATACACAAACGTGGCCGCGAATACGAAAACTCCATATCAATTGAGTACTTAAGCCGTTTGAACGAGCGCTACGAAGGCTGGATACAAACCTATGACAAAGGAAAATTATTAATCATTGATGTTGACAACATAAATTTTGTTGACAATCCTGAAGATTTAGGAAATATTTTTAACCGTATCGATGCCGAATTGAACGGGTTGTTTTAGAACAACAAAAAAAAATAACCTATTATTATAAAACATAAATGCCTCGCAAATTGCAAGGCATTTTTTTTATTATATGATTTTACTATTTTACTTCACAGCATCAATTTTGGCTTTTACTTCAGCTTCTGTACCTTCAAAAACCTCTGTTGTTGTTTTTCCGTTGACTATTTTTGTTACTTTCCCAACAGTCTTTCCATCTGTAGAAGAGATACTTACGTTCACGGTTTTTTTCTCATATTTACTGGTATCAAAACAATCTGTTTTTTGATTTTTATATTTACCATTGGCATCAAAATTTGCCAAACATTTTGCTGTTTGTTCAGGTGTACATCCGTTTTCTTTACACATCGCTTCACATTCTGCTTTAGTCATGTTAGCCATTTTTGAAGGGGCACATTTGCCCATACTGTAAACCATTTCTGTTTTAGAATGAGCAGCGCAACAAGACTTAACTGAAGCTACATCTGAGTGACCATTTCCTAAAATGGGAGCAATAACCAAACCAATTAAACAAGTCAATTTGATCAAAATATTCATAGATGGTCCCGAAGTGTCTTTGAAAGGATCACCAACTGTATCACCAGTAACCGCTGCTTTGTGCGCATCAGAACCTTTATAGGTCATTTCACCATTGATCATCACACCTGCTTCAAAAGACTTTTTGGCATTGTCCCAAGCACCTCCAGCATTGTTTTGGAACACTGCCCAAAGTACACCCGAAACCGTAACTCCAGCCATGTACCCGCCGAGCATCTCAGCGATGAGTTGGTTGTTATCGGCATAAACTAATTTTCCAAGTAGAACAATCGCAATTGGGAAACCAATAGTCAAAATTCCTGGCAACATCATTTCGCGTAAAGCGGCTTTGGTCGAAATATCAACGCATTTAGCATATTCTGGTTTTGCAGTTCCTTCCATAATTCCAGGAATTTCTCTGAACTGACGACGCACTTCGTAAACCATATCCATAGCAGCTTTCCCTACTGAATTCATGGCTAGCGCCGAGAAAACTACGGGAATCATTCCGCCTACAAATAACATGGCCAAAACTGGCGCTTTGAAAATATTGATTCCGTCAATCCCCGTGAATGTTACATAAGCTGCAAATAAGGCTAGTGATGTCAATGCTGCCGAAGCAATAGCAAATCCTTTCCCAGTTGCTGCTGTTGTATTCCCTACAGAATCTAAAATATCGGTTCTGGTACGTACTTCTTTAGGCAATTCGCTCATTTCTGCAATTCCGCCCGCATTATCCGATATAGGTCCAAAAGCATCGATTGCTAATTGCATCGCTGTGGTTGCCATCATTGCTGATGCCGCCAAAGCCACTCCATAAAATCCTGCAAACGCATACGAAGACCAAATCGCTGCTGCAAATAATAAAACCGTTGGAAAAGTTGAAATCATTCCGGTTGCTAATCCAGCAATTACGTTGGTACCCGCTCCCGTACTTGATTTTTGTACAATAGCCATTACCGGTTTTGTACCTAAGCCCGTATAATATTCAGTAACCGATGAAATAACCGCACCTACAACCAAACCTACAATTGTGGCGTAAAAAACACGCATGGACGAAATCTCTTTAGTTCCTTCTCCAAAGAAATCCATTTTCATGGTTTCTGGTAACATGTATTGCACTAGAAAGTAACAAGCTACTAAAGTCAAACCTATAGAAACCCAATTCCCAATATTCAAAGCCTTTTGTACTTGTGCTTCTTTGGCATTGTCATCTGTGATTTTCACTAACATGGTTCCGATTATCGAAAATAAAATTCCAAAACCAGCAATTGCCATTGGTAATAAAATGGGTCCAATACCTCCAAAAGCATCTTGAATAGCACCATCCATATCTTTGATCACATAATTCCCTAGCACCATTGCTGCCAAAACCGTTGCAACATAAGAGCCAAATAAATCAGCACCCATACCAGCAACATCGCCTACGTTATCTCCTACATTATCTGCAATTGTAGCTGGATTTCGAGGGTCGTCTTCTGGAATTCCTGCTTCTACTTTACCTACTAAATCGGCACCTACATCGGCGGCTTTTGTGTAAATACCGCCACCAACTCTCGCAAATAACGCTATTGATTCTGCTCCAAGAGAAAAGCCAGCTAAAGTTTCCAAAACAATGGTCATATCTTCTGTTGAAGTCCAGACACCGTTCATAAAAAAATGAAAGAAAAATATAAAGAATGTGGTCAAACCTAAAACCGCTAAACCTGCAACACCAAGTCCCATTACGGTTCCACCACCAAAAGACACTTTTAAAGCTTGCGGCAAACTCGTTCGAGCAGCCTGCGTAGTTCTCACATTCGTTTTAGTCGCTATTTTCATTCCCATATTTCCAGCAAGGGCTGAGAAGAATGCACCAAAAATAAAAGCCACTACTATTAATATATGTGTTGTGGGAACAATAAACGAAATACCAGCCAATGCAATACTGGCTCCAATAACAAAGAAAGTCAATAATCGATATTCTGCTTTGAGGAAAGCCAAAGCGCCTTCGTAAATGTAATCTGAAATCTCTTTCATTTTACCGTCACCTGGATCTTGTTTTAAAACCCATGCTCGTTTTGTAAACATAAATGCCAGTCCAATGAATGCCATGGCGATTGGCAAATAAATCATAATTGTATTCATAATTTTGGTTTGGTTTATAGTTAATACTTATTGTGTAACCAAACGAATTTAAGCAAAAAAGCAATACTCCAAACGGAATATTGCTTTTTTTACAATTATTATGCTAAATTATTACTTAATACTAAATAAACCTTCTGGTTTGTTTTCGATTGCATTGAAGCGCTCTGTACATTCTTTGATGATTGCGTATGCTTCGTTTACATCTCCCCAACCTTCAACATCTACTTTTTTGTTCTCAAGATCTTTGTATACTTGAAAGAAGTGCTCAATTTCTTTTAATAAGTGTGGGTTAATGTCTGAAAGGTTTTCTAATGAATTCCAAATTGGATCAGAAACAGGCACACAGATTACTTTTTCATCTGGTCCTTTATCGTCAGCCATGTGAAATACTCCAATAGGCTTTACTTCCATTACACAACCAGGAAAAGTTGGTTCGTTCACCAAAACTAATACATCTAATGGATCTCCATCTAATGCTAAAGTTTCAGGGATAAATCCGTAATCAGCTGGATACATCATTGAAGAGAACAACATTCTATCAAAACGCATTCTTTTTATTTCGAAATCATATTCGTATTTATTTCTACTTCCTCTTGGTATTTCGATTAAGACATCGAAAGTTGTTACTTTGTCTGCAGTCATTTTAGTTTTTCTTATCTATAATTATCCTGCAAAAGTAATCAAACGATACGTTTTTGCAATGAAAATTAAAGGTTATCTCTACAATAAATTTAAAAAAAACCTACTTTTAATACGTAATGGTTCTATTTCGTTTCTTCAAGTAATGATGCCACAATAAATAAGTCGCATAGGACCGATATGGGCTCCACTGCTGTGCGTGTGCATACATGAGTTCTTTGTCATGAATGTCCAGTAATTCTTTTAAGGTATTGACAACTGCTATATCACCAAGTGGCAATACATCTGGTGCTTGCAAGCAAAACATTAAATAAATATCTATGGTCCAGTTCCCAATGCCTTTGATTTTGATGAGTTCTTCCCGAACTTCCTGAGCGGTTTTAGCTGGCAAACTTTCTAGATCAAGTTCTTTATTTAATAGCGCTGTCGCCAAAGCTTTAATATAGGACGTTTTTTGTCGGCTTACGCCAAGATTCCTAAAATCGGCATCAGACACATCAAGAAGAGCTTCGGGTGCCATCGTTTTTAGAGTAGTTTTTATTTTCAAAAAAGTGGCTTTCGCCGAATCAATAGAAACTTGTTGTTCCAAAATTAATAACACCAAAGTCTCAAAACCTTGTGGTCTTTTGGGAATGGTTGGCAATCCGTAATTTTCAATGATTGACTTGAAAATGGTATCTTTTTCTAAAAGGTAGTCGATGGCTTCTTGCATAATTTGATTTTTTAGCCCGGATGGAAACGGCATCCTTTTTATAAGGCGATTTTTTTTCGCCTTATAAAAAGATATAGTGTACAGCCGGATTAGCTCCTAGAAATTAAATCCAAAAGAACCTTTTACCGTAAAATTATTGGCCCCTGGCGTGTTAAGATAATTACCTCTCCAAGCAAAATCAATACGGAATACTTTAAAAATATTTCCAATACCGGCGCTATATTCCCAGTAGCCTCTTTCTGGAGCATTATAAACCAAGCCAGATGCATTTATTGCTCTATTGCCATCAGTAACAGAACCGTATACCCCGCGCACTGCTATAATTTCTCTCCAATTGAGTTTGCGCATAAACGGAATTCTAGAAAAAATGCGGCCATTAAAGTTGTGATTCCATTGTAAGGTTATGTATTCATCTGAAACGAACTCATAGAAATTAAGATTGCTAAAAGTGTTTTCGATAGTAAAATACGTTTGATTTCCTGGAATTACGCTCAACAAACCAAGCGGAATTTCTCCAAAAGTCTTCCCTACTTCCATGATTAAATTTGTTCTTCCTAGTGGACCAATAATGATAGGCTGCTTGTAATACAATTGCAACTTATCATATTTAAAATCACTATCCAAAAGTCCCTTGAAACCATGGCTATAATTGACAAAGAAGCGGCTATATGGACTATCAACAATACTACGCTCTACGCCAAAACCAATTGTTTTACGTTTTGGAGAAAACTCAATTTGAAGGTTGGCTTCAGATTGCTTTACATCACTTTTGGTCACCTGTTTTGCACTATCTGTAAAATAATCCAAACTAAAAGTAGAAGATGCCGACTCAAGAGTACGATACGAAACCCCAGCTTGGATAACCACGTTTTTAATAGGTTCTATCTCTAGTGCAATATTGGTTAAATTAATGTTAGTCAGTTTCCCATTACTTCCTGATGAAAAAACTGCTGACGATGCAAAACTACGTCCCAAAATATCATTGGTTGTGGTTAAGCTCGCGCCTATTTGTTCAATGTCACGCCTGTTTCCTCCTGAAATAATGATTCTATTTTTTTTATCGACCATCCATTTTCCCGAAACACCGTATTTAAATTTATTATCATCAAAACCATACGCGGTATAAGCTTGAAGTCGCCAAGGATCATTAGGTCCAAAAAACGTTCTGCCGCCTACACGCAATCGTATCCCTTCCACTTCATTGAATCCAAAGGAAGAAAAAACAGGACCATAATCAAAATTTTTAAATTCGACATAGCCGCTACCAAGTATAGAAACTAGGTTGTACAAGCGTTTGAATTTATTGACTGTTTGTAGGGTGTCTAACATTTTGTATACCCCTAACTCGTCTTTGCTTAAATTCTCAAATCGGTTGTCGTCCCAATATTCTTCTGATTTGTTATAGACTTCATCATCCATATAATTGACTTCGTCTTTGTAAAAAGATGCCGGCAAGGGTTTGTTGAACTGATGATTTCTAAAATAAGTCGTTCGTTTTCCATAGACTCCTTTTGAATCTTCTTTTTTATTCAAGGCAAAGTCAGACATTAAATAATCCTTTGTCAATAAAAAAACGGAGTCACTAACTACCTCAAATTCTTGTTCAATATAAATGTCTTTTACCCAGTTAATATTAGCACTTTTAGTCACTGCCATATTAATTTTCTTAATGGCATAAGTAGAATCGTTCACCCAAAAATCACCTTTAAAAGTCAATTCATTTTTTCTTCTTGGATAGAACACTATATTGTAGCACCATTTTTTATCAATGTAGGCACTGTCTTTCAGGACATAATTATAGACATCAATACCTGTTTTAGACAATGGACTCGTAAAACTTTTGTCAAAAAAAGTTAAGTGATTGTTGTAAATGTTGTAATCCGAATATAAATCTTTTACAAAAGCTAATATTTGCTGATTGCCATCAAATCCAGATGTTTTACTGGCTTTAATTTTATCTTTTACTTTCTTTAAAACATTATCTCCATAAACATCATTAAGAGATTCATTAATAAAAACGGGTAAATACGTTTTACCAGTAACTCTTGAAGTATCCATTTGATTGAAGATAAACTCCATGCCCTTAAAAATTTTATTTTTCATAAAAGCACTGTCTAAGGAGTTCATGTCAAATTCTACTTTTTCGTACTTTTCCATTTGGTACTGATCAAACTGGTACAATCCGTTTTTACGTTTTCGTTCCCAAATTTTTCTCAAAATATCTAGCGCTGGATTATTTTTCTTTGAAGTCTTACCAGCAAACACCACAACTTCATTTAAACTTTCAGCTTCATTAAGCGTGATTTTAAAATTATAGTTAACTGCTTTTTCTAATGTAATTTCTCTCTCAGAAAAACCTACTGAAGAAACCAAAACAACGCTATACGTCTTTTGGGATTCCAAATAAAAATTCCCATCTTCATTCGTAACAATTCCTTCACTTGATCCTTTAAAAACCACATTGGCAAACGGAATCGGTTGGTTTTGTTTGTCCACGACAATACCACTTATTTTAGTTTGCGCTAATGCATTGGATGCAAAACCACAAAAAACTAAAAACAAAATCAAAAGATTCTTTTTCATATCAAATAAAAAAAACTTCACCAATAGAACCATTGATGAAGTTATTAAGGTTAAAAATCACAAATAACAACTCCATCAAAAGAGTTGTATGAGAATTTTATTTATACATTACTTTCTTTACCGCTTTTACAACGTCACCAGCATTAGGCAACCATTCTTTTAACAAAACCGGAGAGTAAGGCGCAGGTGTATCTGCAGTCGTAATACGTTGTATAGGGGCATCTAAGAAATCAAATGCACGCTCTTGAACAATATATGTAATCTCCGATGCCACACTTGCAAAAGGCCAAGCCTCTTCAAGAACTACCAAACGGTTGGTTTTTTTAACCGAAGTCAAAATCGTTTCGTAATCCATAGGACGTACCGTTCTTAAATCGATAATTTCACAAGAGATCCCTTCTTTTGCTAATTCATCAGCAGCAATATGAGCCTCTTTGATAATTTTTCCAAAAGATACAATTGTTACATCAGTACCTTCTCTTTTAATATCAGCAACTCCAAGCGGAATAACATACTCTCCATCTGGCACTTCACCTTTATCACCATACATTTGCTCAGATTCCATGAAAATCACAGGATCGTTGTCTCGAATAGCTGCTTTTAATAATCCCTTTGCATCATAAACCGTAGATGGAACTACAACTTTAAGACCCGGAGTGTTTGCAAACCAGTTTTCTAAAGCTTGAGAGTGCGTTGCTCCTAATTGACCTGCCGAAGCTGTTGGCCCACGAAAAACAATTGGCACATTAAATTGCCCACCACTCATTTGACGCATTTTGGCAGCATTGTTTATAATTTGATCAACTCCAACTAAACAGAAGTTGAAAGTCATATACTCTACAATTGGTCTACAACCGTTCATGGCTGATCCCACTGCTATACCTGAAAAACCAAGCTCTGCAATAGGAGTATCAATCACTCTTTTTTCACCAAATTCTGCAAGCATCCCTTTAGACGCCTTGTAAGCACCATTGTATTCAGCAACCTCTTCACCCATTAAGTATATGGACTCATCGCGACGCATTTCTTCACTCATCGCTTCGCAAATAGCCTCTCTAAATTGTATCGTTCTCATATTATATGTTGTATGTGTCTAATTTTCGAAAAGCAAAAATAAATATTTTAAATCACTTAAAAGCATAAAACATACTAAATTAATTCAGGATTTACACTGATGATTTTCAGGAGCTTTTTCCGGCTCTACGCTGTATCTTCCTGTGCCTAAAGGCGGCACAGGAAGGATGCCGCTACTATCCGGGCTACGAAATCGATGTAATTTAAAAAAAAATATTATGCACGCATAGTATATTAATCAAATTAATATTTTAAATTTGTAAAAGAAATTAAGATTAATAAAAAATATAGGTATGAAAATATTAGTTTGCATCAGTCACGTTCCTGATACTACATCAAAAATTAACTTTGTCAATGGAGATTCTGAATTTGACACAAACGGTGTTCAATATGTAATTAACCCAAATGACGAGTTTGGACTAACACGTGCTATCTGGTTTCAAGAGCAACAAGGCGCAACAGTAACTGTTGTAAATGTTGGAGGTCCTGACACTGAACCTACTTTAAGAAAAGCTTTAGCAATTGGTGCCAACGAAGCTATTCGAGTAAACGCAACACCTACTGACGGATTTTTTGTGGCTAAACAATTAGCCGAAGTAATCAAAAACGGAGGGTACGATATTGTTATCGCAGGTAAAGAATCATTAGATTATAATGGTGGAATGGTACCTGGAATGATCGCTGGAATTTTAGGATATAATTTCCTAAACTCTTGCACTAACTTAACAGTTGACGGAACTACTGTAAAAGCAGTACGTGAAATTGATGGTGGAAAAGAAACTGTTGCCACTACTTTACCATTAATAATTGGTGGACAAAAAGGACTTGTAGAAGAAAAAGACTTGCGTATTCCTAATATGAGAGGAATTATGACTGCAAGAACAAAAGCTTTAACTATCCTAGAGCCTGTTGATGCTACTGTGAATACAAAAGCAGTTAAGTTTGAAAAACCTGCTCCTAAATCAGCTGTGAAACTGGTAAATGCAGATAATTTAGATGAGTTAATCAATTTATTACACAACGAAGCAAAAGTAATTTAGTAATCAGTTTTCAGTCACAGTTTTCAGTTGCTAAACTTTAAACCTCAAACTTTAAACTTTAAACAAAAATAGTATGTCAATATTAATATACGCGGAATACGCAGAAGGAAAATTTAAAAAAGTAGCTTTCGAACTAGCTTCTTACGCTAAGAAAGTAGCAGAAACTCTTGGAACAACAGTTACAGCTGTTACTGTTAATGCAAGTGATGTATCTGAATTAGCTACATACGGTGTAGACAAAGTTCTTAAAGTAAACAATGATAAATTATCTGGTTTTACTGCAAAGGCTTATGCTGATGTTATTAAGCAAGCTGCACAACAAGAAGGTTCAAAACTAGTTTTATTATCAAGTACTACAGACAGTATTTACTTATCATCACTAGTTGCAGTTGCACTTGAGGCTGGATTTGCATCAAACGTGGTAGGTTTACCAGTTTCTACAAGCCCTTTTCAAGTAAAAAGAACTGCTTTCTCAAACAAAGCTTTCAATTTCACTCAAATTGATACCGATGTTAAGATTTTAGGCTTAGCTAAGAATTCATATGGTATTTTTGAAAATGCTGTATCAGCAACCGAAGTAGACTTCAACCCAACAATCGGCGAAAATGATTTTGGAGTTAAAGTAGAATCTGTTGAAAAAGGTTCTGGAAAAGTTTCTATAGCTGATGCTGACATTGTAGTTTCAGCAGGACGTGGACTTAAAGGTCCAGAGAACTGGGGAATGATTGAAGAATTAGCAACAACACTTGGTGCTGCAACAGCTTGTTCTAAACCAGTTTCTGATTTAGGATGGAGACCTCACGGAGAGCACGTAGGACAAACAGGAAAACCGGTAGCCACTAACTTATATATTGCTATTGGAATTTCAGGTGCCATACAACATATTGCTGGAATTAACTCTTCTAAAGTTAAGGTAGTGATCAATAGCGATCCTGAAGCACCTTTCTTTAAAGTTGCTGATTACGGAATTGTAGGTGATGCCTTTGAAATTGTACCTCAATTAATTGAAAAATTCAAGGCCTTTAAAGCGCAAAACTAATAAGGAAAAAGAAATCATTACATCATTTTAAATGCTACTTAAATCAAGATATTTGTATCTTTGCTTTTAAGTAGCATTTCTTTTTACAGGAAATGCCACTTACTTTTAATTTAAAAAAAAGTACTTTGTACTTTTCCATCAACACAATTATGAGCTTAGTTAAACTATCTATAAAAGGAATTTCATACAGTCAAACTCAAAACGGAGCCTACGCTTTAATCTTGAACGAGGTTGACGGCGAAAGAAAACTACCCATTGTAATTGGTGCTTTTGAAGCCCAATCCATTGCCATTGCACTAGAAAAAGAAATAAAACCACCACGTCCTTTGACTCATGATTTATTTAAAAATTTTGCAGAACGCTTTGATATTGTAGTAAAACAAGTAATCATCCACAAACTAGTAGATGGTGTTTTCTACTCAAGTATTATTTGTGAAAGAGACAAAATCGAGGAGATAATTGACGCTCGAACTTCTGATGCTATAGCTTTGGCGCTGCGTTTTAAAGCTCCTATTTTTACCTATAAAAATATACTAGATAAAGCTGGTATTTTCTTAAAAACAAATCCGCTTGATCCCAACAAAGACAATCAAGACCTAGACGATGTATTATCAAATCCAGACACTTTTGGTCATGAGGACGAAACCAATCAAGCTGGAAACACCTACTCAAAACATACGTTACCAGAACTTCATGACTTACTAGATCAAGCTGTTGGAAATGAAGATTATGAAAAAGCGGCAAAAATACGTGATGAAATATCAAAACGATAAATCAGGAAATCCATAAAGTATCCTAATTATTTAGAATTGGCAATACTAAAACAGCAGGACATTTATTTGAAAACTGTTTTATTAAATCCTATATTTGATTACAATTCCCTATAAATCAAACTATGAAAACAAAACTTGTCTTACTCCTACTTGTATTAGGATGCAGTACTGATGCTTTTTGCCAAGACATCTATTTGCATTGTGGAAAAATATTAAACACCTTAACTGGAAAAGAACTGGTAAACCACACGGTAATTGTTTCCAAAAATAAAATCGTAAAAATCCAAGAAGGTTTTATATCGAAATCGCAACCAAATGATATCGAAATAGACCTTAAGAAAAAGTACGTTTTACCAGGCTTAATTGACCTTCACGTTCATATAGAGGGTGAACACGATACCAAAAGCTATATGTCTAAGTATCTTGAAAACGAAGCAGACATTGCATTTCAAGCTGTTCGTTGTGCCGAGGTTACCTTACTTTCAGGTTTTACAACAGTACGAGATTTAGGCGGTACAGGAGTAAACATTTCTATTAGAAACGCAATTAATAAAGGAATTGTCAAAGGTCCTCGTATTTTTACAGCAGGAAAGTCTATTGCAACAACAGGCGGTCATGCCGACCCTACAAACGGCAGTAATCGTAAACTTGTAGGTGATCCTGGACCACATGAAGGAGTAATTAACTCCCCCGAAGAAGCTGTAAAAGCAGTGCGAGAACGCTATAAAGAAGGTGCCGATGTAATCAAAATAACAGCAACTGGTGGAGTATTAAGCGTTGCAAAAAGCGGAAAAAATCCTCAGTTTACTTTAGAAGAAATAAAAGCAATCACTTCAACAGCGAAGGATTACAACATGCTCACTGCTGCACATGCTCATGGTGACGAAGGTATGCAAAGAGCAATCATTGGCGGAATTAAAACCATTGAACACGGTACTTTTATGAGTGAGGAAACGATGGAGTTGATGAAAAAATACGACGCTTATCTTGTTCCAACTTTAACCGCGGGAAAAGAAGTAGAGAAAAACGCAGAAATAAATGGATACTATCCTGAAATTGTAGTCCCAAAAGCAAGAGAAGTAGGTCCACAACTAAAAGCAACTTTTGCAAAAGCATATAAAAAAGGAGTGAAAATTGCATTTGGTACTGATGCAGGTGTTTTTACTCACGGAAATAATGCAAAAGAATTTGGTTATATGGTAGAAGCCGGAATGCCCGCGCTAGAAACAATACAAGCCGCCACAATTACAAATGCATCATTATTAGGAATAGCTGATACTGTAGGTCAAATAAAAGAAAATTTTCTTGCAGATATTATAGCAGTTGACGAAAGTCCTATTACAACAATAAAAACACTTGAAAAAATAGTTTTTGTAATGAAAGACGGTAAAATTTACAAAAACTAACGTTTTGAAACACTAAACATGAAACAATATTTAGACTTGGCACAACACGTTATGGAAAACGGTTGTCAAAAAGGAGATCGAACAGGAACGGGCACAAAAAGTGTTTTTGGTTATCAAATGCGTTTTGACTTAAACGAGGGTTTCCCTATGGTGACCACAAAAAAACTGCATTTAAAATCAATTATTTATGAATTGTTATGGTTTTTAAAAGGAGATACCAATATCAAATATCTTCAGGAAAACGGTGTGAAAATTTGGGATGCTTGGGCTGATGCCAACGGTGATCTTGGACCAGTATACGGGAGGCAATGGCGCAACTGGAATAATGAAGAAATTGATCAAATATCAGATTTGATAAAGGAATTAAAGGCAAATCCAAATAGCCGTAGAATGTTAGTTTCAGCATGGAATCCATCCGTTTTGCCAGATACAACAAAATCATTTGACGAAAATGTTGCTAATAACAAAGCCGCATTACCCCCTTGTCATGCCTTTTTTCAATTTTATGTAGCAGATGGAAAATTATCATGTCAATTATACCAGCGCAGTGCTGATATTTTCTTAGGGGTCCCTTTCAATATAGCTTCTTATGCATTGCTAACAATGATGATTGCACAAGTTTGTAATTTGCAAGTAGGCGAATTTATTCACACTTTCGGCGATGCACATATATACAACAACCACTTTGAACAACTGGAACTGCAATTAACACGAAGTCCAAGACCATTGCCAAAAATGATCCTGAATCCAGAAATAAAAGACCTTTTTGCATTTGAATTTAAAGATTTCACACTTGAAGGTTATGATCCACATGACAGTATAAAAGGAAGTGTGGCAGTATAATTAAGAACAGTGTTATAGTTTAAACAACTAGAACACTGTTTTCATTTCCAGCAAAAGCATTCCATCGGTAGGAGTCGGCTTCTGGCTCATTGATATAGGCGCCATCAACTAGATATTTGAATTCGTAATCTGCATTTTTATCTAAATCAAAAATACCCTTAAAAGTACCGTTCTTTAATTTACTTAATGCACCAAGAGAAGGGTCCCAATTATTAAAATCACCCACTACAGCCACTTTTTGAGCTGTTTTTGCAGGTATAGAAAAAGTAACTTTACACACAGGTTTAGTTTTGATAAATTGTTTTTTAACCGCCATAACTATTTCATTTATAAGTTTATAGAACAAAGTAAATAAAAATTCAACAACATACAACAACACATCAACAGAATTTCTAAAATACTTAAAACAGTGTTAAATTTTAAACTATTTTATATTTTTAAAGGCATAAAATTTTGGAATCAAAAATGATGAATCAATTACATTATTAAATTATACGATTTTCAATTGATACATTTTAAGAAATAAACTTTATCTTTATGCATTAAAAGATTAAAAAATGGAACGAGAAATACACGAGCAGTACGAATATGCAAGACGTAGAATCAAGCAAAAAAAACGACTTTACTTTCATTTTGTTCTCTTTGTGCTAAGTAGCTTATTACTATTTACGTTAAAACATTTATTTGAAAATTCTTTTATTTCAAATTGGTACTTATACATCATCACAGTATGGTTATTTTTATTTACACTACATTTTATAAAAATATTTATTACAGATCGTTTTATGAATAAAAATTGGGAAAGAGAGCAAATTGACAGATTGGTTGCCTTACAAAAAAAGAAAATAGACCAATTACAAACTCAAATTAATAATAACGAACAATAATAACCTGATAACATTATGATCATAATGATTGCTGCCGTTGCAGAAAACAATGCTTTAGGAAAAAACAACGATTTGATGTGGCATTTACCAGATGATTTTAAGAGATTTAAAACGCTTACATCAGGTCATCATATTATAATGGGTAGAAAAACATTTGAAAGTTTTCCTAAACCATTACCTAATAGAAAACACATCATTATTACCCGAGACAAAAAATACGAAGCGAAAGACTGTATTATTGTAGATAGTCTTGAAAAAGCATTAAGTCATTGCCCTGAAAAAGAAGATAAATATATTATTGGTGGGGGAGAAATATACAAACTAGGACTTCAATACGCAGATCAACTTGACATTACAAGAGTACATCACCACTTTGAAGCAGATGTTTACTTTCCAGAAATAGATCTAAACAACTGGAAAATTAGTGCAACTGAATATCATGCACCCGATGAAAAGCACCAATACGCATTTACATATCAAACATACACTAGACTATAGCACAAAAAAAAACATCCCTTTCAGGATGTTTTTTTTTAGCATTTGGTTAAAAATGGTGGACTACTCTAGAAAGAGTATTTGATAACATAAAATAAAAATTACAAACACTAATAACAAACCAGATATGGCGATAATAATGTTTGAAAACCTTTGAGAGTACATCTCAAAGTAGCCTTTAATACCAAATACCACGAAGGTACTAAAGACGAAAAAAATTAAAATTTCCAAAAACAAATTTAATCCTAAGAACGTATGTTGCGCTTTAACCTCAATACTGCTTTGTACAACAGTACGCTCAAAAAATCTAACTAGAACAAACGAGATAAGTAACGCAAGAACTATCCATTTACTTTTGTCCACCATTTGTCTTTTAACCATTTATTATGCTTATTTCTTGAGTACAAATGTGTGGATTAAAAACCACCCATACAATACCCACTTTTAGTGATATTTTGATTTTTTTGTAAAAAAACGAAAGATTTCAACTTTATTAAGTTAAAAAATAATTCTTGCTCCAAATTATGCAAACACATTACTAGTTCCTTTAGATTGTATTATATTTGTACAAACAAAAAAAATGTCACAAAAAATCACTCCATACAAAGATTCCTCTCTAGGTAAAAAAGAACAAGTTGCTCAAATGTTTGACACCATTTCCGGGAATTACGACAATCTCAATCGTGTTATTTCGTTTGGCATCGACATAAAATGGCGTAAAAAAGTCTTGCAAATAGTTGCTCAATCAAAACCAAAAAAAATACTTGATATTGCCACTGGCACAGGTGATCTTGCTATATTGATGACTCAAACGCAAGCTGACAAAATCATTGGCCTAGACATTTCTGCTGGAATGCTAGAGGTGGGTGAGCGCAAAATTGCTCATAAGAACTTGAGTAAAACTATAGATATGGTTTTAGGTGACTCCGAAAATATGCCCTTTGAGGATAATTATTTTGATGCAATAACTGTTGCTTTTGGAGTAAGAAACTTTGAAAATCTTGAGAAAGGCCTATCTGAAATTTTGAGAGTGCTCAAACCAAATGGAGTTTTTGTAATCTTAGAAACATCGGTACCGGTCAAAACTCCTTATAAACAAGGATATAATTTTTACACCAAAAACATATTGCCCTTAATTGGAAAATTATTTTCAAGAGACAATGTAGCTTATGGCTATTTGTCTGAATCAGCAGCAGCTTTTCCTTATGGCGAAGCATTAAACAATATTATAAGAAAAACTGGGTTTATAGATGTTGTAGCCATGCCACAAACTTTTGGTGTTGCTACCATTTATTCAGCATCTAAAAAATAATATGAAAAAAATAATTCTTACCTTTTTTTTAACTGGAATCATTTCGGGTACCGCTCAAAATTCAAAAGGTATTTTCAGCAAAGACCCCATTATTAATCTTGAAAACTTTCAGCAAAAAAAAGTGTATTTTGGATTTTACTTAGGTTTTAACACTTTTGATTTTAAAATAGACTACAAAACAGAAACTCCAGATATTTTTGTAAAAAAAACTATGGGTTTTAACGTGGGAATTGTAGGGGATATCAAACTCCAAGAATATATAAATTTAAGATTTGAACCAGGACTGTACTACGCCAAAAGGGACTTAAATTATCCCAATTTCTCTAAACCAAGTGATGCTTTACGTGAGGTAAACAGTACTTACATACACTTTCCGCTGTTGTTAAAATTCTCATCATTAAGAACAGGCAACATTAGACCGTATGCACTAGGCGGGCTATCTGCAACCCTTAACTTATCTAGTAATGCCAAATTAATGGATGATAATTTTCAACAAAAATTTCGTGTAAAAAGCTGGTCAACTAATTACGAATTGGGATTTGGGATCGATCTATTTTCAGAGTACTTTATCTTCTCCCCTTCCATTCGAGGTGTTTTTGGACTTAATGATGAGTTAATTAGAGACAACGACCCTAACAGTCCGTGGACTAGTAATATTGAATCATTAAAGACTAGAGCAATTTTAATTAATTTTACATTTCATTAAAAAAATAGGTCAAGCGCAAAGTTATCTTAATTAGCCTCTACAAAATTCACTCAAAACAATTGCTGTAGCGGTTGCCACATTAAGACTTTCTGTTTTTTGAATAGCTCCAAATCTAGGTATGGTGAGTCTTTTGGTGATTTTAGATTCTATTTCTTTTGATATTCCATTAGCCTCGTTCCCCATTACAAGAATTCCATCTTTAGGCAAAGAGCTTTGATAAATATTTTCACCAGTCATAAATGTGCCAAAAACTGGAAGATGTGTTTGAGTTAAAAATAAATTCAAATCAACATAGTTCACATTTACTCTAGCGATAGACCCCATCGTGGCTTGCACCACCTTTGGATTATAAAGATCAACCGTTTCTTTTGAACAAAGGACTTGTTGTATTCCAAACCAATCACACAATCTTAAAATAGTTCCTAAATTTCCCGGATCTCTAATAGAATCTAATGCTAGAATTAAACCCGCTTTATGGACATTTTTTTCCAAAGGCATTTTGAAAACTGCTAAACAAGAGCTAGGGGTTGCTAGCGCTGAGACTTTCTTCAAGTCTTGCTCTTGCACCACAGTTCTAATGGCAGGAGGAATGGTATCAAAATCGTTTAAGGTAGTGTACAAATTAACCAATTCAAAATCCGAATCTATTAACTCTTGAACACCCTTTACCCCTTCGGCAAAAAATAATTGATGGACAATCCTATATTTTTTTTGCTGTAAACTCGTTATAAGTTTTATTTGGTTTTTACTAACCATAAAAAAATGTACTTTTGAATTAAATATGTTATACCTCTTGAAAAAAACTTCTACAAAAATAACTGCATTTATTCTAATTGCAATATTAATTTGTGCCTGTAACGCTGTAAAAAGAGTTCCAGATGGAAAATTACTGCTTACAAAGAATGAAATAACAGTAAATGATAAAAATGTTTCTGATGAAACTATTTTCAATCAATTGTACCAAACACCAAACAGCACCTTCCTAGGTTACCGATTAAGACTTAATTTATACTCTATTGCAAATTTAAATCCTGATTCAACTTATCAAGCAAAATTTACCAATAATCCCAAAAAGTACAGCCGGAAATCAAAATGGCTTTCTGCAAAACAAGTTGACCGATTGGGGAAATCTTTTTGGTATCATGGCATTCATGATTTTTTAAAAACAACAGGAGAGGCTCCTGTTATTTTAGATAAAGAAAAAGCGGACAAATCTTTATTCAGGTTGAAATATTATTTTTTCAATAACGGTTTTTTCAATGTAAATGCATCTTATAGTATTGACACAGTTGACACAAAAAAAGGAAAGATTAAGTACAGTATCACCCCAGGTGCAGAATATACTCTGGATACTATAAAAATAACAATATTAACTCCTGCCCTAGATTCTCTATTTACATCTATAAAAAGTGCAAGCTACATTAAAAGCGGCAATTCATACAAGACAGTAGATTTTGAAAATGAAAAAAACAGAATCACAACTCATTTTAGAAACAATGGTGCCTATTATTTTCAGCCAAATTATATCACATTTGATATAGACACCATAAAAAAAGTGAATAAAGCAAACATCAATTTATTGGTTGCAAATTATTCATACCAACTGAATGACAGTACAAAAACAGAACCGTTCAAAATATATAAAATTAGTGATGTAAAAATATTTTCGGATTATAGCCCCAATCTGAATTCATTTAAAATCAAAGATAGCATTACCTATAATGGCTTCACAATTTACAGCCAAAACAAACTAAAGTACAACCCAAAAGCCATAACCAATGCCCTTTTCATTACAAAAGGAGGTTTTTACGCAGATAGCAAAACCGTCCTAACAACACGCTATTTAAACAATCTAAAAATTTTTAATTATCCCTCTATACAATATGAAATTGACAAGAGAGATACTACTTCACATTCTCTCATTGCAAAAGTATTTTTGACCCCTAGAAAAAAATACAGTTTTGGAACTACCCTTGATGTAACACATTCTAACATTCAAGATTTCGGTATTGGAGTTAGTATTTCTGAGACCGTACGTAATGTGTTTAATGGTGCCGAAACGTTAGAATTAGCAGTACGAGGCAATATTGGATCTTCTCGAGATTTGGCTAATCCGAACAATAATTTTTTCAATGTATCCGAATATGGTTTAGATTTAAAACTAAATATCCCAAGGATATTTATGCCTTTCAAAACCGAAAAAATCATCCCAAAAAGCATGATTCCCTCAACGCTGATTACAGTAGGTTTTGCAAAACAACAAAACATTGGCTTAGACAAAGAAAATTTCACCAGTACACTATCCTATAATTGGACTCCGCAAAAAAATAATACAGCTCGATTTGATCTACTAAACACTCAATTTGTACGAAATTTAAACCCTCAAAATTATTTCAACGTTTACAAATCATCCTATAATGCTTTAAATAATATTAGTAAAGAATATAACTCCAATACTACTTATTACGACAACCCTACATCAAGAAATCTTAGTATTGAAAGAGGAACGTCGGCATTTACAAACGATGTATTGAGTAACAGTGCTGCGTTTTTAAAACCAATAGTTTCCACTGCTTTTCAAACTGTAAAAAGCATTGAAGAAAGAAGACGAAGATTAACCGAAAATGACTTTATACTAGCAACAAATTTCACTTTTTCTAAAACAACCAAGAAAGACATTACAGACAACACCTTTTATTTATTTAAAACAAAAATTGAATCTGCAGGTACATTATTATCTGCATTTGCATCCTCAACAAAACAAAAAAGAAATTCTAATGGAAACTATGAGATTTTCAATTTAGAATATTCAGAATACATTAAAACTGAATTTGACTATATCAAACACTGGGAAGTTACAAAAGACAAAGTATTTGCATTTCGATCATTTTTTGGAATTGCAATTCCCTTTGGCAACTCTAATAATATTCCGTTTTCACGAAGTTATTTTTCAGGAGGATCAAATGATAATAGAGCATGGCAACCCTATGCACTAGGACCAGGAAGTAGTGGCGCAGTAAATGATTTCAATGAAGCGAATATGAAAATTGCCATAAGCGGTGAATTTCGATTTAAAGTTCTTGGCGATTTAAAAGGAGCATTATTTGCAGATGCCGGAAACATCTGGAATGTATTGGATAATGTTGAGGATAAGAAATCTACATTTACCAGCTACCGAGATTTTAAGGACATCGCTTTAGGGTCAGGTTTTGGACTCAGATACGACTTGAGTTTTTTTGTAATCCGTTTTGATTTGGGTTTTAAAACTTATAATCCAGCCAATGAAATAAATAAAAGATGGTTCAAAGAGTACAACTTTACCAACTCTGTTTTAAATTTTGGTATAAATTATCCTTTCTAATACTATTTAATTCCTATTTTTGCAGAACTAAAACTAAAAAAAAACTTAAATTTAACACTATGGCTCACAACATAAAACCAGGGGTAGCAACAGGAGATCAGGTTCAAGAAATCTTTAATTATGCTAAAGAAAAAGGATTTGCACTACCTGCCGTAAACGTAACTGGTTCAAACACAATAAATGGCGTTCTTGAAACAGCAGCAAAACTCAATGCACCAGTTATCATTCAATTTTCTAATGGTGGAGCACTGTTTAATGCTGGAAAAGGATTATCTAATGCAGAAGAAAAAGCAGCAATAGCTGGAGGTATTGCAGGAGCTTTACACATTCATACACTTGCAGAAGCTTATGGCGCAACTGTAATTTTACACACAGATCATTGTGCAAAGAAATTACTACCTTGGATTGATGGTTTATTAGACGCATCCGAAGCACATTTTGCTAAAACAGGAAAACCTCTATATTCATCGCACATGATTGATTTATCTGAGGAACCAATTGAAGAAAACATCGAAATTTGCAAAGGCTATTTAGAGCGAATGAGCAAAATGGGTATGACTCTTGAAATTGAACTAGGTATTACAGGTGGCGAAGAAGACGGTGTAGACAACTCTGATGTAGACAGCTCAAAATTATACACTCAACCTGAAGAGGTAGCTTATGCTTACGAGGAACTTTCTAAGATAAGTCCTCGTTTTACAATTGCAGCCGCTTTTGGAAATGTACACGGAGTATACAAACCAGGAAATGTAAAATTAACTCCAAAAATCTTAAAGAATTCTCAAGATTTTGTTCAAAATAAATTTAACACAGGTCACAACCCTGTTGATTTTGTTTTTCACGGTGGATCAGGATCTACACTGGAAGAAATCAGAGAGGGAATAAGCTATGGCGTTATCAAAATGAATATAGACACTGATTTACAATTTGCATTTACAGAGGGTATTCGTGATTATATGATTAAAAATATCGATTATCTAAAAACACAAATTGGTAATCCAGAAGCAGCTGACGCTCCAAATAAAAAACATTACGACCCAAGAAAATGGATGCGTGAAAGCGAAATCACTTTCAATACAAGATTGGAGCAAGCATTTGCTGACTTGAACAACGTGAATACATTATAATAAAAAGTTTAAAGTTTCAGGTTTAAGGTTTCAAAACTTTAAACCTGAAACAACAAAAACAATAAATATGGCTTGGTTTAAAAGAAAAGAAAAAGGGATTACAACTGCTACCGAAGACAAAATGGACATTCCGAAAGGACTTTGGTACAAATCACCTACAGGAAAAATTATTGATGCCGATGAACTTGCTCGCAATTTATTTGTAAGCCCAGAAGATGGTTTCCATGTAAGAATAGGTAGCGCTGAGTATTTTCAAATTTTGTTTGACAACAATGAATTTGTTGAGTTAGACAAAAACATGACTTCAAAAGATCCCCTTCATTTTGTGGATACAAAAAAGTACGCCGATCGATTGAAAGATGTCATGGACAAAACCAAACTTAAAGATGCCGTACGAACAGGTGTAGGGAAATCTAAAGGTAAAGATTTAGTAATTTGCTGTATGGATTTTGCTTTTATTGGTGGATCTATGGGAGCTGTTGTAGGCGAAAAAATTGCCAGAGGAATAGATCACGCTATCAAAAACAAAATGCCGTTTTTGATGATTTCAAAATCAGGTGGAGCCAGAATGATGGAAGCTGCTTATTCTTTAATGCAATTAGCAAAAACATCCGTAAAACTAGCCCAACTAGCTGAAGCTAAGTTGCCTTATATTTCTTTATGTACCGATCCTACTACGGGCGGAACTACAGCCTCATACGCTATGCTAGGTGACATTAACATCGCTGAGCCAGGTGCATTGATAGGTTTTGCAGGCCCAAGAGTAGTACGAGACACCACTGGGAAAGATTTGCCAGAAGGTTTTCAAACTGCTGAATTTCTTCTTGAGCACGGTTTCTTAGATTTTATTACTCCAAGAAAAGAATTGAAAGACAAAATTAACTTGTATATAGATTTAATTCAAAACAATCCTGTACGATAAATTGACATTCAAAGCATAGTATAAGCAGAATGAAATTCAATTCTTTTTGCTTCATTAAAATTAAAAAAGCAGCTTCTCTTAATTGGGAAGCTGCTTTTTTTTTGAATAAACAATTAAAATTTACAAAAAATCTTTTACATACCTGTTCTAATAGCTTCAACAGGATCTAATTTAGAAGCCGAAATAGCAGGTAAAATTCCTGAAATTACCCCAACAATAATCGATAATCCAGAACCTATTAGAATATTCCAAAAACTTAAGACAAACTCAAATTCCAATACATTTGTCAATAAAATAGACAACAACCACACAATAATTAATCCGATAGTTCCTCCGATTACGCATAGAATAATAGCTTCAAACAAAAATTGAAAAAGTATAAATCTGTTTTTGGCACCTAATGATTTTTGAATCCCAATTAAATTAGTACGCTCTTTAACAGAAACAAACATAATGTTAGCCACACCAAATCCACCTACTAAAAACGAGAAAACACTAATCAGTATGCCTCCACCGCGCATTGCACCAATGATTCCGTCTAGTAAATCTGTAAATCCAGAAAGCACATTGATGAAAAAGTTATCCATTTCATCCACTTTCATACCTCTAAAATTTCTAAGTTTCTGAGCAAGCTCAGCTTTAAAAGCATCCATATCAATCCCACTATCAGGCTTAACTAGGATAACAGGTGTCATAGCACTATTATTATCACCATACATTTGTCTTAAAAAATTAACTGGAATAAAAACAGAAGTGTCATTACTATCACCAAACATTCCTTCACCTTGCTTTTTTAAAGTACCAATAACAGTAAAACGTTGGCCGTACAAACGCAGGTTTTTACCAATAGCTTCGCTTTCGCCAAAAAGGCTTTGAGCAATATCAAATCCTAAAACAATTACGGGAGCACCAGAATTAGATTCGGATTCATTGTAAAACCTACCTTTATCAAATTCAAGACCCTGTATATCAATAAACTCATGAGAAACAGGGACAATATTCACATCACTTACAGACTCTGACTCGTATTTTAAACTTTCTCGATTTACAAAAAATTGAAATGCCATTTGGTCTACGTCATTCATAGAGCCTTTCAAATATTCGTACTCGTCATATTTAACATCGGGAAATTGCTCTCGTTTCCATTGCGGAATTTCGGAAGGACCAAAAGAAAAACGCATCAAATAAATCGTATTTTTATCTAAACTACTTAAATCTTTCTTTATTTTTTTATCCAAAGAATCTACCGCAGCTAGAATTGCAATGATTGAGAAAATTCCAATGGTAACACCCAATAGCGAAAGTAAGGTTCTTAACTTATTGTTGCGCAAGGCACTCATAGCAAATCCAAAACTTTCTCGTAACAACCTAAGGTAAACTAACATATAATGTGTATTGTGTTAAGTAAAAATCTATAAATATTAATCAAAAACCTAATAAATTCGAAAAAGGTTAAAAACCATTCTTGCTGTAAAACCTATCAAAAAAAAGAGATGTATAAATTAAAATTATCTCAATTTTAAATGGCTTAATTTTAACATTAAAAAACTATTTTTGCAGCTCATAACTATAACTACACAATGAGCACAACAAAAACAATTCAATCAGCATTAATCTCTGTATTTTCAAAAGAAGGATTAGAGCCAATCGTTAGACAACTAAACAGTCAAAATGTTACAATTTATTCTACTGGTGGAACAGAAGATTTTATAAAAAATCTTGGAATATCAGTAATTCCTGTAGAAGATGTAACTTCTTACCCATCTATATTAGGAGGAAGAGTTAAAACATTACACCCAAAAGTTTTCGGTGGGATACTAAACCGTCAAGATAATGAAAGTGATGTGCAACAAATGAAAGAATTTGACATCCCCCAAATAGATCTAGTAATAGTTGACTTATACCCATTTGAAAAAACAGTTGCTTCAGGAGCCAGTGAAGCTGATATCATTGAAAAAATAGATATTGGCGGCATATCGTTAATTCGCGCAGCAGCTAAAAATTTTAAAGATACCGTTATTGTTTCGTCTATGGAACAATATAGTTTATTTTTAGAGACCATCACTAAACAAAACGGCGCTACAACATTAGAAGATCGTAAATTATTTGCTACCAAAGCATTTCACGTATCTTCACATTATGATGGAGCAATTTTCAATTATTTCAATACAGATGAAACCATTTACAAGGAAAGTATTGCAGATGGTCAAGTTTTAAGATACGGAGAAAACCCACACCAAAAAGGATATTTCTTTGGTGATTTTGATGCGATGTTCAAAAAAGTTCATGGAAAAGAACTTTCTTATAACAATTTACTAGATGTTGATGCAGCTGTAAATTTGATACATGAATTTAAAACTGATGGTCCAACTTTTGCTATTTTAAAACACAATAACGCCTGTGGACTAGCCAGCAGACCTACAATTCATGAAGCGTATGTTGCCGCATTAGCGTGCGATCCTACATCAGCTTTTGGAGGTGTTTTAATTTCAAATACTAAAATAGATGTAGCAACCGCTCAAGAAATCAATTCTTTGTTTTGTGAAGTAGTAATTGCTCCTACTTACGATGATGAAGCTCTTACCATACTACAAGAAAAGAAAAACAGAATTATTTTAATCCAAAACGAATTAGATTTGCCACAAAAACAAGTACGCACGTGTTTAAATGGATTATTAATTCAAGAAAGAAACAACATCACAGATACTAAAGAGGACCTAAAAACCGTTACCAATACAGCGCCTACTGAGCAAGAAATTAAAGATTTAATTTTCGCTTCTAAAATTTGCAAAAACACCAAATCTAATACAATTGTATTTGCAAAAAACGGTACACTTATTGCTTCGGGTACAGGACAAACCTCTCGTGTTGATGCTTTAATGCAAGCTGTTGAAAAAGCTAAAAATTTCGGATTTGATTTACAAGGTGCATCCATGGCTAGCGATGCCTTCTTTCCGTTTCCGGATTGTGTAGCATTAGCAAAAGAAGCAGGAATCACAGCCGTTATTCAACCAGGAGGATCTATAAAAGATGAATTGAGCATCAATTATTGCAACGAAAATAATCTTGCAATGGTATTTACAGGAACACGTCATTTTAAACATTAATTTGTTTAACTTTGTCTGGCATTTTTAAATAACTTTTAACCCTTAAAAAACTTATGGGATTTTTTGATTTCATGACCGAGGATATTGCGATAGACCTTGGTACCGCAAACACTTTAATCATACATAATGATAAAGTAGTAATTGATAGCCCTTCGATAGTAGCACGCGATAGAATTTCTGGAAAAATCATTGCTGTTGGTAAAGAGGCCAATATGATGCAAGGTAAAACGCATGAAAACATTAAGACAATAAGACCTTTGAAAGATGGTGTAATTGCTGATTTTGATGCTTCAGAGAAAATGATCAGTATGTTTATAAAAAGCATACCTGCATTAAAAAAACGAATGTTTACACCAGCGCTCCGCATGGTAGTATGTATCCCGTCTGGAATTACAGAGGTGGAAATGCGTGCTGTAAAAGAATCTTGTGAGCGTGTAAATGGTAAAGAAGTATACTTGATTCACGAACCAATGGCAGCAGCGATAGGTATTGGTATTGATATCATGCAACCAAAAGGAAACATGATTGTTGATATAGGAGGTGGTACTACTGAAATTGCCGTTATTGCACTTGGCGGCATTGTATGTGACAAATCCGTAAAAATTGCTGGTGATGTCTTTACAAATGATATTGTATACTACATGCGTACGCAACACAATTTATTTGTGGGAGAAAGCACAGCCGAAAAAATAAAAATCCAAATAGGAGCAGCCATAGAAGATCTTGAGACACCTCCAGAGGATATGTCTGTTCAAGGAAGAGATTTATTAACTGGTAAACCAAAACAAGTAGAAGTGTCTTATAGAGAAATTGCAAAAGCATTAGACAAATCTATTCAAAGGATTGAGGATGCAGTAATGGAAACTTTGTCTCAAACACCGCCAGAATTAGCTGCTGATATCTACAATACAGGTATTTATCTTGCAGGTGGTGGATCAATGCTACGAGGTCTTGACAAAAGAATTTCTCAAAAAACAGACTTACCGGTTTATATAGCAGAAGATCCTTTGAGAGCTGTTGTAAGAGGTACTGGTATGGCCTTGAAAAACATAGTTAAATTTAAAAGTATACTTATTAAATAATTAAAACACTTAAAACTAAATCCTAGTTAGGTTTACCAATTTAATTTATAATTAGGATTTAGTTTTTGTTTCAATTTACTTTAAAATAATTCATTTAAGAAAATGCAGCAAATTTTTAATTTTATTTTTAAAAACAGCAACCGATTGCTGTTTTTGCTGCTTTTGGGTATATCACTTTCCTTGACCATTCAATCTCACTCGTTTCATAGAAGTAAAATAATAAGTTCTGCTAATTTTTTGAGTGGTGGCGTTTATGAAAAGATAAACAATGTCAATGAATATTTGAATTTAAAAGCGCAAAATGACGCATTAGCACAAGAAAACGCAACCCTTAAAAGCTTACTCTTTAACAAAAAAGATACCGCTAGCGTAAAATTAATGGACAGTTTGAAAGGCGTAAAACCTAGCGATATCTTGGTTTCTAAAGTTATTCACAACTCCTATAGTGTATATGAAAACTACCTAACATTAAACTCCGGGGAACTAGACGGAGTAAAACCTGATATGGGTGTGATCAACAGCTTGGGGATTGTAGGAATTGTAGAAAACACATCAAGAAATTATGCGACCGTAATTTCTATCCTGAATAAAAGATCGCAAATTAACGCTAAGATTAAGAAGTCAAATCACTTTGGTTCTCTAAACTGGAACGGAAAAAGCACTGGATTTGTTCAATTGACTGATTTACCTCGACTAGCAATGATAAAAATCGGCGATACCATTGTGACAGGTGGTCAATCTGTGATTTTTCCAGAAAACATTAACATTGGAACTATTTCAAAAATTTATAGAGATACTCAAACAAATTTTTATACGCTTGACGTAAAATTATTTAATGACATGACTAATTTGGGTCATGTATACATTATTAAAAGCAAGGACAAAGAAGAGATTACTAATTTAGAAAAAAAAGAAAAAGATGAATAGCACGATGTTTGTCAACACATTTCGATTTATTCTACTATTAGCATTACAAATAATCGTATTCAACAATATGAACTTACTAGGCTATATAAGTCCGTTTCCTTATGTATTGTTTATCATTTTGTATCCTGTAAATGGAAACAAATCTGCCTTGCTGGCATCTAGTTTTTTACTAGGTATCATCTTGGATCTTTTTAGTAATTCTGGAGGAACGCATGCCACAGCATGTATTTTGTTAGCTTACTTACGCCCTACTCTTTTTAAATTTGCATTTGGTTTGAGTTATGAATACCAAACCATAAAATTAAATGAGGTACTAACCCCACAGCGTTTTTCTTTTATTTTATTATCGGTGGTAATACATCATTTTACCTTGTTTTTATTAGAAGCATTTCAATTGAGTTTTATCTTAGACACAATGCTTACAGTCTTACTAAGTACTTCCTTTACAATAATTATTTGCATCATTATTATCTATTTAATCAAGCCTAATAAAAGATGAGAAAAGCACTTTTGCCCGGCTTAATAATCATTGCTACGCTATTATTGGTTGTAAGGATTTTTTATTTACAAGTGGTTGATGAAACCTTAAAATTAGAATCAGAGAATAACGCTATTAAAAAGAAGTACGAGTATCCTGAACGAGGTTATATTTATGATCGAAACGGAAAATTACTTGTAGCTAACCAAGCGTCTTATGACATAATGGTCATCCCAAGAGAAGTTAAGGACACTGACACACTGGAGTTTTGTCAATTACTAAATATAACAAAAGAGGATTTCATAAAAAAGATAGCAAAAGCAACTGTTTACAGCCCAAGATTACCTTCTGTTTTCTTACCACAATTAAACAAAACTGAGTTTGCTGCTTTTCAAGAAAAGATTCGTAAATACGAAGGTTTTTATTTTCAAAAACGTTCCTTAAGAGATTACGAGGTAAATTTTGGAGCAAATATTTTTGGATTTATAACACAAGTAAATGAAAAACTAATTGAAAAAAACCCCTACTACAATAGCGGAGATTTAATTGGAAAACAAGGTGTAGAAGAAAGCTATGAGGTTTTATTACGTGGTATTAAAGGCGTAAAATATCTTCAGAAAGACAAACATAATCGTGAAATAGGATCCTACAAAGCAGGCAAATATGACACCATAGCCGTTCAAGGCCAAGACATCAACCTAACCATTGACGCCGAAATCCAAAAATACGGAGAAGAGCTAATGATTAATAAAAGAGGTGGAATTGTTGCCATTGAACCTAAATCTGGTGAAATCTTAGCACTTGTAACAGCTCCATCTTATGACCCTGGAATTCTAGTAGGCAGACAACGTTCTAAGAATTACACCAAATTATACCGAGACTCTATTGCTAAACCATTGTACGATCGTGGTTTACTCGCTGAATACCCACCTGGTTCGCCATTCAAAATTTTAACAGGTCTTGTTGCTTTACAAGAAGGCGTAATCGACTACAATACAACCGTCTTTTGCAATCGAGGTTTTAGCTATGCTAGAGGTAGATTTATGGGATGCCACTGTCATGGAGGCGCACTTCAATTGCATAGAGGAATTTTTGAGTCTTGCAACTCTTATTTTGCAACTGCGTATATGAAAACCATAAATAAATATGCTAAACCAGCCTATGCAGTTGACGTTTGGAGCAATCACCTTAAAAGTTTTGGTTTAGGCCAATTTATGGGGTATGACTTACCTACAGGAAAACGAGGATTAGTACCAACCTCAAAAACATACAAACGAATGTACCCTAATGGTGGCTGGAGAAGCACCGCAATTGTATCCAATGCAATTGGTCAAGGAGAAGTTCTTATGACCCCAATTCAACTAGCAAATATGATGGCAACAGTAGCTAATGAAGGATATTATTACACGCCTCACATCATAAAAAAAATAGAAGGAGTAAAAATTGAAAGCAAATTCACTACTAAACACACTACTACAATTGATAAGAAGTTTTTCAAACCCATCATAAGCGGTTTATTTGATGTTTATAACCTAGGTACCGCTAGAGGACTTCGAGTGGAAGGAATTGAAATATGCGGAAAAACAGGTACCGCGGAAAACTCCACTAGAATTGGCGGTGTTCGAGTAAAAATGGAAGATCATTCTATATTTGTAGCATTTGCTCCAATGAACAACCCTAAAATTGCCATAGCAGTAATGGTTGAAAATGGCGGATATGGCGCTACAATTGCAGGACCGATTGCAAGTTTAATGATTGAAAAATACCTAAGACATAAAATCACCCGTGTCGACCTTGAAAAAAGAATTCTAGCAACCAGTTTACAAGGCCGTTATGCCAAGCTAGGCGGACTTTCGGAAGCCGTTAAACTGCAATTAAAAATAGCAGATTCATTACAAAAATTAAAGTTAGGGACACCTAAAAAAGTTCCCTTGACTACTGATACCATTAAAGAAAAAAAACTAGCTTCTCAATCTAATGAAAAACCAAAGTATAACAAATAATATTGACTGGATCAGCATCATTATTTATACGGTGCTAGTGCTATTAGGTTGGTTGAATATATATTCCTCCTCATTATCGTCTATGCAAGACACTTATGAGAAACAATTGATATTCATTCTATTTACAATACCCCTAATCTTTATTGTTGTATCTGTTGATGGTAAGTTTTACGAAAAGTATGCTAGTATCATATTTGTAGTTGCACTGATATCATTACTAGGTTTATTTTTATTTGGAAAAACCATAGCTGGCCAAAGATGCTGGTACGCAATAGGCAGCTTCACACTACAACCTTCTGAATTTACAAAAGCAGCAACCTCACTTGCATTAGCAAAGTTTTTAAGTGATTCTCAAATCAATTTAAAAGATCCAAATAGACAAATTCAAGCACTAGCTATAATACTTTTACCTGTACTTCTTATACTTCCGCAACCAGATCCTGGCAGCGCTTTAATATATAGTATTTTTATCATTGTTTTATACAGAGAAGGTTTACCTTCCTGGTATGTTTGGACAGGCTTCATAACCATTTTATTATTTGTACTTACATTAATAATTGAGCCTATTTACGTTGTTTTGGCAGCTTTACTTGTTATTGTTTTAGTTCATTATAAATCAAGATTAGCAGATAGAAATGTAGTCTTAAGCGGTATCTTGTTTGCACTAATTTCCGGATTTGTATTTTCTGTTGATTATATTTTCAATAATGTTTTTAAACAGCATCACAGGGACCGTTTTAATATTTTATTGGGTAAAGCAGTAGATTTAAAAGGATCGGGCTACAACACTAATCAATCAGAAATAGCAATAGGTTCTGGTGGTTGGCTGGGAAAAGGTTTTCTAGAAGGCACACAAACAAAAGGTGGCTTTGTACCAGAACAACATACCGATTATATTTTCACAACAGTTGGCGAAGAATGGGGGTTTGCAGGATCACTAGTAGTAATAGCGCTATTTGCAGGATTATTTCTTAGAATTATATATTTAGCCGAAAGGCAAAAAACCAAGTTTAGTAGAGTTTATGGGTACTGTGTAGCGGCTATTTTGTTTACGCACTTCTTTGTAAATATCGCCATGGTATCTGGAATATTCCCAACAATTGGTGTACCATTACCTTTTTTCTCCTACGGAGGATCAGGTTTATGGGGCTTTACAATTCTACTGTTTATTTTCATCAAAATGGATGCTAATAAAGTAAATGAATGGTAATTGTTGCTTAAGTTTTCAAAACTTTTAGCCTAATTCTTGTTGAATGTGTGGTTGTAAATTTATTTAAAACTCCAATCTTTATAATCTTTGTTAGCTTCTAATTGGTTTTCTAAACGATCTTCTAACTGAGGAAAGAAATTAATTCCCGTGAGTTTTTCTATTGTATCTACAGATACTACAAATTTATATAAAGGTTGATCACTTGGTTGATTAGGCATTAAAAAACCAATCATTTTCAATCTATTTCCTGAGCGATTCATCAATATTTTATAAAAATATTGAGGTACAGCTACGTTTTCTTTACCAATAGTATTTAAGGAATTATTCAAAACACCTCCTGTTACTACGTACACACCATTATCTTTCACAGCCCAATACCTAACTTTTTGCTCCAATCTATTCCATATACCACCATTAAATTGCTTGTCCTGCGGAGAAATATTCGAGGTGAAAAAAGTATCGTTGTACGCTGACATAGAAAATTCCATGTCGCCTGCTGGACAAAGGTGTCCTTTATCATAATTAGAATTCTTATAATTTCTCCAATCAGCAGATCCAGTTTCGACTTTGGTGTCTTCAATAAAAAAAGGGCGTTTAAAGTTATTGTTCTTTATGTAATCCTTCTTTAATTCATAAGCAACCCACTCTGCTTGTTCGTAAGTTTCATTATATGAAAGAGAATAATAATTGTGCTTTACAATTGTATTTGTGGTCGATATTGGTAACAAATCATTTGTAGCGAAATGAAATTCTCTTTTGTATTCGCCCTTAAGTTTACTCCCATTTGCATATTCACTATTCTCATTAGCGATTGGTGCAAAGCCTTTTTGAGTATTTGACACCTCCTGTTTACAAGAATAAAGTGTCGTAACTATTATAATACACCCTATTACTTTTTTCATTCGATTAAAACTCATATCACTTCGATAATGTTAAAAAAAACTAATAATAATAAAGATAAGGAAATATTAAAAAATAGGCATAAAAAAAACGCTCAAAACTACTTTTGAGCGTTTTCGCATGTTTGTAATCAATTACGACTTTACAAGCTTGTCTTTCTTTACCTTAACCGGCAATGCTTTGTTAGTAAATGCCTTAGACTGCAAATCATCTAATACATTTAGAGCTTCTTCTACATAAACATCTTTTGACAAGGCTTCATGCCATCTCTCTCTTTTCTCTTTTAATGAACTATCTTGATTCATAGCCTCCACTTCATTTGGCAAAGAACTGAATTTCAAATTGTTTTTATAATCAACAATTGATTTATATTTTCTTGCTTTTTCTTCAATTTGAGCTTGAGCAATTTTAAATTTAGTGATGTTCAAGCTGTATATATTTTCCTCACTACGTCCATCAATCCATTTAGCATTGTCTTCAATTAACTGAAATTGTGTGTTTTGAATAATTCTGTTTTTGCTATTCATTATTACTTGGGCAAAATTAGAATTATCATTCCATAATTGATAACTAGTTTGATCAATCTTATCCCAAGGCATAGCATTATCAATATCCCTTTCACCCATTTTTAAATAAGAATAGCGATCAGGCATCACAATATCACTATGTACACCTTCTAACTGTGTAGATCCTCCATTTATTCTATAAAACTTTTGAGTAGTAGTTTTAATGGCTCCCAAATCTCCCACTGCACTATTACGAACAAGCGTATTTAAATCATACACGTTTTGAACAGTACCTTTACCATAGGTTTGTTTACTTCCTATTACAATACCGCGCTTGTAATCCTGAATTGCAGCTGCAAGTATTTCAGAAGCCGACGCCGAGAAGCTATTCACCATAATTACAAGTGGTCCATCCCATTCAATTTTTGGATCCTTATCATACAAAACTTCTTTTTTACGTCCAGCCGATTTAATTTGAACTATAGGACCTTGCTCAATAAATAATCCTGCAATATCAACAACAGTAGATAACGACCCACCACCATCATCTCTAACATCCAAAACAATCCCGCTAACACCCTCTTTTTTTAATCGATCTACTTCAAGAGCTATATCTTTACCAGCATCCCTACCCTCTGGATTTTCAAAATCGATATAAAATTTCGGCAAATATATAACGCCATATTTCAATCCATTTTTCTCAACCACACTAGACTTAGCGTAAGTTTCTTCTATTTCAACAATATCACGGATAATAGAAACAATTTTAATAGTCCCATCCACTTTTTTAATGGTAAGACGTACTTCAGAACCCTTTGGTCCTTTAATTTTTTTAACTACATCATCAAGACGCATTCCTACAACATCAACAGCCTCAGCATCGCCTTGAGCAACTTTCATAATTAAATCACCAGATTCTAGTTGTTTACCTCTCCAAGCAGGCCCACCAGATATAAGCTCAGATATTTCAGTAAGATCATTTTTCTTCTGCAATCTTGCTCCAATACCTTCTAACTTCCCACTTATACTTACATCAAAACGTTCTTTTTCTTCGGCAGCAAAATAGTTGGTATGGGGATCAAAACGACCTGTGATTGCATTTATATAAACTGAAAACCAATCATTACGATCTAAATCTTTTATAAAACTGAAGTACTCATCAAGAGATTTTAAAGAACTCTCTCTTGTTTCTTTTTCTAATGCTTCAAAAGATTTTACCACATACTTAGCATCATTTTTCTTTTTATCTTCTTCTAATCTTTGCTTGTCAACCAATGAGGAAAGGGTTGACAACTTGATTTGTTTTCTCCATTTATCATTTAATTCGGTAAGAGTTTTAGCATATGGTGCCTTCTCATAATCAACATTGAAACTCTCGTCAGTTTCATAATTAAAAGGTTTAATAAGCACTGATTTGTAAATTTTAGTACTCTCGTTCATCCTTTTAATCAATCGATCATAAGTAAGATTAAAGAAACTTAAATCTTTGTTCAATAATTGATCATCTAACTGCAGTTCAAATTTTGAAAACTCATCAATATCAGATTGTAAGAAAAAACGTTTAGAAGGATCTAATGCTACAATGTAATCCTTGTAAATGCCCTTGGAAAAACTATCATCTATTGTTGCTGGGCTATAATGTCCTTTCTCAATAACAAAAGTCAATAGTTCTAATAATAACTTATCCTTTTCAGGATCATTACTTTTTGCACCTTTGATATTGAATGCAAATAAAGCCATCGAAATACATGCGACAACAATAAGTATTTTATAATTTCTTTTCATAAAGTGAAGAATAGTATTCATGAATTTTTTTATTCTAAGATACGGTAAAAACCATGCCATATAAAGACATGATGCCATAAATTTTTGTTAAAGATATAAAATGTTTTATTGTTATGAAATGAAAGTTCAATTGATATTAAATTTTTACATTTAGTTCAGTATTTACCAATTTCAGTCAGTACATTTGTTACTATAATAAATATATATTCTTTTTTTTAATTTTAAGTAAATGAAAAAAAACAGGCCACTCATACTTATTACAAATGACGATGGTATATCGGCACCTGGACTGAGATCTTTAATAGCTGTAATGCAAGAAATTGGCGAAATTGTTGTTGTAGCACCAGACAAACCTCAAAGTGCAATGGGACATGCCATCACCATAAACAGCACGTTATACTTAAATAAAATATCTAAAGATTCAGACGCCTTTTTAGAATACAGTTGCTCTGGAACTCCGGTAGATTGTGTTAAACTCGCTGTAAATGAAATCTTAGAAAGAAAACCAGATCTTTGCGTATCTGGCGTAAATCATGGTTCAAATTCTTCTATAAATGTAATCTACTCAGGCACCATGAGTGCTGCCATGGAGGCAGGAATTGAAGGTATACCTGCCATTGGGTTTTCACTTTTGGATTATGATTGGAATGCAAATTTTGACGCCATAAAAACCTTTATTCGTAAGATTACACTACAAGTTCTTGAAAATGGTTTACCCGAGGGTGTTTTACTAAATGTTAATTTTCCAAAACTACAAGAAGAAAACATCAAAGGAATACGAGTATGCCGACAAGCAAAAGCCATTTGGGTAGAAAAATTTGACAAGCGCAAAACGCCTCAAGGCAGAGATTACTATTGGCTAGCTGGAGAATTTGTAAATCAAGATCATGGAGAAGATACTGATGAGTGGGCATTAAAAAACGGATACATATCGGTAGTACCTGTACAATTTGATTTAACTGCACATCATGCTATTCAACAACTTAACACCTTTACTTGGAATGAATAAGAGAGACATGCTTATAGGATTTATAATAGGACTTTTAACTACAGGTTTAGGCAGCTTCCTTTTTATGTTTTTTTTCACAGATTACCAATTTATTGCGGGCATTCAAATATTAAAATCACAGGGTAATCTTGGAAAAATAATAACCTTAAGCTGTGTTTTAACGCTGGGAGCATTTGGGGTAGCTCTAAAATTAA
Source organism: Flavobacterium sp. I-STPP5a (assembly GCF_009764685.1). Taxonomy (GTDB): domain Bacteria; phylum Bacteroidota; class Bacteroidia; order Flavobacteriales; family Flavobacteriaceae; genus Flavobacterium. Next base: position 193,400 of record NZ_VHLM01000077.1, on the reverse strand, counting down.
ACAGAGAAAAAATCGCACAAGGCATTGTTTTTTCTGTAATAGCATTAGCCATTTTAACCTTAGTTATTTAAATTCAGAATTCATTTTCAACATTAGCGTTTACAACCATGAAATATTACATAATTGCAGGTGAAGCCTCTGGCGATTTACACGGCTCTAACTTAATGAAAGAGCTTTTCAAAAAAGATCCACACGCAGAAATTCGTTTTTGGGGAGGTGATTTAATGCAAAACGTAGGCGGTACATTAGTAAAACACTATCGTGAGCTAGCCTTTATGGGTTTTATTGAGGTTGTCTTCAATTTAAAAACAATCCTAAACAACATTACCATTTGTAAAAAGAACATTCAGGAATTCCAACCTGATGTTTTGATTTTTATAGACTACCCTGGATTTAATCTCCGAATTGCAAAGTGGGCCAAAAAACTAGGAATCAAAACACATTACTATATTTCTCCTCAAATATGGGCTTGGAAAGAAAATAGAATATCTGATATTAAAAGAGACATTGATAAAATGTTTGTCATACTACCTTTTGAGAAAAAATTCTACGAAGAAAAACACCAATATCCAGTTGACTTTGTTGGACACCCATTGATAGATGCCATTCAAAACAAATCGAATGGTACTGAAATAGATTTTAGAAAACAAAACAATCTGAGTGACAAACCGATCATAGCAATACTTCCTGGAAGTAGAAAACAAGAAATTACAAAAATGCTACAAATCATGCTGAGTGTTTCTAATGATTTTCCTGAATATCAATTTGTAATTGCTGGGGCTCCAAGCCAAGAATACTCTTTTTACACCCCATTTATAACACAAAGTAACATCCAGTTTGTAGCAAATAAAACCTATGATTTATTACAAAATGCTACAGCAGCTTTAGTAACCTCAGGCACGGCTACGCTTGAAACGGCTCTATTTAAAGTACCAGAAGTAGTATGTTACAAAGGAAATTGGATATCCTATCAAATTGCAAAAAGAATTATCACATTAAAATACATATCATTAGTCAACCTCATTATGGACGAAGAGGTGGTTACAGAACTCATTCAAGATGAATGTAATACAAAACGCATCAAAGAAGAGTTGCACAAAATCTTGAAAACCGAAAAACGCAATACTATTTTAGAAAAATATATAATTCTAGAGAACAAATTAGGTGGTCATGGTGCCAGTGAAAAAACAGCAGCTTTAATTGTAAAAGATTTATTTTAAATTGAATTTCAAAACTTCATACATATCAATGAAAAAAGTACTCGGACGCAGTATAACAGTTGCTGTTATTGTGCTTTTGGGTTACAGTTGTGCATCTACAAATTCTAGTTCAACGGCGATAAAACGCGACTACAAAGCAATAACATCTTCAACAAATAAAAAAAAGACAGAAAAAATAGTCCAATCGGTGGTAGAAAATGCTCAAAAAGCACTTGGAGCTCCCTACAAATATGGAGGAACTAGTCCAAAAGGTTTTGACTGCTCTGGATTAATTATTACCCTATTTAAACAACAAGATATTATTTTGCCTCATAATTCAATCCAATTATCCAAAACTGGAATAGTTTTAAATGCAAAAAAAGACAAAGTCAATAAAGGGGATTTAGTATTTTTTTCTAACAACAAAAATAAGACAATAGATCACGTGGGCATTGTAATTGATTCCTCTGATGAAGAAATTAAATTTATTCATGCCTCTACATCAAAAGGTGTAATTGTATCATCAACTAAGGAGCCTTACTACAAAAAGAGTTTTGTTCAAGCTAATAGACTTTTATAATTTTACAATTTTATTACTACAAAATAGCTCTTACTTGTTTAAAATGTGTACTTTAGAGTTATGAAAGTGCTTCAATTCCCACTGATAAAAATTACAATCGGTTTTATAATAGGACTTCTTTTGTCTCATTATATTTTTTTACCCACAAATTATATTTTTGCAGCGATACTACTTTCACTTATTGCATTAGCAGCACAATACTTTTTTCTAAAAAAGAATAATAAAGCACCATCATTATTTGGAATAAGTGCATTGTTATTAGCAGGATTAATTGGAATTACAACGCAGCGTATACATTCTGATAGTTTCAGAGCGAGTCATTACTTACAAGTTAAAAATGTATTCCAAAAAGAAAAAACGTATACATTAATCATTAGAGAAAAATTAAAAAAAACTTCATTTAGTGATCGGTACGTAGCAACCATTACTCATATTAACAATGAAACTAAATCAGGTAAAATAGTCCTGAACATACATAATGATAGCATCCAAAAAACATTAAAAATAGGAAGCATTATTCAGTTAAAAACCTCAATACACCCCAACACTTCACCCAAAAATCCTTATCAATTTGACTATGGAAAGTATTTAGAAAACAAACATATTTATGGTCAAATGTACACTTCAAGTGACGTCATAAATATTGCAAAACAATCCAAAAAAGATCTTTGGTACTACTCGGATGCATTAAGATCACGCATTTTAAACAACTTACAAGATCATAATTTTAAGGATGAAGAACTTCAAGTTGCCATGGCACTTATACTAGGACAACAACAAGACATCTCACCCGAAATTATAAAAAACTACCAATATGCAGGTGCTGTACATATCTTATCCGTTTCAGGTCTTCACATAGGTTTCATACTAATTTTTATGACATTGGTTTTAAGACCCGTACCAAATACTACAAAAGGTTCTTGGATAAAACTATTTATTATTCTAACATCACTTATTTTGTTTGGCATACTTGCTGGTTTAGCACCATCAGTGGTACGCTCTGTTACTATGTTCTCTTTTATTGCAATTGGGAGTCATCTTAGGCGTAGCGTAAACATCTATCATACCTTAATAGTTTCTATGCTAATAATTCTACTTTTTGAACCTTCGTTTTTATTTGACGTAGGATTTCAACTAAGCTATTTAGCGCTATTTTTTATAATTTGGCTACAGCCAATGCTAAACCTGCTTTACCAACCAAAAAATAAATTAACAAAATATTTTTGGGATATCTTAACCGTATCGTTTGCAGCACAGATTGGCACCCTACCATTAAGCATTTATTATTTCCATCAATTTCCTGGACTATTTTTTATAACCAATATAATAGTAATACCATTGTTAGGAGTAATTATGGTAATTGGTGTACTCGTAATGCTTTGCGCTGCTGTATATGATGTTCCACAATTTTTATCTCAATTGTTTGAATGGAGCATTACTATACTTAATAAAATAATACACTTTATTGCCTCATTTGAACAGTTTATAATTAAAGACATACCATTACAGCTTTTTATGTTAATAAGTGCATACGCCAGTATTATTTGCATCGTAATTTGGATAAAAAAACCAAACTTCAATAAACTAGTTGCTGTACTAACATCAATACTTGTCATTCAAGCAGTATACTTTTACACTCGTTGGAGTGATGCTACAAATAGTGAACTTATTATTTTTCATTTGCCCAAACAAACACTTATAACCATAAAAAAAGGAGAAACGTACATGATATATAACAGCAGCATAGATGTACCAAAAAAAACAGAACTTACTGCCTTAACAACATACTTGACAGGCAATAATGCAGCTGTAGAAAAAAAACAGTCTTTGCGAAATTTTATATTTTACAATGAAAAGAGAATATTTGTGCTAGACAGCTCCATGCAATATTTACCAAATATAAAACCCGATATCTTAATACTAACTCAATCCACAAAAATAAACTTAGATAGAGCATTAATGGAACTACAACCTAAAATGGTGGTAGCAGATGGTTCAAACTTTAAAACGATTCAGCAATATTGGAAAAACAGCTGTGACAAACAAAAAATCCCTTTCCACATGACTCGTGAAAAGGGATTTTACAGTATCAAGTAAATTATACCTAATTATTCTTCGGTTACTGTTAAAAGTATTTTAGCATCAGCTAACCAAGCCTTTACACCTCCAGGCTTATAAGCCATTTTACCTATTAACTGATAATTTATCTTACCTTTTCTAGAACTACCTCTTGCAAAACAAATAGAAGGGTTTGCATCAATTGCAAAAGCCTTTTTTAAATTTAGATTACGTTCAATATTGTCATTCGTACTATCCTCATTAAGATCTATTTTTACAATTACCACGTTATCACGTGACCATAAGGCAAAATCAAGTGTGTTTAAAACTTGAGAAAATAAAAGGTCATTTGAAGCGCTTTTATCTGTAAATAATAACAACAAGGGTTTATTCTCTTTGTTACTTACTTCGATGGCAGCATTTACATCAGTGGACCAATTTAAGGTTTGGGCGCTCATATTAAAACTATACGAAAGTATAAACGCAAAAAGTAATTTCTTAATCATAAGTCAGGTCTTAAAAATTTTTTATAAAAATAACAAAAAAACAGAATATTCAATAACAAAAAAAGGAAATATATTGAAATAATCTTTATAAATAGAAAAAACCTTATCAATTTACTTTTTTAAAATTTTATTAGCTTCTGCTAACCAGGCTGCTGGTCCTCCAGCAACATATCCCGTACTACCTAAACCTTCAAAATTAATCTTACCATCAACAGTTTTAGCATTTGCAAAATGTACCGTTGGAAAACCTTGTATCCCAAATGCCATTTGCAATTCACTATTCTGCTTTTTAGTTTCTTCCGTTTGATTGGATTTTCTAGGGAAATCAAGCTCAACCAATACTACATTATCATTTGCCCATTTTGCAAATTCAGGTGTTTTAAGAACCTCTTTTTGCAACCTAATACACCAGCCGCACCAGTCACTTCCTGTAAAAAACAACAACATCGGTTTTTTTGTTTTGGTCGAAACTTCCATTGCCTTGTTAATATTAGTTTCCCAAACCAAGTCTTGTGCTTGTGCAACAACTGAAAAAGTTATCAGCAAAAGCGTAATTATAATTTTTTTCATAGTGTTTTATTTTTTACAAATATATTCAAAAATAGTACCAAAAAAGGTGTAGTTACTTTACTTCCTGCATTAATTTTTTAATGAGTGGTGAAATTAAAATCAAAACTAACCCTGCAATTAAAGCATAAATCCCCAATTGGTAATACCCATCAGCATATACGTAAAGTTTGTCTAAGTTGGATGCATTTTCAGATGCTTCTGCAATATTTGCCCCTAGTATTCCAGCAAAATATTGTCCGTATGCACTGGCTAAAAACCACATCCCCATAATTACGGCTTGTGTTTTTTGAGGAGACAACTTAGTCATTGCAGACATTCCTATTGGTGACAAACACAATTCTCCAAAAGTAATCACCAACCAACCAATAGTAAAAATCCCTAATGAAGTTCTTCCATTAACATCTGCAAAAAATTTAGTGTAATAGAATATCCAAAAACCCCCAGCAAGAAATATAAAGGCCAAACCGAATTTAATAACTGTGTTGGGTTCAATCTTTCTTTTTGCCATCCACAACCAAACCAATCCCACTAATGCTGCAAAACCTATAACAAAAAACGAATTGGCTGCATTGTTTACTCCATTTGGACTTAATTCAACTCCCAAAATATCATTGTTTAAATTATTTGCAGCAAATAAGCTTAACGAACCTCCACTTTGCTCAAAAAAAGCCCAAAAGAAGATTGAGAAAATGATAAACACTAAAGCAGCTAAAAGCTTTTTATTTTCTACTAAAGAAAAATTCTTCATTTCATAGAACAAATACAATATAGATGCAGGACCAATAAAAATCATAAAATAATCGGTATACTGGGTATTTGCAACCATGATTATTATTAACGGAATAACGCAAAGCGAACCTAAATATGTTGCAATTTCAAGATTTTTTTTCTTCGATTTTTCAATGTCCATTAAGGGAGAAAGTCCTATTGGTCCTAAGCTTTTTTGAGTTTGAGTAAAGGTTAGCAGACTTACAATCATAACAATCGCCGCAAACCCGAAGCCAACATTCCATCTTAAATTTTCCGGTACTAACGATTGCCACATAGATCCTTCCGCCACAGCAATACAAAGATAACCTCCAATCAATGCTCCAAGATTTACACCCATATAAAAGAATGAAAAACCAGCATCTCTGCGTGGATCGTCATTTTTATATAATTGCCCTACCATTGATGAAATATTAGGCTTAAAAAAACCTGTTCCAACAATTGTGAAACCCAAACCAATAAAGAAAAAATTCTTAGGATCAACAGCTAGGATGACACTACCTATAATCATTAAAATTCCACCCCAAAAAAGTGACTTTCTTAAACCTAAAATTTTGTCAGCAAATAATCCTCCAATAAATGTAAAGGCATATACCCAAGCCTGCGTAGCACCATATTGCAGGTTAGCTACCGTTTCATTCATAGCTAAATGATTCACCATGAAAACCACGAGCATACCACGCATACCGTAGAAACAAAACCGTTCCCACATTTCACTAAAAAACAAATACCACAATTGTTTTGGATACTTTCCTTTGAAATTTTGAATTTCTTCTAATGACCGATTGATTTCCATACCTTAATTAATTCCGTGGTCTTTCATTACTTTGTTTAAATTTTTAACCAGAGCAAACATTAAAAGTGTAGCAAACATCAGTAAGCCAAAATTCACCCAAAAGAAATTGGCCTTATCATCATATTGATCCCACATACTTGCCAAAACTCCAGATAATTTATTTCCAATGGATGTAGATAAAAACCATCCACCCATCATTAAAGCAGTGATGTTTTTAGGAGACAATTTAGAGACAATTGACAATCCCATCGGACTAAGAAATAATTCTCCAATGGTTATGATTCCGTAATTTGCAACAAGCCACCAAACGGATACTTTTTCCATTCCGTTACTACCAATGTGAACCGCAGCAATCATTACCAAAACAGACAATGCCGATATCAACAATCCAAAAGCAATTTTTGTTGGAGTTGAAGGTTCTTTCTTTCTGCTTCTTAAAAACGTAAAAAAAGCAACAACAAGTGGCGTCAAAATAATAACCCAACCTGGATTGATGGATTGACTCAAATTTGTAGCCCAAATAGAAACTGCCGAACCTTCTTGAGGTGTTTTACTTTTTGCTACATTTCTATAATATACTGGATAATCTACAACCTTTTTAACGGCACCGTTTTCTTTTTGCAATCTAAAACTAGCATCGTACAATTCTGTTGAGTCCTTTTTATATTCAATGTCTTTAGCTAATTTTAAATTACTAAAAACAACTTGTGTAGTGCCTGTAATTTCTCTATCAGTATATCTGTCTGCCCAAGTTGTTAATGCCGACCCATTTAATTTAAAAACAGCCCAAAATAAAATCACTACTGCAAATATGGAAAGCAATGCACCAATTGGTCTTTTCTCTTCAGGTTTTGCTTTAAAATACAAACTTCCATAAAAGTAAATTACGGGCAGACAAGCAAAAATAAATGCATCAGTGCTATCAGATCCAAAAATAGAACTGTCTAAATTCATCTCAGATTGCACCCCTTTAATTAACCAACCTATTACCCCAAAAACTACCGATGGAACTAAAATATACAAGACAATTTTTGAAAAAGGCATATCCCCTTCTTGAATTCCTTTCTTTTCGGTTTTATCACCATAGTGCTTAGTTCCCAGAAGAAAAACTATTACACCTATAAACATTCCTAAACCAGCAGCCATAAAAGCATACTGCCATCCTAATAAAATTTGCAAAGCCGCACCAAAAAAATTACAAATAAAAGCACCAACATTTATCCCCATATAGAAAATATTGTATCCTTCGTCTTTCTTTTCTTTATATTGATCTTCGTTGTAAAAATTACCTAATAACGTTGAAATATTAGGTTTAAAAAATCCGTTTCCTACAATTACCAAAGTCATGGCAAAATATAACATCGGCAAACTATGAATTCCCATCATAAAATAACCGGCGCCCATCATTATACCACCCATGACGATTGACTTTTTATATCCTAAATACCTATCTGCAATTAATCCTCCAATGAACGGGGTTAAAAACACCAAGGCAATAAAAGTTCCATACAAATCAGAAGCTTCTTTCTCAGTCATGGCAAATCCAGCCTCAACATCTTTAAGATATAAGGTAAAAATTCCGATCATTAAATAATAACCAAAACGTTCCCACATTTCAGATAAAAATAAGTAAGGCAATGCTTTAGGGTGACTTTTCCACATAATAAATTGGTTTAAAAAAACAAACCTACAAGGATTTCTTGTAGGTTTGAAAGATATAAAAATATTTTTAAAATTTAGTTAACGCACACCGTGCATCATTTTTTTCAATTTTGGAGTTAATGCCATTAAAATAACAGCTGCCAATCCGCAAAGAATAACAAATACCATGAAAAATTCAAATAAATTATGAATCTCAAATCCGGCAAAAACTGGATTGTTTGGACTGATTTGATTTTTCTCTAAAATTGCCAATTGTTCTACAGTTAAAGTGATTTTTTTATCTAAAACCGCTTGTAAATCGATTCCAAGTTCTTTTGCTTTATTGAATTTATCACCAGTAGCAGGTAAAATAGAACCTAATGTTCCAGCCAAGGCATAACCTGAAGCATTTGATAAAAAGAATACTCCATATAATAAAGAAGAAAAACGCTTCGGAGATAATTTACCAACTAATGACAGTCCTATTGGTGATAAACATAATTCCGCACAAGTTTGAATCAAATACAAAAGAATCAACCATTTGATAGCAAGCAAACCATTGTTTCCTAAATCTTTCACATTGTAAGCAATAATAAAATAACTCAATGCAATTAACGCTAAACCAACTGCTTGTTTTACAGGTGAAATTGGCTCTCTGTCTTTGCTTCTTAAATAATCCCACAACATACTGAATGGTACTGCAAATGCTACAACAAATAATCCGTTAAAAATTTGAACCATCGATGGTGGCATATTATACCCGAAAAAGTTTCTATCTGTTTGATTATCGGCAATAAATGTTAAGGACGAACCAGCTTGTTCAAAAGCTGCCCAGAAAAATATAACAAAGAAAGCAACAATATAAATTACAAAAATTCTATCTCTCTCTACTTTTGTAAGTGATGAATCTGAAATTATTAATCCCGCAAGTGATAAACCACTAGCGTAAATTAAAGAGTATATAAAGTTTTGTCCAAATACAAAATGGAAAATTAATCCCAATCCAAAAAATGCTACTACTGCACCAATTAATGCTTTCTGCGAAAAAACAGCTTTTTGAGATTCTCCCTCTTCATAGTCAGAAGCATCATTTTTAGAAGGCAAACCACCTAAAGGTTTTCCCTCTGGCGTAACTACATATTTGTTTTTAAGAAAATAGAAAACTGCAGTTCCAATTAACATAGCAATAGAAGCTGCTAAAAATCCCCATTTAAAGGCGTGAATATCTCTTACTCCTTCTGTTTTAACATCACCTACAATTGGGCAAATCAACTGACCTAAAAAAGCTCCTAAGTTGATACCCATGTAGAAAATTGTAAATGCTGTATCTAGTTTGCTTTTTTCTTGCTTTGGATATAAACTCCCAACCATAGAAGAAATATTTGGCTTGAAGAAACCATTTCCAAAAATTATAATTCCTAATGCTGACCACATTAGAGTACTTGCTAAACTGATGTTAGCACCAAATACACTAGCACTTATGAACAAAAAGAATTGTCCAATTGCCATCATCAATCCACCTAGCAAAATACAATTTCTGTTTCCAAAAAACCTATCGGCAATAAAACCACCTAACATAGGAGTTAAATAACAAAGTCCCAAGAATCCTCCATAAATTAAAGAGGCATCTTCTTCTTTCATCATCAGTGAGTTCACCAAGAACAAGGTCAAGATAGCTCGCATTCCATAGAAATTGAATCGCTCCCACATTTCGGTTCCAAATAACACCCAAAGTCCTTTTGGATGTCCTGTTTTTACTGCTATTTCACTCATTTTTATTAATTTGGTTTGTTTTTAATTATCGCTTTTATAAATTCTCTTTAATGAAATTTGTCATTTTTGTATACAATTGAACTCTAGTTTTACCACCATAAATCCCGTGGTTATTATCCGGATATATCTGAGAATCAAATTGCTTATTGGCTTGTATCAAAGCCTCCATCATTTGCATAGCATTTTGAACGTGTACGTTATCATCTCCTGATCCATGAATCAATAGGTACTTTCCTTTTAATTTATTCACGTGGTTTATAGGAGAATTATCATCATATCCACTAGCGTTTTCTTGTGGCGTAGTCATGTAGCGCTCTGTATATACACTATCGTAAAAACGCCAGTTAGTTACTGGAGCTACCGCAATTGCCATCTTGAAAACATCATTGCCTTTTAAAATACAATTAGAGGCCATAAAACCACCATAAGACCAGCCAAATATACCAATTCTAGATTTATCTACAAATGAATAATTTCCTATTACTTTGGCAGCATCAATTTGATCCTCTACCTCATACTTCCCTAGCTGCAATTGAGTCACTTTTTTAAAATCGGCGCCTTTAAAACCGGTCCCTCGTCCGTCAACGCAAGCTACAATATAGCCTTGTTGTGACAACATCATAAACCAGTAATCATCAGTACTGTTCCATTCATTATTTACTTGTTGAGATCCAGGACCCGAATATTGGTACATGAAAACTGGATATTTCTTATTTGGATCAAAATCTTTTGGTTTTATAATCCATGCATTCAATTCTATGCCTTTTTCTGTTTTCAACACAAAAAACTCTTTGGCAGGTAGATCGTATTTCTTTAATTTGGTCGCAAGAGCCTCATTATTTTCTATTACTTGAATTTGTTTTCCAGCCTTGGCTTCATTCAAAGTATAGGTAGTAGGCTGCGAAGCGCTTGAATATGTATTGATGTAGTATTGAAAATTTGGGCTAAAAGTAGCTGCATTAGTACCTGTGTTTTGAGACAGTCGTACTTTTCCTTTGCCATTAAGCAAAACTTTATATACATCTCTATTAATGGAACCATTTTCTACAGATTGATAAAAAACTGAATTAGTCTTTTCATCATATCCATAATAATTAGTTACTTCCCAATTTCCATTGGTAACTTGATTTTTTAAACCTCCATTTTTGTCATACAAGTAAATATGGTTGAAACCATTTTTTTCACTCGTCCAAATAAAACTATTGTCTTTGAGAAAAGTCAAATTATCAGTAACATCAACATAGGCTTTGTCCTTTTCATTCAAAACTACTTTTGTAGTTCCAGATGTGGCTTCAACAAAAATTAAATCTAAATTGTCTTGATGACGGTTTAAAACCTGAGCCGAAACAAGATTACTGTCATTTGTCCATTTTAATCTGGCAATATAAAAGTCATTATAATTGTCCAGCTTTATATTTTTTACTGCATTTGCATCCACATCATAAATATGTAAAGATACTACTGCATTTTTTTCACCTGCTTTTGGATATTTAAAAGTTTGCATTGTAGGATATAAATCTTTAGCAAACATAGACATAGAGAATTCAGGTACTTTACTTTCATCAAAACGGATGTAAGCTACTTTTTTACTATCAGTACTCCAGTCAAAAGCTTTCACAAAAGCAAATTCTTCTTCGTAAACCCAGTCTGTAATTCCGTTTATGATACTATTTTTTTGTCCGTCTGTTGTTATAGCAGTAGATTTAGCAGTAGCTAGATCATAAACATACAGATTATTCTCTCTAGCATAAGCAATTTTTTTTCCATCAGGTGAAAAGGTTGGCTCTTGAACTTGAAAATCAAAAAGTTTTTTCAACTTTTTTGTAGTTATATCGTACAAATAATAATCGGCTGTAAATGAATGACGAAAAATTTGATTGGAATTACAAGCCAGTAATATCATTTTTTCTGAAGCATCAAAGGAATAACTGTCTATTCCACTAGCCAACTCTTGATGTGATTTAGTATCAATTAAAGTTACCGTTTTCTTTAAAGTTGCAAAATCATATAAATCAATTTGCATACTCCTAGATTGCATATCTACGTTTAAAACAGTGTATTGATTCGTGTTTTTTAAGGATTGCAATTCATCCATTCCTTTGGTTCGAAAGGTACCGTTGTACATTTCATCAATGGTTATTTTTTGTTGTCCAATAACCGAAAAACAAACAAATAAAAATAAAGCGATATAATTTTTTGAATACATACTATTAGATTAGAGATAAAAAACCGTCAATTTTAGTGAAAAAATTACAATAATCAGTTATTTTTTATGTTAAATGTAAAAACAGCTTGCCAAAACTCACTCTTATTGAAATGATTTAGATTGCAAATAAAACCGCTAATAACGTATCTTTGCAGTATAGTACACCCTAATCAATTGAGAATGAACAAGACCATAAGTGGATTTTCAAAATTATCAAAAGAAGAAAAAATCAAATGGATTGCAACAGAATATTTCTCCAATCCATCTGAAGCAATTGCGGTAATTAAAAATTATTGGAACAACGATGAAAAAATTCAACAACTTCATGATGAGTTCATAGAAAACACGATTACGAATTTTTATATACCCCTTGGAATTGCACCCAATTTTTTGATAAACGGCAAGTACCGCACCATCCCAATGGCTATTGAGGAAAGCTCTGTCGTAGCAGCAGCATCCAAAGCTGCCAAATTCTGGGCTACACGAGGAGGTTTTAAAACTTCGGTCATCAATACTGAAAAAATTGGCCAAGTTCATTTTATATTCAAAGGTGATGTATCTAAACTAAGCCTGTTTTTTGCTCAAAACAAAAATAAATTTTTCTCCGAAACAGAGTCTATCACCGCTAATATGCAAAAACGCGGCGGTGGAATTACCGATATAATTCTAAAAGATAAAACTGATTTATTACCAAACTATTACCAGTTACATGCTACTTTTGATACTAAAGATAGCATGGGTGCTAATTTTATAAATTCGTGTTTGGAACAATTTTCCAAAACCTTAAAAGAAGAAGCACAACACTATGATTTATTCTCAACGTCAGAGAAAGAAATTGAAGTAGTAATGAGTATTCTTTCAAATTATGTGCCAAATTGCATTGTAAGAGCTGAAGTTTCATGTCTTGTTGCTGAATTAGATGAAAAACAAATACCAAACCCACAGGTATTTGCAGAGAAATTTGTGCAAGCTGTTCAAATTGCCGAAATAGAACCATACCGTGCTGTTACTCATAATAAAGGAATCATGAACGGAGTGGACGCGGTTGTACTGGCTACAGGTAATGATTTCCGTGCGGTTGAAGCCGGAATTCACGCCTATGCTTCCCGTAACGGAACCTATTCTAGTCTTTCCCATGCCAAAATAGAAGATGGAATTTTTACTTTTTGGTTGGAGATTCCGTTAGCATTAGGAACCGTTGGAGGGTTAACATCGCTGCATCCTCTTGTAAAACTTTCTCTCGAAATGCTAGAAAAACCTTCTGCACAAGAACTCATGCAATATGTTGCAGTTGCAGGGTTAGCACAAAATTTTGCAGCCTTGCGTTCGTTGACTACCACCGGCATTCAAGAAGGTCACATGAAAATGCACTTAAATAATATAATCAATCAATTTGAGGCCAGCAATGAAGAACGTCTTTTGATTCAAAATCATTTCAAGAAGAATGCTGTTTCTCATAGCGCCGTAGTTTCCTTTATTGAAAGCCTAAGAAAATAAGATTGATTTTTGATTTTCCAATCAAAATTAAAAACCTTGATTTGGATTAAAACAATACTGATGAAAAAAACATTTTATAGTAATGGTAAACTTTTAATAACAGGAGAATATCTTGTTCTTGATAGCGCACAAGCCTTTGCATTGCCAACAAAACAAGGACAAAATCTTTGTGTAGAAACAAGTAAAAACAATGAAATAGTTTGGATAAGTTATGACTTTGATGGTCAAATATGGTTTCAAGACACGCTTTCATTTTCTGATATTACTAATGGGACTAAAGATCAAACGGAAACTGTAAAAAGTACACTCACCACTATTTTACACGAAGCTTATAAATTGAATCCTGAATTCATTCTCAATGCTAATGGATACACTGTTACTACTGAACTCAGTTTTCCTAAAAATTGGGGCTTAGGAACGTCATCTACTTTAATTAACAACATTGCCCAATGGTTACAAATTGATGCCTTCACGTTGTTAAAAAATAGCTTTGGAGGTAGCGGATACGATATTGCTTGCGCACAAAATGATACGCCTATTCTTTTTCAGATAAATGACGGCAATCCAACCGTTAAACAAATTGAATTCAATCCTGAATTTACAAAAAATATTTATTTTGTGTATCTCAATAAAAAGCAAAATAGTAAAACAGCTATTGCAGCCTATCAAAAAAATAAAAAAAACAACTTAGCCGAAACAATAGTAAAAAACAACCAACTTACAACTGCAGTTTACAATGCTTCAACTCTTTTACCATTTATGGATGCTCTGGCACAACACGAAACCCATTTGAGTTCCATTTTAGAAACTACAATAGTGAAAGATACTTCATTTCCAGATTTTGATGGTGTTGTAAAAAGCCTTGGCGCTTGGGGAGGAGATTTTGTAATGGCAGTATCAGAACATAACCCAACCGCTTATTTCAAGTCAAAAGGATATGAGACTGTAATTCCTTATGAGGAGATGATCTTGTAGCTCATCATTTATATTCATAAAAAAAACCCGATACTTTGTCAGCATCGGGTTTTTTTATATTTGATCAGCTTGGATTAGTAATTAAAATCCATTCTGTTATCTTCAATTTTTGCGTTTTCTTTAAGAGCAGGAATAACTCTATTAGCATCTGATGCACTTTGAGTTTTAAGTTTTGTAACATAAGCAGCATGGCTTTTTAAGGCTGGCGCTTTTACAACTCCTACATTTTTTACCACATAAACTCCTGTATTACCTTCAATTGGTGCAGAAAGTTTGTTAGTTGCTAATGCAAATGCATTACCTACTACTTTTGGTTCTGGACCTACGCTCGGCAACATGGTATTTTCCATAGTTAATCCTTTAGCTTGCTGTACTGTTCCTCCCACTGCTTTTGCAATAGCTTCAAGAGAAGAACCATTCATTTTAGCTTTGATTAATTCTGCTTTCTTTTTGTTTTTCAAAATAGACTCAACGTAAGGTCTTGCAACAGAAACTGCAATTAGTCCAGAATCGTCAATGCTTTTCAATTTAGCAATAACGTGACCAACATTAGCAACCTCAAAACGTTTTACATCACCAACTTTTACTCCTTTTTCAAAAGCCCAACGAACAATTGTTCTTTGATTTCCAAGAGAACCAAAATTCTCATCTAATCCTTTTACAGAAACTGCAGGAGCAACTTTTAATCCTAATGTTTTTGCAACTGCATTAAGATCTTTATCAGCAGCATCCATTTCTAGTTTTGTAGCTTGCGTAAATATTTTATCAGCAGTAGCCTCAGAAGCCTCTACTTTTTGAGCAACAGTTGCTAAACGAATTCCGTCTTGTTTATCAGTAACTTTAATTACGTGGAAACCAAATTCAGTTTCTACTAAACCTACTTTACCAATACCATTATTAAATACAAAATCATTAAACGGTTTTACCATTTGGTTTGGACCAAAGTAACCTAAATCACCACCTTGTTGTGCAGAAGAATCATCAGAAGCTGTAAAAGCCAACATCATAAAACTATCTGGATTAGCCGAAACTTGAGCTAAAATACTTTCTGCTTTAGCTTTTGCTTCCTCTTTAGTTCTTTTTTCTTTTTGATTTGGAACTTGAGAACCTTCATATCCTATTAAAATATGACTAGCCTTAACATTAACAGCAGCTCTCTTACCTAATGATTTTGACAAACAAATGTATTTACCAAACATATAAGGTCCGTAAACAGCACCAGGAGCAAGGTTAAACAATTTATCAGCATCTACAGCTGGTAAATCTTTTTTAGCAATGTATGTAGAGTCATAAGGAATATCTGAATTTGAATTTACAAAATCTACTGCATTTGCTGTAGTTCTAAATCCTGGCAAAGTATCATTCTTACCTGTTTTTTGGTTGTACACCACACTACCAGATAACAATCCGTTTATTCTAGTTTTAATTTCAGATTCATCAGCTGGTGATGCTTTGTCTTCAACTAATACATACTCTACTTCACGAGATTCGTCAGCTTTGTATTTTTTCTTGTTTTTACTCATGAAATCTACAATTTCTGAATCAGAAACTTTAACTTCACTATCTTTAATTGTTGAATACAAACCAGCAACATAAGCAAAATTTACTTTGTTAGATTCCATTTCATACTTCATCTTACCTTCACCATCCGTTGTAAAAACTGAAGCTTTGATAAGCGTGTTGTACAATTGAAACTTGGCATTCAAATCAGCATCTTTTTCTCTGTCTTTCAAAAACTGAGCTTGCTCTGGATTTGCTTTAAAATATTGTTTAAATTTTGCAACATCAAAAACGCCAGCAGCATTTAAAAACAATGGATTACCACCTATGTTTTGATCCGCTTTAAAAATCTCTAACAAATGTTTCTCACCTACACGTAATCCTAGTTTCTCGAACTCAGATGTTAATAAAGCAACAGAAACCTCTTGGTCCCATACTCTATTTGCAGCTTGTGTAGAAGTAATGCCTTGACCACTTTTTTCAACATTACTAACTTTAACTCTAAAATCTTCAAATGAAATGTCTTTTCCATCAACACTACCTACATCTTTTGAAGTACTGCTAAAACCACCACTGTTGAATATATCACCTATGATAAATGCTAATAAACAAAACCCAATAACGAGTATCAAGAGAAGTGAACGTTGTCTAATTTTTTGTAAAACTGCCATTTTATTGTTGTTAATTTTTATATTCAGTTTGCGAAAATACAATTATCTAATTAATAATTATACTAGTAGCCTTTTATTTTGCAAGAAAATTTGTTTTCCCAATAAAATAAAGCCTTCAAGCATTATTTAGTATTTTTAATTTAGCTTAAACCAATGATTTTTGAGGGTTTTAAACACTTTTAAGGGCTTTTTTCATGACCATTTAACCTTTAAAATAAACATTAAATTAAATCTGAAAAATTACTTAAAACTTATGTTACTAAACCTAAAACCATTCTGTTTTATTGAAGTTAAAACCAAAATTTCATCAAAGAAAGCTATCTTGACAAATAAACAAATCAAGTATTTTTATGGTTTCATATTTTTATTTCGTTCTTCAAATTTTTTAGCAAACCTCCTTCTGAAGAAAAACATAAACACTGCAAAAGCTGCTATTATAAAATTCAACCAAGCTTCACCAAGAGCTGGATTATTGAGTTTTTTAACCCCATCAAAAATAAGATAGGCTGCAAAAAGTAAGTAGACATATTGTGTGTATTTTAAATATTTCATGATAATATATTTTATTCTTCTGTTTGAACCTCTCCCGTTATTTTTTGTGAATTAATGATCTTAAAGTCTTTACTAAAATCTATTCCTTGACCGTTTGAAACTCCTTTGGCACCTGATAATTTAAACTTTCTTTCGGTAAAAAACCATTCGTTTTTTTGGTCAAAATACAATTGCTCTGTTTCTAACTTTTGTCCGTCTTCGGTGAAGATTTTTACGTTTCCTTGTAAGTCAATCATATTAGTAGCTTTGTAAGAAACTGCATATTTTGATTGAATAAACGTTTTTTTTCCTTTCTTATCATATAATGTTACATCAATACCTTTTGGAAATTCAGTAAATGGAAAATCAACGGTAGCATAATCTAGCATTTTTGGGCTGACTAAGACCGCCGTTATACGTCCAGAATCCGTATATTTCAAATCAACCAAATCAGCATCGCTACTAGGTACAAACTCCGAGAAATTAATTTTTTGTATATTTTTAAAATTACTTTCACAACTTACCAGTGCAAATGCACAACAGCTAATGGCTGCAAATTTTAAAAAAAAACGTTTCGTAATTGTCATATACCGCTATTAAGAGCAAAAAAGAATCCTAGTAGAACTTTCTTCTTTCAAACCATTTTTCATTTAATGAAAACCCAATACTAACATTAGCATAGTTTTCTTGAATCAAATTAGCTTTTGTCGTACCTCTTTTACCTAATTCAAAACCAAGGTTTACATTTGAGAAAGTTCCATTAAGCGGCAAACCTACACCAAGCGTAAGACCCATGTCATTGATAGATTCTGAATTAATAACAAGACCCGTTTTTTCATATCTCAAACCACCTCTGTACACAATTCTTTTGGCATAACTGGTAAAGGAATTGTATTGAGGAATAAAGTAACCTCCTAGAGAAACACTACCATATTTACCATAACCTACATTAGCACTATTATTATATTCATTGGCTTGACCTGAAGCTTTTCCATACTCTATTGTACCTCCCAAGAGCCATTTTCTAGATTCTCCAATACCACCACCAAGCGCAATTTTACTAGGCATACTTAGATCTTTAGACGAATTAATATCTGCAAGAACATCAATAACCGCAATGTTAAAATTTGAACTATAAAGCGCAGTTGCAATGTTACGAGAGTTATTTGACCTCAAGTTACTTTGTAAAGTATACGTTAAACTACTGTATGCATTAATCTTTTTATACAATTTGGTTTCAAACATCATTCCCAAACTAAAATTAACACCTGATAAATCAGCAGTGTTTAATTCACGAGTTCCAGTAGCAACACCGTTAATATACTCAAAGCTATTGGTCTCAATTTTACCAAAATTATAACTCACATCGGCACCAATGTTAAACTTAGGAGTGATTTTGTAGCCAAGCCCTAAAAAAGCTTTGTTCAAACCACCTTTTCCATCAAAACGTCTGTTAGTATCCGCATCATTATCAGATGTAGATTGTATTTTAAAACCAACTGACGAATAAGGTATCAAACCAAAACCTAGACCTAATTTACCCATTGGCAAACCAACAGCTAAGTGATCTATAGTTGTTCTTGTTGCATTTGCAGATTGCGAATCATTTTTTAAAGTTGTAGTTCCATACGTACCGCCAAGAACCACACTTGTATATTTCAAATTAGCATAACTTGCAGGATTTTGTAAATTGATATGTATACTATCTTGCTCTACCGCAACACCAGCCATAGAACGGTATTCATGAGCTCCTCTGAACCTTATTTGACCTATACCGTAGAAAGAATATGGAGATGCCGATCCTTCTTGTGCGAAAGTTGCTACTGAAAAAAACAAGCAAGAACTTATTAAAATTTTTTTAATCATTTTTTGATGTTATAATGAAATTTTCTATTCAAACTCTCTAATAGGAAATTTGAATTGGCAAATATGGTATTTTTTAATCGTTTAGCCAAAAAAACTGCATCACCGCCCGTTAAAATTATTATAAAATTTGAATACCTCAATTTGTAATCTGCTATGAATCCATCGATTTCATGAACCAATCCATTTACTACACCTGAATGAATAGAACTGTTAGTAGAATCGCCAATACTGTCTTTTGGCATTTCCAAAGTAAGCAAAGGAAGTTTTGCTGTGAAATTGTGCAAAGATTCGTATCTCAATCTTAAGCCAGGAGAAATAGCACCACCCAAATAATCATCTTGATCATCTATAAAATCATAAGTTACACAAGTCCCAGCATCTATTACCAACCTATTTTGCCCAGGAAACTGCAATACAGCACCCGCAGCCAAAACCATTCTATCAATTCCTAATGTTGCTGGTGTTGCGTATTTATTACAAAAGGGATACTCATCCTCACGTCTAACATAGTGTACTTTTAACTTTGAATGATGGTCTAAAAAAGCAATTTCATCTACAAAACCAACTGATGAAACTGCAACATGAATAACAAAAGGATATTTTTCTAAAATATTTTCAATATTTTTTTGAACTTCCTCTTTAGCAAAAACAAAAACTCCCTCACACCTATCTCCTTCAAAAACAGCCGCTTTAATCCTGGTATTCCCAACGTCTATTACTAGAACCATATTTAAATATTTAAAATGACGAAGATACAAATTCATTTTTTTTTAAATTTATTTTGGAGAAACAAAAAATGATTCTATATTTGCACCCGCAATAGCACGGTACCTTAGCTCAGATGGTAGAGCAATGGACTGAAAATCCATGTGTCCCTGGTTCGATCCCTGGAGGTACCACAGAACCCGAATAGAGATATTCGGGTTTTTTGTTTTTATATGCCTCGCAAAAATAAAATTAAAAACTAGTTTTCAATTTTATTTTAACACTACGCATTACCTACAAACTATTTTTCAAGACACCATAAATCTATTTGTAGCAATTTTACTCCTGTTGCACTAAATCTTCTTTTTCTTTAAAATCACTTACAGTCAAAACCTTATTTTACTGATAATACCACAACAAATGACAGGTAAAAATAAACAGTTTGTATATTTATTCTGTTTTTTTATAAACAATTCTGATTTAGAATGTTGCTAATTTAGTATATTTATGCAAAATTTATATACATGGAGCTTTTAGCCTGCCCGAAATGCCAAGGAAACCACATCACAAAAAGTGGAGTAATCAACAATAAACAAAGGTACTTGTGTAAAAAATGCAACTATTTTTTTACTGTAAATAAATTGGGTAAAAAGATTGATGACTACTATGTTACTAAGGCACTACAGCTTTATTTGGAAGGATTGAGTTTTCGAGAAATTGAGCGCATTATTGGCGTTTCGCATGTCACCATTAGCAATTGGGTAAAGTCATTTAACATAAAAAAACCATCACACGCTAATTATCACCCTACCTATAAAATTTTAAGTCACTTAGAACTAATAGAATACTTAAAGAATAAAGAACTACTATCTGGAGCAGGAATGATCATCACTGAACTTGGTGACAAATTCATGCTTATAAAATGGGAACGTTTCAAAGATTAACTATAGACTTTACACAAATATATATCTGAATTTTTTTTCACAATAAAAAAATAGAATTTGGCACTTTATTAACCGACCATTTACTAACCAAAATTTTATTTATGAAAAAAATATTGTTTTCAGCGGCAGTACTCCTACTATCACTGCAAGGTTTTTCTCAAGGCTCCACTGACTACGGCGCTGGCTTGAAATTTAACCTGAACGAAGACGGTTCAAAGTTCATGCGTGTCATTGCATGGAACCAGATCTGGATGCGTTCATCTCAAATGAATCCCGGTACAATGATTGGTGGTGAAGCAACATCAACTGCAACCGACATAGGAAACAGACGTTTGCGTTTTCTAGCCTATGCACAAGTATCTAAACGATACATGATTTTGACCCATTTTGGGATTAACAACCAAACTTTTACCAATGGCGGCGCAGCAGGAACATCTGGAACAGGTGGTTATGGTGCAGGTAAAAAACCAGGTTTGTTTTTTCATGACGCATGGAACGAATATGCAGTAGTTCTACCTGAAAAAGACAAAAAATTTAGCATGTCACTTGGTGCAGGATTACATTACTACATGGGTCTATCCCGATTAACGATGGCATCAACCCTTAACTTCCTTACTATTGATGCTCCTATATTTAACTGGCCCTTAATTGAAAACTCAGATCAATTTGCTAGACAAATGGGTCTATTTGCAAAGGGTAAATATGGAAAACTAGAGTATCGCTTGAGTTATAATAAACCTTACGCAACTAATATAGCTCCTACAAACACCACTACCGTAGGTAACGCCGTAGCAGTTGACAACAGTGGAATGACAAAATGGTCTAAAGCAGGATATTTTGAATATCAATTTCTAGATCAAGAAGCAAATGTACTACCCTTTAAAGTAGGTAGTTATTTAGGAACTAAGAAAGTATTCAATGTAGGTGCGGGTTTTTATAATGCTCCTGATGCTACAAGATCTTTAGTTAATAACACCGTAAACAAACACGACATTACACTTCTGTCTGCTGACGTGTTTCTAGATTTACCTATTGGAAAAAAAGAAAACAAAACGGCTGTAACGGGTTACAGTGTACTTTATGATTATGATTTTGGACCTAACTATTTACGCAATGTGGGCATTATGAATATTGGATCAGTAGATCCTAATTTCACAGGGAACAGAGCCATAGCCGGTCCTGGAAATGCGCAGCCTACAATAGGTTCTGGAACTATCTGGTACACGCAAGCAGGTTTTTTATTGCCTAACAAAGAGGCGAAACCAAAAGTGAGAATTCAACCCTTTGGAGCAGTTACGTATAAAAACTTCGATGCTTTAACACAGTCCAGCACACAGTTTGATGTAGGATCTAACTTTTTCTTAGACGGGCATCATGCAAAAATAACAACACAGTATTCAACGAGACCTGTTTATACCTCAACAAGTAATCGATCTGGATCATTAGGAGACTTCGTAGTACAATTGCAAATTTATTTATAACTAATTTTAAAAGCATAATTTATGAGCACTAAATCAACAAAAGGAATTTGGAAAGTCATTTCTGCATCCTCAATGGGTACCATGATTGAATGGTATGACTTTTACATCTTTGGAAGTTTAGCCGTTGTAATTTCAACTAAATTTTTCCCTTCTGACAATCCTACTGCTGCTTTCCTATCTACTTTAGCCACATTTGCAGCTGGATTCGTTGTTCGCCCGTTTGGAGCCCTTTTCTTTGGAAGATTAGGAGATTTAATCGGTAGAAAATACACTTTTATGGTTACACTCCTTTTGATGGGAGGAGCTACATTTTTAATAGGATGTATTCCAACTTATGAAACCATTGGGTTTATGGCGCCATTATTAGTTTTGATTCTTCGTTTGCTTCAAGGACTAGCGCTTGGGGGTGAGTATGGAGGAGCTGCAACTTATGTAGCTGAACATGCACCCGTAGGACAAAGAGGATATTGGACTTCATGGATTCAAACTACTGCTACAGTGGGACTATTTATTTCCTTAATGGTAATTCTAGCAACGAGAAACTTTCTTTCTCCAGAACAATTTGACGAATGGGGATGGAGAGTTCCGTTTTGGGTATCCATTGTTATGGTAGGAGTTTCATATTTGATTCGTAAAAATATGGATGAATCTCCTGTTTTTGCCAAAGCAAAAAGCGAAGGAAAAACGAGTACCAACCCACTAAAAGAAAGTTTTGGAAACCGTTACAACTTGAAATTTGTATTACTTGCATTATTTGGCGCAACAATGGGACAAGGTGTAGTTTGGTACACAGGACAATTTTACGCGATGAGTTTCCTTAAAACGGTTATGTCAATTGATTCCTCACAAGTAGATACTTTACTTGGGATTGCATTAATTATGGGTACTCCATTCTTCATATTTTTTGGATGGCTGAGTGATAAAGTGGGTAGAAAATACATTATGATGGGAGGAATGCTGGTTGCTATTCTATTGTACAGACCAATCTACAAGCAGATGTTTGAAACAACTAATGTGAAAAATAAAACAGAAGTAGTTGCCAATACTAAAATTCTTGCCGAATTAAAAGAAAACAAGAAACAAACCATGGACTCTATCTACACGACTAACAAAGAGTATGAAGATGGAACAACATTAGTCGAAGTAAAAACAGTATCTTTAGAAAACGGTATTGCAAAAATAGTTGACGGAAAACCGAAAATTGAAACTAAAACCACTATAAAAATTAACTCTAGTGACAAATGGACACTAATATTTTTAGTTTTTATTCAAGTGATATTTGTTACAATGGTTTACGGTCCTATAGCTGCTTTCCTTGTTGAAATGTTCCCGGTGAAAATTAGATACACTTCCATGTCATTGCCTTATCACGTAGGTAACGGAATTTTTGGTGGCTTACTACCTGCAATATCAACCTACTTTGTAACTAATGCTAAAGATTTAGGCCATCCTGAATATTACTTAGAAGGATTATGGTACCCAATTGTTATTGCTGCAATCAGTTTTACTATTGGAATGGTTTACATAAAAAATAAAGATAAAAACGCTCACGTATAAAAGACACAGCTATGAATCAATTAAAAAGACTTTTAGGATTAGTTTGGATTGCATGTGCAGCAGCTGCAGCCTATTTTTGTATTTTCCAATTTGGGTTACCCAAATTTACATCAGGAAAACAAGAAGATTTAGTATTTGGAATCATTATCCTTTTTGTGCTCACTCCGTTAATCGTGGCGGGACTTGGAACCTTTGGTTACTATGCTCTCGCTGGTGACTATGACGAAAGAAACGATTAAGCAAACCATTATTTTGGGCAATCTCTACAATTAATTGTAGGGATTGCTTATTTAAAGCAACGTTGAATGAAAAGCTATTTGCATTTACGTGCTGGAACAATTACTCCTTATTAAAAAACGCATCAATTAGACTATCCCATTTTGTATGAAAAAGAGACATGAACAAAAACTCGTTATTCTTTCAATGCTAATGCTATTGGCCTTGAACATGCCACTCTTACTTTTATTTGACAGTTCAAAACCCATTTTTGGATTTCCAATTATCTATGTTTATATCTTCTCGGCATGGCTTTTTTCAATTGCAATCTCGTATTTAATTATCAAAAGGTATTATGAATAGTATAGGTCTTTTATTGATATTAGTACTCTATTTGTCTATTCTTTTTTACATTGCCTATTGGTCTGAAAAAAGAAGCCACTCTAAATGGACTAATAATCCTTATATATATTCTTTTTCGTTAGCCGTATATTGTACTGCATGGACTTATTATGGCAGCATTGGCGTAGCTGCAGAATCCGGTTTAGGATACCTACCTATTTATTTAGGCCCCATATTAATCATCCCTACTTGGATGATTATCCTCAAGAAAATCATCCGAATTTCGAGAGTAAATAAAATTTCCAGCATTGCAGATTTTATTTCTTTACGGTACGGAAACAGTAGATTTCTTGGCGCCTTGGTTACCATAGTTTGTATTTTTGGAATTTTACCCTATATTTCCTTACAACTCAAATCGATATCAGATACCTTTCATATTGTAACAAAAACACAAGCAAGCTCAAATATTTTTACTGACACTACTACCTACGTATGTCTTGCTCTAGCTCTTTTTGCCTCTTACTATGGAACTAAATATGTTGATGCATCTGAAAAAAGAAGAGGTATTGTTACTGCTGTTGCAATGGAGTCGATCTTAAAGTTGATTTTCTTTTTGATCATAGGGATTTATGTAACCTATTTTGTATTTGATGGCGTTGATGATATTTATAAACAAGCAGCAACTATAAAAGATTTTGACAAAAAAAATACCATTGGAGGCATTACGGATGCTATGAACTGGTTTTTCCTTTGCGTTTTATCTATGTTTGCCATTTTTCTTTTACCAAGACAATTCCATACCGCCATAGTAGAGAACAATAAAGAAACTCATATACGCACTGCAATATGGCTATTCCCGCTGTATTTATTACTTTTCAACCTTTTTGTTTTTCCAATAGCTTGGGGAGGCAATATTCTTTTTGAAGGCAAAGGACACAATTCAGATACATATTCCTTACTTATACCGCAATTGTTTGACAACGATACCTTGACGGTAATGGTGTTTCTAGGAGGGTTTTCTGCAGCCA
Organism: Flavobacterium sp. I-STPP5a; assembly: GCF_009764685.1. Lineage (GTDB taxonomy): Bacteria > Bacteroidota > Bacteroidia > Flavobacteriales > Flavobacteriaceae > Flavobacterium. The sequence goes on along the minus strand of NZ_VHLM01000077.1, from coordinate 167,990 downwards.
TATCCATGATTATTGTTTCGTCTATATCTCTAGCCACCATGTTAAGCAACAACTTATTGATTCCGTATGGCTTTATAGGCTCCTTAGAAAATTCGTCGCAAGAAAAAAATAGCAAACGCATTGTAAACAGCCGTAAAATTGGAATTTTTTCTCTAATTATTTTGGCCTATGCCATCTACAGATTATTTATTCTAGACTATTCACTGGTTTCAATAGGCTTAGTAGCCTTTGTAGTCATTGCCCAATTAGCGCCCTCCTTTTTTGGGGCTATCTTTTGGCGCCGAGGCTCAAAAAATGGTGCTGTCACAGGAATCATTCTCGGATTTGCAGTTTGTTTTTATACCTTACTAATTCCTTATGCAAGCGGCATGACAAATTCAGTCAGTCGTTTTGTTACCGAAGGACCTTGGGGCATTTCACTATTAAAGCCTTTTCACCTTTTTGGATTGGATTATTTAGAGCCTATTCCGCATGCTGTTTTTTGGAGCTTATTAATTAACATCATGAGTTATGCCGCGGTATCGGTAAGTTTCAAAGGAAATTACAGAGAACGCAATTATGCCGAAATGTTTGTGGATATTGACCAATACATCACCAATCACGAAAATGCTTTTGTATGGAAAGGAACAGCATACATCTCTGATATTCAAAAAGTATTGCTTCGCTTTCTTGGCGAAGACCGAACAAAACGAGCTTTGACTATTTTCAATTTAAAATACAACATCGATAAAAATATAACAACTGCCGATGCCCGATTTATAAAGTTTGCCGAGAATTTATTGACAGGTCACATTGGTACGGCTTCCGCCAAAATATTAATTGCAAGTGTAGTCAAAGAAGACAAAATCAGCTTGCCCGAAGTATTGCGAATTTTGGAGGAATCCAAAGAAAACATTATCATCAACAAGAAATTGACGGATACTTCGAACGAATTAAAAAAAATATCGGAACAACTCAAGAATGCCAATCAGGAACTAGTCAATAAAGACATCCAAAAAGATGAATTTCTAGACACCGTAACCCATGAGTTGAGAACACCAATAACAGCAATTCGTGCAGCAAGCGAAATTTTGTATGATGATGACGCTGTTCCCGAAGAAATGCGAAAACAATTTTTGCAAAATATCATTTCAGAGTCGGATCGATTGAATCGTTTGATTGATAAAATTTTGGATTTAGAAAAATTTGAAACGGGAAAACAGAAAATCTACTTGTCAAAAAACAACATTACAAAAACGATTTTAACTACGACAACTTCATTAAATCAATTAATTAAAAACAAAAAAATCACAATTGACTTTGACAAAGCTGATCACGTTATTAAGGCTTTTTATGACGAAGAACGCATAGTACAAGTAATCCATAATTTATTGTCTAATGCCATAAAATTTTGTTCAGAAACGAATGGAAGAATAACTATTTCTATCCTTGAGAATGAAACAAATGTAGCAGTCAAAATTCACAATAACGGTAAACGTATTAAAGAAGAAGATGCCGAAGCTATTTTTGACAAATTCTATCAATCTCGGAATCAAAACATAAAAAAACCAATAGGAAGCGGATTAGGATTAGCCATTTGCAAACAGATTATAGAACATCATAAAGGAACTATTTGGAGTGAAAAGAATGAGGTTGAAGGTGCCACTTTCATCTTTACATTACCCAATTATAATACAACAGAAAATAATTAAAAAATGAAAAAAATTTTAATTGTAGATGACGAGCCAAATATTGTAATGTCATTAGAATATACTTTCAAAAAAAACAATTTTGAGGTTTTTATAGCCCGTGACGGACAAGAAGCATTGGACATTTTGCAAACTAAACTCCCAGACGTTATTATACTGGATGTTATGATGCCCATGGTGGATGGTTTTGCAACATTGGAACAAATAAAAAAAGAGGAACGTTTGCAACATTGCAAGGTAATTTTCCTTTCGGCAAAAAATAAAGAAAAAGACATTGAAAAAGGGCTCTCCTTAGGTGCTAACTTGTATGTAGTGAAACCATTTTCGATCAAAAAGTTAGTAGAACAAGTACAGGATTTAATTCAATAAAGAACAAATTCAACACCATGAAGTACGAAGAAATTTATACCCGAAGCATCGACCAACCAGAAGCATTTTGGACAGCACAGGCCGATGAAATTGAATGGTTCAACAAACCAGCGACCATTTTATCGAAAGATGAAAATGGATATCCACAATGGTACAAAGACGGAGAATTGAACATTTGTTACTTAGCCCTTGACAAACACATTCAAGATGGATATGGCGACCAAGTTGCCCTAATATATGATTCTCCAGTAACACAAACCGTAAAAAAATACACCTTCTCTGAGGTAAAAACCGAAGTAGCAAAACTAGCAGGTGGCATGCTTGCATTAGGTTTAAAAAAAGGGGATACGGCCATTATTTACATGCCTATGATTCCGCAAACAGCATTTGCAATGTTAGCTTGCGCACGTATTGGAGTAATTCATTCGGTTGTTTTTGGTGGTTTTGCACCACATGAATTGGCTATCCGCATTGATGATTGTAAACCGCGTGCCATTATTACGGCTTCGTCAGGAATAGAAGTAGATCGATTAATTGCCTACAAACCATTAGTCGATGAAGCCATTGCATTAGCGAGTCACCGACCAAAAAAAGTTATCGTTTTCAATAGAAAATTAGGAGCTAGAATCCCGTTTAAAAAATATGATGTAGATTATGACGCTTTAGTGTACGGATCAGAAGAGACATCCTGTGTTGCCTTACCTTCTAATCATCCGCTTTATATTTTATACACATCTGGAACTACAGGAAAACCAAAAGGAATTGTAAGAGACACTGGAGGTTATGCCGTTGCATTGAAATTCTCGATGAAACATATTTACAACGTAAATCAAGATGAAGTTTTTTGGGCAGCATCGGATATGGGTTGGGCAGTAGGACACAGCTACATTTTGTATGGCCCATTATTAAACCGAAATACAACCATTATATTTGAGGGCAAACCAATAAAAACTCCTGACGCCAGCACGTTTTGGAGAATTATTTCGGAACATAAAGTAGGTACTATGTTTACAGCACCAACTGCCATTAGAGCCATTAAAAAAGAAGATCCTAACGGAGAATTCATCAAACAATACGATTTAAGTTGTTTAAAAAATCAATTTTTAGCAGGAGAACGCTGTGACAATGCAACGTTAGAATGGTATCAAGAACACATTCCAATTCCTGTCATTGACCATTGGTGGCAAACCGAATCTGGTTGGCCCATGATTGCCAACTCCCTTGGAATTGAAAAAATGCCTGTCAAATCTGGTTCGGCTACAAAAGCAGTTTGTGGCTATGACATTCGGATTTTCAATGAAAACGGCCAAGAACTAGGTCCAAATGAAGAAGGGCTTGTGGTCATAAAATTACCATTGCCACCCGGAAACCTGCTAGGAATTTGGGCAAATGAAGCCCGATTTAAAGCCAGTTACTTTAGCAAATTTGATGGCTATTACCTTTCTGGTGACGGTGGTTATAAAGATGAAGACGGTTATATTTTTATTACCGGAAGAACCGATGATGTTATTAATGTAGCTGGACACCGTTTATCAACCGCAGAAATGGAGGAAGTTGTGGCTGCTCATCCCTGCGTTGCAGAATGTTCAGTTATAGGCATTCACGATGAGCTAAAAGGACAAGTTCCGCTAGCATTGGTCGTGACTAAACTAGGAACCGAAATGCAACAATACCAATTAGAACAAGAAATTATAAAACTGGTTCGGCAGCAAATTGGGGCCGTTGCTTCGCTGCGAAATGTAGTTGTAGTGCAACGTTTACCAAAAACAAGATCTGGAAAAATCTTGAGAAAACTAATGCGAAGTATTGTTGATGGTGAAACCTTTCAAATTCCATCTACAATTGATGACGAAACCATTATTGACGAAATTACACAAACAGTACAAAAACATAAAATAGGTAGTTATAATTTATAAAATTTATCAAACATCATGAGTTACTATAAGATTAATAATTTAGAAGAATATTTTAAACATTACAAAAAATCAGTTCGTGAACCAAAAAAATTCTGGGACAAAGTAGCCTCTGAAAACTTTACTTGGTACCAAGAATGGGATAAAGTGGTTGATTTTAATATGGCCGAAGCCGAGATAAAATGGTTTACCGAAGCCAAAGTAAATATCACCAAAAATTGTATTGACAGACATTTAGCAAAAAACGGAACAAAAACTGCCATCATTTTTGAACCCAATGATCCAACAGAAACCGCTTTACACATTTCCTATAACGAACTACATGAGCGTGTGTGCAAAATGGCAAATGTTTTACAAGAGCAAGGCATACAAAAAGGAGATCGCGTATGCATTTATTTGCCTATGATTCCAGAACTAGCTGTTACTACGCTAGCTTGTGCAAGAATAGGTGCTATTCACTCCGTTGTTTTTGCAGGATTCTCGGCATCGGCGGTGGCAGCTCGTATAAATGACAGCACTTGTAAAATGGTCGTAACTTCAGATGGTGGCTATCGCGGCAATAAAACAATTGATTTAAAAAGTATCGTTGACGAAGCCTTATTGAGTTGCGATTGCGTTGAAAAAGTATTGGTTGCTAAAAGAATCAACTCAACTATCAATATGAAAGAAGGTCGTGACCAATGGTTACAGCCACTTCTAGATGCTGCATCAGACAATAACGTGGCCGAAATTATGGATGCCGAAGATCCGTTGTTTATTTTGTACACTTCTGGCTCTACAGGAAAACCAAAAGGTATGGTTCATACTACTGCAGGCTATATGGTGTATACCGCCTATACGTTTAAGAATGTTTTTAATTACGAGGACAACGACATTTTTTGGTGCACTGCTGATATTGGTTGGATCACTGGACACTCCTATATTTTGTATGGCCCTTTATTGAATGGAGCTACGACAGTAATTTTCGAAGGCGTTCCCTCCTATCCTGATTTCAGTAGGTTTTGGCAAACTATTGAGAAACATAAAGTCACTCAATTCTATACTGCCCCTACAGCCATTAGAGCTTTAGCGAAAGAAAGTATCGAATTTGTACAACGATACCAATTGACCTCTTTGAAAGTCATTGGATCCGTGGGAGAACCTATCAATGAGGAAGCTTGGCACTGGTACAACAACCATGTAGGCGATAAAAAATGTCCTGTAGTGGACACTTGGTGGCAAACCGAAACCGGAGGAATCATGATATCACCAATTGCTTTTGTAACACCAACAAAACCTACCTATGCATCGTTACCATTACCGGGAATCCAACCTGTTTTGATGGATGAAAAACGCAACGAAATTGAGGGCAATCAAGTAACGGGAAGTTTGTGTATTAAATTCCCTTGGCCAGGAATTGCTAGAACTATTTGGGGTGATCATCAACGATATAAAGACACTTATTTCTCTACCTTTCCAGGTAAATATTTCACTGGCGATGGCGCTTTGCGTGACGAAGTTGGGTATTACAGAATCACGGGCCGCGTAGACGATGTTGTAATTGTTTCTGGTCATAACCTTGGAACAGCCCCTATTGAAGATGCTATCAACGAACATCCAGCGGTTGCTGAAAGTGCTATTGTAGGTTTCCCCCATGATATCAAAGGAAATGCTTTGTATGGCTTTGTAATTCTAAAAGAAACTGGAGAATATCGCGATAGAGAAAATCTGAGTAAAGAAATTAATCAACACATATCTGATCACATTGGACCTATTGCAAAGTTGGATAAAATTCAGTTTGTCTCTGGTCTACCCAAAACCAGATCTGGCAAAATCATGCGTAGAATTCTACGTAAAATAGCCGAAGGGGATTACTCTAATTTTGGAGATACTTCAACCTTGTTGAATCCTGAAATAGTGGACGAAATCAAAAATGGTAAAATTTAATTTTTAGTTTTTATTTGTTGTTGAAAAACTGCTTCACTTCTGGAGCAGTTTTTTTATACAAAAACGGCTATCTTTTAAGGACAGCCGTTTTTCACTAATTCAACGTCTTATTAATTTTTCAATAGTTTCAAGACCTTCATGACATTATTCTCATCAAATGTTTTTACAATGTAAAGTCCTTGATTCAAATCACTAACTAAAAATGGAGATCCTGCTGTTTTAGTAGCATCAAAACTTTTAACCAATTGTCCCGTGATAGAAAAAATTTGAACTTTAGAAATAGTTTCATTCAATATAAAATAATCAGATACTGGGTTTGGATACAACACAATAGTTGGTGATTTTTCATAATCGGCAATTGCCAAAGAAGCTGTTTTATTCCCGTATATTTTAAACTCACCTGGCTGTAAAGATATTGGTTGTGATGTACTTGAAATTACAATTTCACTATTGTCCATCAAATTATACCACGTACCTGTGTAAGCAAAACCAGATGGAACTGTTTGAGCGGTTACATTAAAATTAGCAAGAATCAAAACATCTTTTAATTGGCTTGAAGCCAAAGCGCTGTTGGTAATTTTAATATTAGGGTATAACGAACTCGTGTTTGCAATACTTGCGGTACCAGAAAAAACCGGTTCCATTGTTTTCATGGTAATCATTTTGGCCCAATCATCGTAAATTTTACTTCTATTAGTATCCCCAAGCCAGTTACCAGTCCATTGCGGTTGTGGTTTTGTATCTAGCTTACAATCGCCAGAAGTACCATCAGAAGGTGTGTTTACAACGCCATTGTTACAAGAAAAGATAGACTTTTCCCAACCTAGCTCCCCAAATTGCCAAATCATTTTTGGTCCAGGAACCAATAATGAAACGGCTCCCAAAGCAGACATTCTAGACAGAGCCACATTTAAGTTTTTGACATCATGTGCAGTACTGCTGTTATTTCCAGACTGTATGTTATTATACATCAAACGTTCTTCATCATGACTTTCAGCATAACCCATTAATCTATGCGCTGTAAACCCTCTACTAGAAGCGTTCATTCCTGATATGTTGCCAGAAAATCCTTTTGTAAGATTGTTGTATTGACTTGTCAATATTCCCCACATCATTACTCCCTTGCTTGGAGTTTCATTCAATCTGTAATTGGCCCATTGCTGTTCTTCGTCATTTCCGCCTAAATGTTCAAAAATAACATAGTGATTTGGATCTAAATTCCAAGAATAATCGGCATATTTTTGCAATACCTCTACTCTATCTTGCTGTCTATTTCCAGTACAATTTTCCTGACCTCCAGCTACATTAGCTGGGCAATTTTGGGTAAACCCTTTGGTTAAATCCCATCTAAATCCATCAATTTTATATTCTTCAACCCATTGTTTAATGACCCTTTGCACATAATTTTGTGTTCTAGGTTGCTGATGGTTAAAATCTTCACCCACACTGTAACTGTGCATGGCAGTTGTATTAAAATAAGGATTCTCAGTAGAAGGAGAACCCCAGCCATCACCGTCAGGATCGTTCATCCACATACGAACCATAGGATTACGACCAAAAGCATGATTTAACGCCACATCAAGAATTACGGCTATCCCGTTTTGATGGCACAAATCAATAAATTCTTTTAACTTGTCAGAAGTTCCGTAGAATTTATCCAAAGCCAAATGAAATGAGGTGTTATACCCCCAGCTTTCGTTGCCTTCATACTCCATAACAGGCATTAATTCAATCGCATTTATTTTCAAATTTTTGAAATAATCAATCTTATTAATTAAGTCCTGATAACTTCTATTAGCATCAAAATCACGTACTAATAATTCGTAAACAACTAGTTTTTCTTTGGCTGGTTTGACAAAATTAGTAGTAGCAGCACTCCATGCAAAAGGCGTTTTACCCGTTTGTAAAACAGTTACCTCACGTTCCTGACCAGCAGGATACACAGGCATGTTTGGATATTTTGAAGCAGGAATGCCCCCATCGTCAAAAGGAGACAAAACTAAAGTAGAATAAGGATCGGCTGTTTTTACAAGTGATGCTGATCCAGCACTTGGAGTAGCATCAACAACCCAGTATTGATAGGTGTAATTTACTCCAGATGTTAAGCCTGTTAATTCTAACCAAAACTTCCCAGAGATCGGGTCCTTTTTCATAGCATAAACGTCTGTAGGTTGCCAATTATTAAAACTTCCTGCAACGTAAACAAAGTCTTTAAATGGCGCATCAAGTACAAGTGTTGCTTTTGAGGCATCCGCAGTATTATAATTTATACCATCTAACAACCCCATTGGTATGGCTTGGCTAGCAGCATTTGGGTTTACAATAGCGCTAAATTTTTTACTAATTGTTGTGGCACCTTGAGTTACTTGAAGTTCGTAATTTTGATTGCTAGTAATTCCTGTTTGATTAAAATTGTAGTTAGCAGTAAAAGAGTTTGTGTTTACTGTTACTCCGTTTGCTTTTAAAACGTAACTCGCATTTCCACCCGTATTTGAAGCTGAAATATTCAAACTTCCGCTACTAGAAATGATAGTTGCGCTATTTTCTGAAGGAGCAGTCAATGTTACTTGAAATGAACCTACTTCATTGATTATATCTTGCGATTTTTTATCACCACTTCCGTCTTTAGCTTTCACTAAAAAACCGATTCTACCTATTCCGTTTCTGTTATAAAAAGTGTTTGGTGTAAATGTTTTTGTGTAGGTATCTGAGCCCGAATCATACGTAAATCGGTTCGCTTCATTAGAAGCTGTCCATGCACCGTTAGTAGGACAATCAACAATATTTGCATCATTGATGTCAAAAGACCATGCCCAAATATATAAAGCATTGCCCGTTACTCCCCAAGCAGACTCATTAATAGAAGCACCACTCACGGTTAAAGTTACAGTAGTTCCTTCTTCAAAAGTAGCAGGAGTAATGGTATACGTAATGTTTTGTTGTTGCCCAAAAACCGATAGCGATACACAAAACAATACAAAAAGTAGTATTTTTTTCATGGTTTAAATGAGTTAGATGTAGTGAAATAAAAAAAGGGCTATCGGTATTTGACAGCCCTTTTTTATCAAAAAAAAAATTAATTTAAAGTGATCGTCTTAGCAACTCCATCTACTTTCAGTACTCTTAAACCTGTAACTCCTACATATTTGAAGTTACTATCCCCATCGTTTGCATTAACTAACTCTGGTGTAATGGTATAACTTGCATTAGCATAAAACGGGTAATTTCTACTTGAATCCCAATTTCCGTTGCTGGTAAAGTTGTTTCCTAAAAAGATACGAAATGCTTCACCATTTTTTAATACTACTGATACTTGGAAAACATTAGTTTGTCCAGGAACAAGTGGAAACTCAGTTTCGGCATCGTTATCCCATGTCCATCCACCAGGAGTGGCAGCACCTACTAACCAGTGTGATGATGCTAGTGGTACACGGTAAGGAGTAGCTTTGATTGTAAACGAATTAGAAAACTGAGCAGCTGCTGCTGCTGCACCAACTGATGATTTGATACGAATGTCAACTAAATTTTCTTGCTTGTTAATAAAACCTCCGTTATTTAACGCTGCGTTTAATTCCGCAACGGTAATACTTTTGAAACGACTAGTAGTTGTAGTAACAACCGTTGGGTTAGCAAATTTAGTACCTGCTTTTGCAATTTCAATACTGTAATTTACAACGGTTGAAGTTCCAACATAGGCGGCATCATCCCATACCATCGTAGTAGCTATATCCTTTTCAGTAGCCTTTGTAAGCACAATATTAAAATCTCCTTTTGGAGTTAACAAAACAGGTGCATTAGTTGCTGCTACCGGCTCTCTATCCGTATTTTGAATGTCATCGGTACATGAAATGGCTACTATACTTAACATAGCCAATACTATTTTATTAAAATTTTTCATTTTTTCTGTTTTTTTAATTAAATTTTATTTAGTAACCCGTGTTTTGAGTTAGGTTTGGATTTGCAGTAATGGAAGCGCTAGGAAGTGGAAATACATTCAACTCAGAAGCAATAGAAGTTCCATTTGCAATATTACCTTTCCAAGCCCAATTGTATGAACCACCGCCATATTTGTTAAAACGAATTAAATCTTGACGTCTGTGACCTTCCCAATGCAATTCACGTGATCTTTCATCAATAATAAAGTCAAGATTCACTTGTGATTCCGTAACATTTCCAATTGTTGCTCCACCATTTGCGCGTTGTCTTAAAGCATTAATATAAGTTAATGACTGAGCAGTTGCAGTTGTAGCATTATTAGTGTTTGTAGCACCATCTTTTCTCATTTGAGCTTCAGCATACATCAAATAGGCATCTGCTAATCTAAAAAGTGGAAAATCAGTATCCACAAAAGTTGTGTTTGAACCAGAAACGCCTGTAGTTGTTTTATTAGAATATTTGCGTAAAATGTAACCTTGTCCCGCATTAGTCAAATCAGCAATATCAATAGGTCTAGATCCTGCAGAATACGTTTTTCTCTCATCATTATTAAATTGAGAACCATCAAACTTTTCAACAAATTGTTTTCTAAGTCTAAGGGCACCACCCCAACCACCTACAGCAAACTCAGCACCATTAGACTCAACCGAACCAACTTGTCCGTTAATCATAACCGTTGTTGCGCCATAATTTTGAGTTTTTACCCCGTCTGATTGTAATGTAAAAATCATTTCAGATGAAGTGTGGTTATTTGCCTTAAAGTTGTCTAGGTATTTTGTGGTTAAGGTATACCCACCAGCGATTACCTCTTGACATTTTGCCATGCATTCAGCATACTTTGGAGTACCTATGTAAACCTGAGCATTCAAATACATCTTAGCCAAAATCATTTGAGCCATCGCTTTGTCTAATCTTCCGTACTCATTTGTTTTAGCCGCTTTCAAATTAGGAATAACCTCATTTAATTCTTTCTCAATAAAAGTAAAAAGCTGTGATCTACTATACTGTGGTCCTTTAAAATCTAAAGGATCATTTTCAGTAACAAACGGCGCTTTACCAAACAAGTCCATCATGTTGTAGTAAGCAAATGCTCTTAATACACGTACTTCATTTCTATACACATTAATCTCAGCAACATCGGCTGGATTTGTAATTCCTCTTGAACTAAGCAGAGCTGGAGTAGATTGTCTCAAGAAATCATTCGCAAGAGCAACCTCAGCCATGGTTCTACTAAACATTCCCAACAAAATAGGATTAGCAGAAGTCCAAGTATTACGCTGAAGCTCGGCAGTTCCTTCGTCATTTTCATAAGTCCACACTACCTCATCAGTAGTTAAATTTTGTAAATACCACATACAACGACCAAACTGGCTAGTACCTGCATCTATACCTTTTAAGAAAGAAGAACCTGCATCACCAGTACCTGTTAGGCTAAGATTTCCATACACGCCAGCTAGGGCTTGCTTGTATCCTGTAGGCGTAGCAAACAACTGCCCAGGTGTAAGTATACGAGGATCCTCGGCTACTACATCTAAATCACTGGTACACGATTGTAAGGTCGCGAAAGCGAATAGCACGTAAATAAAATTTATTTTTTTCATGATTTAATTATTAAAATTTAACATTAACCCCACCCAAAATTGAACGCTGTCTAGGGTAAATTGTATTATCAACACCATTATTAGCAACCTCTGGGTCCAATCCTGAATAATCAGAAATTACAAAAACATTTTGCATTCCAGCAAACAAACGTAATGATGCTTTCCCTTCTAACCATTTTGGGAAAGTGTACCCTAATGTGATGTTATCCATTCTTAAAAATGATGCGTTTTCTACAAACAAATCAGACAAAACAACATTTGATGTTGTTTTAAAATCAGTATCTAAAACTGATGTAGGTATGTTACCTACTGTTGCACCACTTACTAATTGATCATATTGAGCTCTACCTGCATTTACAGCGTTAAAAACTCTATTCCCTACACTCGCTCTTAAGTTGAAAGAGAAATCAAGGTTTTTGTAATTTAAAGTTGATGCAAAACCAAATACTGCTTTTGGATCTGGATTTCTATAAACATATTTGTCATTTGAATTGATTACCCCATCATTGTTGATGTCAGCGTATCCGTTTTCAATAGGCTTCCCTGCTGTGTCAAATAATTGTTTGTACAACATGAAAGAGTGTGGTGCATAACCTACTTTAAATACTTGCCCTTGTGTTCCTGTTCCTGCAATATTTTCTCCTGATCTAATAATCGTGGAGTTTAGCTTTGTTATTTCTCTTTGAAAAGTAGTCGCGTTAAAGTTTAAATTCCAGTTTACAGCATCAGTTCTAATTACATCAGCATTTAATGATAATTCAACTCCTTTAATAGCTAAGCTTCCTATGTTTTGCCAAGAGTTATTAGAAAAGTTACTTCCGTCAGCAGTAGCAACATCCGCTAGTAAATCTTTAGAGTCTTTGTAAAAAACCTCCAAACTACCTGTAATTCTATTATCATACAGACCAAAATCTAACCCAGCATTGTAAGTAATAGTTTCTTCCCATTTCAAATTAAAACTTTGTCTAGCTGAAACCGCAATTGGTAATGCTCCATTTCCAAACGAGTATAGAGAACTTCCGCTTCCTAGGTTGTATTGTTGCAAATAGTCATTGTTATTACCAACTTCTTGTTGTCCCGTAATACCGTACCCTACTCTCAGTTTCAAGTCAGATACTGTTGTGTTATTTGATAATAAATCTTCTTTAATTTTCCAAGCAAATGCAGCAGCTGGGAAATTACCCCATTTATTGTTCTTGTCAAAACGTGAAGATCCATCTCTTCTGTAAGACAAAGTCAACATATACTTATCTTTGAAATTTAAGTATGATCTTCCAAAGAAACCAATATTTACTCTATCAAAATCAATGGTCATTTGTGGAAAACCAGTAGGTCCTTTAGGTAAATTTGGATCATTTGTATTTCCTGTTACATAATTAAAAGAATCCCATTTTTGGTATTCGTATCCTGCTGTAGCATCAAAAACAAGTTTATCAAATATTTTGTTATACACTAAATAAGTGTTAAGAAGCTTGTTTTTTCTTTCACTTCTTGAAAACTCATTTGTCCCAAAAGGAATATTATCATTAGAGCCACTACTTGCAGCAAATTGAGATGCAACTTTTGATCTCTCACCGTCAGCTTGATCGTAACCTGCATTTACTACAGCTCGTAAAGCTGGCATGAAATGAAATTTATAATCTACCTCAAAGTTACCAAAAACTCTATTATTAATTCCTTTATCAAATGTTTGTAACAATTGAGCAACTGGGTTTCTAGGGGTTTGAGGAAATAATTTACTATCACTTCGGTTGTAATACTCAAAGAAACCACCATAAATAGATCCTGCGCTGTAAATAGGTTGTGTAGGATCAAATCGTATTGCTGAACCTTCTACATTTTCTGCAAATCTATTTTTCTCGTTAGAGTAATTTGCATTCAATTTTATTTTTAAATGATCTTTCAAGAAAGAAGGATTTAAGGCTAAGCCCACTGTGTTTCTATTGAACGCGTTCGTTAAACGTAATCCTTCTTGGTACGTATTACCAAGAGTTAAACGAGTAGGTATTGCATTAAATAAATTTCCTCTTACAGAAACGTTATTATCAACATAATCCGTTTTTCTATAAATTGCTTTTTGCCAGTCTGTGTTTGCCGTACCTAATTTAGATACATCACTCGGACGCTTTTCTGCAATTAATGCTCTAAATTGATCAGCATTAAATACTGGAATCGTTTTATCAAGTGATCCGCTACCATATTGAAAGTTATAATCAACGGCTAGGTTTTTACTTCCTTTTTTGGTAGTAATAATAATCACACCATTAGAAGCTCTTGATCCGTAAATAGCAGTTGCCGAAGCATCTTTTAAAACAGTCATAGACTCTATAGTACTCGGATTGATTGATGCTAAAATAGAAGTTGAACCAAAGTTTTTATCTGAGTTATTCTCAATAGGTAATCCATCAATAACAATTAAAGGATCATTACTTGCAAATAAGGATGATCCACCACGAATTCTAATTTGAGAACCAGAACCCGGCGCACCACTAGTATTCACTGTAACCCCTGCTACTCTACCGTTTAATAAATTCTCAGCAGTAACGTTTGCACCTTTATTAAAATCTTTTGTACCTAAAACTGTTACAGCTCCGGTAGCATCTTTTTTCTTAACAGAACCATAACCTACTTGAACTAAAACTTCTTTCAATTGGTTTGCATCTTCTTGCAAACTCACATTAATTGTTTTTTGGCTTAGGTATTCCACAACAGCACTAGTATATCCTATAAAAGAATAAACAATCTTATCGCCCGATTTTACATTGTTTACTTGGTATTTACCCTCGTAATCCGAAGCTACTCCATTTTTAACACCTTTAACATTGACGTTTACTCCTGGAATAGGTTGACCAGTGGTCTTGTCAACAACTGTTCCACTTACTGTATTCTGCGCCAGAATACTAAATGGAAGTAGCAGTACTAAAACCAACAACTTTTTATAAATTGTTTTCATACATTTTGTTTAATTTAATTTAACTTTTTTTGGTCTAATTATAGTTTTAACAATTACTTCGAATGTTAAATTTATGTAAATTTCAATACACACAACTACCCCATAAAAAAATTAGGTTACGAAAACGTAATAGTGTTGAAAACTTTCTGTTTTATTGAAATTTTTACGAGTATAATTACCATATTAAAAATTTAATTTTACCTTTATTGAGAAATAAATTTTTACTAAATACTAATATGAAAAGGAAAATAACGCTTAAACAAATTGCAAAAGAATTAGACGTTTCCATTTCCACCGTTTCCAAATCCTTAAGAAACAGTCTTGAAATAGGCGAAGAGACAAGACTCAAAGTTCAGGCTTTCGCCAAATTTTACAATTATAAGCCTAACAATATAGCGCTAAGTTTAAAAAACCGAAAAACTAAAGCTATCGGCATCATAATCCCTGAAATTGTACATCATTTTTTCTCTACAGTAATCAATGGAGTTGAACAAGTTGCTAATGAGCACGGCTACAGCGTTATAATTTGCCTTTCTAATGATTCTTTTGACAAAGAAGTATTAAACATGGAAATGCTAGCAAACGGCAGTATTGATGGCTTTATCATATCTTTATCTAAAGAAACCCAATTTAAAGCAGATTTCCATCACATTACTGAGGTCATCAATCAAGGAATGCCTGTTGTCATGTTTGATCGTGTTACAAATGACATCTTGTGTGATAAAGTAATTATTGATGATCAAGCTGCAGCCTATGAAGCAGTTCAAAGCTTAATTGATAAAGGCCGGAAAAAAATAGCCCTAGTAACTACTGTAGACTACGTTAGTGTTGGCAAATTAAGAACAGAAGGTTACACAAAAGCACTACTGGATAACGGAATTCCATTTAATGAAGATCTTATCATTAAAATAGAAGACGTTAACACCTGCGAAATCACCATAAGTGAACTCTTAGAGGACAAGGCTATTGATGCCGTTTTTGCTGTAAACGAACTGTTTGCCGTAACAATAATCAAAACTGCCAATAAAATGGGTTTGAATGTCCCTAAAGATCTAGCGGTAATTGCTTTTACAGATGGTATCATTTCTAAATATTCTACTCCTACTATAACCACTGTCAGTCAAAGTGGTATAAAAATGGGAAATAAAGCGGCAAAAATGCTAATTGACCGACTTGAAGCCGAAGATGAGGAAGATGAAAACTACAAAACCGAAATTATAGAAACCCACTTGATTGAAAGAGAATCTACAAATTAGTAGTTATCCGTTTTAAATCGCAGTTTTCAGCTGCAGTTTCTAGTCACTTTTTGTAAACTGAAGCTGAAAACTGAATTGATTTTTTAAAAATTTTTGTATTATATTCATTACTACAACCTTGTAGTTAAAAAAGATTGCTGATATTTTTATTTGCAAAACAATTGTTCCAAATATCTTTTTATATTTACCCCTCAAAGCTTTAACTTTTACTTCGAAAATAAAGATAAGTTTTGATAAGCATAGCGCTTATCGTATTAATTTTTAAATTACGATAATGGAAAAGCGTAGATTAAATTTCTGGCAAATTTGGAACATGAGTTTCGGATTTCTGGGAATTCAAATGGGTTTTGCTTTGCAAAATTCAAATGTTAGCAGGATATTTCAAACCCTCGGCGCTAACATTGATGACATTCCTATTTTATGGGTTGCCGCTCCAATGACTGGATTAATAATTCAGCCAATTATCGGATATTTTTCTGATAAAACTTGGACTAAATTGGGAAGAAGAAAACCTTATTTTCTTGCTGGTGCCATTTTAGCCTCGGCCGCTTTATTCATAATGCCAAATTCTCCTATGTTGTGGTTTGCTGCAGGTATGCTATGGATTATGGATGCTTCCATAAATGTTTCAATGGAACCTTTTCGTGCATTTGTAGGTGACAATCTACCAGATTCACAAAGAACTACAGGTTTTGCCATGCAAAGCTTTTTTATTGGAATTGGAGCTTACTTTGCCTCTAAACTTCCGTTAATTTTTACGCATTTTGGAGTAAGCAATACCGCTCCACTAGGAGTTATTCCCGATTCTGTTAAATATTCATTTTATTTTGGCGGAATAGCTTTCCTGCTAACCGTTTTATGGACAGTTTTAACTTCTAAAGAATATTCGCCAGCAGAATTAGAAGCTTTTGAAAACCACAACAAAGAAACTTATCAAAAAGAAACACATTCGAAAGAATGGTTTTTAGCAAACGGTAAATCTCATTTAAGTAAAGGATTATTATTTTTAGTTGTAAGTGCTGTATTATCATTTACAATTTATAATTATGACCTGAAAAAAGATTTATACGTTCTATCCATCGGACTAATTGGTCTTGGTGGAATAGCAATGCTGATTTCTGGTTTACTGCAAAAAGCAAATAATACAGAAAATGGTTTTGTAACAATAATGAATGATTTTCAGTTCATGCCCAAAATAATGAAACAATTGGCGTGGGTACAATTCTTTTCTTGGTTTGCACTTTTTTCAATGTGGATTTACACTACACTTGCAGTTACACAACACATTTACAGAACAACAGACACAACTTCTGAAGCCTACAATATTGGCGCAAATCAAGTGGGTGAAATGTTTGCCAACTACAATTTAATTGCAGCGATAGCTGCATTTCTTTTGCCCGTATTGGCAAAATATACTAGCAGAAAATTTACTCATTTCGTAGCGTTAGTTTGTGGAGGATTAGGTTTAATTTCTGTTTATTTTATTTCTGAACCAACGGTTTTCACAATGGAATGGCTTCCGATGATTGGAGTTGGAATTGCATGGGCAAGTATTTTATCAATCCCGTATGCAATGCTTTCAGGTTCATTACCATCAAGCAAAATGGGATATTACATGGGAGTTTTTAACTTTTTTATTGTAATTCCTCAGTTAGTAGCAGCTTCTATTTTAGGGTTTTTAGTTTCTCAATATTTTAACAGTGAACCTATTTATGCTTTACTAATTGGTGGAGCATCTATGATTCTTGCCGGCCTAATAGCTTTAACCATTAATGACAAATCGAAAATTAATTTAAATGAATAACATTAAAGCATTTATATTCGACCTTGACGGCGTAATTGTAGATACCGCTAAATACCATTATTTGGCTTGGAAAAAAATTGCTAATTCACTTGACATCGATTTTACACACGAGCACAATGAATTATTAAAAGGAGTAAGCCGCGTGCGCTCTTTGGATATTATTTTAGATTTAGGAAAAGTAGATGCTTCGCAAGAACAAAAAGACCAATGGCTTTTTCAAAAAAATGAAGACTACTTGACGTATTTAGTAGACATGAATGAAAGCGAAATTCTACCGGGAGTTTTTAGAATTTTACAATTTCTAAAAGAAAACAATCAACCCATAGCATTAGGTTCAGCCAGTAAAAATGCGAGACCTATTTTAGAAAAAACAGGACTGCTACCCTATTTTGATGCTGTAGTTGATGGAAATGATGTGACCAATGCCAAACCTGATCCAGAAGTTTTCTTGATGGCTGCAAAATTATTGAACATAAAACCAGAAGATTCAATCGTTTTTGAGGATTCAGTGGCGGGAGTTCAAGCAGCAAATATCGCAAATATGATTAGTGTAGGAATTGGAGATGCAACTACTTTGCAGGAAGCTAAATACATCTTTAATGATTTTACAGCTATCGATACCCAATTTATAGAAGTTTTACTTAGAAAATAAAAACAAGATTCAAAAACAAAAAAATCTGATTGTACCAAGCTAAAAACAATCTTTAAATTTTTGAATTTTTAAATAATAAAAGAATGAATCAAGATTATATAAAACCAGACAATTGGTCCATCATAGAAGAAGGTTTTGATGCCGAACGTGTAAAATCATCCGAAAGTTTGTTTAGTATTGGCAACGGAGCTATGGGACAACGCGCTAATTTTGAAGAAAATTATAGCGGCGAAACCTTTCAAGGCAGCTATATTGCTGGAATTTATTATCCAGATAAAACAAAAGTAGGCTGGTGGAAAAACGGATATCCAGAATATTTTGCAAAGGTTTTAAATGCACCAAACTGGATTGGGATTGACATTGAAATCAACGGTGAAAAATTCGATTTGAATACCTGTACCGATATCAAAAACTTTCGTCGTGAATTGAATATGAAAGAAGGTTGGTACCACCGTTCTTTTGAAGCTACCTTAAAAAATGGAACAGAAATTTCAGTTAGCATCAAGCGTTTTCTTTCTATCGTCTTGGATGAAGTTGGGCTTATCAATTATGAAATCACACCTTTGAACAAAGATTCTAAAATTGTATTCAAACCTTATATTGATGCCGGTGTAACTAATGAAGATGCCAACTGGGAAGAGAAATTCTGGGAACCCCTTGATGTGAAAAAATCAGGAAATGAAGCTTTTGTAACGGCTCAAACCTTCAAAACCCATTTCAAGGCAACCACATTCATGCACAACAGCATTTTAACTAATGGTGAAAAAACAGGAATTTCCCCATCAAATATTGATGCCACTACAGATAAAATCCAATTTAGCTACGATGTAATTGTGGCTCAAGGCCAAAAATCATCTATTCAAAAAATTGGTGGTTACACGGTTTCTTTAAACCATGAAAACACTATTACTGCTGCTGAAAAAGCTATTCAAGCTGCCTTAGCATTGGGCTACGAGCAGCTGTTACAAGATCAAATTACTGCTTGGGCAAAAATTTGGGAAATGTCAGATATTACTATTGACGGCGATGTCAAAGCGCAACAAGGAATTCGTTTCAATATTTTTCAATTGAACCAAACCTATCTTGGTAAAGATTCTCGTTTGAATATTGGACCAAAAGGTTTCACTGGCGAAAAATATGGTGGTTCTACCTATTGGGATACCGAAGCATACTGTATTCCGTTTTACATGGCAACCAAAGACCAAGAGGTAGCACGTAATTTATTAACCTACCGTTACAATCAATTGGATAAAGCTATTGAAAACGCAACTAAATTAGGCTTTACTAATGGCGCTGCTTTGTATCCAATGGTGACCATGAACGGTGAAGAATGCCATAACGAATGGGAAATAACGTTTGAAGAAATTCATAGAAATGGAGCCATAACATTTGCTATTTACAACTTTTACAGATATACTGGTGATTACAGCTACATTCCTGAAAAAGGTCTTGAAGTCCTTATCGGAATTGCTCGTTTCTGGCATCAAAGAGCCAACTTTTCGACTAATTTGAACCAATATGTAATTCTGGGTGTTACGGGTCCAAATGAATATGAGAACAACGTAAACAATAATTTCTATACTAATTATATTGCAAAATGGTGTCTAGAATATACCTACGAACAAATTCAAAAAGTATCTCTTGAATATCCAGCAGATCACAAAAGAATTACGGAAAAGGTAAACATCACAGACGCAGAATTACAATCT
Organism: Flavobacterium sp. I-STPP5a; assembly: GCF_009764685.1. Lineage (GTDB taxonomy): Bacteria > Bacteroidota > Bacteroidia > Flavobacteriales > Flavobacteriaceae > Flavobacterium. The sequence continues at coordinate 148,183 of NZ_VHLM01000077.1, read as the reverse complement.
TGGAAAAAAGTTTCGGACAATATGTACTTTCCGTTTTCGGAAGAGCATAATGTTTTTTTACAACAAGACGGTTTCTTAGATAAAGAATTGGTTCGCGTAGCTGATCTAGACAAAAGCCAAAGACCAATCAATCAAAAATGGTCTTGGGATCGCATTTTACGTTCGCCTTACATCAAACAAGCTGACGTTTTACAGTGCTTCTATTTCTTTGAAGATCATTTTACAAGCGAGCAACTTCAAAATAATTTCGAATTTTACGAGTCGTTTACCGTTCATGAAAGTTCACTTTCGCCTTGCGTACACTCCATTCAAGCCGCTTTATTGGACAAGATGGATATGGCTTACACGTTTTATTTGAGAACATCACGCCTGGATCTTGATGATTATAATAAGGAAGTAGAAGAAGGTTGTCATATAACCTCTATGGCAGGAACTTGGATGAGTATCGTAGAAGGTTTTGGAGGAATGAGAGTAAAAGATAACATACTTCATTTTTCGCCAAAAATTCCAAAAGAATGGACGGCATATTCGTTTAAAATCAATTTCAGAAACCAAATATTGAAAGTAAACATTAATCACAATGAGACTACTTTTTCTATTATTGGAGATAAAGAGTTAGCAATAGTCGTAAACGGAGAGCAGGTTATGGTCTCTCCAGAAAACGCCATTGCTGTATAAGAAAATGTTAGAACTTGTAGTACAATCTATCATTTAACACGCCTTAACCAGCAAAACAACAATTCCAATTCACGTTGGGATTGTTTACTTAAAAAAGTTTCAAAAGTAGCCATCGAAAGAACAGCAATGCTTACACTATTTAAAAGTTTTTAAATGAATTCTATTTTCTCAGCACAGTTTCAAAATAAAAGTTTGATAAAAAAATTAACTTTATTCCTTGTTTTTATGTCTGTAACGTTACACGCTCAAATTGACAAAATGGAACCTCCATTTTGGTACGCAGGAATGAAAAACACTGAGTTGCAAATTCTGTTTTATGGCAAGGACATTTCTGAAAACCACGTCACCGTTTCTAATGGAATAAAAATAAGTTCCGTTCAAAAGACAGAAAATCAAAACTATCTTTTTGTCACAATAGACACCAAAAAAGTACCCGCCTCTGATCTCCTATTTACTTTCAAAAGTAAAAACAACGAAAGGTTTACACAAAAATATTCTTTGAAGCAAAGAAGAGAAAATTCTGCGCACCGCAAAAGCTTTGATTCTTCTGATATGATGTATTTATTAATGCCAGACCGCTTTGCGAATGGGAACGCAAATAACGACAGTGAAAATTCGACCCAAGAAAAATTTAATAGAGATTTACCAGGCGGAAGACACGGTGGCGATATTGAAGGAATTATTAAAAACCTAGATTACATTTCGTCCTTAGGCGCAACAACCATTTGGAGCACGCCGCTTTGCGAAGACAACGATGCTAAATTTTCGTATCACACCTACGGACAATCTGATGTGTATAAAATTGATCCACGTTATGGAACTAATGCTGATTATGCTAGATTGGCCTCTGAAATGCATAAAAGAGACATGAAACTAGTGATGGATTATGTCACCAACCATTGGGGAATTGAACACTGGATGATCAAAGATTTACCCACCAAAGATTGGATTAACCAATTTGAAAAATACACTCAAACCAATCACAAACGAACTGTTATTCATGATATCAACGCAGCTGAAATCGATAAAAAAGTAGCTATTGACGGCTGGTTCGTACCATCGATGCCCGATTTGAATTTGAAAAATCCTTTGACTCTAAAATACTTGATTCAAAACGTCATTTGGTGGATTGAATCAGCTGATTTGGATGGATTTCGAGTAGACACTTACAACTATTCCGATCCCGCAGGAATTGCAACTTGGACAAAAGCCATTACCAACGAATACCCAAATTTTAATATTGTTGGCGAAGTTTGGATGCAGAGTCAAGCTCAAATGGCCTATTGGCAAAAAGACAGTAAAATTTCAGCAATCCAAAACTACAACTCAAACTTACCAAGTGTGATGGATTTCACACTTTACGAAGCTACAACCAAAGCATTCAACGAAGACGATGCAGGATGGGACAAAGGCGTGATGCGATTTTACGACAATTTCTCGAATGATTTTTTATATCCAAACCCAAACAATATTTTAATTTTTGCGGAGAATCATGACACGAATCGAATCAATGAAACTTATGGAAAAGACATTAGGAAATACAAAATGGCCATGACGATTCTTGCAACTGTTCGCGGAATTCCTCAATTGTATTACGGTAGCGAAATAGGAATGGACGGTGATAAAAACAAAGGTGATGCTGATATTCGTCAAGATTTTCCAGGAGGTTGGAATGGCGATGCAAACAATGCTTTTACTAAAGAAGGACGATCTGTAGCCCAAAACGAATACTTTGATTTTACGGCTAAATTATTCAATTGGAGGAAATTAAAAACAGCCATTCACACCGGAAAAATGACACATTACATTCCAGAAAACAATGTGTATGTATATTTTAGATACAACAATGATGAAACGGTAATGGTTGTGATGAACAACAGTAACGAAACCAAAACGATAAAAACCGATCGTTTTAAAGAGAACATTAAAAACTTTCAATCAGGAAAAGACGTTATTTCTGAACTTACTTTTGACGTTACCAATGAAATTAAAATCGAAGCTAAATCGGTTTTGATTTTAGAGTTGAAATAGTATAAACCATAAAAGTCATTTAAGAAATTTGAAAATAACTAATATGACTTATATGTTTCAAAATCAAATTATTTACTACTAAAAAAATGAAAAAATACTCTCTTTTACTATTGACAATGATAACTTTAAACAGTTGCTCCAATGCACAAACAGTTGTTGAAAGTAACAAAACTCCTTTCGTTTGGGAAGGAGCGAATGTGTACTTTTTGATGACGGATCGTTTTAATAATGGCGACAAATCCAACGACTTAAACTTTAACAGAAATAAAACCACAGGAAAACTACGCGGATTTGAAGGTGGCGACATCAAAGGGATTTCTCAAAAGATTGACGAAGGCTATTTTGACAAACTCGGCATTAATGCCATTTGGTTTACGCCAGTGGTGGAACAAATTCACGACGGCGTTGACGAAGGCACTGGTTTGAGTTATGGCTTTCACGGCTACTGGGCCAAAGATTGGACGGCTTTAGACCCAAACTTTGGAACGAAAGAAGATTTAGCAGCATTAGTTCAAAAAGCACACTCACACGGAATCCGAATTATTCTTGACGGCGTAATCAATCACACTGGACCGGTTACTGCTGAAGATACAGTTTGGCCGCAAGATTGGGTACGAACAGGACCAACTTGCGATTACAAATCATTTGAAAACACAACCGCTTGTACCCTGGTATCCAATCTTCCGGATATAAAAACAGAAAGCAATCAAGCTGTGGCTTTACCTCCTTTTTTAATCGAAAAATGGAAAAAAGAAGGACGTTACGAACAAGAAATGAAAGAACTCGATGCTTTTTTTGCACGCACAGGTTATCCAAAAGCGCCAAAATATTACATCATCAAATGGTTAACAGATTATATTTCGGATTACGGAATTGACGGATACCGGGGAGACACTGTAAAACATACCGATGAAACGGTTTGGGCCGATTTCAAGACCCAATGTGATTACACTTTTGAAACTTGGAAAAAAAACAATCCAACAAAAGTATTGGATAACAATTCCTTTTACACCATAGCCGAAGTTTACAATTATGGCATCAGTGGCGGTCAAGATTTTGATTTTGGCGATAAAAAAGTAAACTACTTTAAGAATGGTTTCAACAACATGATCAATTTCGAATTCAAATGGGATGCACAAAAAGACTATGAATTTATTTTCTCTAAATATTCAAATAAACTGAATAATGACTTAAAAGGCTTTAGTGTCTTGAACTATATGTCATCGCACGACGATGGTGCACCGTTTGATGCAAAACGCACTAAAAATAAGGAAACGGGAACCAAATTATTGCTTTCGCCGGGTATATCGCAAGTGTATTATGGTGACGAAAGCGCTCGTTCGTTGGTAATTGAAGGAACACAAGGCGATGCAACCTTACGATCTTTTATGAATTGGGACGCTATTAAATCGAATCCTGAAACTCAAAAAACACTGCTGCATTGGCAAAAATTAGGTCAATTCCGAAAAAACCATCCTTCAGTTGGAGCAGGAATTCACAAACAAATTTCGGCTCAACCCTATACTTTTTCAAGAACTTTCTCAAAGGAAGATTATACAGATAAAGTGGTTGTTGCATTGGATTTAACGATTGGCACTAAAGAACTTTCAGTTGGAACTATTTTCGCTGACGGAACCAAAGTGAAAGATGCGTATTCTGAGAAAGAATCGGTAGTTGCAAATGGAAAAGTTACATTCGATACTGAATTTGACATCATTTTATTAGAATTAAAAAAATAAGTCTAAAAATAATAACACCAGAACGCCTTTAGAAATGAAGGCGTTTTTTTTATGTTTACCTTTACCAAAATTAAAAGACAATGCTCAAAATTGGACATCGCGGCGCAAAAGGATTCGAACCCGAAAATACTTTGGTTTCGTTTCAAAAAGCATTGGACCTGCAAGTAAACGCCATTGAACTCGATGTGCATTTGAGTGCTGATGGTGAAATAATCGTAATTCACGACGAAACAATTGACCGAACAACAGATGGAAAAGGTTTTGTAAACGTATTATCTTTGCCGGAATTAAAGGCTTTTTTAATAGAAGGAAAACACGAAATCCCCACGCTCGAGGAAGTTTTTGATTTGGTGAACCAAAAGTGTTTCATCAATATCGAACTCAAAAGTCATGATACAACTGATAAAGTGGTGGCGCTAATTGAAAAGTATGTTACTAAAAAGGGCTGGACTTACGACCATTTTTTAGTTTCTAGTTTTGATTGGAACGCGTTGCAACGAGTAGCTTTACTAAATAGCAAAATTGGCATCGGGGTTTTAACAGAAACTGATTTAGACTTGCCTTTGGCTTTCGCCGAAACGATACAAGCAAAATCCATTCATCCGTATTTTCATTTATTGACAAAAGAAAGTACAGCACTAATTCAGGTACGAGGTTTTCAGGTTTTCCCTTGGACCATAAATGAAGTAAAAGACATTCAAAAAATAAAAACATACAACGTAAACGGAATCATAACCGATTTCCCCGATAGAATATGAATCAAAATTTCGATGTTATTATTAGCGATATTCTAAATAAGATTTTATTTTTAAACCGTTAAGAGAGTTAAGTGAATTAAGCAACGAGGTAAATAATTCTGTTTATGACAAAAAAAGAGATAACGCAATTATCCTATGAAATTATTGGCTATGCCATAAAAGTTCACAAAAAACTAGGACCAGGACTATTAGAAAAAATTTATGAAGAATGCTTGAAATATGAGCTAGAAAAAAACGGGTATAATGTAAAACAACAATTAAATATTGAAATAGATTACTATGATTTAGAACTCGCGCATCCACTACGATTGGATTTACTAGTAAATGATGCTATTGTTGTTGAGTTAAAAACCGTTGAAAAATTCCACCCAATTGACGAAGCAAAACTATTAACCTACATGAAATTATTAGGCATGCCACAGGGATTACTGATAAATTTCAATACAATTAATATTTCTAAATCGTGTAAACCTTTGATTAATGAATATTTTTTAAGGCTACCAGATGAATAACTAAAAGATAATAAAGCTGATTCAAAAAATAAAAAAATGAAGTTTATTAAGGAATTTACGCACGGCTTAATCATCTTAAATCTCTTAATCGTTCAAAAAAAACAGATTTAAACAATTAAGAAAATTAAGGGCATTAAGGAATTTTCATAAGCACAAAACTTAATGAGCTTAATCTCTTAATGGTTAAAAAAAAAAGTGCTCCAACAATGAAGAAAATTAAGGCCATTAAGCTATTTTCATAAAAGCTCAACTCAATTAAATTAACTCTCTTAATGGTTTAAAAAAAACAGATTTAAACAATTAAGAAAATTAAGGGCATTAAGGAATTTTCATAAGCACAAAACTTAATGAACTTAATCTCTTAATGGTTAAAAAAATAACGCTCCAACAATTAAGAAAATTAAGGCCATTAAGCTATTTTCATAAAAGCTCAACGCAATTAACTTAACTCTCTTAATGGTTTAAAAAAACAGATTTAAACAATTAAGAAAATTAAGGGCATTAAGGAATTTTCATAAGCACAAAACTTAATGAACTTAATCTCTTAATGGTTAAAAAAATAACGCTCCAACAATTAAGAAAATTAAGGCCATTAAGCTATTTTCATAAAAGCTCAACGCAATTAACTTAACTCTCTTAATGGTTTAAAAAAACAGATTTAAACAATTAAGAAAATTAAGGGCATTAAGGAATTTTCATAAGCACAAAACTTAATGAACTTAATCTCTTAATGGTTAAAAAAATAACGCTCCAACAATTAAGAAAATTAAGGCCATTAAGCTATTTTCATAAAAGCTCAAGGCAATTAACTTAACTCTCTTAATGGTTAGAAAAAAAAAGTGCTCCAACAATGAAGAAAATTAAGGCCATTAAGCTATTTTCATAAAAGCTCAGCGCAATTAACTTAACTCTCTTAATGGTTAAAAAAAACAGATTTAAACAATTAAGAAAATTAAGGGCATTAAGGAATTTTCATAAGCACAAAACTTAATGAACTTAATTCTCTTAATGGTTAGAAAAAAAAAGTGCTCCAACAATGAAGAAAATTAAGGCCATTAAGCTATTTTCATAAAAGCTCAACTCAATTAACTTAACTCTCTTAATGGTTTAAAAAAAACAGATTTAAACAATTAAGAAAATTAAGGGCATTAAGGAATTTTCATAAGCACAAAACTTAATGAACTTAATTCTCTTAATGGTTAGAAAAAAAAAGTGCTCCAACAATGAAGAAAATTAAGGCCATTAAGCTATTTTCATAAAAGCTCAACTCAATTAACTTAACTCTCTTAATGGTTTAAAAAAAACAGATTTAAACAATTAAGAAAATTAAGGGCATTAAGGAATTTTCATAAGCACAAAACTTAATGAACTTAATTCTCTTAATGGTTAGAAAAAAAAAGTGCTCCAACAATGAAGAAAATTAAGGCCATTAAACTATTTTCATAAAAGCTCAACTCAATTAACTTAACTCTCTTAATGGTTTAAAAAAAAAGTGCTCCAACAATGAAGAAAATTAAGGCCATTAAGCTATTTTCATAAAAGCTCAACTCAATTAACTTAACTCTCTTAATGGTTTAAAAAAAATAGTACTCCAACAATGAAGAAAATTAATGCTATTAAGAAATTAGCATCTGATAAAACTTAATAAACTTAACTCTCTTAATGGTTCAAAGAATTTATCTTTGCAAAAAAACTAATCTTCTCAATTCCAGAAATAGTTAAAAATGAATCAAAATTTCGATATAATAATAGTAGGCGGAGGCGCAGCAGGTTTTTTTACAGCGATTAATATCGTAGAGAAAAATCCAAAACTTAAAGTCGCAATTTTAGAACGCGGTGCAGAAGTGTTGCAAAAAGTTCGAATTTCCGGTGGTGGACGTTGCAATGTAACGCACGCTTGCTTTGAACCAAATGAATTGGTAAAATTTTACCCTCGTGGCGAAAAAGAATTGCGTGGTCCTTTTCATCAGTTTTGTTCAGGCGATACGATTGAATGGTTCGAAAAACATGGCGTAGAACTTAAAATTGAAGCAGACGGACGTATGTTCCCCGTTTCGAATTCCTCACAAACCATTATTGATTGTTTTTTGAAAGCCACACAAAAACTCGGAATCGCAGTACTTACAGGACAAAGTGTACAATCTATTTTCAATCCCGAAGTTTCGGGAGAAAACGTTTGGAAGATCGAAACACAAACCGAGAATTATCTTTCTGAAAAGCTAATTTTAGCCACAGGAAGTAATCCGAAAGTTTGGGAAATGCTACAAAATTTTGGTCACGCCGTTGTCAGCCCAGTTCCTTCTCTATTCACTTTCAACATTAAAGATTCCAGAATAAAAGAATTACCTGGCGTTGCCGCAAATGTAACCGTAACCGTAAAAGACACCAAACTCAAATCAACTGGACCTTTATTAATTACGCATTGGGGCATGAGCGGCCCAGCAATTTTGAAACTCTCCGCTTGGGGAGCACGCATTTTGCATGACAAAAATTATCAATTTACCATTTTCGTAAATTGGTTGAATGATGAAGAAACAGCCGATGTTGAGAAAAAGCTAAAAGACTTAAAACAAGAACACGCTAAAAAATCAGTTTCCAAAAAATCACCTTTCGAACTAACCAACAGATTATGGGAAAGTTTGGTACTTGCCTCCGGAATTGAAACTGAAACAAAATGGGCCGATTTGTCGAAAACGCAATTACAAAATCTAGCGAATCAATTGACAAAAGGAATATTTCAAGTTAACGGAAAAAGTACGTTTAAGGAAGAATTTGTAACAGCTGGCGGAATTGATTTAAAAGAAATCAACTTCAAAACGATGGAAAGCAAATTGCATCAAAATCTCTATTTTGCGGGAGAAATTGTGAATATCGATGCCATCACTGGAGGTTTCAATTTTCAAAATGCGTGGACAAGTGGGTTTATTGTGGCGAACTCCATTTAATTTTAATTAACAAGAGTTTAAAACTTCACTAAGTTTTATTTAAGACGATTCTGATAACTTTACGCTCCTATTATCAGATCCCTATGAAATCAAAATTACTCGCTATACTTCTTTTTGTGCTCTGTCAAAGTGGTTTTTCACAAGTTTCAGAACGCCTTCAAGGGCAAGTAGTTTTTGATAAAACCTTAGCAACCAAGGTAGAAGTTATCAATGCAACCGCAAAAACCGTTAGTTTGACCGATACTGAGGGAAAGTTTACCATTGGTATTAATTTAAACGACCAATTGGTTTTTGTTGCTAAAAATCATGAAATAAAAGAAATGAAAATTTCAATAGCCGTATTAAACCAAGGTGATATTAAAATCTCATTATCCCCAAAAGTCGAAGAACTTAAAGAAGTAATAGTTCAAAATATGACATCCATAAAATTAAGTAAAGATGCAAAATGGGAACAAGCTAAACTAGATAAATACGCTCTCGAAAAAAATGCATCATCACTGAAAAACCCCGCCGTTTACACTGGTACCATTGAAAACGGCATGGATTTTATTCGTATTCGTAAAATGATAGGAGGTTTATTCAAAAAGAAGGACAACAACAATCATCAAAAAAGTCCAATATTACCGTTTACAGAGGCAGCAAAAACACAAATCGAAACTGAATTTTATACTGATACTTTGCAACTTCGTCAAGAAGAAATTGCCGCCTTTCTAGACTTTTGCAACAAAGACCCCAAATCAAAAATAATTGCTGCGCAACAAAATGTACTTTCGCTACAGGAGTTCCTAAGTAGCAAAATATTGCACTTCAAAAAATAAACTTTTAGTTATTAAACAGACTGCTAACTGAGACTGAAAACTGTTAATTATCTATTCAACCACCAAATACTTCCGTTCAAAACCGCAGCAAAACTCACCCATGCCACATAAGGAATAAACAAATACCCAGCGGTTTTATTAATTTTTGCAAACTGAACATAAGTTTCATAAATCATCAACCACAGCACAATTATTTCTAATCCTGCGAGCATTGGGTTATGCAAACCAAAAAACAAGTACGACCACAACGCATTTAGTCCCAGTTGTATCAAAAAGAAAACTAAAGCTTTTTTAACGACCACTTCATTGCTTTTAATTTCGTTCCAAACCAATCCTGCTGCTACACCCATCATAGCATACAAGCTGCTCCAAACAGGTGCGAAAATCCAATTGGGTGGATTAAAACTAGGTTTTATCAAGGTAGGGTACCAAGTTGTAATGGCGGAGCGGGTAACCATTCCTGATGTATATCCAATGGCAAGACAGGCTACCACCGCAATAATTATTTTTAAGAATTTATTCATGAGACTTTTGTTTTAGCATCCAAAAATACTGAAAACTTTGCAACTAATTGTGTGATAAACCAAGAAACAAATGCACTAAAAAAGTATCTTTGCGTAAATTTTTCATTTTATGATTGCAGCAAACGATTTTATTCCATCATCATACACAAACACTGTTGAAAGCGGAAATTTTCAATGGAGCGCGCCCAGTAATATTGCACTTGTAAAATACTGGGGAAAAAAAGAAAATCAAATTCCAGCTAATCCATCGGTGAGTTTTACGTTGAATAATTGCAAAACGATTACAAAATTGGCTTTCGCCAAAAAAGAAAACGACGGTTCTTTCTCTTTTGATTTGCTTTTTGAAGGGCAGCCTAAAGAAGATTTCAAACCGAAAATTCAAAAGTTTTTAGAGCGAATAGAAATCTATTTGCTGTTTTTAAAAGACTATCATTTTACGATTGATACCGAAAACACGTTTCCGCACAGTTCCGGAATTGCGTCATCAGCATCAGGAATGGCTGCTTTGGCCATGAACTTGATGAGTTTAGAAAAAGCGTTAAACCCAGCCATGTCTGAAGATTATTTCTATCAAAAAGCGTCTTTACTTGCCCGTTTGGGTTCCGGAAGTGCTTGCCGAAGTGTAAAAGGACAAGTCGTGGTTTGGGGAAATCAGGCGAACATTCCTGGAAGTTCAGACTTATTTGGAGTGGAATTTCCGCATGCGATTCATCCTAATTTTAAAAATTTTCAAGATACAATTTTACTAGTTGACAAAGGCGAAAAACAAGTCTCGAGTACCGTTGGTCATGACTTGATGCACGACCATCCTTTTGCCGAAAGGCGCTTTGCACAAGCGCATGAAAATTTAGATGCACTGATTACTATTTTTGAAAGTGGCGATTTAGACGCGTTTATCAAAATTGTAGAAAGCGAAGCCTTGACGTTGCATGCTATGATGATGACCTCTATGCCGTATTTTATCTTGATGAAACCAAACACATTACAAATCATTAATGCCATTTGGAAATTCAGGAATGAGACCAAAATACCTGTTTGTTTCACGCTAGATGCAGGTGCCAATGTACACGTTTTGTATCCCGAAAACGTTAACGAAAAAGTTTTACAATTTATTAAGGACGAATTAGTTGGCTATTGTCAAAATGGGCAGTACATTTGTGATCAAATAGGAAACGGAGCAGCGCTTGTTTAATCTTTTTTTGTGTATCTTTAAACATTCTTAAAAAAAGAAGTTGATGGATATTCAATCAGAAAAAATAGAATTGATCAAAATGTTACTCGCAACTACTGATGCATCTTTATTAGTAGCGGTCAGAAACGTTTTTGAAAAACAACAAACTGTTTGGACGGAATTATCACCTGAAGAGCAAGAACAAATTGAAATTAAAATCCAAGAAGACAATCGAGGCGATCAATTGGATTTATAAAAAATAAATACGTTATAATTACCAACCCCAAATTGTTAATTTAAAAATACATATGAAAGGACCATTATTTTATTCAAAAATATTACTCTTTGGAGAATACGGAATCATTCGTGATTCAAAAGGGCTTTCTATTCCTTATAACTTTTACAACGGCGCTTTAAAAAGAGATGAAAATCCATCTGATGAGGCTATCAAATCAAACGGTCATTTAAAACGATTTGTTGTTTATTTAGAAACCTTGCAAACGGAGCAACCGGAACTGGTTACTTTTGACCTTGACTTGTTAAAAGAAGATGTTAATACGGGAATGTATTTTGACTCTAGCATTCCACAAGGATATGGTGTAGGAAGTAGTGGCGCTCTAGTAGCGGCTATTTACGATAAATATGCGCACCATAAAATCACGGTTTTAGAAAATCTAACGCGTGAAAAATTATTGCAGTTAAAAAATATCTTTTCTCAAATGGAGAGTTTTTTCCACGGGAAAAGTTCTGGTTTAGACCCTTTAAATAGTTATTTGAGTATTCCAATTTTGATTAATTCAAAAGATAATATCGAAGCAACAGGAATTCCTACTCAAAGTTTTGATGGCAAAGGTGCTGTATTTTTGTTAGATTCAGGTATTGTAGGCGAAACAGCTCCGATGGTTAATATTTTCATGGAAAGCTTGAAAGACAAAGGTTTTAGAGCGATGTTGAAAAATCAATTTGTGAAATACACCGATGCTTGTGTTGAGAATTTCCTTGGCGGAGACATGAAATCACTTTTCATGAACACCAAGAAACTTTCAAAAGTAGTTTTGAACAACTTCAAACCGATGATTCCGGAGCAATTTCATAGTATTTGGCAGCAAGGTATTGACAGTAATGACTATTACCTGAAACTTTGCGGATCTGGTGGAGGTGGTTACATTCTTGGTTTTACCGAAGACTTAGAAAGAGCCAAAGCTTCTCTTAAAGATTACAAACTAGAAGTAGTTTATCAGTTTTAAAAAACACAAACTCCCTGACTCATTCATCAGGGAGTTTCTTAATACACACATTTGTACCAGGTACTCAAATACTCTTTAACCAATTTAAAATGTTAAGCAGACAAGACAAACTTCTAATAATGAAAATTGCAAGTTTGTTCTCTGTTGTGCGAGGATATAACATACCTGTCATTATTATCGCACAATACCTTTCGGCGATTTTTATATTGGCACCAGAAAAAAGAGCACTTGACATTGTTCTAAATTTCAATCTTTTTATACTGGTTTTTGCCTCGTCACTTACGATTGCTTCGGGTTACATCATCAATAATTTTTACGACAGTCAAAAGGATTTAATCAACAGACCTACTAAATCGATGTTGGATCGTTTGGTGAGTCAAAAAACCAAATTACAAGTCTATTTTACACTAAACTTTATCGTAGCTTTGATGGCGTTGTTTGTATCTTGGCGTGTATTTTTGTTCTTTTCAGCATACATCTTTTTCATTTGGTTTTATTCCCATAAAATAAAAAAACATCCTATAATAGGAAATCTTACCGCTTCGTTACTAGCTGTAATGCCTTTTTTTGCGATTCTCCTGTATTTTTATACTCGGATTCCATTTGAAGAAATTGAAAATTACAAACAACAACTTGGTGTTATTTTTGCCCATGCATCTTTTTTATTTTTATTACTGCTCATACGAGAAATGATCAAAGATTTAGAGAACTTAAAAGGCGATTTAATCAATAGTTACCAGACTATTCCTGTGGTGTATGGCGAATCGCAATCTAAAAAAGTCATTACTTTACTAACACTACTCACTATAGTACCTGTATATCTTTTGATTGCTATTTATGATGTGGGGTACATGGATATTTACTTTTACTCCAGCCTGATTGTTTTGATTTTTTTCTTGCTTTACTTGTGGAAATCCAATGCTAAATCTCAATTTTTATTGCTTCACAACGTCTTGAAATTTCTTATTGTTGCAGGTGTTTTTTGTATTGTGCTCATTAATCCGAGTGTACTATGGCATGGTAAAAAATTATTGATGACGGTTTAAATTCATTCTAGTTTTAGCATATAAAAGGGTTGCAAAAATACTCTGAAAGACTCCTAAATACCTGCATAGATATAGCCCCGATAGCAGTGAAAATCCTTTTCTTTTTTCCTTTAAAAAAGAAAAGATTGCAACGGATAGCGGGAATTAGCTCCAAAAAAAACGATACTTAAATATATTAATTAGCTTACTAACTAGCCAGTTAGCGTTTTTATAATTGGTGGTTATTGATTGTCAAGTATATAAATAGTATCTTTGCATAAATTATTGGAATATTATGAATAACAAGGAAGGCAATAATAAGAAAAGTGGTCCAAGAGCAAACAGCTCAAGACCAAGTTCGAATAAGCCAAAACCTGCCATGCAGAAGCGCGCTCAAGGGCCGAAAAAAGTTAAAGTTACTACTAAAGTTGCCGATATTGCTACTGACAAAGTAGAGAAAAAACCAAATCAAGCACCAAAGAGACCGAAAGTAAAAGACGAAATTCGTTTGAATAAATATATTGCCAATTCTGGTGCGTGCTCACGTCGTGATGCCGATATTTACATACAATCTGGGACGGTAAAAGTAAATGGAATTCCTGTAACCGAAATGGGATACATGGTAAAACCTGGTGATGTTGTTAATTTTGATGGATCTACATTGACTCCGGAGAAAAAAGTATACATCTTGTTGAACAAACCTAAAAACTTTACGACAGCCATGGACGAAGGTCAGGAATACCGTAACGTTTTGGAACTGGTTAAAGGTTCTACTACTGCAAAAATTGGTGCGGTTGGGAGAATGGACAAAAATACAACTGGTTTGTTGTTGTTCACCAATGATACAGATATGATTCGTAAATTTACGTTACCAAGTCAAAAATCATCTAAGATTTACCAAGTTTCATTAGACAAAAATCTAAAATTTGAAGATTTAGAAAAAATCCAAAAAGGATTAACGCTAGACGGTCACCGTGTTTTTGTAGAAGACGTAAGTTATATTGATGGCGAAGCAAAAAGTGAAATTGGATTGCAATTACGTTCTTCAAATGTGAAAGTAGTTCGTTCTATTTTTGAGCATTTTGACTATGATGTATTGCGAATCGACAGAGTTGCTTTTGCTGGTTTAACCAAAAAGAATTTACCAAGAGGAAACTGGAGGTTGCTTACTGAACAAGAAATTATCAATTTGAAAAACGTATAAACGCTTTTCAAAATTTCATTTTAATCCCTTTCGGTTTTTTTCGAAAAGGGATTTTTTTATACACTAACAAACACGTATGACTCCAGAAAAATTACAATCTATTGCTTTTAAATGGTTTGAAACTTTCAATGCTAAAGAATTAGAAAAATTACTATCTCTGTATGATGATGAAGCCATACATTATAGTCCAAAATTAAAAATGTACAAACCCGAAAGTGACGGCTTTGTGACGGGTAAAGAAGCTTTGAGAGCTTGGTGGCAAGATGCCTTTGAACGATTACCGAGTTTGAATTACAAAGTAAAATCACTTACTGCAAATGGCGACCGTGTTTTTATGGAATATACCCGTACCGTTGTAGGCGAAGAAGATTTGCTAGTTGCAGAGGTCCTTGAAATTAAAGACGATAAAATAATAGCTTCTCGCGTATACCACGGATAAGCTTTTTTTGATATTAAAAAAAAGCCCTACAACAGCAAAGTGCTGTTCTAGGGCTTTCTTGTATGCAATAACTAGAACTAGCCTTTTAATTTCTTTACTGGCTCTTGTTTTTTGTCCAGACCACGTTTTCTTAAAAGTGGTTCAATGCTAGGCTCAGCGCCACGGAAACGTTTGTATAAAACCATTGGATCCTCAGTTCCTCCTTTTTCTAACACATTTTCACGGAATAATTTAGCTTTCTCTGGATTAAAAAGAGTTGTTGTTTTAAAAGCTTCAAAAGCATCAGTATCTAAAACACCTGACCAAATATAGCTATAGTACCCAGAAGAATAACCTCCTGAGAATATATGACTAAAATACGTACTGCGGTATCTAGGAATAATTGATGGAATTAAACCAATTTTTGTCATGGCTGCTTTTTCGAAAGCGTTGGCATCAACAGTAATATCTTTGGTTTGCGAGTGGTATTCTAAATCCAATAGCGAAGCTGCTAGGTATTCTGTCGTTGTAAAACCTTGGTCAAAAGTTACTGCTTTTTTTAGTTTATTTACTAGCGTTTCTGGTATTACTGCTCCAGTTTGATAGTGTTTAGCATACATTTTCAAAACCTCAGGCTCTGCTGCCCAGTTCTCCATGATTTGCGATGGAAGTTCAACAAAATCTCTTGGAACACTAGTTCCTGCAAGACTTCGGTACGTTACATTAGACAATAAACCGTGTAATGAATGTCCGAATTCATGAAAGAAAGTGGTCACCTCATCAAAAGTTAACAATGCTGGCTTAGTTGCTGAGGGTTTTGTAAAATTACAAACGATAGAAACTACGGGAGCAACGCGCGTGCCATCCACCGTTTTTTGGCTGCGGTAGGATGTCATCCAAGCGCCACCACGTTTGGACTCACGCGGGTGAAAATCCATGTACAAAACACCTAAATGCGTTCCGTCTTTTTCTAAAACTTCCCAAACCGTTACATCTTCATGGTACTTTGGTACATCTGTTAAGGCTTTAAACTGAATTCCATATAACTTTTCGGTTACTTGAAAAACACCTTTGCGCACATTATCCAAACTGAAATAAGGTTTCAATTCTTCTTCGTCAAGATCAAAACGTTCTTTTCTAATTTTTTCGGTGTAATAACGCCAGTCGTATGGTTGAACCGCACCTTTAATGCCATCCTTCACCATCATTTTTTGAATATCAGAGGCTTCTGTTTTGGCAATTTCAAGAGCTGGTTTCCACAAATCATTCAAGAGCTTGTTCACATTTTTAGGTGTCTTAGCCATTGATTCCTCCAAAACATAATCAGAGTGTGATTTATACCCTAACAAACGTGCTTTTTGCCCACGTAAATTAGCTAGCGCAACCGCATTTGCTTTATTATCAAAAGCATCGTCATGGTTGGCTCTAGTTTGGTAGGCATTCCAAATTTGTTGGCGCAATTCTCTATTTGAACTGTATTGTAAAAATGGCATCACACTAGAATTAGAAAGTGTAAAAACCCATTTGCCTTCTTTGCCTTTTGCTTTCGCATCTGCTGCGGCGGCATCAATAAGTCCTTGAGGCACTCCAGCTAGATCTTTCTTAGAATCAATAACCAATTCATAACTATTGGTCTGCGCCAAAATGTTTTGACCGTATTTTAAGCTTGTCAAGGACAAATCACCGTTGATTTTGCGTAGTATTTCCTTATCAGCATTAGACAAATTAGCGCCACTTCTAACAAAATCTTTATAGGCATTGTCTAAAATTTTAGCTTGCTCTAAATTCAAACCCAAACTTTCTTTTTGGTTCCAAAGCGACTTTACTCTAGCAAATAATTTTTCGTTCAAGTAAATGTTATCACGGTGCGCCGATAGATTGGGAGCTGTTTCTTTGGCGATATTTTGAATCTCCTTGTTGGTATTCGCAGAGTTCAAATTAGAAAAAACCGTATTCACATTCGATAATAATTCGCCAGCGTTTTCCATTGCTAGAATGGTATTGTCAAAAGTAGCAGGTTGCGTATTATTTGCAATAGCATCAATTTCAGCTTGATGTTTCGCAATTCCTTCTAAAATAGCAGGTTTAAAATGCTCGTTCTTGATTTTGTCAAACGGCGGAACATTGAAAGGCGTGTTATAAGCCTGAAAAAATGGATTCATAGTGGTGTTTTCTTGTTTTTCTTGTGCTTGAATGGTGAGCATATTTCCGATGACCAGCATCAGGAAAAGGGATTTTTTTCTCATTTTAATTTATTGATTAGTAAAGTAAATTTAACCTAAATCCTGTTCATACACCAATCTCAGCTTGGACTTAACTAAATTTTATGATAAAGAAGAGCTAGCTTACTTAAAGGATTTCGAGATCTTAATTTAAGTATTGAAATAAAATCAATACATTAGCTATTTAAATTACAAACCTAAATTATGAAAAAAATAACCGTTCTACTTTTTACAGTAACAACTACTCTGCTATTGGTAAACTGTAAATCTGAAGATAAAAAGCAAGATTTTACTAGCTTAACAAAAAGCTATTTTGACGATAAGAATGCGCTAGATCCATTGGGTGCAACCCAAAGTGGTCAAAACCAGTACAACGATCAGCTGCAATTTGAAATGACCGATAGTTACAGAAAAACGCAACAAGCTTTTTTTGATAAATACCAATCAGAGTTACAAAATGTTGCCGTAGCCGATTTATCTGAAGAAGAAAAAAACAGTTACGAAATCATCAAATGGGAATTAGAAGTTGGAAAAGAAGTGCTAAAACAGCCAACTAATTTAATTCCGGTACATCAATTTTGGGGAACACACTTGACTATGGGTCAGTTTGCAGGTGGAACCGGTGCACAGCCTTTTAAAACAGAACAAGATTACACCAACTTTTTAAAACGAATGGACAAATATGCCGTTTGGATTGATTCGGCGATGGTGTACATGAAAAAAGGATTAGACAAAGGAGTGGTTTTACCAAAAGCGCTAACCGTAAAATTGATTCCGCAGTTTGCGTCGCTGGAAACTCCAAATATCGAAGACAATTTATTTTATTCTTCGATAAAATTAATGCCAGCATCGTTTCCTGAAAGCATCAAGAAAGACTTAACGGCAAAATATACGGCTACAATCACCACTAAATTGATTCCGCAGTACAAGAAAATGGCTGATTTTCTGAAAAAAGAATACCTGCCAGCATCAAGAGCAACGAGCGGGATAGGCAGTTTACCTTTTGGAAAAAAACTATATGCGGCTTATGTAAAACAATGGACTACCACCAATAAAACTCCAGAGGAAATTCATGAGCTGGGATTGAAAGAAGTGGCGCGACTGACTGCCGAAATGGAAAAAGTAAAAGCACAAGTAGGTTTCAAAGGTACTTTGATTGAATTTTTTGAAGAAGTACGAAACAAAAAAGAGTTAAAACCTTTTACCAAACCAGAAGAGGTAATTGCTAACTTTAACAGTATTTACACCCGCATTAAACCTAATGTTGATAAACTATTTGCTTTACAGCCAAAAACAAAATTTGAGGTAAGACGCACCGAAGCTTTTAGAGAGCAAACCGCTAGCGCCGAATACAATCAAGGAACGGCTGATGGAACGCGTCCGGGGATTTTTTATGTTCCGATTCCGAATGTAAAAGAATACAATATGTATGGCGACGAAGATTTGTTTTTGCACGAAGCCATTCCGGGACATCACTTTCAAATTTCATTACAGCAAGAAAACAAAAGTCTTCCTGATTTTAGAAAATTCAATTGGTTTGGTGCTTATGGTGAAGGCTGGGCTTTGTACACCGAAAGTTTAGGTAAAGAGCTAGGTTTGTACCAAGATCCGTATCAATATTTTGGCATGTTGGGTAACGAAATGCACCGAGCGGTTCGCTTGGTAGTGGACACTGGATTACACGCAAAAGGCTGGACGAGAGAACAAGCCATTAAATATTCCTTAGCAAACGAAGCTGAAAGTGAAGCGAGTATCATTCCAGAAATAGAGCGCTACATGGCTATTCCAGGACAAGCATTGTCGTATAAAATTGGACAATTGAAAATAATGGAGCTTCGCAAAAAAGCCGAAACTAAAATGGGTACTAAATTTGACATTAAAAAATTCCATGAAAAAGTATTGGAATCAGGTGTGATGCCACTGGCTTTATTGGAACAAAAAATTAATGAGTGGGTTGAAGGAAAATAAAAACAGTCATATTACAAAAAGCTTCTCACCACGAGAAGCTTTTTTTATGGTTTGAATAAAATAGAATCAAAAGCATAAAAAAAGCCCAAACTTTCGTTTGGACTTTTGTGCGGATAATAGGACTCGAACCTACACGCCTTGCGGCACCAGATCCTAAGTCTGGCATGTCTACCAATTTCACCATATCCGCGGCTTATTGTGGGTGCAAAGATACACTTAACTTCGAATATTCAAAACAATTTTGATAAAAAATATTCATACTCTTTTTTGTACTTTTGAAAATATAAACAACATTCAACTAATGGAAAACATAAAAGCATACGTTCAAGAACACAAAGAACGCTTTATCAATGAGTTAATCGAATTATTAAAAATTCCGTCCGTAAGTGCTGATACTGCCTATTCGCACGATGTTTTTGAAACTGCCGATGCCGTAAAAGCCAGTTTAAAGAAAGCCGGCTGTGATTTTGTCGAAATTTGCGACACACCAGGCTACCCAATCGTGTATGGCGAGAAAATAATCGACCCTAATTTACCTACCGTTTTAGTCTACGGACACTATGATGTGCAGCCGCCAGACCCAATGGAGTTGTGGACGTCTCCCCCATTTGAACCCGTAATTAAAAAAACCGATATTCATCCCGAAGGCGCCATTTTTGCCCGTGGAGCCTGTGATGACAAAGGCCAAATGTACATGCACGTAAAAGCGCTGGAGTACATGGTACAATCAAATACTTTGCCTTGCAACGTCAAGTTCATGATTGAAGGCGAAGAAGAAATTGGTTCTAAAAGTTTGAGCTGGTTTGTAGAACGCAATCAAGAAAAACTTAAAAACGATGTCATTTTAATTTCAGATACAGGAATGATCTCTAATCAGCAACCATCTATCACAACTGGTTTGCGTGGTTTGAGTTATGTAGAAGTAGAAGTTACAGGTCCTAACCGCGACTTGCATTCAGGCTTGTACGGTGGCGCCGTGGCGAACCCAATCAACGTATTGGCTAAAATGATCGCGTCTTTACACGACGAGAACAACCACATCACCATTCCAGGTTTTTATGACAATGTTGAAGAATTATCTCTTGAAGAAAGAGCCGAAATGGCCAAAGCGCCCTTCAGCTTAGAAAAATACAAAAACGCCTTGCAACTCAACGATGTGTACGGCGAAAAAGGCTATGTAACAAACGAAAGAAACTCAATCCGACCTACGCTAGATGTAAACGGAATTTGGGGCGGCTACACCGGCGAAGGAGCCAAAACGGTAATTGCCAGTAAAGCATACGCCAAAATCTCCATGCGTTTAGTCCCTAATCAAGACTGGGAAGAAATCACGGAATTATTCACCAAACATTTCAACAGCATTGCCCCTGCAGGCGTAACCGTTTTAGTAAAACCGCATCATGGCGGGCAAGGCTACGTAACCCCAATAGACAGCATTGGCTACAAAGCCGCAAACATGGCCTATACCGAAACCTTTGGCGTACCAGCCATTCCCGTGCGTTCCGGAGGCAGCATCCCTATTGTAGCTTTGTTCGAAAAAGAACTGAAATCAAAAACCATCCTCATGGGATTTGGTCTCGACAGCGATGCCATTCACTCGCCAAACGAACACTTCGGGATCTTCAATTACCTCAAAGGAATCGAAACCATTCCGTTGTTTTACAAGTATTTTGTAGAATTGTCAAAATAAATGCTGTCAAAACCCACATCATCCGCTCTTCACAGGGCGGATTTTTTTTGGGCGTTCCCTTGTTGCATAAAATCCTTCTTGAAAAACACCATTCATCAAGCAACAAGGTCAGGCTGTGCGTTCTCAATCTTTTTAACCGCCAAAAAAAGGCGCCTAAAAAGGATTTCCACTTCCATCCTTAACGCAAAATAGTACTCGTTGATAGTTTTTTTTGAATAGACACGATGGTCTTAAACTTGTTACAATAATATTTTAGCAATACTTTATTCACTTAACCAATCTTTATTAATGTTAAAAATTCTATCTAGATTTGAACCTTCTACACAAATAATTTGGTCCTCTACGACAAAACTATAAACTAAATCGACGTCTTCAAAATTAAAATCATTATTTGCAAATGGATTTTTGTGTAACCAATATTTTGCATTTGGAATATTTGATGGAAATATTTTTGTAATAAAAATTCCACTAACATTTTTCAGTTGTGCTTTTCCTGAATTATAAAATATTCCATCTCTTTTTCTAGTCAGCTTTTCATCTCTTCCTTTCGGATTAGTTGAATAAGTGTACTGTAATGAACCCCAAATTAAATTTTCAATATCAGGTTTTCCTGCAGTTTTTTTGTCTAATGCATTTATGCAAATCAAATATGGAACATCAAATTTCCCATATCGCTTTGATTTTTTCAAAATTGATTGACGGAGTGATACCTCACCTCCTCCCCAAAAACTTTCAAACGGAAACATTCCAATTGGATTTTCGCTGACTGTGTTCTTTTCGGATTCGATTAATGGCATTGGTTTCACAACAATACTAAAGTCTTTATTTTGAAATTTAATTATAGGAGATCCTTCAAATCCAAACTCTTGGATATTTGCAGTGATTTGAACTGGATCAAGTTTACCAACTTCATATTCAATTTTTGCAAGTAATTCTTTAACGCGAGGCTGTTTTTTACCAATAAAATTTAGTTCCTCAATTGCAAGAAGAAATCCTTTAATTTTAACTCTACTTAACTGGTCATAAAATTCATTTTGAAGGTTTTCAAATGCCATTTCGGCTTCAGTTTTACCAAAGCATACTTTTGCTTCAACATATGTTTGATTACCATCTTTCATTATTAGAAAATCAGGCCTTTTATTAGAGTCTTTTAATTCAGGATGTATTACTATTTCATATCCTAATTTATTAAAAAGTTCATATAAGAATAGTTCAAAAAAAGCAGAATCAAAATCCTTTTTAAAACGAATCTTTAGCTCTTTTTTTTCAATTTCAGGATATTTTGAAAACCAATCTTCCAAAATAGCACGAATGATTTTAATATCACTGCGATTACTTTTATGATAATAATTGAAAACGTTTTCATTATTAGATGATGGTCCTTCAATAAATTCAGACGTAATTTCAAAAAGTTTAATCATTTCTAGATTTTCTTATCTGTGGTTTAAATATTCTCTTTCAACAGTTGATAGCATAGTATATAAAAGCAATTATTTATAAGTACAAAATTATTTCCTTATATCACCTAGTTCCAATTCAATCGAAAAAAATGTGCGTAGACTGAATTAAGCAAAATCACTTCTCTTTAATATCAAAATTTATACTTCTGGCAAAATTGACGAAATTATTAATGTTACCAATTCCCCATTCAGTTGAGACTAGAAACTCTATTCCATCTGCACTTGTTAAAATATCATTTTTGTCAATAAAATGTCTTTTCTTTTTACTATCATTATATTTGTGGTTTACAAAATTCAAAGTGTTTAATACGCCCGTTGAGCCTTGTAAATTTGATGGGAATTTATCTTGAATTTCTTCAAAAGTTAGATGTTCATTATTTTCTATAAATTGCTTTACAACTTCAAAAACTAAACGACCTTTTCCAAGAAGTTTGTCATTAAAAAAATATTTAGTTCTATCTCTTGTTGATTCCAATGCAATTTGTCTTTCTATAGTCTTTTCTTTTATTTTTATTAGATAACTTTCTGCTTCTGGCAATGGTATTATTTGATTGATGTCAAGCAAAACTTCTCCATTGAAGTTATATGGTGATAGTTTAACGCAAGTGATGTCAATTCCTTTGCTCAATAACCACATTACAGAAGTTGTCAGCTCTTTTGAAAAGTCAGCAGAAGCTAAAACAATTTTTATGTTAGAAGCAAAGTCTTCTTCTAATGGGCTTTCCCAACTTAAAAAGTTAAGTAAGTCCTCTTTGGCATCAATCCCTAAGCCTCTATTGTCAATATAGTTTTGATAAATTAAAATGCATTTTTCAAAATTCATAGTAGAAACCATTGATGCATAACGAAGTGCTTGAAGTTCCATATGGTCCCCTGTATCTGTTCTTTTAAGCTCAATAACTACAAGATTAGCTTTTTTGTCAATACCAAGTAAATCGATTCTTTTTCTGCTATCATCCCAATCCGAAAACTCTTCTGAAATAATTAAGGTATCTTCTGAAATTATATCAATTTTATCCCTTAAAAATCTCTGTAAATGATTCCTTTCAAGTATTCCATTTGTCTGAAAATTAGTTTGCGGAACTTTTGCTATACCTTCTGTTGATATGTTGTAAATAGGCATATTTTCGTAGTTTATTTAATACTGTAGGTTCCTAATGCTAAACCCACACCTAGTTAGCTTATAAAAAATCTTTTTCGTTTTGTTCTTTTCAAATATAAATAAAAATTCTTACGTATCTCTGCACCTTTCGAGTTAAATCAATAACACTATGAAATCAACAGTAGCTTTTAAAAAAGTCATGATTTAGGTTCGTCGCTAGATTTAAATTCCTTGTTTTGATATTGTACAATTTATTGAAATCTAACGTTTTGATTCATCCTTATTTTACAAATCTGAAACAAGCTATCCATTAGGTCAATTCAAAACACCGTAGCTGCAACCTTCGCTGCTTAGTATTTTTACAAAGAACGCTTTCTTGTTACATTCTTTCCCATAAAATAGATCCCAATTGCTATAAAAGGCAGGCTCAACAATTGACCCATATTCAATAGCATTCCCTCTTCAAATTCTACTTGATTGATTTTGACAAACTCAATTAAAATGCGCATCGTAAAAATTAAAGTTATTGCCAGACCAAACAAAAATCCATTTCCTAGCGTGATGTTTTTCGTTTTGTAAATAGCAAAAATAATCCCGAAAATGAGCAGATACGCAATGGCTTCATAAAGTTGGGATGGATGTCTAGGAACACTATCAATCCTACTAAAAATAAAAGCCCAAGGCAAGGTTGTGGGATTGCCTATCATTTCTGAGTTCATTAAGTTGGCAAGTCTTATAAATGCAGCTCCCAATGGCGCAACAATAGCAATCAAATCTAGTATTTTCAGGTATTTTATTTCATATTTTTTTGAATATAAAAAAAGTGAAACAATCAACCCAACCGTTCCACCATGACTGGCTAAACCTGCATAACCACTAAATTTATATCCTCCGTTTATCGTTTTTTGAATGGGTAAAAAAATTTCTAATACGTTTTTTGAATAATAGTCAAAATCATAAAACAAACAATGTCCCAATCTTGCTCCAGCAAAAATTCCTATAATTCCATATAGAAACAATGCTTCATGAGCGCTATCTGTTAAGTTTTCTCTTCTGTAAATTACTTTAAGAATGTACATGCTTAAAAGTAAGCCACTGGCAAATAAAAGCCCATAATATTTTAAGGGGAAACCAAAAATATTTATTATTTCGGAATCAAAATCCCAATTGATGTATAGTGTTGTCATATATTATTCTTACTATTTATTACTGCACTTTTTCGGCATTGCGGTCATATTCTACCATCCTTTCAATTCCAAATCTACTTCGGAGGATTTGGTACACAAATGAAATCAATTCTATAAGCGTATTTTTTTTGTTTAACTTAAATTATCCGGAAACTTTTATTCTACGAAACTAACCTTAGTAACTGAACTTAAATCTAGCTTCATTATGAAAAGTCAGCTTCGTTTTGTTCTTTTCAAATGTAAACAAAAATTCTTACGTATCTTTTGATAGTTGGTATTTAATCCTAAACCTAATAAAATCAATAGCTACGACAGAAAGGACTTCTAGTCCAATTGACAACCTAAATACCTGAACAACAAATTTTTTACAAAACATTTGTTTATTTCAAATTTTACTCTACATTTGTAGAGCAATGTTTTAACTTGTAGAACAAAAACGTAAACCATGCGACATATTTATATTTTATTAGTTGTTGCACTTGCTGTTGTAAGTTGCAAAACCAATCAAACCAAAAACAAATTGCGCGAAGGTCGTTGGGTAGAGCATTACACACAAGACAGCGCCAAATACAAGTCAATTGGTACCTATCGCAAAGGTGATCCCGTAAAAAAATGGCGCTATTACCTTGACGGTAAAATTATAAAACGTGAAAAATACAAAGGCGCTATTTGCAAAACCGTTATTTATCATCAAAACGGTCAAATACAATCAAAAGGGATATCCAAAATAGATACCACTGGTCAATATGCACACTGGTACTACAGCGGCACATGGCTGTATTATGACGAAAATGGAAAATTAACCACCATTAGAACCTACGACAAAGGAGAATTACTATCAGACAGAAATCAAAATTAATATACGATGCAATTAACAAACTCAGAAGAACAACTCATGGAACACCTTTGGCAACTCAAAAAAGCCTTCATGAAAGATTTACTAGAAGCTTATCCAGAGCCAAAACCTGCTACCACAACGGTTGCCACTTTGCTAAAACGCATGATTGACAAGCAATTTGTTGCGTACCGCGAATATGGAAACTCAAGAGAATATTATCCTTTGGTCAAAAAAACCGACTATTTCTCGAAACACGTTAACGGATTGATTAGTAACTTTTTTAACAATTCGGCATCACAATTTGCTTCTTTCTTTACCAAAGAAACCAATTTGTCACAAACGGAACTGGAAGAACTAAAGAAAATAATTGATAGCGAAATTCTAAAAAAGAAAAAATGACCGACTTTCTAATCAAATCGACCCTCAGCCTTGTGGTGCTTTTAGGAGTGTATCACTTGCTGCTAGAAAAAGAAAAAATGCACCGTTTCAATAGGTTTTACTTATTGTTTGCTTTGGTTTTTTCGTTGGTAATTCCGTTTATAACTATTGAAGTTGTTCAAGAAATTGCACAACCTACTGTTACATCTGGAAATATCCAAATTCTACAAACAACTGCCGTTGCAGTGGAAGAGACGAACTATTTTGTCATAGCGCTTTGGGGTATATATGGAATAGTTACGTTTGTTTTGGGGTTTCGATTTCTGCGTAATGTGGTGCAGATTTCAAAAAAAATGAAGTCCAATACTCCCATTGCATATCAAAATGCTCAATTGGTTTTGGTTCCCGAAAAAACGCTACCGCACACATTCTTGAATACCATTTTCATCAACGAAACAGAATACAACAACCGTCAAGTTGAAGCCGAATTGTACACCCACGAGCTTACGCATGTGACTCAAAAACACACTTTGGATATTTTGTTTATTGAAGTATTGAAAACCGTTTTTTGGTTCAACCCCGTTTTCATTTTTTATAAAAAAGCCATTCAACTCAACCACGAATTTCTCGCCGATGAGAAAGTAGTGCACTCTTATAACAATGTTCCGTTTTACCAATCTTTGTTGCTCTCAAAGGCAAACGCGAACCCAACTTTTTACTTGGCCAGTAATTTGAACTATTTAATAACTAAAAAACGATTACTAATGATGACTAAAACCACATCAAAAAGAAAAGCCATTGCCAAGCAAGCCTTGCTCTTGCCTGCGGTAACAGCGTTACTATTTTCACTATGCACCAAGGTAGTGGCGCAACAAATAGGTACCCAACAAAATGCGCAACCTAACAAAGTGGGGAGTTTGTTTACTACCTACTACAATAAAACTACTTTTAAGGTAAAAGATGAAAAGGGAAAAATTACCGCCGAGAAAAAGTACAACGACTTAACTCCTGCCGAAAAAAGGGCGATCCCTTCGATTTTATCAAAAGAAGAAAGACTACCAACCAACGAGGAACTTTTAACCAAATTAAGCAAAGGTGCTCCCGCAACTATGGAAATTGATCTGTTTAGCCTTGAAAATAAGATTGTAAAAAAAGGAGAACACGGCATCTATAACTCTCCAGAAATAAGCGAAAAACCAGATTTTCCTGGTGGAATGATGGAATTTTACAAATTCGTAGGTAACAATTATAAAACTCCTGAACAACCCGATTTAAAAGGAAAAGTTTTCATCACTTTTATTGTCGAAAAAGACGGCAGCATTACCGATGTAAAGAGCATTCGTGATATTGGTTTTGACACTGGTGACGAGGCAGTACGCGTAATGAACATTTGCCCAAAATGGATTCCTGGAAAAGTAAAAGGCGAGCCCGTACGAGTGCTATACAGTTTACCAATAACTATACAATCAGCCAAATCCTAATTCAAAAACAAATCCGCTTCAAGACTAGACTAGTAGACCTGAAGCGGATTTGTTTTTAAAATATTGTTGGTTTTGATGTTGGAATCCTTTATAACACGAGATCGTTAAGGCACTTTTTTTAAGATGTATTTTATTCCTTATAAAGAGGAATATGTAAGGAGATAATCTTGAGTTTTAATGAAAATTGAATATTGTATTGAGACCTTTTGTTAGAAAAAAACAAATACCAATTATTAATAGATTTATTAAAGCTCTAAAAATCCATTTCCATTTTGATAAGTTGTAGTTAATTCCTTTTGAAATCACAACGCAAATCCCCATTAAAAGAAACCAAACGGCAAAGAAAAGTGAAATTTCACCTCTTATTACAGTCGTTACTAAATCGTGAATGAGTCCACAGAAAACAAATGTTAACACTAACGAAAATCCAGCTGGAAATATTTTTTTTAACGGTCGAAATACTTTTTTTCCTAAATAATAGCCGACAATTGGGTTCCAGAAATTCCAAAAAGTTGAAAAATTATTTGCACCAAGCGACCTTTCTAAATTATTACGAAGCGACTTAGGATGCCCGATTGGAACGCCATTTCTCTTCTTTATATATTCGGATAATTTCATTTAGTTTTATTCGCTTCGGGTTTTGAATTGATTGTTTCTTGACACTCGTCAAGTTGATTACTTCACTTTGTGTTTTTTTTATTTCGTGAGTTTCTGTCGCATTCTAACTTACGTTCTGGCACTAAGGCGGGTTTGGCACTACATTAAGTTCTATTTTCGCATTAACCACTCGAGCGATAGCGAATAGACGAAGTAAATCATCCCAAATACAAAACCAATTTCAAATTAAGCCTAAAACCCAAATCATTTTTAACAAGTGTTACCAGAAACCTTAATTGTTATTCAACAACTTTTTTATTGGATTTAAACACGATTCTTCAAATCTATTTTTTAGTCGTTCATTTTCATCATAAGAGAAATCACGATTTATGTCTTTCCAATTTCCAATTTTCAAACCGTTATTTATAGACACGAATTCTAAAGTAGTATTGGTTTCATTTCCTCGTATTGCAATATTAAAAATTCTATTTTAATCAGCATCATAAAAATAAGCGATGAACTATAATCCATTTTCGGATTTGGAATCTTCAAGTTTAAATGAATTGTTTGAGAAAATTGACACTTCAGGGACTTGATATTTCGGATTTTTCTCTTTGAAATTTTCGATAGCTTTTATTACTCTCGCCTCTGAGTAGGGAAATTCATAAGATTCAGAAAACGCATAACTTCCTGCAGAAATAATATTTATTCTTTTTGTAAGTTCATATCGTGCAGTGTTGCTAAATATTAAAATTCCAGAAATCGCTAAAAGGATAGTCGCTATAAGTATTTGATATTTTCTCATCAGTTTTCCAAAGGTTTCTTGTAAAGTACACGCGCTATAAGCCGTTTGGGATTAAATTAAGCCCATTATTCGGATCTGCCAAATCTTCCAAATACAAAACCAACTTATCATTAAGCCTTTTGCCCAAATTCGTTGTAGCTGTTATGGGCTGGTTGTTTTTGTCGAAATTATAATTTAAAAGCAAACTTTCCACGTTTCCGTTATCAAGTTTTAATCAACTTGCTTTTTTTTATAGATTTGCCTAACTTTTTTTCCGTATGCTTTAGTTTTTTCTATAGCTTTTAATTTTGTCATTTTTCTATTTACTTTAAATACCCAAATAGTTGGTGTTTGTAAAGTCAATATATTTTTATCATATGTATATAATCCAGCAATTATTTTTGGTTCTTCCATTCCATCGCTTTCAATATGTTCGACTAAAACATAATTATTATCTTGATTTAATTGAAGAGTGAAAATTTGTCCAATACAACCTAAACCATCTTCACAATAATCTGAAAACCATCTATGCTCAAATTTACCAATTGGCTTGTTTTGTGCACTTATAGTGATACAAAAAAATAAAAAAAATACTATTGATTTCAATATGTTTGTTTCAGGTTAGTTATTATCCAACGCTTTGTTCTGCTAAAAAATTTAACTTCACGTTTTTGTTTTTAAAATCGTTATCTTGAACTTGAACTACTTGCTTGATTTCGATACAACCGCCCTATAACATCCCGCTACTACAGCGGGTTTGGGACTAAATTAAGCTCTATCTTTGGATTTGCCAAATCTTCCAAATACAAAACCAATTTTCTATTAAGCTGATTGTCTAAATGCGTTGTCGTAGCTGTTGTGTGATGTGTTTTTTTACCACAACATTTCTTCTTGTAATTCAGCATTCCAAAAAGTTCCCGTTTTCATTCCGGTTTCTATTAGTTTAAATATTCCGTTTGCAGAAAATTCTGTTGATAACGGTGCACCTTCAGTTGATAATTTTGTATTTACCCAACCTGGATGAATGGAGTTCACATCTATATTTCTATCTTTCAATCTTGCAGATAAAGTTTTCGTGTACATATTCAATGCAGCTTTAGACATTCTGTAAGCAGTTGAATCAATTTTTGATGTTGTATTCAGCGTTGCCATGATAGAAGAAATATTTAAAATTTTTCCGTTTTGATTTACTAAATCTAAAACAGTTTCGGTAAAATTCACAAGTCCAAAAACGTTCGTTTCAAAAGTTGATCTTAAACTTTCTAAATCTGGTTCTGTTTTATCTAAATCTGGCGCAATTCCGGCATTATTAACTAAAATATCAATTCCGTTAAATTTATTTCTAATTATTTTGTTCGCATTTTCAATTGACTTTTGATTTTTCAAATCTAATGCTACAACAAATAGGTTTTCAGACTTAATATTTTCAATTTTCCCAGTTCTGGAAGTTCCAATTACATAATATTTTTCAGCAATTAGTTTCTCTGCTAATGCATTTCCAATTCCTGAATTTGCTCCTGTAATTAGGACAATCTTATTTTTAAAATTCATTTTTCTTTTTTAGTTTTTTTTGGCAAAATATCGCACAACATCCCTTCGCTTGGCGAGTTTGGAACCAAATTAAGCTCGATTTTCGGACTTTATATAAGTTTCAGACACAAAACTATCTTCAAATTAAGCCCCAAACCCATTTGCTTGAAGTGTGTGTGTGTGTGTGTGTGTGTGTGTGTGTTGGTGGCAAATGTATTTATTTAATAGTCCATTTTACAAACTCGTTCATTACTTCTATCCAATGCTCTTTGTCGTAGTTAGCTTTTCCATTTTCATCTACTTCAAAGAAATTATGTTCTAAATTTGGATATCTTTTATAAGTCAAGTTAGTTTTTGAATTTTGGATGTAAAACAAGGGGACTAAATCACATAATTCTGAAGCAATATCATGAGAACCATATGCTAAATAGGTTGGAATTTTAATTTGCAACCAGTCATTGATAAATGGTTTTGAAAAGGACTTCCAAGCTATTAAATCGAGCTCCTTGTTTATTTTGTCGATATTGTAAGAATCTCTAAGCATTTGATAAGTGTTTTCAGTTCTTTCATCAGCTTCTTCCCAAGTCATTTCTTTTATATCCGCCTTTTTCCGATACTCTCTAATTCTTTGGTCAATTCTACCAAATGGGTTTGCTCCAAACAATCCTAAATGAGTAACATTTTTATTATTCAATGTCAATACTGTAGCAACTTTTGAACCTTGTGAATGTCCTGCTACAATCAATTTTGAATTATCTACCCATTTCTGTTTCTTTAAAAACTTCAAAACTTCCTTTGCTCTTTTTTCGTAATTCTCTAAATAATCAGATTTTACATATTCTTGGTCAAATTCATCAGGCTTGTTTGAACTGGGGATGTAACAATATGATTCGTTTAGGTTTTTTTCATTAACAATGACAGGTGTTTTTGGCATAGAAATCACAATTAAATGATAGTATTTTTTGATTTCATTTATGTCAAAATTTGTAATTCCGCCACCAAACATCCACATATCTTCTTTTTCGGGTTTTATAAATAAAGGCATCGGTAAAGAACCTTGACAAAATAAGAATATTGGTTTTTTTTCGTCAGTTTTAGTATCGACTAAAATAAAATCAATAGTATCCTTTTTTTGTTTAAGACTAAATAAAATTGCTTCATTATTAATTATGTTTAGATTTTGTCCAAAACATATTTGAACTAAAAATAGTAGGATTATTGTCTTTTGTACTTTTTTCATAATATCTCTGCCTAACTTACATATAAACGAAACAAACCTTCATACACACAACCAAACATGTGTAAATAATCTAAAGTTTGTTTCGCTTTGCGTTTTCCAAATATATTAAAATTATCTTACAAATTATTAAAAAATCAACAACTGAAAACTGGGCTCGCGTGAAGGATGGCAGCGGAAATCCTTTGTGTTTTTTCTTTAAAAACACAAAGATTGCAGCGTACAGCCTGACCCGAAGTTTTTCACGCAGGGGCACGCCCAAGGACTGAAAATATAACGATCTAAAAAAACAAATCCGCTACTTACTGAAAAGGAGCGGATTCATCCAACTATAAATCTAAAAAAAACTACTAACTAAACTCTTTATCAGGATTGTATCCTAAATACGGCATGGCGGTTTCATTGAAGATTACGCCGTATTCTTCTAACTCTTTTAAAATAGGCTCGTATACTTCCTTTCGAATGGGTAATTGTACACCTGGCGTGGTGATTTTGCCATTCAGGATTAATAATGTGGCCATGGCAACGGGTAAACCTACGGTTTTGGCCATGGCGGTATAGGTTTGATCGTCACCAAGGCAAACCATTTTTGCATCTATTTGTTCTTTTTTGCCGTTTATCTCGTAGCCAAATTTATGGTACATGACAATCATGTCTTTGTCCTCTTCTTGTAAGGTCCAGCTATCGGTTAATATTTTTTCTAAAATTTGGGCTGGTGTGGCGTTTGTTAAACCTACTTTTTTGTTGGGATTGAACAAATCGAGTTCTAATAATTTGTCCCACATGATGTCGTCTTGGTCAATCTTGAGAATCAAACGGGTTTTTATTTCAACAGAATCGGTAGGATGATACGGCAGAAACGAGTTGACAAATTCACGGTAGCTCATGTTCTCTGAGTTTTCCATGATGTAACTATCATCGGTCATGCCAAGTTGTACGAACATGTTCCACGCTTTTGAAAAACCTACTCTACGAATGGTGCCTCGGTATAAAGTAAGTACATCATCTAGTCCGTACACAGAGCGGTATTTTAGGGAATCTCTGTTAGAATACGCCTCAAAACGACCGTAACCTTCTACTTGCAAAAACTCGGTTCTACGAAACAAATTGCAATACGGTATGTACTTGTAGGTGCCTTCTTGAATAAACTTAGCAGCGCCTCCTTGACCTGCCAGCACCACATTGCGCGGCGCCCAAGTAAATTTATAATTCCAAAGATTCGTGTCTGATTCTGGGGCGACTAATCCGCCACAAAAGGACTCAAACAAAATCATGTCGCCACCTTTCTCCTTAATTTCATCAATCACTTTCATGGCACTCATGTGATCAATTCCTGGATCAAGTCCGATTTCGTTCATAAAAATAAGATTGTTTGCTTTAGCCTGAGCATCTAATTCTTGCATGGCATCACTCACGTATGAGGCCGTAACTAAGTGCTTTTTGTACGTGATACAATCTTTGGCCACTTGAATGTGCAAATGTGCGGGCAGCATAGAAATGACAATGCTGGCATTTTGAATGGCTTGTTGACGTTGCTTTTCATCAAAAATATCAAGGGCGATTGCGGTAGCATTAGGATGATTGTTGGTTTTTTTTTGAGCCAAAGCCAATGACAAATCACCAATAACAAGATGCAACTGCTCTTTCTCGGATTTTTCAAGTAAATACCGAATTAAAGAAGAGGCCGATCTTCCTGCGCCAATGATTAAAATTGTTCTCATTTATATATATTTATAACACAAACATACATAATTGTTGTATTTATAACAAATGAAGTGTGATTATTTTATTTATAACCTACAAATAAAGCACTTTTTTTAACATGCTTTCGCCAAAACAAAGGCCTCAAAAACTTTTAATTTCATTTGAGATCAAATACTTTTGTACTAAATACAAGATCCATGAAAAAAAGAATCATAGCCAGCGGTGCTGTTTTAGGAATGATTGCCATTATTTTAGGCGCTTTTGGCGCGCATGCCTTGAAAAAAGTTTTATCTGTTGACCAATTGGTAACATTTGAAACGGGAGTTCGGTACCAAATGTATCATGCTTTGTTTTTACTTTTCATAGGGAACTATGATGCGCTTTCACAAAAAAAGCAAAAAGCCATTTATTATTTAGTGCTTTCGGGCGTAGCATTATTCTCAGGATCTATCTATCTTTTGGCTACCAACAACCTCACTACTTTCGATTTTAGAATTATCGGATTCGTAACGCCAATAGGCGGTCTCCTACTAATTATTGCTTGGTTTGTGTTATTGACATCAATATTTGATAAAAAATCACAAAATCATCAGAATTAAAGGCTAACTGAAATTTAATTTCTACTTTTGTAGTCTATTAAATGTAACTATACACACTAAATTTATGGACAATACTATGCATTTCTCGCAATCGATTTCGTTAACAGATTTAGGAATTGAAAACGTAAACATTCATTACCAGTTATCTCCAGAAGAATTACACAATATTACAATACAATCAGGTCAAGGAGTTGAGAGTTCTACAGGAGCTTTAGCCGTAAACACAGGAGAATATACAGGCCGTTCTCCACAAGATCGTTTTATTGTGCGTGATAGCATAAGCGAAGATAAAGTTTGGTGGGGTAAAGTAAACATTCCGTTTGAGCCTGCTGCTTTTGAAAAACTATACAATAAAGTAACTGCTTACTTATCAAATAAAGAAGTTTATGTACGTGATTCTTACGTATGTTCTGATCCAAATTACAGATTAAATGTACGTGTGGTAACCGAAACTCCTTGGGCAAACTTGTTTTGTTACAATATGTTTTTAAGACCAGAAGCATCTGAAATAGCTAGTTTTACACCAGAATGGACGGTACTTTGTGTACCAAGTTTTATGGCTGATCCAGCTGTAGATGGTACACGTCAAAGTAATTTTGCCATATTAGACTTTACTAAAAAAGTAGTTTTAATAGGCGGTACAGGATATACAGGAGAAATGAAAAAAGGAATTTTCTCTGCATTGAATTTCATTTTACCTGTTTTCAAAAACACATTGCCTATGCATTGCAGTGCCAATGTAGGTGAAAAAGGAGATACAGCTATCTTCTTTGGTTTGTCTGGAACAGGAAAAACAACTTTATCTGCTGATCCAGATCGTAAATTGATTGGTGACGACGAACACGGATGGACCAATGAAAATACCGTTTTCAACTTTGAAGGAGGTTGCTACGCCAAAGTAATTAATCTTAGCGAGGAAAACGAACCAGACATTTTTAGAGCAATTAAAAAAGGAGCTATCCTTGAAAATGTAGTTTTTAAAGAAGGTACTAATGAAGTAGATTTTGAAGATGTAAGCATCACTCAAAACACACGCGTAAGCTACCCAATTACACATATAGATAATATCCAGCCAGGATCTATAGGTAACAATCCTAAAAACATATTTTTCTTAACCGCTGATTCATTTGGTATTTTACCTCCTATTGCAAAATTGACACCAGGTCAAGCAGCATACCACTTTATATCTGGTTATACCGCTAAAGTTGCCGGAACAGAAGCAGGAGTAACAGAACCACAGCCTAATTTTTCGGCTTGTTTTGGAGCGCCATTTATGCCTTTGCACCCAACGAAATATGCTGAAATGTTAAGCAAAAAAATGAAAGATGCGAATGTAACGGTTTGGTTAATCAACACAGGTTGGACTGGTGGTGCATACGGAGTAGGAAGCCGTATGAAATTAAAATACACAAGAGCCATGATCACAGCAGCACTTAACGGTGAGCTTGATAATGTTGCTTATGAGAACCACAAAGTTTTTGGAATTGCAAAACCACAATCGTGCCCTAATGTTCCTAGTGAAATTTTGAATCCTAGAAATACTTGGGAAAACCCAGAGCTTTACGATGAAAAAGCATTAGAACTTGCTCAAAAATTCAAAGAAAATTTTGCAAAATTTGAAGAATTTGCCAATCCAGAGATTATGGCAGGTGCTCCACTAGCATAAGTTAATTATAATTCAACACTTGTAAAGCCGTTCGTAAAGAGCGGCTTTACTTTTTTTATGTGGTAAGACAAAAGAAATC
Source organism: Flavobacterium sp. I-STPP5a (assembly GCF_009764685.1). GTDB lineage: Bacteria > Bacteroidota > Bacteroidia > Flavobacteriales > Flavobacteriaceae > Flavobacterium. The sequence goes on along the minus strand of NZ_VHLM01000077.1, from coordinate 112,591 downwards.
AACATTTTAGCATGTGATTCGTTTTTTGGCGTTAAATTTGTAAGTAATCAAAACGTCCTTGTGACAAAAACACAAATCAATCAAAACAATCTACAATCATGTTAAAACAATTTTTTATTCTATGCTCAGGCGCAGACAAAGACCTTCTAGAAACTTGTTCAGAAGGTGAGCAAACTAAATATGTAGGGATAGGCGCCACCGTATTCTTTACCGCAGTAATGGCTTTTCTTGCCAGTGCTTATGCCCTATTTACCGTATTTGATAGTGTTTATCCCGCCGTCGCTTTTGGTGTTGTATGGGCTTTTCTTATTTTTAATTTGGATCGTTTTATTGTTTCTACTATTCGAAAACGAGATCAGTTTGGTGCCGAATTTTTACAAGCTACACCCCGAATTATTTTAGCGGTAATCATTGCCATTGTAATCTCGAAACCCTTAGAAATTAAAATTTTCGAAAAAGAAATCAATACTGTTTTGTTGAAAGAGAAAAATGCGATGGCTTTAGCCAATAAAAAAGAGGTAGCTACGTACTTCAAAAGTGATTTAGACAAAAACAAAGCTGAAATTGACAAGCTGAAATTAGAAATAACAACTAAAGAGAAAGAGGTTAACACCTTATACGAAACCTATATCAAAGAGGCAGAAGGAACAGCAGGAACCAAAAAACTAGGCAAAGGTCCTGTTTTTAAAGAAAAAATTGCCAAGCATGATTTGGCCAAACAAGAATTAGACACTTTACAAAAAACCAACTTGGCCAAAATTGCTGAGATGGAAAAAAACACAAAAACTTTACAAGCTGATTTAGACAAAAAAGTGACCGAAACTCAACCTATTATTGATGGATTTGATGGTTTAATGGCCCGAATTAATGCCTTGAACAAATTGCCTTGGTTGCCATCGTTTTTTATAATGTTGCTATTTTTAGCCATTGAAACCTCGCCAATTATTGCAAAACTTTTGGCTCCAAAAGGCGAATATGATTTTAAATTAGAAGATCTTGAAACCGCATTAAAAGCAACCATTGAACAAGACAAATACCAAAGGTCTCTTCTGGTAAAAACAAGTGAAAGCATGCATAACAAAGTATATGCTGACATCGCCGATGATAAAAAACTGTATGACCTACAGCGTAAAAACGCCACTGATCTATTAGAATTACAGTCTAATAATTTTGTAGAAAAACAGAAAAAAACACTGTAAAACAAATCATTGAATTTAAAAAAGTCCTAAAATCAAAAGGTAAATTATCTTTTGAGTTTAGGACTTTTGAGTTTAAGACTCTAGCACTATTACATGTGACTCAAAATTTCTTTCTTAAAAGCATCATATTCGCCTTGTAAAATCAAGCCGTTATCGAGTAGTTTTTTATAATTCTGTAGTTTTTCAAACAATTCGTCTTGAGATAAACTGGCAAGTCCTGCTTCCTTACTTGTTTCTGGCGCTGCTTGCGCTTGTTCCTTTTCATAATTATAGACTGGTGGCTGTGCTACAGGCATGATTTCGGCAAAACTGGTTACTTCCTCGGTTTCCATTTCCTCTATGATTTCAGCATCAGGAACAACGGTAGCTGGTTGCACTTCCTCAATAGTTATTGCACTTACCGCGCCTGTTTTTAAAATATCAAGTTGCTCCTTGGCATACGTAAAAATTTTACGGGCTTGTATTTTTGGAATATAATCAATAGACACTTCCATATTTGTGCGTGTAGTAAATGAAAACTCAGATCCTAAAATGTTTTCCTTAACAAAAGTTCCCTCTATTTCATCCCAAGTATAATCAATGAAGTTCATTGATAGCCCAAGGTTTTTAGGCTGACAAATAATGATTCGCTTGTTAGTAAGGACAATACTGTCTGGTAAGACCGTAATAGCCGGTTTTTTTTGTACTGCTATATACCCTACTTCCTCGTTTTTCATTAATAAATCACTCAGCTTAGCAGCAATTTTTTCGATTGCTTTTGGGTCTTGGTCTTCGTTTAAAAATTTTTTAATTTGATCTATCATTTTGTTTACAGTAGTTTTAGACTTTGTATTAATACGCTGTCAAAAGTAATACCAATTTTATTTTTTTTGCACTCAAGGTGTGTAATTTTGTCTCCTTATTTTAAAATTTAATTATACACAATTATCTGTAGTGAATAGCAATTTGGCCTATCTGAAACACAATTTTCAAGGAATCTTTAAAAGAAAGTTTAGATCCATCAGCATGAATCCATCTTTTTAAGGGCTGTTCACAAACTAGTTTTTTAGTTTCTTCGTCCCCGTACACTTGTTTCATTCGCATTAAAATTTCTACATCAAACAACCACTTGGTCAAAAACTTGGTTTGAAAGGTTTTTTCAATCACGTCTTTGCTCATGATTTTAGCACCACATTGCGTGTCATTGAATTCCATTCCAATTGTTCTTCGAATGATAAAATTAATAATTTTACTAATAATAGCACGAGCAGATTCTTTAGTAATATCAGCACCCATACGAGCCATCCTAGAGCCCCCGACAAATTTAAAATTTGACGTTGAAATGGTAGTCACCAAATCATGAAAATCTTCAAAATCTGTAGATAAATCAGCATCTAAAAAACCGATGTAATCAAATTGATCTTGTTTGGCTAGGTGAAGCATCCCTAATCGGACTGCTTCGGCTTTGCCTCCATTTTTTTCACAATCATAAATACTAATGTGATCTTCATGCCCTTCTCTTAATTTTTCAAGAACTTCCAGCGTTTTATCTTTACTACCGTCATTTACAAAACACAAATGGTATCCTAAATTTGAATTAATAAAAGCTTTAAAATCATCTCCTAATAAACGAAGTTCCTCATTATAACATGGAATTACAACCCCAATACAGTTGTTTTGAATGATTTGGTTTTTTTGAGTTATTTTAGCCGGCTTACCGCCCACACCTATCAACCGTTTTACACGCGCTCCTATCTCACTTAAACTGAGTGGTTTTTTCATGTAATCATCAACTCCTAAATCAAATCCTTTTACAATAATATCTTCCTCTGTATTTCCCGATAAAATCATAACAGGAGTGTTATGCCCTCTAACTACTTTTATGTGTTTTGCAATTTCAAGACCATTATACACATTAAGTTCTTCCTTAGTGATTTCCTTTTCATTAGAATAAGGCATGTTAATATCAGCAATAACAAGATTGGGCAAATGCAAATCATAGCTTTTAATTCCATCAGAAATGGTATTGGCTGAAAATACTTCGTAACCTAAATCAACAAGGCTTTTTTCTAAAGAGAGTATCACTAACTCTTGATCGTCAACAATTAATATTTTCATACTTATGAGTTTAAGATAGTTTGGTTGAAGTAAATATATCAAATTTGATTTAAAAAACACCATAAAATCTTTGTTAATGACTGCCATCTAACGTTAAATTAACAGTTTTATTAATACATTTACAAAAACATCAATACAAACTGGATGTCTACCGAAAAATCAAATAAATATTTAATTGTTGCCCTTCTTATAGGAGTGGTTTTTCATGGTAGTGCCATATTTTTCACGCTAGAAAGTACGTATGATGCTTTAATTCATATGTTTTTTGCTAATCATTATGCTACAAGTTGGTTTGAACCCTGGAACTACAGTTGGTACACCGGTTTTACAGTAATGGGGTATCCGCCACTTGTGCATCAGGCAATAGGATTATTATCGCTACTAGGTGGTTTAAAATTTGGTTTATTTACCGTGGCCATTATTGGTATTCTTTTGTTTATAACAGGAGTTTACCGCTATACCCTATTGATTACTGCCGATAGAACGGTAGCTGGTTATGCTGCTTTAGTAGCCGTTTTCTCGTCATCGTTTGTAGAAACCTTGCATATTTTTGGGCAATTACCTAGCATCGTGGGTGTGTCAATATTAATGCACTGTATGCCCGAAATCTATCTTTGGATAAAAACTGGAAAAATCAAGAACCTTCTTAGTGCCTTTTCATTGCTTGCAGTAACCATTTGTTCCCATCATGTAACCCCTATTTTTGGAATGGTTTTCTTTATTTTCCCTTTGATAGGTACTGTTGTTATGGATGTATCTCGGGAAAAGGTAAACTCCTACAAGGAAATACGATTCAAATTATTTGTACAAACCTTGTTCAAACTTTTAAAAAGGATTATCTTTTTTGGAGCTGGTTCACTAGTGCTTATTGTCTTTTGTATTTTTCCGTATTGGGTAAATTCTAAGGCAAACCCTATCACGCAAGTACCCATACCTCATGGCAGCCGTGATAATTTTCTAGAAGTAACCTCATCTGGGTTAATGTTTTTTGTCATACCCTGGGGAATCTTATTTTTTATTTTACCCTATGTATTTTATCGTTATTTCAGCAAAAGATACATTTGTTTTGGATTGTCAATCACTTTGCTCACCATTCTAGGAACTGGAGGTACAACGCCCATACCGCTTAAGGTTTTAGGAGAAAATGCGTTTAACATTCTTACGCTTGACCGTTTTACCCTTTGGGCTTCTATTATGAGTTTACCCATGTCTGGAGAGTTTGTATACCGCTTAATTGAAGGCGATTTAAAAACAGCTATTCAAAATAAATTTGGGAATATTTACCATCGAATTCTTGGTGCAGCCTTTGCGGGTTCTTTTTTGTTTTTTGCCAGTTTTACAATTACTCTAGGTTATTTTAGACCTTTTCAACCCCAAAAAATAAATACACTCCCGCTAGTCAACTTTTTAAATCAAGATCAGCACGATCAATGGCGGTATTTACCTCTGGGTTTTGGGGACCAAATGGCAACTTTATCCTCACAAACCAATGCCAAAACGGTTGATGGAAATTACCATTCCGCCCGAAGATTACCCGAGCTTACCTCACGAGCTATTGAGCGACTTGAGAATTCAAAGTTTAGAGGTATGGAAGGAATTGGTTCTTTGCAACAATTTTTAACCGTACCCGAAAAATACAATTTAAAATATGTGTTTTCTAATGATAAATTTTATGATCCCATACTTTACTTTTGTGGATGGCACCGCCTATCCCAGTTAGAAAACGGCATTATGGTTTGGGAAAGACTTAATATTGCTCCTTTGCCAAAAGTACTTCCTAAAGATGAGGTTCCAGTTTATCTTAAACTAATGTGGGGTATTATCCCAATACTTACCATTCTCATAGCCTTTGTTGTGAATGTGCAAAGTATATTTTTTAAAGCCTTAAAAGTTAAAGACGAACCAAAACCAGACTTTTTTAAGTTTAACGTTTCCTATACCCAGTTTCCCCTAAAACTCATTGGTGTTTTACACCTTTGGGTTCTCGTGTTGTTCATCATTATGGCTTTTGGCGGATATAAAACTTACATTGCCAATGCTACCCAAATAAGCCCTGAAAATGTAGTTAAGAGCTACTATGATGCTCTCGATTTTAAGTTTTATGAAAAAGCACATTCTTTTATTGACCCAAAAAGTAAACTCTCGATATCACAATTCATGCTGGAAACATCTGTTGCTGATGGAATATTAAATTCATATGCAAAACTAGATGCCATAGAAATTAAAATTATTAAAAAAGCAAATCAGAGAACAACGCTAGTGGCAAAAACAAAATGGATTACACCCTTAGAAATTATCAATAAGGATTACTACCACGAAACTATCAAACGCAACGGAAAATGGTTTATACTTCCTCAAAAAATGCCATTAGACATTCCACCTGATCAATTTTTATCTAGCAATTTAACAGAGTATTACAAGCAAGGACGACGAAAAATTACGACCCAACAAACCTATCATGAGGATGTATTAAAGCAACCAGAGCTTGAAATCCTATCGGCCAAATTAATTCATTATAACAATGAATACATGATTGTAGGGGAATTACAAAACCTTGACAACAGTCCTGCAGATGTTATTGTAAAGTCTACTTTGTATAATAAATACGATAAAGAATTGGCAACATTCAATGCCAAAGACGCTATTAAACATAAAATTTTACCCAAAGAGACAACTAGTTTTAAGGTAAACTTTGAAGAGATTTCTTGGCTGAAAAAAGAGGCTAACAAGCCTACAACGTTCAACCCTAATGAATATACCCCTAAAAATATTGCCGAAACACCTTCTAACTTTGACATTCAATCAGCAGGAAATGTTGCCATAACAGATTTTTATATACAAGTAGCTCTTTCTGACCTAGTGGTAGAAAACAACCATCTTAAGGGTACACTTTTTAATTATGGGATTCAAGAAGTAACCGTTCCAGAATTGATTGTGTCTTATTACACAAAAGAAAAAGAACTTTTATACGTTGATCATTATTTTGTTAGAGAAGGTATTCGGGTGCAACGCAAGCAATATTTTGATTATAAACTCCTTGACTTGACTAACTGTAAAATTATTTTATCATCATTAGAAAATTGCTTTGTAAATGGTTTACCCAATAAAGATCTGGCACAAACTATTGTTCCCAATAGAAACAAGGTAATGGAAAAGGAACTTTTACAAAAAGTAAACGGAAAAGGTTTTAGTTATGTTAAAATTGAATTGAACAACTATATTGGTAATCCTAAATAATGAAAAAAATAGCAGTCATTCTCCTTTGTATCTGTTGCCTAGTCGTTTTTGCAGTTGTAAAAACAACTAGCACTGCAGCCACAATTACATTGGATACATCCCAAAAAAAGTTTACTGCGGGAACCCCAATACAGCTCCAGTTTTCTTCACTTAGAGCGGTTAAAAACGCTGATTTATTTTTGATTCATTCCTACGGAAAAACAATCGTTAAAGGGAAAGTTGACAAGAATAAATTGCGGTTTAGTATTCCCGAATTGTATGCCAAAAAAACAGGAACCGTTTCTTGGTATCTTATCCAAGATAGAAAGAATATTGCGGCTGGACAATTTGAAATTATACCTAATGATGCCACGCCCACTTTGATTGAAAATTATTTGGGTCCAACTACCATTCTCACAGGGCAAGACCATTACACAATGATGGTTGCAATCCCCACGGACAGTTATGACAACCCAAAAAAAGACAACACCACTGTGTTTATAAAAGATCAATTCCTAGATGACATTAATGTTACCACTAAGAAAACGGCTGATTTTATAGCATGGAAAAACATTTACTCCAGAACAATCTCGGGGAAAATGCTCATTTCAACACAATGCAATACGGCATTATCAAAGGAATTCGAAACCGAAATTACGCCATCAATAGCCACAAACTTTACTATTGATTATGCTAGGAACCATCAATTTGCAGATGGAAACCAAATTACCAAACTAAAAACTTCGGTGATTAAAGATCAATTTGGCAATTTAGTAGGAGACGGAACCTTAGTTACATTTCAAGTCACAACAAAAAATAATAATTTCTTGAAAACATTTGCAGCCACAATAAATGGTGTGGCTATTGCACAGTTATTGCATCCAGATCATCAAGAAATTTATACGGTAAAAGCCTATGTTACGGGCATGGCCGAGAGCAAACCCATTCAAATTGCGTATCAAGCATTGATAAAAGATTTTCCTTATCAGTTTCTTGAAAAAAATCGAAAAATTGTGGTAGGACCATTAACCAGTTTCATGAACCAAATAGTTCCTGATGGAATAAAAGTGGAGCTAAAAATATTTCATAAAAATAAATTAATAGAAACAAAAATTGTTGAAAGTGCCAAAGGATTAGCTACATTTATACTATTACCTCCTTTTTACAAACAATCCGCTTATCAATTTGAAATTACCACTCTTGGCGTAACCAAGAAAACTGAATCCATACCGTATGAAAATTATCAATAACCGAAATATTTACAAAACGGCCTTTATATTATCGTTTATCGTGATTAGTATTTTTACGCTATTTGGTATGGCAAAAATTCTGGATTACTTGAATACGGGTGCTGATAGAAGCGCCATGTTACACCTTGAAACAAAAAGCGAGGATGTCTACTTACCCAAAGTAACTTGGACCAAACTTGAAAATCCAGCGCGTGAAATGGAGAAAAACACATTAGGAAAAATTGAACGGGATTACCTCTTTTCTTGGCACATAAAAAACAAAGCTTTGCAAAATAATACTCCAAAAGGCATTGACGATTATTATACCATGAACACGCGTGATAATCTATACAAAGTCATTCAACACAATAAAGCACAAGAAATTACAATAGAAAACACCACACTAAAACATTTTCCTGAATTAGAATTTTACAGCGAAGACGGGCAGCTAGTTGTTTTTACAGATAAAAACGTAATTGAGTTTCAAAAAATCTATCTCAATAAAAAGTTACTCACCACGGTACAAGACACCGCAACATACAAAGTAATGATGCTGCTTGAGGATGGCTACTGGCGCGTGCGTCATTTTCAAAAAATGGAACCCTCTCCATTTGCTAAAGACTCCATACAACCAGAACCCGAGTACAGTATTCAAGAGGATAAAATCCTTAAAAACAAAAAACAATTTGTTATCAAAGGCATTAATTACTACCCAAAAAATTCAGCTTGGGATACCTTTGGGGAACAATTTCACAAGGATACTATTGCAAAGGATTTTGACATCATCAAAAAATCAAATTTAAACTCTATACGGGTTTTTATTCAATACGATGATTTTGGGAAAGCCAATATAAATCCTGAAAAGATGGTTAAACTTAAAACCCTTTTAGATTTGGCTGCAGCCAAAAATCTTGGGGTTATGGTAACCTTATTTGATTTTTACAGCGATTACTCACTAGACAGCTGGACCTTAACACACAGGCATGCAGAGCAAATAGTATCAACATTTAAAGACCATAAAGCAATCATAGCTTGGGATTTAAAAAACGAGCCTAATTTAGATTTTGAAAACAGAGGTAAAGAAAATGTTTTGCAATGGCTTGACCACATGGTAACGGTAATTAGAGAAAATGACCCAAACCACTTAATTACAATTGGCTGGTCAAACTCTGTGGCGGCTTCACAACTGGCTGATAAAATAGATTTTGTTTCGTATCACTTTTACAATGACATGCAACACTTAGAGTATGAAACCAATACTTTAATAAAAACTTTAAAAAAACCGGTTGTAATTCAAGAATTTGGAGTTCCTTCTTACGGCGGGATCTGGAATTTATGGGAAAGTAGTTTAGAAAATCAAGCCCAATACCACCAAAAAATGCAAGCGTATTTCAAGAAAAACAATTATTCCTTTATGTCCTGGACATTGTATGATTTTCCAAAAGTACCGGATCAAGTAGCTGGAAAATGGCCTTGGCAAAAAAACAGGCAAAAACAATTTGGGTTTATTGATGTTAAAGGCAAAAACAAACCCGCTTATAAATACATTTCGAATTAAAATTTAGATTTTATAATTTTTTGGAATGTTTTCAAATACATGTCTGTAATTGTTACCATAGATAAAGCGCTTGCTGCTTTAAAGTTCTGCATAGCAATTGATTTTCGATTTGCATCATCATTAATTATTTTCTCTATTGCAGTTGCAAGTGATTCTGCACTCTCAGGATTAAAAAACTCTCCTTTATACCCTTCTTCTTCTACTAGTAATGCTAAATCTCCCAGATCTGGCATGACTACGGCTTTGCCATAACTCCCTGCTTGATGCAACACCCCAGAACTCCCTGTGGTAGAAGTGTACGGAAAAGCAACAACCGTACTGTCTCCAAAAATTACGGGCACATCTTTCTCCTCAACATATCCTGTAAATCGGATGCCTGGCGTATCTTTGTATTTTTTTTGAACACTCGCTAAATAGCCAGGCGTATTAGGACTATCAGTACCTGCAACAACTACTTCTATGGCTTCTGAACTACGTTTTCTGATGATTATAGCTGCTTCTATCAAAATTTCGACTTTTTTATAGGTTCCAAATTTCCCAAAAGCCATAATTTGTTTGGGTCCTGAAACTAAGTCAAACGAGGGTTCGTCAATGGTATCAAAAGTTCCATGTGGTACTACAATAACATTATTTACTTTGTATTTCTTTACCAGTACCTCTACATATTTGTTGATAGTTACTGCCACGACATCAGACTTTAATATAAATTTGGTCAATGAAGTGCCTACAAAATTATAGAAACGTTGCGCTAGTTTATTATCTGTAAAACCAGCACTCTCCAGATCAACTTGCTCTAGGATGTTGTGTAGCAAGGAAACTGTTGGGATAGAATTCAATCGTAAAACCGAAGGAATCATGAGTCCTAAAGCTGCAGGAACCTTTTTATCGCCAAATTTCATAAATTGCAAATTAATCAAAACAGCATCTGGTTTTTCAGCACGTATGGCATCCATGATAGAAATAATATTGGTGTAACTATTAAATGACCAGCATTCCCTCACCTTAACTTTATCACTGTTTTCAAAGTCCAGTTGCTTAGCATCTTGAGTTTTATCACACAGTAAAATCACCTCTGAGATTTCATTTTTTTGTGCAAAATTTTTAACTAAATGATATCCATATTCATTCAAGGTTACTTTGCTGGGTGGAAAAGCTGTAATTATGGCTAGTTTCATGTGCTTTAAATTTGGTTTAATAATTAGGCATTGGTTATTTACTGTAATGAAATACGATTTTTATAAAAGAAATATAACAATTGGAAAAAAAGCAAGGTTACCATGGCAATAATTTGCATGTGAACCACTTGTTCCAGAGAGTTATGGTAAAAAATAATTAAAACAATTTGTGCAGAACCCAAAACAGCCGAGACTACTACAGGAATGTATTGATTTAAAGACAAATAGTAATAGGCAAAAATATTTGCAACAGCAAAAAGAGAGGTCGCAAGAGCATATTTCCATAATAAATAAGAAATAGAAACATACGCTTTACCAAACATAATACGAACTACAAAATCTGGAAATAAAGCAGTAAACAAAACAATACAGGAAGATAAAAACACAATGTAGCTCACATATTTAAGTAAAATAGGAAGTGTATCCTGATGGTCTTTTTTCATTTGGATCACTTTGGGCAACAAAAGCATAACAAACATCCAAGCCACAAAATACACTACACGCCCAATCAGTGCTAGCGAAGCATACAAACCCGCATCAGTATTACTAAAATAATGTTTGACTAATATAATATCACTATTATTTATAATAATTTGTGTAAACTCATAAAAAGCGGTCAACGCAAAAAATATCACAATAGATTTGTGATTAATAGTAGCGTTGCTATTAGCCTCAATTTTACTAAAAATTGTTTTTTGAAATGGAACTAATCCAGCAATAAAAGACAGTAAAATACCTATAGCAACTACAACAGAACTAGGAATTGAAGGAAGGATAAATAAGACCGGAATTGTAAATAGTAACCTACTTCCCATTTCGGCTTGGTAAGTTGTTGCCAGTTTTGAAAGATAGTTTTGACCTTGATACAAACCTCTATTCACACTCATGACAAAATACAAGGGAACACCTATCCCAAAAATATAAAACATAGAGGCGGTTTGGGTATGAAAAAGTGTTTGAAGTTCCTTGTGAAAAACCACAATGCCTAAACCAAGAATAATTCCAAGTATAACAGCATATTTCAAAATAAATTTAAGAAATAACAACAACTGATTCTCCTGAAAAAGAACAGCATATTTTGCAGCTACTATTTGAAACGTCATCCCTATAAAAGACAGTATGAGTAATAAGGTGATTAATATGGCCGCATCAGAAAATGCTTCGGGACCTAAAAGCCTACCCAAAATTAAATTGTACAAATAATTACCTCCGTTTACCAATAATATGGTCAACATAAAAAGCTGCTCAGGACCTAATCTTCTTGGTATCTTTGAGGCAATACTTACAAGTAATTTCATTTAGTACACATTTTTAATTCAATATTATAGTAATACATCTGTAGAGCCTAGTGCATCAAAACATGCTGAAATACATTTATTTTTTCTACCGATGATGAAAAAAGATTTATCGTTTTTTTGAGCTTTGTCATATATAGCTAAAACATTTTTGGTAGTATACGCATCCATAGCTTCTACTTTTTCAAATGAAACTACAATACCATTTGAAGTAGAGAGCAAACTATTTAAATGATTTTCTAAATATACACTGTTTTCTGAACTCAACAATCCCTTAATTTCATAAACCCCAGAATTATACGTAATATGTATTGCCATCGTATTTAAATTTAAAGTGTAATTAATTTCTTTACCAAATATCGCACATTATCAAAAACAAGCATTAATACTTAGATGAATAACCTAAAAGTGTAGACGAAATATTACGATTTAATACTTAACTTGCAATAACGAATCTTACACCTTACAACTATGAATTTACTACAAAAAATTGCGCTTGTATTTATTAGTCTACTTAGTTTTACACTACAAGCACAAGACATGAATGTGGGATTTAGCCATCTAGAAAAAGGAGAGTTTGCAAAAGCAGAACTTTTTTTTAAAGATATCCTTAAATACTATCCAAAAAATAAAACAGCCCGACTATGCTATGCAAGAGCCATTGGTTTAAACAATCAAGCTCCAGAAGCACTTGAAAACTTCATTCAATTAAAGAGTGAATATCCTGGAGATTTAGAAATAGAATTAAATTACGCCGAATCTTTACTTTGGAACAAAAAATTTGATGAAGCTAAAGTATTTTATAGCGAACTTGTTCAAAAAAACCCAACCAATTTTGTGGCGCATCTTGGCTTTGCCAATACCTTATCCAATTTAAAAGAATATCAAAACGCACTAGCAAACGTAAACAAAGCCTTAGAATTGTCAGCTGCAAACCCAGGTGCTTTGGTTTCCAGAAAATATATTAAATTAGGGTATGGTTACCAATATGTGAATGAAAAAAAATACGCAGAAGCCGAGGCGTTTTATGATGAAATCCTAGTTGATTTTCCATTAGATAAAGAAACTCTGATGAATAAGGCTAATATGTACCTCATCACAAAAGATATTGCCAAAGGTAATGCAGTGTACCAATTACTATCAAAAGAACATCCCGTACTGGCATTAAATGGGCTTTCACTTCTAGCACACATTGACAATAAAGAAAAAGAGGCTTTAAAACTAGCTACTGAATCCTTATCCTTATCGCAAAACATAATTGATGAAAGTTTAAAAAAACAAACTCAAGAGCGATATGCCCAAGCGTTGATTTGGAATAAAAAATACAAAGAAGTTAAAGTTTATATTGAAGCATTACAACAAAAATACCCCAATGAAAACTGGGTTTTGTCACTTGCCGCAACGCTGGATATTTACAAAAGTAATTTCCCAGATAGCATCACTTATTATAAAAACATTTTAGAAAACGACACAAAATCATTTGATGGTAACTTAGGGATTGCCAATGCTTACAAAGCATCTGGTGAGACAAGTATGGCATATCAGGCAGCCTTAACAACCTTATCTATTTTTAACAATCAAGGAGATGCACTTCAATTTATAAAAAAAATAAAAGAGGATTTCACTCCTTTTATCGAAGAAAAATTAAGCTACTCTTTTGATAACGGTAATAATACAGCTATAGCCACAAGAACAGCTGTTACTATACCTTTGTCTACAAAATGGACCGTAAATGCAACCTATCAATACCGCAAAACTGAAAATACAGTTACATTGAAAAATGCAAAAAGTAATGATTATTTGATTGGAGCAACTTATCAATTTCATCCTAAAATAAGTTACTCCTTTGAGGCTGGGGTGAATACTGCAAGTTCATTAACTTCTAATTACAACCAACTTTTATTGCATACTTATTTTAAGTTGAAACCTATGAAACTTCAAGATCTTGAAGTGGGTTACAAGCGCGAAATGCAAAACTTTAATACTGATCTTATTGACAAGCAAATTGCTACTAATAATTACTATTTAAATTATAATTTGAGTACCAACTTTAATTTTGGTTGGTTTACTCAATATTTTTTCACTTCGCAAACAGATAACAATAATCGAAATTTATTATTTACCTCTTTTTACTATAATTTCCTCTCTAAACCTGTACTGAAAGGGGGATTAAACTATCAATACATAGCTTTTAAAGATCGTGTTCCTACTGATTATTTTAGTCCAAAGAAATTTAATGCGGTAGAACTATTCTTAGAAGTATTAAAAGACGAAAAAATTATCGAGTCTAAATCCTGGTTTTACAACGCTAACTTGGCTACAGGATACCAGTTTATAGAAGACAATACAAAACAGTGGACCTATCGTGTTCAAGCCAAACTAGGTTACAAATTTTCGGATAGGCTGTTGAGTAATATCTATGTAACCCGAAGTAATATTGCATCTACCACGGCCTCAGGGTTTACTTTTAATGAATTTGGTTTACGAGTAAAATGGAATTTAACCCGTGATCCTTTGTTTACCCTCAAGTAATACCCACTTATAAATTTTATTTACAAAGAAAGACTGCCTACAAGCAGTCTTTCTTTGTTTTACTTAACCTCATTATAAATGTTAAAATTGATTTGAATTTGATGTAAAATACAACTTGAATCATAAAATCTTTCTTGAGTATCAAAGTTTCGTTTTTAGTATAAACAAAAAAGACTGCTCGTGGCAGCAGTCTTTTTTTACTAACTCAACAATGAAACTAAAAAATTAAACTTGCTTTTAAAAACTATTTATACTAACAAGGACTATTTTCACAATCCATTAAAACAGCATTTAAAAAATTTGATTTGGGGTCAAAAAGGGTTAACTTCTTGATTGCTTAACAAAGATACATTCAAACTAAAGATAGAAAGTAATGTTTTCGATAAGTGATTAATAACCTTAGGTAAACGGTTAAAGAGTGTAGCCAAATGAAATTTTGTAAGAATAACTTCGAGGACAAATTTATATTTAGTTTGCTAATTGTAGATCCTCATTATCTATACCAATTGCTTTTCGCACATCAGCAGTATTTGGGAGGTAAATCTTATCATTCGTTGTCTTAAGAAAAGGCTTTATTGTAGCTATACTTACAATAGTTATTGCCGCACTATTATTTCTCAATTTTAAGGCTTCATGCCTAGTTAATGGTCCTCCCCAGTCTAAATTGTAACAGTATCCTAACGCATTTTTCCTTACGAAAGTAATATTCGCATCGTTCATTACCGTCCATCTGTTGGATACTAAAAAATAACCGTATAACTCATTACTTGAAGAATCAAGAGTTAAAGTTGCTGCATTGGGTAAATTTACTTTCATACTTACTATTTTTAAAACAAGTCAAAAATAATAGTATTATAGACGAAATGCAAAAATAATCGACGAAATGCACTTTTTCTCCGTTATTGTGGTAAAAAAACTACTCTATATAACGTTGATTCGTCTTAAAAGTTCCGTTTTATTTGACCTACTTATTGGGATCACATCTTTTGCAATCAAAACGCTATTATCTTCAATATCAATAATTTTTGTAACATTAATAATGAACGAACGATGGATTTTTAAAAATAAGTCTTTGGGAAGTTTGTCTTCTATCTTTTTCATTGTAGAGTGCACAATGTAGTTTTTAGTATCCGTCTTTATATGGATATAATCCCCTTTGGCTTCAATAACATTCACTGAAAAATTGTCAATTTTTATCAATCTACGATCAATATTTACATAGAAATGGTTGGATTTTTCTTCTGCTTGTAGAGGTGCTGCTACTTGTGCATCATCGGTTTTTATAGCTGTAACTTTTTGAATCGCTTTTAAAAATCGAGATTCTGTAATGGGTTTCACAAGATAATCTACTATACATTCGTACTCAAAAGCTTCAATAGCAAAATCTCTATCAGAAGTTACTAATATAATCTGCGGCGGGTTCTTTATCGTTTGAATAAAATCAAAACCTGAGAAATTAGGCATATGGATGTCCAAGAATATAAGATCAACTTGTTTTTGATTCAAAAATTTCATGGCGTCAATAGCACTTGGGAATTCCCCTAAACATTCAATATCTGTTGAAGTTAATACAAACTGCGCTATTATGGCTCTTGCCATTTCTTCATCATCAACAATAATGCAATTCATACGGCTGTTTTTTAGAGTTTTATAACAAACTCCTGCATAGCCTTTAAAATTATTTCAAAATCATTTTTTAGGGCTACGGAGTCATTATTTAAATTATGCTCATAATCAACAGCAATATAATAACTTTTTTCGAGACCTAGTATAGAAATTTTATGTTTCAGTTTATGAACAGATTGTGCAGCATTAAAATAATCTGATTCCTGCATGTAATTTTCATAAGTTCCAACCTCTACAGGCAATTCTTTTTTTATGATGGATATAATTTTTGCTTTAAATTGCTCATTGTCACCAGACAATTCATTTACATAGTTTAAATTAGGTGTTTCCATGATTCTTTGGTATTGTGAAGAAAAAAGTAGTCCCTACTTTCTCTTGGCTTTGAAGCCAAATTCTTCCTTTATAAAACTCAATTATTCTTTTTACGATAGATAGTCCAATTCCTGAGGAGTTATCGTCATTTTGTAATTTAGAAAAAATATCAAATATTTTATGCTGGTATGCTTGAGGAATACCCATTCCATTATCTTTTATCTCAAATAAATATTCTTGTTCCTTTTCGGTACTTGAGATCTCAATTTCAATGTGTTCTTTATCATTGTATTTAAGCGCATTTTGAATTAGATTTTGAAAAAGTTGCTTCAATCTAAAATCATTTCCCCTTAAAACAGGGAGTACGTTCGTTATGATAACATTGGCATTATCTGGCACTTCAATAGTGTTTAGAAAATCTCGTACAACTAAATTTAAATCAATAACTCGTTCTTCGTGCGTGTGATTTTCAATGGAGGAATAATTCAATATTCCCGTAATTAACGAATCCATTTTCTCTACATTTAACAAAATTCTGTTTAATGACTTTAAATTAGGTGCACTCATGAGCGGCTCATTATCTTGAATAAACCAATTAATCAATGCGTCAATACTACGTAAAGGAGCCTTCAAATCGTGTGAGACCATATGGGCATATTCATTCAACGCTTTGTTTTGTTTTTCAAGATCAACCAATAATTCTTCTCTTTGTTTATTGATTTTTACAATTTCAATAGATTGTTGCTTAATATATTCAGAAGAATCAAAAACCGCTGTATTAGTCATAAATTCCTGCCCTACACTCATAGAATTAAGGATAGACTGCAAATTTTTATTTAATTCTTTTAAGCTTTTAGCTTCATCCCTTAATTTTTGATTTGCCTCAAATAATTCGTCAGAGCTAATTTTCATAGCACGCTGCAGCATCTCTATTTGACTCTCATAATTTTGATACGATTCATTCACTGCATCCAAAAAAATATCCAAGTCATTAAGACCTCCATTAAGTTTTTTATCTATTTGTCTTTTCAATAATGAATGCATTATTCGCTTATTAAGGTTAATGTCATCGTTTGATTGTGTAATTCGCAGGCGGTCTCCCCATTAAATGGAGCCATTTCACCATACGAATAGAATCCTGCAATAGGAACTTGTAGACCAATAACCTCTCTAACATGCTCTATTTCTTCTTCAACACGCTGACTCATTACCAATTTCCTGCCGATACAGCTGACCAATATAGCTAATTCAGGAGCAGTCGTTCTATTTTTCATACCGTACTTTGCGGCAGTATTAGCACCTTGTGCTATACCGTCAACTGATGCCATCATAAGTTGAACTCTTGAATTTACGGGCACATCACCTGCAAGAATCATAGACTGCGTATCATTATCAATATTTAAAATTGTTCGTACCACTGGCTCTTTCTTACCGTCAGGTGTTACATTTAACGGATATAATAAAGAAGCTTGCGGCAGTTCACTAGATTTATCACCAAGATATTTTTTATAAAGGTCTACTGCGGGTTGGTCATCAATTTCATACAAGACATTTGCTACTGACTTTGTAATTACACGCTCTGGTCCAAAAGGAATCCATCCGCCGTAACTGGCATAGGAAACTTCTAATGTTGATCCATAAAATCCTATCAAGACTACTTCCCCTTCTTTTGGATCTTCTTTATATGAGGCAAGTGTTTTTTCAAAACGTGCATCATCGCCACACATACCACCTGTTATGGATAATCCAGCGTTATCCATATTAGTCTCAAGACCAGAAATTAAAGAACTGCCATTTACAAAACTCCCTTCTGAGAGTACAAATAAATGTTTAAGATTTTCTTTTGGCATTTGCCCATACAAGTACTCACCTAGCTTTTTAGCGTCTTTATTATAGTTTAAAATATTTTCTCGTTTAACAACAAAACTAGACTTTTCAAACTCTATAGCAACCACCGAAATCGAATCATCATTTACACTCGAGCCTGAAATTTCACCTGAAGTAGATCCAAAAACTAGATCATCATAAGGAAACTCATTGCGAATATCCTGTAAAACCTCACTATTTGCTAATAAAAAACGATTTCCAAAAACAAGTACAAGTGGGTTTAGTAATTTTGATTTTTCTTGTATATAGCTCCATCCACCTCGGGTTAATTTATTTGCTTGAATAATTTTCATGATTCTTTTTTTAATTTAACAAAAAATGTGGTTCCTACACCCTCTTGACTTTCTAACCAAATATCCCCTTGATAAAAAGTTATAATTTTCTTTACAATTGACAAGCCTATACCTGTTGAGTGTTTACTTGTTGTAAATGACTTAAAGGTTTCAAATATTTTTGAATGAATTTCTTTTGGCATTCCCACCCCATTATCTTTTATGGAAAAAACATACGCACCAGCATCTTCAATTACAGCTACCTCAACCAAACCTTGTTCCTTATCAATATAATTTACTGCATTTCCTATCAAGTTTTGAAACAATTGTTGTATCCTAAACCTATCTGCTTTAATACTAGGTAATGAACCAATGATGGAAACGCTAATATGATCTGGAAGATGAATAATATCTATAATACTCTGTACAATTTCATGAGTATCAATAATTTCTGATTTTCCTGTCTCCTTATCAATTTTAGAATATGTTAAAATACCTTCAATAAGATGATCCATTTTCTCCACTTTATGCTCAATCAATGAAAAATATTTTTGAGTTGTTGCGTCAAATTTACCTACATTTTCTTCTTTAATCCATGTAATCAACGAATTAATACTTCGTAGAGGCGATTTTAAATCATGTGATACTATTTGCGCATAATCCTCCAGTTCTTTGTTAGTTTTTGCTAAATCAGATAACAAATTCTCTTTTTGGGATTCTAATTGTTTTTGCGCTGTAATATCCTCTTCAATGGCGAAATATTTTATTATTTTCCCGGCTTTGTCATAAAGTGCCTGCCCTTGAATGCGCACCCAATATTTTTCCTTGTTTTTAGAATAATTAATAATTTCGCAATTAAAAGGAAGTCCTTTTTTTATTTGATTTTTCAAATAAAGAACCACCTCAGGGTTCGATTCTGGACCTTGTAGCAAAGTTCCTGGCCTTTGACCTATAATTTCTTCCTTAGAATACCCAGACATTCTTAAAAAGCTTGTATTAGCCCATTCTATCCGACCCATTTGATCTGCAATAACAACTGAATTTAAATTTTTCTCTGCAATCAAAGACAATAAATATAATTGCTGCTCTTGATTTTTTTGCACCGTAATGTCTAGGTGAATCCCTATTGAACCTATTAAATTACCTTGCACATCATAATTTGGAGCACCACTAATAAGCCATATTTTTTCGTTTTTATTTTTATCAAATACCTGCAACTCATAAGAATCTGTTAATCCATCAGCTCTTAATCTATCTTTGGTCTTCAATATATCCTTACCACTTTCGCCAACAAAAATTTCTATAGGATGATTCCCTAAGAGCTCTTGCTGAGTATAGCCACTCATAGTTGTAAAACTGTGATTGGCCATGGTTATCTTATTATCAAGATCAACTTCAAGCAATCCAAGATTCATATTTGCAATTACTCTTCGATACTTCTCTTTTTCAATTTGTAAACTTTCATCGTACCTTTTTTTAAGAGAAATATCCTCAATCATGGCAAAAAATTGAGTAACCACACCTTTTTCATCAACTATAGGTTGCCCTTTGGCCTTAACCCAAAAAGAACTACCGTCTTTTCTACCATGCTTCAGTTCCACATCAAATGGGAATCCATTATAAAAAGAACTTACCATAATATTCAACTGCTCATCATCAATATCCGAGGTTTTACCTATTTGTACAGGAGTTTTACCTATAATTTCATCTTTAGAATAACCTGTATAGGTAGTATAAGCATCATTACACCAAAATATTTTACCATTAGGCCTTGTAAATACAATACCATTATCGTTTAAACTTGCCACTAGTGACAACCTTTTTAGCTCTTCTTCGTCGCTCTTTTTAGCTGTTATATCCTCTATTAACGCAAAATATTCTTTTACATTTCCTTCAGTATCAAATAAAGGTTGTCCCTCAGCCTTTGCCCAAAACCATGTACTATCCTTTTTATAATGTATTAATTCCTGATTAAAATGTTCTCCTCTTGCCTTTGCAGTTTTTATTGCGTAAAACATGGATTGATCTACTAAGGCCCCCTTAAATAAATCCTCAGTGGTGCGCCCTATTGCCTCTTTCAAGGTGTATCCCGTAAGTTTGACAAAACCTTCATTGGCCCAATTGATAGTTCCATCAAGTGCTGTAAAAATTACCGCATTAACATTGGTACTTGCTACAAGAGACAATCTATTTATCTCTGCTTCACGTTTCTTCTGTTCTGTTACATCACGACCATAAATATTTACATAACCTTGTTCTTTTAGAGTCTTGCAAACAAAGGAATAATCATTATTATTCGTTTGGGCTTCAAATATCCATCTTTCTTTGTCAAAATCAATTTTCGTTACAATATGTTTAAAAAAATCTTCTGTTGGATAATTACTACCGTTGTAAAGAAAAGTTGTTAATTGTTCTGCTGCTGGATTACGTTTCAAAAGATTGCCTTGAGTATCAATACGAATTAAAGGATCTGGATTTTGAGTGGGAAAGAGTGCAATATCTTGAATCTCCTTGTTAGCTAGTTTTAGCTTGTTCTTCTGAATATTGATTGTTATCAACAATTCCTTTAATTCCTTAGAAGTGTTGTCAGCATTATTAAGAACGTGCAACAAATCAATTGAAGGATCATTTGGAGCAAAATCTTCAAACGTCAAACCTTTGTTCATCAGTTCTACCATAGATGTAAACCAAGGCGAGCCCACAAACAATACATTTTCACCCACTAATTCAAACTGCCCACGAAGTGTGAGACCTGATAAATTATTTTGAATTACAATATGATTATTACAATGTGCAACAATTTTCGGGAAGGAAATTAAATCTAGTTGTGGTCTTACAATTTTAAATACGCTTGTAAATAAAGCATTATTGGTTAAGTCTTGACATACTTTGCCTAGGCTTGTACCAAAACTTATAATTTCAAGATCTGGAGACACCAAAATGTAAAATGGCAACAATCTATTCAAACTGTTTTGATCAAAACAAAGTGCTAGATCCTTCATTATCTTACCAATTAATTTTGAATATCTCGTGCGTACTGCCTTCGTTTCTTGACTGTAAAAGAGTTATGGTGACTGGTGTCTTGTATACAATACTTAATCCTTGAATGATTCCTTTAACAAAATCTTGAAGACCAACCCTCTTAGAGTGATAATGCAAATAAAGCCCATCGTTTGTAACATCGCTTACTTTAAACTCAGGAGGTGTGAGTTTAGGATATACAAGCATAACCCTATTGTGAAAATTAGGTAAATTGATTAAAAAATCACTCAAACTTTTTCCGCCAGACTCCATTAATCCTGGATACTTCTCAGATGTAGTGCGCACAACCCACCATTCTCCAAAAGCAATTAATACTTGACTTAAAGTCATGTTCATTTCTTCTGATAGCGTGGTAGCAATTTGATAGGTGATAGCATCATCATAGACTTCACTGCTTAGAAAAAAATCAACATCAATGCCGCTTTTTTCATGAACAATTTCCCATTTTTCTCTACCAAAATTAGCAACTACTAAGTCTTCTATTGATTTATTTACAATTCCGTACATAATCTTAATTTGTGATTAATTCATTTGTACTCCAATATTCAACAAGTTTTGTAACCCTATCCACATACTCATCGTATTTTAAGGGCTTTAACAAGTAACCCGCTATTCCTATTCTGTAACATTCTAACAAATCTGACCTATTACTAGATGTTGTTAATACAATTGCAGGAATGTATTTTAAATACTCATCAGATTTTAATATTCCTAAAAACTCTATTCCATTAATTTTAGGCATATTTAAATCTAAAACAATTATATCAGGAATAATTTCTCTTTCCTTTAGTATTGAAATGGCTTCCTCACCATTATTTGCCTCAACAATTTTGTGGGTCGTTTTTAAGTTGCTCAAAACCCTATTAAACTTCATTACTTCAATTTCATCGTCTTCTATAAGCAAAATATTTAGTGCCTTTGTCATGGTTTTTCGGTGTTATTTTAAAAAAACTAAAAGTACTAAACATATATCAAGCAATTAAACGCTATCGATATAACTGGATTTGATATAGACCAAAATCCATTAAGTATCGATAACTGGTTATAATAATTTTAATTCGACTTGAATTTTTTTTGGCAAACTATTACAAATTAATTCGTAAGAATGTTCAATCAACTCCTTTAACACATGATCTGAAACTGATCCATTTACAGCTACTGTGTTCCAATGAATTTTACTCATGTGAAAACCAGGTTGAATGTCATCATACTCCGCGCGTAATTCAAGAGCACGCTCTGGGTTACACTTTAAGTTAACAGCTGGATTGCCTTTTTCCCATTGGCTTAAAGATGATAACGCAAACATTTTACCACCTACTTTAAAAACCAAAGTATCTTGATCAAAAGGGAAATGTTCTGTCACACCTTTTTTTGAAAGGCAATATTCGTAGTAGGTTTCTAAATTCATAGCTATTGAATAAGGTATAAAACAGGTTTACTCGGACTAGCGTCATTCTCAAAAGAAGCTATCTGTAAATTCAGTACATAGCTACCGTCAAGAACTTCATCAGGCGCATAAATCATCTCTGTAATCGTGCACTCTAGTCGTGCATCAGCATTCAGGTTATGAACATTGGTTACATTCCAAAAGGCTTTGTGTGCCACTAATTTCCCATCATCATGTTCTTTGTCTACACTCGGTAAATCAATCAATAAGTGCTGGATTCCGCTTTCGCGAATGAAACGCGCAGCTTCTTCAGCTAAATAAGGCGGATTGGTATTTGAATATTTCAAATTCATTTTGCTCGCTAAATTGGGTAATGTTCTAATAACAATTGCTTCAGTGAATTTCCCATTCAAAGCTTTTTGAATTTGATTCTTGGTAATTACAAAATCTTCATCATGTAATTCCGGTTGAACTGAAATTAACTCGGCCAAAAAGAAAAACTGTTTCAAACATTGATTGATGCTATAAAAATCACGCGTGATATGACCCAAGCATTCTGTATGCGTTCCGTGTCCGTGCGGATTAAAAAAAATATTATTGAAATTAGTTGAGGACTTCCCTTCCGATACTTTCCCAATCCAATCCCCAAAAATAACGGGTTCAATTGTTGGTTTTTCAATATACCAAGCAATTGGGTTTTCATCAGTATTGGTTAACGGAATCGAAATATCAATGGGTTTTGATAGGTCAATTTCTAAGTTCTTGATTTTTGCTTTCATAGTTTTTTTTTACCGCAAAGGGCGCTAAGAGAATGACCAAAATCACAAAGCTTAGTGAACTTTGCGAAAAACTTTGCGAACCTTGTGTTTAAATTACTCTTCCAAATTTAAGTAAAACAAATCACTTGCAATTCCATCCGTCAAAAACTTTCCTTTAGGTGTTGGCTTCAAAATGTTGTTTTCAATAAAAACCAAATCATCATCAAGGAATTTCATAGATTGTTTATTCAAATATTCTAGATATTCGCTTCCAAATTCAGTTTCAATTCTATTTAATGAAACGCCCCAAATAGTTCGCAAACCCGTCATAACATATTCGTTATAACGGTCCGTAACCGATAGAATTTCTATTTCGTTTGGGATTTTATTTTCGTGAATGGATTTTAAATAAAGGGAATTATTAGACACATTCCAACTCCTTGAAACACCATCATAGCTGTGCGCTGATGGACCAACTCCAATGTATTTTTTCCCCAACCAATAGGCCGAATTGTTCTTTGAAAAATAATTGGCCTTGCCAAAATTCGACAATTCATAATGTATAAAATCATTCGACTCTAGCATTTCAACCAAAATAGCAAAATGTTCTTGCGCAGATTCATCGTTGGGTTTTGCTATTTTTCCCGTTTGAATAAGTTTGCTTAATGCCGTTTTGGGTTCAACGGTTAAGGCATAGCTAGAAATATGCGGTATACCAAAAGACAACGCTGTTTCGATATTTTGTTTCCATTTCTCATTGCTCATATCAGGAATTCCATAGATCAAATCAAGAGAAATATTATCAAAATAGCGAGTAGCTTCTGCTAAACATTTTTTGGCTTCCGCCGAATTATGAGCACGATTCATAAGAATTAAATCCTCTTCAAAAAACGACTGGATCCCAATGCTTAAACGATTTATTTTGCTTTTTGACAATTCAAGTATTCGCTCGCTAGACAAATCATCTGGATTGGCTTCGAGTGTAATTTCTGGATTTTCAATTACTATATAATGACAATAAACCGTCTCAATCAAAAAATTAATTTCTTCAGAATTCAATACACTTGGCGTTCCTCCGCCAAAATAAATGGTTTCAACTTGCTCCTTTTCAAACTCGCTTTTGCGCATTTGCAATTCTTTGGCAATAGCCAAAACCATCTCCTCTTTCTTCTTCATAGAAGTCGAAAAATGAAAATCACAGTAATGACATGCCTGCTTGCAAAAGGGTATGTGTATGTAGATTCCGCTCATAAATTAGTATTCAGTCACAGTCGCAGTTTAAAGTTGCTGCGACTGAAAACTATTTCTTAACTCGTTCCTCATTTTGTTTCACAAAAGCATCCCAACCGGTATAACTTTTAGCTCCAACCACTTTTCCTGAATTGAAAAAATGACAAACTGCTGCTGCCAAACCATCCGTACTATCGAGATTTTTAGGCAATTCTTTCAACCCTAAAAGTTGTTGTAGCATTTTAGCAACCTGCTCTTTTGTGGCATTTCCGTTGCCGGTGATAGCCATTTTAATTTTCTTGGGTTCGTACTCCGTAATAGGGATATCTCTAGAAAGTCCCGCCGCCATCGCCACACCTTGCGCACGACCCAACTTCAGCATTGATTGTACGTTTTTACCAAAAAAAGGCGCTTCAATGGCAATCTCGTCTGGATGGTGCGTATCGATTAATTCAATCGTTCGTTCAAAAATGATTTTCAATTTTTGATAATGATTGTCGTATTTAGACAATTGCAATTCATTCAACTGCAAAAAATGCATTTTTTTATTGACAATTTTGATCAACCCAAAACCCATAATCGTGGTTCCAGGGTCAATTCCTAATATGATGCGCTCGTTTGACAAAAGATTTGTTTAAAGTTTAAAGTTCGAAGTTCAAAGTTTTGTTACTTTGTAAAGATGATTTCAATTCCACACAAAACTAAGCAATTCCTCGTACTTCTAATCAAACTTTTGATTGTGGCTGGTGCGTTTTATTTTATTTACAATCAACTAGCCCATAATGATAAATTAGATTGGCAAAAATTCATTGTTCTATTCCAAAAAAACCAATCTATTACTGGAATTGCGTTTCTTTTATTGCTAAGTGTTTTGAATCGGTTTTTTGAAATATTGAAATGGCAAAACCTAGTAGCATTTATCCATAAAATAACTTTAGGCGAAGCCACAAAACAAGTTCTGGGCGCACTAACTGCTGGTCTTTTTACGCCAAACGGAGTGGGAGAATATGCCGGAAAAGCACTGTTTTTTGAAAAAAAAGAAACTAAAAAAATTATATTCCTAAACCTAATTTGCAACGGAATTCAAATGATTCTGACTGTTATTTTTGGGCTTTTTGGGTTGCTGTATTTTAATGCACAATACCATGTGATTACAATAAAAACAGTTGCGTTGATTTTTGGAATGGTTTTACTCCTTTTCATTATTTTATTTTCGGTCAAAAAAATTACTATCAAAGGATATTCAATCGAAAAACTGATTCATAAAATTAATGAAATTCCAAAACCCATTCATCAAAAAAATATCTTTTTAGGTATTTGTCGCTATCTGGTTTTCTCGCATCAATACTACTTTTTGTTTCTCGCTTTTGATGTTGATTTGCCTTATTTCAGCTTGATTGCGACTATTTCATCTGTTTATTTTTTAGCGTCATCCTTACCCACTTTTCAATTTTTGGACTTTGCAGTTAAAGGAAGTGTAGCGGTTTATTTCTTTGGAATTCTTGGCGTAAACGAATGGATTGTAATTTTTATTTCGACTTTGATGTGGTTTTTAAATGTTGTCTTACCCGTTATAATTGGCACGTATTATGTTTTGAATTTTAATAGTAACTCCATAATAAAAGAAACTAAAACACAATAAAAAGATGCTATTCTCAATTATAGTTTCCCTCATCATACTTTTGTACTGCTTAGCAATACTGGCGTTAATTTATGGTTTTAAAAAGGTAACTACAATAAATTACTTGGGCTTAAAGCCAAAAACAAAATTCTCAA
This sequence comes from Flavobacterium sp. I-STPP5a, assembly GCF_009764685.1. GTDB lineage: Bacteria > Bacteroidota > Bacteroidia > Flavobacteriales > Flavobacteriaceae > Flavobacterium. The sequence continues at coordinate 86,000 of NZ_VHLM01000077.1, read as the reverse complement.
TTATTGTTCCTTTCCGGAATGAAGCCAAAAATTTACCCGCTTTATTAGAAAGTTTGTCGAAGTTGAATTATCCAATGGAATTGTTTGAGGTGATTTTAGTAGACGATGAATCTACAGAAGAATTTCAAGTTTCAAGTTTCAAGTTTCAAGTTTCGGTTATAAAGAATATTCGTGTTACTAATTCGCCTAAAAAAGATGCTATTGTCACTGCAATGCAAATTGTGAACTCCAATTGGGTTATCACCACCGATGCCGATTGTATAGTACCAGAAAATTGGTTATTAACGTTGGATAATTACATTCAGCTTCATGATGTAGCCATGATTGCTGGAGCGGTCACGTATGTGTGTACTAATTCATTTCTACATCAGTTTCAGCAATTGGATTTGGCGAGTTTACAAGGCGCAACTATTGGAAGTTTTGGCATTAACAAAGGCTTTATGTGTAATGGTGCTAACTTTGCCTATACGAAATCCTTTTTCCAGGAGCTCAATGGCTTTGAAGGAAATGACAAAATTGCGAGTGGTGACGATGTATTTTTGCTCCAAAAAGCAATTGCAAAATCACCCGAAAAAGTGCATTATCTAAAGTCTGAAAATAATATTGTTATTACAAAACCAATGAACGACTGGAAATCTTTGTTTTACCAACGTGTTCGTTGGGCCTCAAAAACAGGTTCTTACCAAAGTGCTGTCGGAAAAAGATTGGGACTTTTAATATTTACAGGAAATTTAAGTTTAATCCTATTGCTAGTGCTTTCCATTTTTGGATGCATAACCGTTGTTTACCCGTTACTAATTTTCATAACAAAAGCAATAATTGACAGCATATTAATTTACAAAACGAACCATTTTTTATGCAAATCCAAGATTAGTTATTTGCTTTTGAGTAGTATGTGGTATCCTTTTTTTAGCAGCAGTGTTGCCATATATTCGTTATTTGGAAAATACGAATGGAAAGGAAGATCCTTTACAAAATAGTAATTAATGGCGTTTAAAAAGTATACTTGAAAAAACAAATGCTAATACTATTGAAGAAAGTACTCCCAAAATAGTATCTCCTATTTTATCCCATCCCACAACTATAGAAAATCTTAAACTCAAAAATAAAATACTAAAAAACAATACACTACACCAAAATATAGGGTGAATCACTACAATGCATGTTTTATCTTTTGGGATTTGAAAAAAATAAAATCCTAAAATCAAAAGACCAATTATTGAGGTGCCGTATTGCAACCATTCATAAACTGGAAAAGACAGGAGACTCATTTGTAAATAAATATTTTTTTGCACAAAAAAACCATCCGAATGCGTAAATGCATCTAAAAAAAAATGTGTCGAAGCTCCTATCAAAAAAGATACAAACACCTTGATTATATTATTTATAAAATAATCAAACCAATTGTTCGTTTTCAATTCGGTTAACCTACTTTGTAAAAAAAAAGGTAAATTTAAGAGAACTGTTTTTTTTAAAATCCCATGAAATAATAAAACAACTAATATTGCTAAAGGCAAATCTATCCAGAACAATCCTGGCAACGTGTGACTTATTACGCTTTGAGTTCTCATTCTAAAAAAAAACTCAAGATCTGGTGCCATAGCACCAACTATTAATCCTGTAGCTGATAAATTTCTATTTTTTAAAAACGGTAAAACCACCACGGCATGCGAAAAAGTAAACGGCATAACTACTCTACTTTTAGAATCACCGGAAGAATAAACTGTGTTTTTACAGGTAAACCACGTTTAATGGCTGGATTAATTTTTGGAAAATCAACTAGACGAACTTTAAGAATACTGTCAATTTTGATTTTGTCATAAGCCACAGAATCTTTTGGAAACTGAGGCTCAAACTGCATCGTTGCATTTGGAAAAACAGTAACTTTAACTTCAATTGTATCTAGTTCAGGATAAAGAACTGAAAAAGTATCTTCACTCAATTTATCCTGAATCAATTGAGTTAAAACCTCAAAAAAACAATGCTGGCGTTGCTTTTTATCTTCTATTTTTTCACAATCTACCACAGATGGATACTCATCAACCTCTTTCCAATTGATGGATTTCAGTTCCTTTTGTAAAAGCTCTTGCTCTGAAGGAACAGGAGTCTCAAAATACTGACAGGAGTGAAAAATAAGAAAAACTATTAAAAGATAATATGGCTTCAAGATATGTGTATTTTGCTGTTTTTTTTAAAGGATAAAACTACAACTATTTTATTTGAGATTTTTTGGTATTTACATAATCCTCATAACTTTCAGCAAACCATTTGATTTTATTCTCGGTAGCGATAGCTTTCTGATCTGGATATAGTGCCGCTAGACGTTCAGAAAAAATACCTATTCGAATCGTGTAAGAATAAAACTCCTCTTTACTTAAAACAGTTGAGCTTGCTTTTTTATCAAAAAATTCAAAAAAAAGCGCATCAAAATCTTTCAATGAATAATTTAACACTTTCATTTTATTCTTTTTATATATGCTATCTTTCACTAGAGCATCTTTTTGATTCTCAAAACCACTCTGAGCATAAATAGAACTGCTACTGCCTATAACAAGCATTACGAACACTAAAAGTGATGAACTATTTATTGCTTTCATTTGAAAAATTCGAGTTATATTTATGTTCTACAAAAATACTAAAAATAAATTATGGATTTATTTCTTTTACTCCTTGGTTTTTGTTGTGTCATTGCCGGTATATTTGGGAGTTTTTTACCCGTATTGCCCGGCCCTACAATTAGTTGGCTTGGGGTCGCATTACTTTATTTAACACATGCAGTACCCGTGAACCACTGGATTCTTTGGAGTACCTTACTCATAACTATTGTAATTTCTTTTTTAGATTATATTATTCCAGCCAAAGGAACAAAAAAATTTGGCGGCAGTAGTTACGGTGTTTGGGGTACCAATATTGGACTTGTAATTGGGATATTTGCACCAATCCCTTGTGGATTTCTTATTGGCCCTTTCTTGGGTGCTTTAATAGGTGAACTTATTTATGATTTTAAAGATCAAAATAGAGCTCTAAAAGCCGCTACTGGCTCTTTCATTGGCTTCCTGGCCTCTAGCTTCATGAAGTTTGTACTTTGCATGGTTTTTTTAGGACTCTATATTTGGATTGTTTGGCAATACAAAGCAGTTTTGTTTTGATATCGTAGATGTAACATACACCATCAAAACTTTTTCAATTACCAAAAGCGTCCTATTATTGGACTCATTTTTCGTACGTACATCAAATAATTTCTCCTTGATTACTGGCTCAGTAGGTGCAATATCATCTTCAACACCCAAGGTATTTTAATTATTAAAAGAATGATAAATACCTTAGATAGAGTACCACAAAAAAGGATAGCTAAAAAAACTATCCTTTTCAATTATCGTACAGTCATCAAACTTATTGTTGGTTATTTGGTACTGAAATATAAGCAATATAAAATGGAAATTTATCAACCATTTATGATTACATTACATTTTTAATAAGTATGGCAGTATAACAGCTACCGCTGAGTTCTGTGAATCTTCTTTAATTAATTTTCCTTTGGAATTAAAAATTTTTATAGTTAACAAAGTTTCTTTATCCTCACAGCGTGCATAAAATCTCTTTTCGTTATACCTCGGCACAGTAACAACCTCTATATACTCTTTTTTAATGTATTTACCACCCACGATTCCAGTACCACTGATATATACATTAGAATCTGGATTATTGCTAACAAAAACAACCTTTATATTATAGTATTCACTGTTATTGTCATCCGAAGAACAAGAATATAATGACATAATCAATATTGACAAAATTAATATTTTCCCTCTCATAATTTTATTGAATTTTTGGAATAATTGAAAATTTAACCGCACCAGTACTATAGTAAAACAGGTCGCACTCACCATTGTTACCAATATTATTTATAATTGGATTGTAAAAATATACTTTTATAGAAGTAGCTAGTACATCATCTCCAACATTAAATCTTCTACTGAATTTTTTTTCTTGTGTAGTTTCTTGTTTATACGAACCACTCCCTCCCAATTCTGCACTCGTTTTAGGACCTACACCAAATTTTACTGACCCTTCAAACTTTCCTTCTGCAATTTTACTGACGGTATAACTAACTTCTTCTGTAATAGATTCAGTTAAATTAACTTCAGATACATTTATAAAACGGTGTAGAGATTCGTTTGATATGTCCCACTTGTTAAAAGCAACCATATCGTTTAAACGATAAACCTTACTAGTAAAATTGGCAGGATTTATTTTATATGTGTTTTTACTACTTCTAAATACCGTTCCATTTTCTCTAGTATGATTGATATTAAAATTCCAAATATCTGATGGTTTTACTGGAATGATTATCGACGAACTACTGCTGCTATTCTCTGAAAAAATCTCAAATCTAAATTCATAAGCACCCTTAGTCCACATTCTATCAATTAATTCTTGTGTGCTCAATTGTCTTTTTGTTTGAGTTACAGTCTCATTACTAATGGAAGGATTGCCTTTAACTCCTGCATTTAAGGCTAGTTTAAAATAGATATTAGGATTAATCTCCAGATAATCGATATAATCAGTAACATTTTGATTTAAAGCCCCTTTAGATTCTTTGTTAGTAATCCCATAATAAATATAATCTCTTTGATAAGCTTTGCTAGATGCAATATCATTAAAAGATACATTTTGATTAAAGTAAGAAAAAGAATCAAATACAATTTGGCTCAACTCGTTTTTATTTATAGTGCTTTTATGATTTAGATTACTTTTTCTTAATCCGCTATTCATTCCATCAAAATAAGGTGATAGAAATTCGATCGTGTTTTTTAATTTTTCTGTGTTATTTTTAGATGTTGATAAATTGAAATGAATTGAATTAACATTAACCCTATCATTTTCTTTTACAACAAAAACATGAAAATCTGGAACTTCGCCCTTTTCTAATTTTGCCTCTAATTTTCCATTTAGATATAAATCAGTTGTAGTTTCATTTGCAACAACTACAGGTATTTCGGCATCATTGGTATCTAAATTATGTGCAGAAATATTAAAAAAAGAAATACTAGGAACTAAAATATTAATTAAAGGAACATTTTTTTCAATCTCAACTATATCTTTTTCAGAAGAAAAACTCACTAAAATATCTCTAAACTTATCACCATTTATCTCACTATTCCTTACTAAATAATAAAGAACATTAAAATCTTTATCAAATTGTTTCAAAGCTTCTTTTTTTTAGGAACACCCTTACATCTTTTCTGTTATACGTAACTTTAGATAGAATTTCAGAAAACCTTAGTATACTTTTTTCTTTAAGATTATTGCTTAAAGTAGATACGTCATTTACACTTGAAAAGCTATCATCTTTAGTACAAGAATTAAACAAAAACAAAATGAATAAAATTAAAATAATTTTTTTTTCCATGATTAAATTTTTAAATATAATTAGTAGACAAATTTACTTACTATTTGAGAATTCATTATATATTTGCAGTTTTTTTTTACAAATAATTATAGCACAACATATCACTAAGCAACAGTTTGAGAATCAATACGAATATCGAAAAGAATAGCATCAACATTCAAAAGAATTAGAAATATTTATTTCTTCAAATTTAGATTATTCAATCTATATCAATAATCCTCAACTTTTGAAAGCACCCCTTATCCGAGAAGTTTACCGATTTAGGTTGGCGTTATGTTCTAGCAATCGCCTTTCGAGATTTTGAGTCTATCCCTTGTAAAATAATCCTTGCTAATGTTTTATGATACAAACGAGATACACAATAGCAACTATTTCTTTTTTCCAAAAAACAAAAAAGTCTTTGTTTCGAAAGACTTTTTTTAAATACTAGTCTCGTTTTAAGAACGAGAGGCATCGAAATTATCCTGTCTACTAATACAACATGAACGGCAATCGCATCATTCCGGTCTAAAATAACTGATTAATCGCTCTATTGAAGCAATATTGAGTTTTTTTTTAATCGAAGGTCTCCTTTTAATGCTGCCGTTTTTGTCTCAAACCCTCCAAAATAAAGTAAAAGCCATGAACCCTTTCCTGATGCATATCTACTTACGTTGGTGTTGTGTTCTAACAATCGCCTTTCGAGATTTTGAGTGTATCCCTTGTAAAATAATCCTTGATGATTTTTTATGATATAAACAAAATACACAATAGCAACTATTTCTTTTTTCCAAAAAACAAAAAAGTCTTTCTTTCGAAAGACTTTTTTTAAATACTAGCGGTCTGGACGGGACTCGAACCCGCGACCCCATGCGTGACAGGCATGTATTCTAACCAACTGAACTACCAAACCAGTATTATTTTATATCACTTTTGATTCTAAAATTTAATCGACTAACGAAATCAATTGAAGCTCAAACAATTAAGAACTAAATTCATTCCAATCTATAAATTAAAACCGTTCCTTCAAATTAAATCAAAAAAGCTATTCGCCGAGGCGAAAAGCTTTTCATTGGTCTAACTACTAAACCCGCTACGAGTTACAAATTCGTAGCAAACAACACAACTAACGTTAAAAACCGTAAAGGGGCAAAAAAGCCTTTCTGTTACGAAAGGCTTTCCCCAATATTGCGGTCTGGACGGGACTCGAACCCGCGACCCCATGCGTGACAGGCATGTATTCTAACCAACTGAACTACCAAACCTCTGCGTTATTGCGGTGGCAAAGATACAATAGATTTCCGTTTGCGCAAGCGTTTTTTGAAAATAATTTCAAAAAAAATATCGCTTTTTACCCAAAGTTTTGTTTTTCAGCTAAATATGTCATCATTATTTTTTCAAAATTTTCATCTACATGAACTGGAACGTACTTAATTCTGTTTTGTGAGCAAGTCAAAGACAGCTTTTTTAAGTATAATTGCATCTGATTTTGGTATTCTTCTTGCACAGTATCGGAGAAAACAGCAACTTCTTCTCCTGTTTCCACATCAACAAACTTCCTAGGTGTGTTGTCAAATTCAAAATCAAGCTCCGTTTTGCCGTCAATTACATGAAACAAGACTACTTTATGCTTATTGTGCTTTAAATGCTGCAGGGCACTAAATAAGGCTTGTTCTTTTTTAGAATCAACAGACTCATCAAAACTCTGAAACATATCCGTAAACAAGATGATCATAGACCTACGATGCATCTTCTCGGCTATTTGATGCAAATATGTTACGGTATCTGTACTTTTTGCAACTGTAGGCTTTTGTAGTAAGCCTTCAAGGGCATTCAAAATCATTCTGTGGTGTCGGTCACTTCCTTTCTCTGGCGCATAATACTCATACGTATCCGAAAAAACACTTAAACCAACAGCGTCTCTCTGTTTCTTTAATAAATTCATCAATACCGCTGAGGCCAATACTGAAAACCCTATCTTGTTCTCAAAAAAGTTTTGGTTCGCTAACAATTGAGGATAATGCATAGAAGACGAATTATCAATTACAATATGACATCTTAAATTAGTCTCTTCTTCATAACGTTTGGTATACAACCTATCGGTTTTAGCATACAACTTCCAGTCAATATGCTTTGTACTCTCGCCAGCATTATACACTTTATGCTCAGCAAACTCTGCCGAAAAGCCATGAAACGGACTCTTATGCATTCCTGAAATAAATCCTTCTACAACCTGATTAGCGAGCAATTCAAGGTGCTGGAAACTAGTAATCTTTTCTATTTGCGATTCAATCTTCATAATCCAAATATATTAAAAGATTAAATGATTTAAAAATTAAAGCGATACATAACAAGATTAGCCCAAAATAAAACACAAAACTGTTCTTAAACAAAAAAAAGGTTTGACTTGCGCCAAACCTTTTATATATCTAAAATTGATTCTAAAACTTCAATGTTAATTACAACAAAGCGTCAAGACTATCTGCATACGTTTGCTTAGGAGCAACTCCTACTTGCTTTCCTACTACTTCTCCGTTATGAAAAACCAATACTGTTGGGATGTTTCTAACGCCGTATTTTGCAGCAAATTCTTGATTTGCATCAACATCAACCTTACCAACAACCACTTTCCCTTCGTATTCGTTGCTTAATTCATCAATGATTGGACCTACCATTCTACATGGTCCACACCATGCTGCCCAAAAATCTACCATTACCGGTTTGTCTGATTTCAAAACTACTTCTTCAAAAGTAGCATCTGTTATTGCTAATGCCATAATATATAATTTAAGTTTATCATTTGAATTTTTGAATATTCAAACTAGACTACAAATTTAGAAATTAAAAACAAATCAATCACTATTCCCAAATTAGTTTTGACTATTAATCCATTATCAATTCCTATTTACTTACTATACTCCAGAAGTTTATTTTCTTTTGGAGCTTTTTCCTGCTGTGCGCTGTATTCCCGATAAATAAAAACTACGGCAAAAAAGCCTTGTTTTTCTAAATCGGGAGATGCCGCTTCCATCAGGGCTATGAAAACAAACTCCGAAACCTATTTTACGATACAAAAAAAGGGATGCTTTCTCAAACATCCCTTCTTCTTAAAACTTTTTATTAAATTACAAACTGTACTTTAATCCAAGAGTTAATCCTAAACCACTAATACCTACATAAGAACTCAACTCATCCATTGGTTTTGTTGCATCTAATCCGTTTGGATTTGTAGCTGCGTTATTAGAATTCACATCTAAACGATTTACATAATTAGTGTGTATTTGAGCCTGAGTTCTAGTTGACAAAGCATCTTGTCCGTTTCTAGTATACTCAATAGTCTCTTTTGACTTTCCATGTACAGTAAAATTACGGTATTCTAGCTCAGCAAATGCAGCTATTTTTTTTCCTAATTTGTAACTTGTACCTAAAGTTGCCATAAAACCCACTGTTGGGTTAGGTTTAATTTTGTCCACACTATGAACTGCTACTGTTGCAGGGCTAGCAACACCAGTAGGAGCAATTGCATCAGTTGTAATTTGTAAGTCACCATGAACAGGTAATAACAAACCTACTTTTGTATAAGGCTCAAAACCATTTTTCTCTCCTAAAAACAAAACTAAAGCTGGCGCCAAATCAAATGCTGTAATTTGACCAACCGATCTAAAATTAAAAATAGGACGAGTTCCAGACATAAAAATTTGATCAGTTGTAGTTCTAGCCATAGTTTTATCATTACTGTTGTAATAATTAATCCCCATCTCAAAACCTACTCTTGTATTAAATCTATAACCTACTGTTGCTCCGGTTCTAAAACCTTCACCAAAAGAACCTGTTACACTTTCTTCAGAAACTAATCTTCCGCCTACATAAACCTTATCTAAGGCTGCATTACCACCTACAGTAGGAAACTCTGTAGCTGCAGTTTGCATAAAATAAGAACCACCTAATTTAAAATACCAACTTTCATTTTTTTCTGTTTGGGCTACCATCGTCATTGTAAATAGTGCAAATCCCAATAAGAATAACTGTTTTTTCATGCTATTGTTTTTTATCATTTTTGCAAAAGTACTTTATTTACACTAATTATGATTCAATTAATGAATAAACAATGATATTAAATTTAATTAATCCTTAAAAAACAATACTTTGCAAAAGTCAGTTAGAAAATTAAAAAGCCATTCCTTACATTCTTTTAAACTCAAAAATCATATTGATTACTTCATTTCCTGATATTAATTCAATTTAAAGTTTACTTGCATTTTCTCCAATGCTATCAGTAACTCGTTTGAAATTCTAACTTTCAATTTTCTACTAGCCATTGCTAGCTTTGTAACTACTTTTATCTCCTCAACCTCTTCAACTTTTACAACTGTAGATGCTTCAGCTAGTTCTCCATTTACAGCATCAACCTCTTCTAAATCATCTGCAAAACTTATTTCTTCTGGATCTACATCTGGTGTTGCAACTGGAATAAGTTTTTTTATTTTTTCGAGTTCCATTACTTCAAATGAAACGGTGTTATCTCCTTTATACTCCTGAAAAAGTCGACTTAAATTGTGAATAAAATCAGCATGTAAATCATTTATGTTAAGATATAAAATGAGTTTTTTGGCAAACGTAGCCAATACATCCTGCAATTGCTTAACCTCTACAAATTGCATTCTTGGCTCACTTTTTTTGCCTGTATCTTGATTGACCCAACCTTCTTTAATGAGTACTTTTATAAATACAAATTGATTATTGTATAAAAAATGATAAAACTTGAGGTACTCTTCTCCAAAAATTTTGAACTCAAAACTTTCTTCAAATCCTTCCAGTGTAAATATTGCCCAATCCTTACCATTCTTAGCTGTTCGGCGTTGAAAATTACTTACAATACCTGCAAAAGTTAAATTCTTACCTACATATAGTTCCATATTTCTGAGCGCATCTAAACGAGCATTGCAAAAATATTTTATTTCAAATCTAAAATCATCCAGCGGATGCCCAGAAATATAAATACCTACAACCTCCTTTTCTCTTGATAACTTTTCCATCGTACTCCAATCTTCACATGGAGGCACCACTGGCTCAGCAATTTGCACCTCGCTAGCATCGCCAAACAAACTTACCTGAGAGGAATTTTCGTTTTCTTGAAACTTAGCTCCATACCGAATCGCTTTTTCGTAAAAAGTTATTCCGTCTCCATCATCATGAAAGTATTGTGCTCTTGTTGTATCGCCAAAAGAGTCAAAACCCCCAGCCAGGGCTAAGTTTTCTAACGCTTTTTTATTGGCAGCACGTAAATCAATTCGTTTGGTCAAATCAAAAATGGATTTGTATTTCCCGTCTTTTCTTCTCTCCACGATGGTTGCGACCGCTCCAGAACCAACCCCTTTTATGGCACCCATCCCAAAACGTACCGCATAATCATCATTTACAGTGAATTTATAGAATGATTCATTTACATCAGGACCCAAAACTTGCAAGCCCATTCGCTTACACTCTTCCATAAAGAACGAAACTTGTTTGATATCACTCATATTATTAGAAAGTACCGCAGCCATATACTCCGCAGGATAATTTGCTTTTAAATAAGCCGTTTGATAAGCAATCCAAGCATAACAAGTAGAGTGGGATTTATTAAAGGCATATTCTGCAAAGGCTTCCCAGTCTTTCCAGATCTTCTCTAACTTATCTTCGGCATGCCCTTTGGCAGCAGCCTGACTGATAAATTTAGGTTTCATTTTGTCCAAAACGTCCTTTTGTTTTTTTCCCATTGCTTTACGCAAAACGTCGGCATCACCTTTAGAGAAATCAGCCAGTTTTTGGGATAAAAGCATTACTTGCTCTTGATAAACGGTAATTCCGTAGGTATCCTTAAGTAATTCTTCGCAAGCTTCAAGATCGTAAATAATCTCTTCCTCACCATTTTTTCGCTTCACAAAACTAGGAATATAAGCTATCGGACCCGGACGGTATAAGGCATTCATGGCAATTAAATCCGGAAAAACCGTAGGCTTTAACTCCTTCATGTATTTTTGCATTCCAGGACTTTCATACTGAAAAATACCAACCGTTTCACCGCGCTGAAAAAGCTCGTATGTTTTTAGATCATCAATAGGGAACTCATCTGGATTGAGCTCAATTCCGCTGCGGTATTTTACTAGTTTAACGGTGTCTTTTATCAACGTTAGGGTCTTCAAACCCAAGAAATCCATCTTTAATAAACCAGCACTCTCTACCACCGAGTTATCAAATTGAGTCACATACAAATCCGAATCTTTGGCCGTAGCCACAGGAACAAAATTGGTAATATCACTTGGTGTAATAATCACTCCACAAGCGTGGATCCCCGTATTTCTTAGATTTCCCTCTAAAACTTTGGCTTGCTGAATGGTTTCACCACCAAGGTCATCTTCATTTGCAAGTCCTATTAATTCTTTTATTTTATCATACTCTTCCGGACGAACCGCCTTTTTTATGATATCTTCTTTTTCATTTAAAAACCGAGCTAAATTCCACTTAGACGGCATCATTCCCGGAATCAATTTCGCAATTTTATCTGCTTCAAAAAGTGGTAAATCCAAAACACGGGCAGTATCACGAATCGCTGACTTGGTAGCCATTTTTCCGTATGTAATAATTTGCGCCACTTGTTTGGAACCGTATTTTCGGATCACATAATCCATCACACTGCTTCGGCCTTCATCATCAAAATCGATATCAATATCGGGTAATGACACACGATCCGGATTCAGGAAACGCTCAAAAAGCAGGTTGTACATTAGCGGATCGATATTCGTAATTTTCAAACAATACGCCACTACCGATCCCGCTGCAGAACCTCTTCCTGGACCTACTGAAACACCCATGCTTCTGGCCTCCGCAATTAAATCCTGTACAATCAAGAAATACCCCGGATAACCAGAATTAGAAATCGTTAATAATTCGAAATCCAATCGTTCTTGAATTTCATCGTTAATTACTGGATATCTTTTTTTAGCTCCTTCAAAAGTAAGATGTCTTAAATAGGCATTTTCGCCGCGCACTCCGCCATCAACGGCGTCTTCGGGATTATTAAATTCAACTGGAATTTCAAACTTTGGAAGCAATACTTCGCGTGCCAAATCGAAAATTTCAATTTTATCTACAATCTCCGAAATATTTGAAATCGCCTCAGGTAAATTTGCAAAGAGTTGCTTCATTTCGTCCCCAGACTTGAAATAATATTCCTGATTAGGCAATCCATAGCGATAACCGCGACCACGACCAATAGGTGTAGTTTGTTTTTCACCATCACGCACACAAAGCAAAATATCATGTGCATTCGAATTTTCTTTGTCTATATAAAAGATATTGTTTGTAGCCGCAATTTTGACCTCATGCTTTCTGGCTAAAGCAACCAAAGAAGTATTCACCCTATTTTCATCTTCTTGATTGTGGCGCATGACCTCAATATAAAAATCATCCTTGAATTCATTTTTCCACCAGATCAAAGCTTCTTCGGCTTGGTTTTCACCAATGTTTAAAATCTTATTTGGTATTTCTCCGTACAAGTTTCCAGACAAAACAATAATATCTTCTTTGAATTCCTGAATGACTTTTCGATCAATTCTAGGTACATAATAGAATCCTTCTGTGTATGCAATAGAGGACATTTTAGCCAAATTATGGTATCCTTTTTTGGTCTTCGCCAAAAGGACTATTTGGTACCCATTATCCTTAACCGATTTGTTTTTATGATCTTCGCATACAAAAAATTCGCAACCAACGATAGGTTTCATAGGAACTTCGGAAGGTTCCTCCCCGTTTTCAACAGCTACTTTATTTTTAGCCACAGCTGCTTTGTTGTGATTTAAAATATCACGCACAAAGTGAAAAGCTCCCATCAAATTCGCATGATCGGTCACAGCAACCGCTGGCATTTTTTGTTGGGCAGCCGCTTTTACTAATGCCGCAATGCTAATGGTAGATTGCAATACCGAAAACTGAGTATGATTGTGCAAATGAACAAAGGGCGCATCAACTAAAACTTTCTTATTCTCCGAAAGGTCTTCTTTTGAAACCGTTGGCGCTTGCTTATCACCAAATTGTTGTCGGATTTTATCTGAAGCCTCTTTTAAATTGATATGCTTTAACCCAATGAGTTTGATTTCGGTTGGGTTTTTACTTTGAAAATCTTTGAAATAAGAAACCGGAACATCCAGTTCTTCTTTCGTAAAAATTTCACGACGTATTAACTCTAAAAAACAGCGTGTTGTTGCCTCAACATCGGCAGTTGCGTTGTGTGCTTCGCCAAAAGGCTTATTAAAAAGGTACGAGTGCAACTCTGTCAAGGTAGGTAATTTGAATTTTCCGCCTCGACCTCCTGGTAATTTCAATAAGGAAGCAGTAATTTCAGTACACGTATCTAGAATAGGCATCGAGCTCATTTGGCTTTCCACTCCCATTCGATAGAATTCGCAACCCATAATATTGATATCAAAACCTAAATTTTGACCCACAATAAACTTCGCTTTACCTAAGGCTACGTTGAATTTTTCTAAAACTTCAGACAATGAAACGCCATTGGCATCTGCCAATTCCGTAGAAATACCGTGAATTCGTTCCGCATCGTAGGGTATATTAAAACCTTCGGGCTTGACCAAATAATCTTGATGCTCTATGAGTTTTCCCATATCATCATGCAACTGCCAAGCAATTTGAATACATCTTGGCCAATTGTCTGTGTCAGAAATAGGAGCGCCCCAGCGTTTTGGTAATCCTGTGGTTTCGGTATCGAATATTAAGTACATAAATCCCTTCCCCAGCCCTCCCCAGAGGGAAGGGTGCCTAAACCCATAGATTTAAACAGTGTATTTAACTGGTTTTAAACACTTTAAAATTAATGAAAGTAGCAAAAAATGAAATTCAAATTTAGTTTTTTTTGAGTAGAACTAAAGCTAAGTTACTAACAAAAAACAAATATATTTTCCAAGACTATTCTCCTACTAAAACCAAAATCACTTGGAACAAATTGTCTAAAACGTAATTTATTATAAACATAAAAGACCAAATATTGATTTTTGGATGTCGTAGTATTTCATTAAAAAAAATAACTTAATACAATTGAAAAACAACCAACTTATTCCTAAAATTAGGTTTAAAAACAACTTCTTAAAAGGTCAAACAGCGAATTTAAAATTAGAAAAACATAGATTTCAACCTGATTTAATTAAATATTCTCAACCCAAACCACTTGAAAGATACAAATACTAACTATTCGATAAATATTAAAAATTTAAATAAACGACGATACATTTTATCAAATTAAAAAACCACACTTTTAAAAAAGAAGTCAAAAAGACAAAATTCAGTTATGAAATATTCGGTTAAGATTTTGGGCATCGTATAAATTGAAAAAATCAAAAAGATCCATTAGCTCCTTTTTATAGTTTTGCGTTCTTGATTATCCTAAGGCTTATTTGGCCGCAAAACTAAAATTTATACAATGAGCACTACATTATTTGATAAAGTATGGGATTCGCACGTGGTGCGCAAAATAGAAGATGGACCAGATGTTTTTTTTATTGACCGACATTTCATTCATGAGGTTACCAGTCCAGTGGCTTTTTTGGGTTTAAAATCTAGAAATGTATCAGTTTTATATCCTGAACGTACCTTTGCAACTGCAGATCACAATACCCCAACCATAAACCAACACCTACCTGTTGTTGATGCCTTATCAGCCAATCAGTTGCTAGCCTTGGAGGACAATGCAGCCACGTATGGTATTTCACACTGGGGATTAGGACATCCCAAAAACGGAATTGTGCATGTTGTAGGTCCTGAAAACGGCATTACACTTCCGGGAGCTACTATTGTTTGTGGAGATTCGCACACCTCTACGCACGGTGCTTTTGGCGCCATCGCTTTTGGAATAGGAACTTCTGAGGTTGAAATGGTTTTGGCTACCCAATGCATCATGCAACCCAAACCAAAAAAAATGCGCATCAATGTAAACGGAACTTTAAGTAAGGGCGTGGGACCAAAAGACGTGGCATTGTATATCATATCGCAACTGACCACTTCTGGCGGAACAGGCTATTTTGTTGAGTACGCAGGAAATGTTTTTGAAGAAATGTCTATGGAAGGCCGTATGACTGTTTGTAACCTAAGCATAGAAATGGGAGCTCGTGGTGGCATGATAGCTCCAGATCAAAAAACATTTGATTTCCTTGAAGGAAGATTATATGCCCCAAAAGGCGAAGCTTGGACAAAAGCCGTTGCATATTGGCAAACTTTAAAAACCGATGCTGATGCTGTTTTTGATGCCGAACTAAATATAGATGCAGCAGCTATTGAACCCATGATTACTTACGGTACAAATCCAGGGATGGGAATTGGTATTTCGGCAACTATTCCAAATGCAACTCAAGTGGAAGGTGGCGCCGACACCTACAAAAAATCACTGGCCTACATGGGTTTTAATGAAGATGATGTGATGATAGGCAAACCAATTGATTATGTTTTCTTAGGGAGCTGCACTAACGGTCGTATTGAAGATTTTAGAGCTTTTACAGAAATTGTAAAAGGACGTAAAAAAGCAGAAAACGTAACCGCATGGTTGGTTCCAGGTTCTCACGTTGTGGAAGCACAGATTAAAGAGGAAGGTCTTCTAGACATTCTTACCGAAGCTGGTTTTGTATTGCGTCAGCCGGGTTGTTCAGCATGTTTGGCCATGAACGATGATAAAGTTCCTGCCGGAAAATATGCAGTAAGTACATCAAACAGAAACTTCGAAGGTCGTCAAGGTCCTGGTTCAAGAACGCTATTGGCTAGCCCAATTATGGCTGCTGCAGCTGCAGTTACCGGAGTTTTAACAGATCCAAGAAAATTAATGTAGCCTCCTAACTCCCAAAGGGAGAATTTTCAACAAAATAAATAGTACAATTAAAAAAAAACTTTCGCCTCCAACAACTCCCCTTCGAGGGTTGGGAGCTAATAAAAAATAAAAATGGCATACGATAAATTCAATATACTAACTAGTAGCGCAGTACCACTGCCGATAGAAAATGTAGATACGGACCAAATCATTCCAGCTCGTTTCTTAAAAGCAACTGAGCGTGTAGGTTTTGGCGACAACTTATTTAGAGATTGGCGATACAACTCGGACGAATCTCCCAAAAAAGATTTCGTTTTAAATGACAGTACCTACAGCGGGAAAATTTTAGTGGGCGGGAAAAATTTTGGCTCTGGTTCTTCTCGTGAACACGCCGCATGGGCTGTATATGATTACGGCTTTAGAGCAGTTGTATCTAGTTTTTTTGCAGATATTTTTAAAGGAAACTGTCTAAATATTGGTGTTTTGCCTGTGCAAGTGAGTCCAGAATTTGCTGAAACGATTTTCAAAGCAATCGAAGAAAATCCTAATACTGAATTAGAACTCAACTTACCAAACCAAACCATAACATTAGTAGCCACAGGTCAGCAAGAATCTTTTGCCATTAATGGCTACAAAAAGAACAACATGCTAAACGGTTTTGATGATATTGATTACTTACAAAACATTAAAGAAGATATTGAAGTGTTTGCAAGCACACGCCCCTTTTGATTACAAACACAGTACTAAGCACTATTTTAAATCCTAAAACCTAGCTTGAAAAGAGCTGAATTTTTTTGGGTTCCAAATTTACAACGATGAAAAGAAAAATTGAAATAATGGACACAACGCTCCGTGATGGTGAGCAAACCTCAGGAGTATCCTTTTCTGCTGCAGAAAAATTGACCATTGCACAATTATTGATCGAAGAATTAAATATTGACCGCATAGAAATAGCCTCTGCACGAGTTAGCGACGGAGAATTTCAAGGCGTAAAAGGCATTATGGCTTGGGCTAATAAACAAAATTACACGGATAGAATAGAAGTACTCACTTTTGTAGATGGCGGATTATCTATTGAATGGATGAGAAAAACAGGTGCTAAAGTTCAAAATTTATTAACCAAAGGATCTTTGAATCATTTAACACATCAATTAAAAAAAACGCCCGAACAGCATTTTAATGAAATTGCTCAAATCATAACTTTGGCTCAAGAAAATAATATTGAGACCAATGTATATTTAGAAGATTGGAGTAACGGAATGCGTAATTCCCCTGAATATGTATTTCAATATTTAGATTTCCTGACACAACAACCCGTGAAAAGAATCCTACTTCCAGATACATTAGGGGTATTAATTCCATCAGAAACATTTGAATTCATTTCGAAAATCACAACTCGATATCCTTCGATTCATTTTGATTTTCATGCCCACAATGATTATGATTTAAGCATTGCTAATGCAATGGAAGCGATTAAAGGAGGCATTCATGGTCTACACGTTACAGTAAATGGCATGGGTGAACGAGCAGGAAACGCACCTCTAGAAAGCACCGTTGCCGTTATCAATGACTTTTTTCCGGAAATAGCAATTGGCGTAAAAGAATCATCCTTGTATTCTGTGAGTAAATTGGTCGAAACTTTTACAGGCTATAGAATTCCTGCAAACAAACCTATAGTAGGTGATAATGTATTTACACAAACGGCCGGCATTCATGCCGATGGCGATAATAAAAACAACCTTTATTTTAACGATCTATTACCAGAACGTTTCGGCCGAAAAAGAAAATATGCTCTTGGAAAAACTTCTGGCAAAGCCAATATAGAAAAGAATCTTCAGGAATTAGGCCTTCAATTAAACCCCGAGGATTTAAAATTAGTTACGCAACGCATCATTGAATTAGGTGATAAAAAAGAGACCGTAACTAAGGAGGACTTGCCTTACATCATCTCTGATGTTTTAGACAGCCAAACCTACCAAGATAAAATCATTGTAGAATCCTATATCTTATCTCATGCAAAAGGCATGCGTCCATCAACCACTTTATCATTAAAAATATATGGTGAAATCATAGAAGAACATGCACAAGGTGACGGACAATTTGATGCTTTTATGAATGCCTTAGCCAAAATATACAAAAGCAAGAACTTAGATTTACCTCAATTGATAGATTATGCAGTACGAATCCCACCAGGAAGTAGTTCTGATGCGTTATGCGAAACCATAATCACCTGGACAAATAATGAAAAAGAATTCAAAACCAGAGGATTAGATTCTGACCAGACCGTTGCAGCTATCATTGCAACACAAAAAATGTTGAATGTAATATCTGATTAAAGACACAAAGGCTCAGTGTAAAAAAGGTTTAAAGTTTTTTCTTTATTGCTTTGACTCTAAACCTTTAAATTCTTGATCCTTTGATCCTTAAAATAAAAAAATACTTAAAAAATGAAATTAAACATAGCCCTTTTAGCCGGAGACGGAATTGGACCCGAAGTAATCAACGAAGCCGTAAAAGTTTCTGACGCCATTGCAAAAAAATTCAATCATGAAATCACTTGGACACCAGCATTAACAGGTGCCTGTGCTATTGATGCTGTGGGCGTTCCTTATCCAGATGAAACCCATGAAATTTGTCTTGCTGCAGATGCAGTACTGTTTGGAGCCATTGGTCATCCAAAATACGATAACGATCCAACCGCAACGGTACGACCAGAACAAGGATTGTTGCTCATGCGAAAAAAATTAGGATTATTTGCTAATGTGAGACCTACTTTTACTTTCCCGTCTTTGATTGATAATTCCCCTTTGAAACGAGAACGCATAGAGGGAACCGACTTGATTTTCCTAAGAGAATTAACCGGTGGAATTTATTTTGGAAAAAAAGGAAGATTAGACGAAGGTGAAACCGCGTACGATACATGCACCTATACCAGAGCAGAAGTGAAACGACTGGCAAAAAAAGGCTTTGAATTGGCCATGAGCCGTTCTAAAAAACTATGTTGTGTAGACAAAGCTAATGTTATGGAAACTTCCAGGCTATGGAGAGAAACCGTTCAAGCCATGGAAAAAGACTATCCAGAAGTTACAGTGTCCTATGAATTTGTTGATGCCGTAGCCATGCGATTAGTGCAATGGCCCAATTCTTATGATGTGTTGATTACTGAAAATCTATTTGGTGATATATTAACAGATGAAGCCTCGGTAATATCAGGATCTATGGGATTAATGCCTTCAGCATCTGTGGGCGAACATACTTCGTTGTACGAACCCATCCACGGATCATACCCTCAAGCAACGGGACTCAATATTGCAAATCCACTGGCTACAATTTTATCCGCAGCCATGATGTTTGAGGACGCTTTTGGATTAAAAGAAGAAGCAGAAGCTATAAGAGCAGTTGTAAATAGTTCACTAGAACAAGGAATAGTAACCGAGGATTTAGTCAGCAAAGGAAACAAAGCATATAAAACAAGCGAAGTGGGTGACTGGATTGTTGCAAACCTATAAAAACAAAAAAGGTGTCAATTTTCATTGACACCTTTTTTTATAGCTAGAAAAAAATATTAATATCCTCCTCTGTTTCCACCACCACGGTTGTCTCCACCACGGCTGTTTCCACCATAACCACCACGTGAGTCACCTCCACGGTTGTTATTAAAACTTCTTCTTTCACCTTCTGGTTTAGGCTCAGATTTGTTTACTACAATTGCACGTCCTTGAACAGTAGCACCGTTCAACTCGTCAATTGCTTTTTGAGCTTCATCATCATTTGGCATCTCAACAAAACCGAATCCTTTACTTCTTCCTGTAAATTTATCTGAGATAATTTTAACTGAATCAACTGCTCCGTAAGCCTCGAAAGACTCTCTTAAATCTGCTTCCTCAATACTGAATGGAAGGCTTCCAACAAAAATATTCATATGTACTTATTTAAATAATACAACAAATGTACTGCTATTTTTCTCTAATCTACTATATATTAGCTTATTTATGTTTTTATTTTGAATTTGTGTTTTTAAAACTAAGAAATAAATAAAACAAACTGGTCTTTGTTTTTCCAAAACTACCTTGTTTCATTTCAAAAAAAACAGATTGAAAAAATTATTTACCAAATCCTAATTCCTAAAAAACTAGAAATGTATTTACCAAAAATCATTATAAAACCACGTAACCTATTCCTTCACATTATTTTAAAAATCACATTAGTAATTTGGAATAAAAAATGTATCTTTGCACCCTTAATTAATCGAGGTCGAGTACCTCAAAATTTAATCACAAGATTATGTCAGTAAAAATTAGATTACAAAGACACGGTAAAAAACAAAAACCTTTTTACTGGGTTGTAGCTGCAGATGCACGCTCAAAAAGAGATGGTAAATACCTAGAAAAAATTGGTACTTACAATCCTAACACTAACCCAGCGACTATCGAGTTAAACCTTGAAAGCGCAGTAAAATGGTTACACAATGGTGCACAACCTACAGATACTGCAAAAGCAATTCTTTCTTACAAAGGTGCTTTATTGAAACACCACCTTGATGGAGGTATTCGTAAAGGAGCTTTAACACAAGAGCAAGCTGATGCAAAATTAGCGGCTTGGTTAGAGGCTAAAGCTGGTAAAGTTGACGCTAAAAAAGAAGGTTTGACTAAAGCTCAAGCTGCTGATAAAGCTAAAGCTTTCAAGGCAGAACAAGAAGTAAATGCAAAACGTTTAGCTGCTGCTGCACAAGCAGAAGCAGATGCTATTGCTGCTGCAACTCCAGCTGCTGAAGAAGTTGCTGAAGAGGCTCCTGCTGCTGAAGAAAACAACGAAACTACTGAAGCATAATTTAGAAGGCGACGATGCGTAAAGAAGACTGTTTCTACTTAGGTAAAATCGCTAAAAAATTTAGTTTCAAAGGGGAAGTTCTTGCCTATTTAGACACGGACGAACCTGAGTTATACGAAAACTTGGAATCAGTGTTTGTTGAATGCAACAAACACTTGGTTCCTTTTTTTATTGAAAGCAGTTCGCTGCACAAAAACGATTTTTTACGAATCCGTTTTGAAGATACAAATACCGAAGAAGAAGCCGATGCATTGATAGGCAATGATTTGTATTTACCACTAAAAATGTTGCCAAAACTTACCGGTAACAAGTTTTATTTCCACGAAGTAATTGGTTTTGAAGTTGAAGACAAACGCCTAGGAATCGTTGGTAAAATAGAATCTATCAATGATACCACAGCACAACCTTTATTTGAGGTTTTAAATGGTAGTGTAGAAATCTTAATCCCTATGATTGACCATTTCTTAGTTAAAATAGATCGTGAAAACAAAAAAGTAATCATGGATTTACCAGAGGGTCTGATCGAAATGTACCTATAATTTAGTAGGCAGTAATCAGTGGTCAGTCGCAGTGGTCAATCTCTCGAAATCTGCAATTATCTCTAGTTGATTATCACAAAGACCAGAATTCATCACACTACAATCTAATACTACTTATGTCTAAATTCCAATTCAAACAATTTGCTGTTGAGCAAGACCGTTGTGCTATGAAAATTGGAACCGATGGGGTTCTTCTTGGCGCTTGGGCTCCTATAAGTAATAATCCTTTTAGCATTTTGGACATTGGTGCCGGAACTGGAATCATTGCCCTGATGCTTGCACAACGAAGCAACGCTGAACAAATTGATGCTTTAGAAATTGACGAAGACGCCTATGAACAAGCGACCGATAATTTTGAAAACTCACCATGGAGCGATCGCTTATTTTGTTATCATGCCGGCTTAGATGAATTTGTTGAAGAACCCGAAGACGAGTATGATGTAATTGTTTCCAACCCACCATTTTATACAGAAGATTACAAAACGGAAAATGAGCAGCGCGATATCGCCCGTTTTGCTGATGCCATGCCTTTTGAAGAATTGATTGAGGCTGCAGACTTATTACTTTCTGAAAACGGAATATTCTCCGTAATCATTCCTTACAAAGAAGAAGAAAGCTTTTTGGCTATAGCCAATGAATACGAATTATACCCCTTAAAAATCACTCGACTAAAAGGAACACCAACCACGGAAATCAAACGTACCTTATTGGCTTTTAGCCGAAAAAAAACTATACATTTTCCAATTGAAGAATTAATTATCGAAACCGCAAGACACGTATACACTTCAGAATACATTGATCTAACTAGGGAATTTTATTTGAAGATGTAGTGGTTTGACTTTGTACATTAAACACATCTCTAAATTGATACAACAATCGTTCTATTAATCTTAAATCTTCGGTCACAATATCTGCAGACCCCTTCATTTCTTGCTGAAAAGGGATTTGCTTTTTATAAGAAGACACCAATCCTTTTGGCAGAGAGACATCAATTAGTAAATTACCATCTTTGTCTGGCACCAAAGAAATATTACTTACTTTGCCGCTCAGAACACCAAATTCCCTATCTGGAAAATTAATTAAGCGAATATTTACTTTTTGTCCCACTTTTATTTTACCAGAATTTAACGAAGCTGCTTTCACTTTACCAACGTAACCTTCTTTTACGGTTGGTATAATAGAAAAAACATTATCTCCTGAAACAATAGTTTGATTTTTGCTCCAAACTTGCAAAAAAGAAACAGTTCCTTCAACAGAGGATTTTAATGTATATGACAATTCCCAATCTTTTATTGCTTTTTTTAATTGGTAAAAAGCCTGAGTAACATTACGATCTAGGTTTACAGTTTCTCTTGTTCCATTTATTTGTGAGCTTTGACTTGACCTTGTATTGTCAATCAAGGATGATTTTAATTGAGAAATTGAAGACAATAAACTTCTATAATTCTTGTCAGCCTGAAGATATCCTAATTTTTTATTTTCAAAATCCTGCGCAGAAACAACTCCCTTATTGTATAAAATTTCAAAACGATTGACATCATTTTTTTGAAGTTGCAATTCACTTTCATTAATTGTTTTTTGTTGTTCTAATAAGCGCAAACGTTCTTTTAACTGAGCATTCTCGGAACGTTGCGAATTATTTTCCAATTGGAAAGGTTGCAATTGCGAATTTAACTCCTGGGTAATATACTCTTTTTGAAAAACAGCATACGCGTTTTCTACATCTCCTAATTGTGCATTACCAAGTAAATGAAAAGGAAATTCTGTAGTTCCGTTTAAATCAAAATGTTCAATACAGTTCTTCAAAACAAATACATCTTTATAATTGGCATTATTCTCAATTATAGCAAGTGTTGTGTTTCCTGTAGTTACTTCTTTATCTCTTACTAAAATAGCCTCGATTCTTCCTGCAGTTTTAGCCACTATCTTCTCAGGGGGAATATTAGTGGTAATTACCACCTCTGTACTAACGATATCTGGATATTTCAAAAACCAAGACACAAAAAACAGCATCACAATGATAGCAAAAATTAAAACGGTCCCCCAGCGAATCATCCAGTGCGGAACACGAGTAAGAATATCTTGAACTTCTTCACTTCTTAGTTCGAAAGTAGTACTATTTTCTTCCATAGCTGTTAATTTCCTAATTGTAATTGATTTCTAACCAATTCAAAATAATTCCCTTTTTGTTCTACCAATTCCGAATGAGTTCCAATTTCAATGATTTTCCCTTTGTCAAGGACTACAATTTGATCTGCATTCATTACGGTACTCAAGCGGTGCGCTATAACCACTACTGTTTTGTTTTTGAAAAAAAGATCTAATTTAGTCATAATTACTTTTTCATTATTAGCATCCAAAGCCGAAGTAGCCTCATCAAAAAACAACATATCTGGGTTTTTGTATACTGCTCTAGCAATAAGCAATCGCTGCTTTTGCCCTGTACTCATTCCCATACCTTCTGAACCTATTTTAGTATTGTATCCCAAAGGTAATCCTAAAATATATTCAGTAATATTAGCAACATCTGCGGCATATACCAGCCGCTCTTTATCAATTAAATCAACCCCTACGGCAATATTATTAGCAATCGTATCATTAAAAATAAATCCTTCTTGCATAACAGCACCTATATTAGCTCTCCAAGATTTCTGTGCAATGTTTTTGAGTTGAGTATTTTCTAAATTGATTTCGCCTTTATCTGGATCATAGAACTTAAGTAATAATTTCATTAAAGTAGTTTTCCCGCTTCCGCTAACACCCACGATAGCCGTTACTTTGTGAGCTGGAATCTTTAAATTCAGATTATCTAATACTGGAATGTCCGAGCCTAGATAGCGGTAACATAAATCCTTTATAACAATATCACTGTTTTGCGGAATATCATGAGTTTGATTCATTTCTTGTTGTGACTCGTCTTCTTTTTCATGAATTTCAGACAAGCGCGACAATGAAATTTTGGCGTCTTGCAGTTCTCGCACAAACTCAATAAGTTGGGTAATAGGACCATTCAAACTCCCTACAATAGAACTTATTGCCATCATCATTCCCAAGGTAATTGATCCATCAATGACCAGTTTTGCCGAAAGAAAAATGATGAAAATATTCTTTAATTCATTTATAACTGAAGAACCAATAGTTTGTGTTTGTTCCAGCACTAATCCTTTTATAGATACTCGAAACAATCGGGCTTGCACATATTCCCATCCCCAACGCTTCTGCTTTTCGGCATTGTGGAGTTTAATTTCTTGCATCCCATTAATGAGCTCCATCACTTTGCTTTGTTCTTGAGAAACTTCCGAAAATCGTTTGTAATCCAATTCTTTTCGCCTTTTGAGAAAAAGTGTAATCCAACCAAAATACAGAATACTTCCTGCGAAGAACACAAAGAAAATTTGAAGATTATAATACGCTAAAACTCCTCCCATAATAAACATATTGATAACAGAAAACAATACATTTAGAGATGAGGTAGTTAAAATTTTCTCTATACGATGATGATCGTTAATGCGTTGCATGATATCTCCAGTCATCCGAACATCAAAAAATGAAATAGGCAAGTTCATTAATTTTATAAAGAAATCTGAGATTAAGGAAATATTTATTCTAGTAGAAAGATGCAACAGTATCCAACTCCGAATGAGTTCTAATCCTGTCCGTCCAGCAAAAAGAAACAATTGCGCAAAGAGGATTAAATAAATAAAATGAATATTCTGATTTTGAATCCCAACATCAACAATGCTTTGTGTCAAAAAAGGAAAAATAAGTTGCAACAAACTACTGGCTAATAAACCTACACTTAACTGCACTAAAAAAGACTTGTATCTCCATACATATTGTGATAAAAGACTAAATCCAAATCCTTTATTTTCTTCCTTGTCAAATTCTGATTGAAAGAATTCTGGTGTGGCTTCAAGCAATAACGCAATACCCTCTTGAGTAGTTTCATCGGCATTGTTCCCTATCCAAAATTTTATAAAATCAGATTCGCTATACTCAATTAATCCAAAAGCTGGATCAGAAATAAAATACCTTCCTTTTTTAACATTATAGAGAACAACATAGTGTTCTTTGTTCCAATGCAAAACACAAGGTAAAGGCACTTCTTCCAGACTTTTTAAGTTGAGCTTTACTCCTAAAGTTCTAAAACCAATTTTCTCAGCTGCATCGCTAAGAAATAGCAGATTACTACCCTCGCGAGTAGTCTCACTAAAATCCCTTAATTCTTGTATTTTAATAGTTTTACCATAATGTTTGGCAATTATTTTGAGGCATGTTGGCCCGCAGTCTTTAGAATCGGCCTGTTTGAAATTGGGGAAATTTTTCAATTTTGATAGTCTTATTAGCAGTAAACTTAAGTTGATTTAAATAACATTTTACTAAATAATAAGATTTAAATTCATTAAATCTTTGATTTTCCTTAAAATGCCTATTCATACTCATATGTATTAAGAGCCAAGCGTATGATACTAGTTGTAAATTAGGCGAAGCATTTGATTTTTTGACGAATTGATCTTTTAAAGATTTTTTTTCTAAAAAATCAGGGTATTCATACCCGTCTATTTTAAATTTCATAGCTGCGTATTCTTTATTAAATTCTTTTCTTAATTGGGCGGTAAGCTCAAACTCTTTCGAATAATTCTTTAAAACACTTTCGCAATTCAGTATCATTTCATCTAAAGAAAAACCTAAAAAAGCTAAATAATTTTTTATTTTCAATATTGCAATAATTTTAAAACCACTCTCCTCTAAATCATTATTTGCAACATTCACCAAGAAATCACGGCTATCTAAATCAAAAATAGTTTCTGAAAATTCCATCATTTCAATTCCTCCGTAGCGATGTATTTCTTGTTCATAAGGCAAAATATGGTATTTACTAATAATATTCCTCAATTTCAGCTCCTGAACAACAGTAATAATATATTGTTTATTCTCTATAGATTTAGTTTTAAATCGTAATCGCAAATGCCTTTCAGGATTAGAGTAATTAACAAAGAAAAACTTATCTGTTTTGTTTTCTTGAATAATTTTGGTGTAAACTGCATTAAATATTTCGGAGTCTGCGTAAATGTTACAAAATAATTCTAAGTACAACCAATCAGAGACAACGGCTGTATTCTCAGATTCGATTACCGATATATTCATTTTTGCATAATCAATATTCTGCCTAGTATAATATGGGTTTTTCACACTCACAATTAATTCATGTGCAAAATTCTCATTATCTCTTGTAATTGCGGGGTCGAAAAAATCATAGAGACATTCTGAGATGTAAATGTGTTTGGTGCTTTTTACTTTCTCATAAAGCAAAACTAAATTTTTTTTATTTTCGGTATCCAAAATGACTTCCCTATGTCCTTCCGAAATTAATATTTTTTTTGAAAACGAATGCTCTTTAATTTTTTCTTGTAGATAACTAATAAATTCCTGGATACTAAAATCATTAAACACTAATAATATTTGCGCAGGATAGAGTAAAATTCCTAAATCTAGATA
This sequence comes from Flavobacterium sp. I-STPP5a, assembly GCF_009764685.1. GTDB lineage: Bacteria > Bacteroidota > Bacteroidia > Flavobacteriales > Flavobacteriaceae > Flavobacterium. The sequence continues at coordinate 58,894 of NZ_VHLM01000077.1, read as the reverse complement.
AATTCGTGGAACATAAGGCAAACGTAAACGGTATGCATTAAAATTAAAGTTTACAGCATAAATTTCGTTATTATAAAATTCATAATCACACAAAAAATTGTAAATATCCGATTCTAAAAGTTTTGAATTTATGGCCGATACTTTTTTAGGCAAGACTTCTTTCTGATGTTCTTTTGAAACCAGCGAAAGGTTGTTATTGTGCAAATGAATATAAATATCCGATAAAAAAACAGGGTTATTACGTTCGTTATACGCAGTATTTATAGGCAAGCAATAATCATGACGTCGTTCTGTAGGTGCAACATTAATACTTCTAAAACTACCAACACAATTAATATCTGCAAGAATCTTGTTCTTATTTAATTCCTTTTCGTAGTCTACAATGTCTTGACAAGCACTCTGTGCTATATCGCTAAAACGAGATATAATATTAAGAGATGATGGCTCGCCTAAACCCTTAATAAATATAATAGATTCACCTGAAACTTTGCAAATTAATGTTTCTAAAACCACGTTAAAAGTAGCAGGTAATTTAGTCGATTTAATTTCTATATTCTCTTCAGTGGGTAAGTTTAGAAAAAGACTGTTTCCAGTTGATGTCAAAATTTTAGTCTCAATATCTCGATGCAGTTTTAATTCGTTTGCTGTTTTAATGTCACCGTAACTTATACCAGAATAGGGATTGAATATAGTGTTAAACGGTATAAAACCATCATTGAATCTATCATTTACTTTATTGACAAACTTGCTTAAATTGTCATTAATAGCAGTGGTTTGAGCATTATAATGCACCGCAAAATCAATATACTTTTTTACTTTATCTTGAATATTTATATCCAAGCAACCAGTCTCTATGTCGAACGAATTAATTGCATAAAAATCTTTGGGTCTGTCATTGTTTTCAAAAAAATTATTTTGTTCCCTGATGTAGGCTTGACTGAAATTTACAATATCTTTTTTTGTTTCTAATAGGTGCTCTTTTTGTGTAATTAATCCTGATAAATAAGAGCTGAATGGATTATTCAGTTTATTAGTATAAGAATTGAACAAAAAAGTTTCGATAATAAGGCCCGTTTCAATAGTTTCTAACAGAAAGTCCTCAATTACAGCATTATCAAAACCTTGCGAAATAAGTTCTTCTACCACTAAGTCTATTTTCTTTCCATTCTTAAATTGTCTTATTAACCATAGCAAATCCTCATCAAAATCAATTTCAGTATAACTAATTTCAATTTTGTCATTTCCTTTATTTTTAGATTTATAAAAACCTATTTTTTGATCATTCAAAAAATAAATAGAGGGGTTGGCACAATAGCTTAAATCAAGCCAGTTTTCTCTAATGCTTTCATCTATTTTTGACGATACAAACAAATTATCATATTTAACCATTAAACGGAGGGTCTCATTTTTAGCTATTGTAGTTTCATTCCCCCAGTGCAATACACCCACACTATTAAAAACTCCAAAAGGAGTAGGATTAAAATGTGCTCTAACAAAATAATTATACAAAGAACCTTCTGTTTTTTCAGATTTATTTTTGGTTACATCATTGTAGAGACTACCCGAAGATGTTAAAATACAAAGATTAAACAATTCGTTAGTTTCAAAAAAAAACGAAAAATTATGTTTGTGTTCTTCGTAAGATTGGATTGAGAAATTAGCAACCCGCTTAATAATAGTATTAAAAAAAATCATTTATGTGTATTTTTATTTATATAAAGCATTAGATATAAGCAAATTAATTAATACAAATTAATAACCTCCAGCCACTTAGTGTCTATTTTATTTTCAATGGTTAATAGTGTGAGCCCTAGTCCAACAGAACCTACTAAAAGGTTTGTTTCAGGAATATACTGCTTACTACTATTATCAAACCACAGATATTCTTCAAAATTACAGGTCTGTTTTTTTAGTATCTCATACCAGCGATCAATTTCTTTACTGTAATCTATTTTGTATTTTTTGGATGCTAAATATAACTGAATTAAAATACCAGCAGAACCATGACAAACACCAAAATCATCAACCGCAGAATCCTCAAGACTTAAAGTTGCGCTATGATTCATTAATGATATAGCCTCATTTATTAGCAAGGTATCATCGAGAAAAACACCCGCATTATATAACGCATTCGAAACTCCTAAATCACCTTGACACCATGAAAGCCTAGAAGGAATAATTTTATTGGTTTCTATTGAAATTACATTAGCGTAATACTGCTTTGTTTTGGTGTCATAGTTTTTATATGAAACTAGAAAATCTACACAAACTTTTAAAGTCTTACTAATATCAGCATTAAGCACTGTAAAATGAGTTTTTAAGTAAATTAAAAAATTTAAATAACTAGCAACGCCGTGTGCCAAGCCAAAGGAATAATAATCTCCTCGACTTTCATCTGACTTAACTAGGATATTTTTGAAATCGCCATTAATTTTAAGAATTAAATTTTTAGCAAAAATGCTCAAAATTTTAGTGATAGCAATATTTTTGTTTGACTTGTATCGTTCAATAAAATACATAGCTATACCCATAGCTTCATGCATAAAATCAAAGTTATTTGATGCACATAATATTTCGAAATCCTCTAATAGAATAGCATCAATACTAACAAAATAGTCTTCGCTTATATCAATACTGCTATTCCTAAGTCTTAATAAAGTTAATCCATATCCAGCAACACCAGAACAAAGAGAAATTGAATTTTGTTGTTCTTCAATCAATTCATTAGTTTTTTCTATTACTGCCAATAGTTTGTTTTCAAACTCTACAACTGGGTATGCTTCATATAAATAATCATAAAATAAGATAAATCCCGATAATCCAAGATACAATCCAATTCTATTCTCCTTACTAAAAGAATCCCAAATATTTTTTTCGATTTTAAGTATTTTGTTTTGCATTTTAAATGATGTACCTTAATAAATAACAACTATCTCAGGATAAAACTACTTCCCTGATTCAATAAATTGTAATGCCCTATCTAAAACTTCGTCTCTTCCTTCTTGAATCCCTTTTATTGTTGGTTTAACCTCTATATCTGGAATGATTCCAATTCTTTGGGTTTCACTTTTATCAGGATAATAAACGCCAATTCCTGAAAACTGTGAATGAAAAGCTTTCATATAATCAATATTACTCACATTCCCATCAGCACCAGCGGTTTGACTACCAATAATTGTGGTGTTGCCAGCAGCTTTAAAACACATTGCTGTCCATTCGGATTGGCTTATAGATTTTTCATTAAGCAATACAACGACTTTTCCTTTATAATTATTCTCATTGACAGACCCACAAGTGGTTCCTTCTGTCCATATGAATTTTCCAGGATACATTAAATCTGGCTTGGTATAAATAGCAAAAACTTTTTCTTGAGCGTATAGAAACTTAGAAATCTCTTCATACGTCCCATTTGGATAATTTCTCATATCAAAAACTATTGCTTTGGTTAATTTTAGTTTATCAATCATTTCTGGAACATCTTTAACAGTTAAAGCCCCCATATCTACATAACCAATGTTATTTCCTAGTAGTTTAAAATAATTCTTTTTGAATCTTATTTTTGAATTGTTATTGAGTTCATAATTATTTAAATTATAATCAACCATATTTATTGTTTTTGTTATTGTATTACCATTAAATAAAAAATCTAATTTAATGGTATCGGAATATCCTGAAAGTGAAGGTTCAATTAATTTAGATAAGTAAAAAGCTTCATTTGAAGCGGGAATTAAATCTCTATACTCTAAAATTATTTCTTTAATTGTTTTCTCATTTACTTTCAAAATCACATCTCCAATTTTTAAACCTGCAGTCTCTGTCAGATTAATGTTTAAAATTTCGGTAACAATCATCTTCTCATCAATTATCTTACACTCAACAGGTAAAAAATGTCTTTTTTTAGCATATTTGTAAAAAACTACATGAGAGTCATTAAGTTTAACCGTTAATTTTCGCATTACTTTATAAAAATCGTCTTGGATTTTAGCATCGATAAAATCAGGTAACATTTCCTCTAAAGTGGTGTCCCATTTCGTATCCATTAAATATTTATATGGGAAAAAGTATTCCATAAGATTCCAATACGTAAACAAAGCTAAAAGTCGTTGATTTTTATCATTGAATTGATAGGCTGCATAATTTTCGTTTTTTACAAAAACATTTCCAGCTCCTTCTTCTGCATCAACATAATATTGATTGCCTTGAAATCTATTGTTCTCAATAAATTTTAACTTCAGCGAAAGCTTCTTCGAAAATAATTCATTGTTGTTAATCCAACTTAAGTCAAAGTTTTTGTCAAAATATTCAATCCCTTTTGTCTGAATGATTGGTGTGACGTTCTTTACTTCACCAAGAGAAACTATCCAGTTTTCCAATACATTAGAAAACTCTTCTTTGGTATTGGCTTGCTCAATTTTTGGTAAAACTTCAAAAAGTTGATTGTCCCAATTAAAATCACCATTGGCTACCTTTGGGTGGTAATATTTTAGATAACCCCAAACTTTGCAGGTGGCGGCTAGTTTTTGGTTTTCAGTAAATTTAACCTGTCCAAATAAAGTTTGAGAAAGTAGGACAAGGAGCAGTAAGGTATTTTTTTTCATATACTGGAGATTTTTATTAAAAACGGAGGTGGTATAAATACAATAACAACTTTCAGTTTAATAAAAGTTGTTGTTGAGTCTACTAATTAATAGATTTTATGCAAATTATGATTTTTAGAATAAAAACACCTTAAAAAATACTTTAAAAGTACTAATCCATAAATGTATAAACTCCAATAACCAAACAGTTTATAACTATTATAATGTAAAACAAATTTGTTTATTAAAATGCAGTTTATTTTTTCACAGAAAGCAATTAGATACTGAAAGTAAAAACTATGCATATAAAACTTCAAATCAACTAATATTTACAACTAATTCTAGTCTTTTAAACATGTTTAGTAAAGCTAAATCATTAGTCCACACTTTCATATGGCGGACAATCATGACACCATGACACATAAGGCCCAGATAAACGATTACACACTCCAGAAGTAGGCCAGTTTCCACCCTTAATTGTTTTCTGTTCTTCCTTACCCATTTTAATAACTTTCAGATTGTTTAAACTTAATTTTTTCATCTTTACTTTTTTTAGATGATTAATAAATATTTTTGATACTCAAAAAAATTCCCACAAATAAATCTTTTAAACAACCACGTCGACTTAGTTTATTTTAGGAGACTTAAAACAAGATATTTTTTTCAAACTTATCAAGTAACTATTAGAATTCCTATGCGATTTTATGTAAATCACATTGAATAAATTATTTAAATCTTAAATTACAACGAATACAGCATTTACAATTTTAAAGAACAGATGAAATATCACTAAAAGTGGGTATTGCATAAATATGATGAATTTACATTCTTTGTAAGAAAAAAATAAATTGACAAAAAAAAAATTAAAAGAAGCTAGATTAAATAAAGGATTATCTCAAGAAACCTTGGCAGACTTAATAGGGATGACACAGTGCAATTACAGCCGTAGAGAAAATGGAAAAAAAGCTATCTCGGATGCAGAATGGGCAAGAGTCTCTAAAGCTTTAGACGTAAAAAAAGAGGATATTTATGAACCGAATAGCGCTGTCAAAAGTACAAACTATTTCATGAACAAACCTTTTTTTACACTACATGATTACATCTCGGCGTATGTTGAATTGCAAAATGAAAACAAATTGTTAAAAAATAAATTATTTCTTCATAATAAAGATAGTAAAAAAAATAGTTTTTGATTAAAAATATAACAATTGTTAATGCTTTTGTTATATTTCTTTGTGTAAATTTGTAGCTATAAAATTCTAAACCATGAGACCAGACTTATTTCAATCACCAGATTATTATAACTTAGACGATTTACTAACCGAAGAACACAAACTAGTGCGCGAATCAGCACGTGCTTGGGTTAAAAAAGAAGTATCGCCTATTATTGAAGACTTTGCACAACGTGCTGAATTCCCGAAACAAATTATAAAAGGTTTAGGTGAAATTGGTGGTTTTGGTCCGTACATTCCTGTTGAATATGGAGGTGCTGGTTTAGACCAAATATCATACGGATTGATCATGCAAGAAATTGAGCGCGGAGATTCTGGTGTTCGTTCTACTTCATCTGTTCAATCATCGTTAGTAATGTATCCTATTTGGAAATATGGTAACGAAGAGCAACGCATGAAATATTTGCCAAAATTAGCTACCGGAGAATACATGGGATGTTTTGGCTTGACCGAGCCTGATCATGGATCAAATCCTGGCGGAATGACTACCAACTTTAAGGACATGGGCGACCATTACCTTTTAAACGGTGCTAAAATGTGGATTTCTAATGCTCCGTTTGCAGATATTGCTGTAGTTTGGGCTAAAAATGAAGAAGGTAGAATTCACGGTTTGATTGTAGAGCGTGGCATGGAAGGTTTCACTACTCCAGAAACGCACAACAAATGGTCGCTTCGTGCATCATCTACAGGAGAATTAATTTTTGACAACGTAAAGGTTCCAAAAGAAAACCTTTTACCAAATAAATCTGGTTTAGGAGCGCCACTTGGTTGCTTAGACTCGGCTCGTTATGGAATTGCTTGGGGCGCTATTGGTGCCGCTATGGATTGCTACGATACCGCTTTGCGTTATGCCAAGGAAAGAATTCAGTTTGACAAACCAATTGCAGGAACACAATTGCAACAAAAGAAATTGGCCGAAATGATTACTGAAATCACAAAAGCACAATTGCTAACTTGGAGACTTGGTGTTTTACGAAATGAAGGAAAAGCAACAACGGCTCAAATCTCAATGGCCAAAAGAAATAATGTTGACATGGCTATCAATATAGCTCGTGAAGCCAGACAAATTTTAGGTGGGATGGGGATTACAGGAGAATACTCTATCATGCGCCACATGATGAACTTAGAATCTGTAATCACATACGAAGGGACACATGACATTCACTTGCTAATCACAGGTATGGATATCACTGGAATTCCAGCTTTTAAATAGTAGTAAACGTTTATTAAAGTATACTTAAAAATGATAACAAAGGCTTCTTGGAAACAAGAAGCTTTTTTATCTTTACACAAAAATACCACCTATGAATATTGCCACTATAAACAATAGTATTCAATCACAAAAAGAACAATTACTGCAGCACACATTGTACAATAAAGTGAGAACAATTGAAGATTTACAGTGTTTTCTAGAGAATCACGTCTACGCTGTTTGGGACTTTATGTCACTTTTAAAAGCGCTTCAATCTAAGCTTACTTGCACATCAACGCCATGGTTTGCTACTCCAAATCCTGAAACGAGATATTTAATCAATGAAATCGTATTAGCCGAAGAATCAGATCTAACTCTTGATGGTAAACGTTCCAGTCACTATGAAATGTATATTGAGGCCATGGAAGCGTGTCAAGCAGATACCAATGGAATCAAAAGCTTTTTACAAGAAGTAGACTCTTTAAAAAACATTTTTGTTGCTATTAAAACAAGTAATTTACATCCCAACATTAAAGCTTTTTTAGACTTTACTTTCCGAGTTATTGAAGAAGGTAAATCTCATGAAATTGCCGCTGCTTTCACTTTTGGTAGAGAAGATCTGATTCCAAGTATGTTTACTGAAATCTTGAAAAACTTTCAAGCTAATTTCCCTGAAACAGACTTGAGTAAACTTATCTATTATTTTGAAAGACATATTGAACTTGACGGTGACGAACACGGACCAATGGCCATGAAAATGATCACAGAGCTATGTGGTACTGACGAACAAAAATGGTCAGATGTAGAGGAAGTATCAAAAATGGCATTAGAAAAAAGAATTGGACTTTGGGATGCTATAGAAGAACAATTAATTCCTGAAAAAATGCTAGCTGAGTAGTTAAAATTCTACCTTACATAATACAAATCCTGATTCATTATCAGGATTTTTTTTGCACTAGCAACAATTTTTCTTTTCAAATTGAAAAGTTATTTCTTGGATTTCCATATAAAACCATCTAGCAAGTAATGGGTAAATTGAGGTACTGTGAGTAACGGAACCAAGATAAATTGCCAGCTCGAAAAATCATAATTAGCAACAGCAAACTGATCGTTCCAAACCAATATTTCCCAAAAATATTCTTCGCAAAAAGCGATAAAAAGCACAAAACCTATAAAAAGCAGTACACCTCTAAGGCCGCGAAGAGAACCTAAAAAGCGATATGAATTGGTAGTGTTTTTTTGAATATCATTAAGATAAATCAAAGCCATATACGGAATACCATGAGACACCACATTAAGTAAAGTAAAAACCAAATCATTATTAAAATATACGATTCCGAAATACCATGATAAAAAAGTTCCTACAATAATGGCGTTTTTTGGAATATTAAAATACTGATCTTTTACATATTTATACCCCGTAAAAACTAGATAACTTACAAGAATTAGTGCGTAAACCCAACCCAAAACACTTAAAAATCCTTGATGTTCGAGTTTTACAAAATCATGGGGCGTGAACCAGTTGAAGGCTCTAGGTGTTGAGAAAAACCAATACAACATAGGATATCCTGTAGCGGTATAAATAACTAAAGCATCGTAAAAAGTACTCCACTTGGTTTTAACTTCTTTACGTGAATACAAGCGCATGAATCCATATTGCTGCCTTATAAAATGAAAAACAGCTACATACGCCAAGACTGACCAAAAGACAAGGCTTCCAAAACTAAAGAGAATCATACCAATTACAAAACATAAAATCGGGAGAAAAATCAATAAGGACCGTCTTTTTTGAAATGCCTCTGGAACAAAATACGTTTTAAACAAGGTAGCATACACATGCGCCACATCTATAAAAACAATCAGAAACAACCAGGTATAAAAGGAAAAATGCTCCTCTACATATTGTAAGGCATCTTGAAATAGAAAAACGACAGCAACCACAAAAAAAGCAGGTGCTAGAATAAAAACAACATCTGTTTTGGGCTTATCAATCCACGGTTGTTCCATCTAGAATTGTGTTTACAATGTTAATACCTTGATGAAATGCTTCTTCAAAAATTGAAATGCCCGCCAAATCAGAATGAGCAAAGAAAATCCGATTATCAATGCTAGCTGAAGCTTCTTTTTTGGCTTGACCAAAAATAAAATCCGGAACAGGACTAATCATTCCGTGTCCCAATCTATGAATGTGTATGTCCTCTATAAAACTTTCAATGGTGGGATGCGCCATTTTTAAATCGTTAAGAACTATTTGTTTCCAATAGTTTTCTTTTTGGGAGTACAACAGTCTGCGATTTTTCTTGATCTCAACCGTTGAAAAACTATAGTAGTACGTAATCACTTTTTTGGGTTGGATTTGCTCTAAAGTTTGGTGTTGGTCGTAGATATACCCCAACCCTTTTGAACCATAAATTACATTGTCCCAACACAAAGGAAAACTACTATTATCTTGAAGTTCTGAAACTACTAGAGTTGCCAAAAACCAAGGCGCGTAGTGAAAATTGGGAGTGATTTTTTTTCGATCCTTAAAAAAGTATTGATTGACAAACTGAGGTGTAGCCATAATAACCTTATCGGCAATTATCTCCAGTGAAGTTTGATTTTGCGCATCATATGTGGCAGCAATTACTTTCTTATTTTCAATTTTTATATCAAATACAATGTGATTGGTTAGTGTTTTAGAATGAGCATATTTTTTTAAATGTGATGCTAAACGCGCATTTCCTTCGGGCCAAGTAAGTACGGTATCATTTCCATCTGGAGCCGTGTCTTGCTTACGAGCTGCAAAGTAGTGAATACCCGCCCAAGCCGAAACTTCTTTGATCCCTAAACCAAAATCATCTCTACAGCAATAATCAATGTAATTCAAGAGTGGTTGCGCTGTATACCCATCTTGCGCGCACCATTGCAGCATTGTCATTTTGTCTAAAGCTCGTATGGATGAGTCCTGAGAAGATTTGGATAACGGAATATCAAAATAATACACTCCATCTTTATCTTTACCCGTTCTAAAAGCACTCATCTTCAGGAAAAAATCTTGAATTTGTGCATCCTCATCTGGCGTGTTTCCTGTTTTTGGTACCAAACCTTCCTGCCAATTGTTTCTATAAAACAATCTTTCATCTGGTGCAAATGTGAGTTGTTGCGCATCAAATATTGGAAAACCCTCATGGTCATAACCTTGAATAATGGCTTCTTCCTCTAGAAAATCAAGCAGTTCTTGATCGGCTTTATTAGGCAGTGGTAAGTAATGCGCTCCTAGCGGATATTTAGAATACTTATTTTCTCCACTTGATGAATTTCCTCCCAAATGATTTTCTAATTCAACCACTAAAAAATCATGAATTCCTTTTTTTGAAAATTGCCTAGCAGCACTTAGCCCAGATATTCCGCCTCCCACAATTAAATAGGGAATATGAATTTGCTTGGTTGGTTTTGGAAAGTTTTTGGTACGCAATCGGTGCCCCAAAATATGATTGGTGCCAGACAGACGAATAAGAACCTGAATTACCTTTTCTTGACATGCCTGTAGAAACGGAACGGCTAATAAAGCTAATCCAACCGTTTTTACAAAAAAGCGTCTCGAGGTATTATAATTTTCCCCATTCTTCATCAAAGTAGCGCACTAAAATTTGGTTATCTAATCGATTGATTTCAATGTCTTTTGAAATCATATCTTTGGCAAAATAATTGAATTTGTAAAACTGATAATTGTAAAAACGCAACCCTTCTACTTGCCTGTTAACGGTGTTAAAATTAGTTTGAAACCCATTCATAGCAATTGAAAATCCCCATTCTCCAAAAGAAGGAACATAAGCGTGATACGCATCGACCTGAGGGAAAACTTCCATCATGGTTTTATTGATACACCAAAACGATTTTGGAGCAAAATAAGGAGAAGTAGTTTGCACAACCACAACGGCATCTGGAGTTAAAATTTGTTTGAGGGTACTGTAAAAACTCCAAGAATACAACTTCCCTAAACTGTAATTTGAAGGATCTGGAAAGTCCACCACCACTACATCATATTGTTTTTTGGTATTCTTAGCCCATACAAAAGCATCTTTGTTGAGTACTTCTACTTTGGCATTATTCAAGGAATTTTGATTGAATTTAGTCAAAACAGAATTGGTTTGAAACATCTTGGTCATTCCTTCATCAAGATCTACAAGAGTGACATGCTTTACATCTTTGTATTTCAAAATTTCTCGAACGGCTAAACCGTCTCCTCCGCCTAAAACCAACACGTTATCTACTCTCTTTGCCATAGATATAGCCGGATGCACCAGCGCTTCATGATATCGGTATTCATCTGTTGAGCTGAATTGCAAATTATTATTCAAGTACAAGCGGTAATCACTCTTGTTATGAGTAAGCACAATGCGCTGGTAGGGAGTTGAATTTGAGTAAATAATATTTTCCCCATACAGTTTACCCTCAGAATATGACAAAATAGAATTTGAAAACAAGTACACTACAAACAAGATTAAGAAAGCTCCAATGGCCTTGGTTCTTAATAGATATACGCTCTTCAATTCAGATTTTAAAAGAAAGCACAAGGCAATGGCAATACTCACGTTGATCATCCCAAAAAACAAGGAAGTTCCCATGATTCCGAGTTTAGGAACTAAGACTAACGGAAATAATATGGATGCCAATAATGCTCCGATATAATCAAAAGTAAACACATTAGAAACCAAGTCTCTAAACTGCACTTTGTCTTTTAAAATGTTCATCAACAAAGGAATCTCAAGCCCTACAAGACAGCCTGTTACAAACACTAAAAGGTATAAAATAAATTGAAATGAGTAAACACTCTCAAACAGTAAGAACAGTACAACAGAACTTAAACCACCAATAAGCCCAACCAAGATTTCAATTTCAACAAAAGTGTTGAGCATGTTCTTTGTTAGAAATTTAGAAAAATAAGAACCTACTCCCATGGAGAAAAGATAGACCCCTATGATAAACGAAAACTGTTTCACGGAATCGCCTAATAAATAACTGGCAAGCGTTCCTGCGACTAGCTCATACACCAAACCACAGGTTGCAATTGTAAAAACAGCAAAAAGCAGCAGGTATTCAAACTTTAAAAAATTTTTACCCATGTATTGCGGCACTAATAATCATTGAAAAACCAATAATAAGTGCACCAAAGACAATAGCTACAGCGGTATTATTTTTTTCTGTAATTTGTTTCCAAGTATTCTCGGGAGTTAGTTTTTCAATAATAAAGTACGCTATCAATAAAATGATAATTCCTAAAAGTGAAAAAACAAGCGAGTTTAAAATAGGTTTTGAAGCGATAAAATCCATATTTGATAGTTTAAAATTAATTTATTTATGATAAAAACGGTTTACTGCACCGCGTGAATTTGAAGAGGAAGGTCTATAATTTTCGGTAGATTCGCAATCACACAACTGACTTCCAGAGGTGTTGTAATATAAAAACAATGCATAAAAAAGAGCTCCTATTACAAGTGAAAGAGCATTACTGCGCATAAAATCTAAAATCTTATCCATACTTAAGAATTAAAAAAAGACTCGTTAGTTTCTCCCCATCTTTTAGCTTCGAAATTTTTCTCTACATAATACAAGACCAGCACAAAAATAACCATGATTATTAAAATGAGCCAAATATTTCTGGATGAAGGCTCGCTCCACACCACTTTTACATTCATAAAATCACTGGTAACATCCTCTGGTGCTTTCATTGGGGTTATGTTTAAATGATAGGTTCCCGCTGGGACACCACATAAATTAAACTCCTCCGAACTTGAACCTTCGGACCATGACTCACCATCTGTGTAGCCTGAATAACGCTCAATATCTTTACTAGCATACACTTCCTCTCCTGTTTTTTCGTTGATCAGCGCCACTTGAACATTGACCCATGAATTGCTCACGGGTGCATACAACTGTACCTTCAATGGTGCAGCACTACCGGTGAGTGTAAAACTAGGACTTACAAAATCTTTAGTAGTAAAGTTTGCCAACGCTAATTGGGTATCCAGCACTTCTGTTCGAACACGATCTTTGTTTAAATACCAGTTAGACACTAAAATTAATGCCAAAACACAACATAAAGTAATGGCTAAATTACGCAAGTTAAACAGAAAAGGCTGCACCATTCCTACACCAACTTTAGTGGGTAAATAAGAAGCGTTGAAGGCTTTTTTTACAGCAGCTTTAGAAATGTGTTTCCCCAAAAAAGCATTTTGTGCGCTTCCATTTCGTTCAAAAGAAAGTACTTGAGGCGGATTTATATACTCAATGAGCTCTGCTTTCTCAAAAATATCAAAGTCAAAAAAACCGCGAGCAGCTCTTAACTTGGGATAAAAATAATCATACCTGTCAAAAGTTCGTTCTTCATAATCAACTGTTAATGGATGATTCCCTACTTTTGAAGCAAATACTATTTCTTCAAGAATGATCCAGTGCCCATCGGCCTCAGATAGATATAAAAAATTTTCTTTGCCTTGCAGGATGTACTCAGTCCATTCAAATCCTTCATTTTCTTTGACCAAAATCCCCGTAATGGTGTAATCGGTATTGTTAAAAACACCTACTTGACCTATTTCAAATTGGTCAGTAAAGGTGTAAGGTCTTAGTTGATCTTTAAATCGTAAACCATCTCGTTCTTGATAAACATAAACGCAATTGGTACACGCATAGATTTTTACATCAAAGTTTAGATCTAATTGTATGGTATGATTGCAATTTGTACAGGTAACTTCCATGCGTATTATCTGTTAATTTCGAAATCTTTTATAAGCACCCCATCAAAATAAGAAACATAGGCAGCCATTACATCTTTTACTTTTTGTGAATTGTCTTGTAAATAATTGCACAAATAGACATCTAAAGTGAGCTGGTTGTACTCAGGCCAAGTGTGAATACAAATGTGGGATTCTTTGAGGCAAAATGAAATGGTGAAACTCCTATTTTCGAAATCATGAACTACGACACCTACTTTTTCTAGCGAAAATTGAGTCAGAATTTCTTCTGTAACCTTAGTGAAACCGGCACTATCCGTTAATTTTTGAGAGTCCTGAACTTGCAAGGTAACTAGTTTATGCAATCCAGGGGAATAGGTCGTAAGGTCCATGTATTCGTAATGAAAATTTGAAATGTGATTTTTACTGTACGAATATATCTCTTTTATTTTGAATAAAAAAAAACCTCAAATAATTTTCATTATTTGAGGTTGTATGCTAGTGGTAACTTTTGCTTAATTTTCAGGAGCTAATTCTAATTCTAATCCTTCTAACTCTTGGGTAATTGGGATTTGGCATCCCAAACGGCTGTTTGATTTAACATAAAAAGCTTCAGATAACATGGCCTCTTCATCATCACCCATTTCTGGCAGGGCAACATCATTTAAAACATAGCATTGGCAAGAAGCACACATGGCCATACCGCCACAAGTTCCTTCTACAGGAAGTTCGTAGGCTTTACAAAGCTCCATTATATTCATTGCCATATCTGTAGGAGCTTGTAGTTCATGCACTACTCCTTCTCTATCTTTTATTTTGATTAATACATCCATGCTATTCTAGTGTGTGTGTTACGATTATGTTGTTAGTTGCGCCCGCGTGAAGGATAGAAGCAATCCGCCAAAGCGGAGCGGATAGCCTGACCGTTTTATTGAAATAGGCCTCTCAGTTGTATTACTGGTAGCCTATTTTAATAAAAGGGTCACGCCATACTGATGTTATAAAATATTGACAACAGTTTCTATTTGAGGAGCAAATTTTTTGATGGTTGTTTCAACACCTGCTCGCAGCGTCATTTGGTTTACGCTACAACTGGTGCAAGCTCCTTCAAGACGAACCTTTACATGCTTGTCATCTTCAATGGAGATAAGTGTAATATCGCCGCCGTCTGAATTCAAGAAAGGTCTTATTTCTTCGAGTGCTTTTTGAACTTCTATTGTTAATTCTTCTGTTGTCATTTTCTTTATTTAAAGAGTGAAAGATTAGAAAATTGAAAGATTATAAATCATTTTCAAAAAATTCTAATATTATTTTTTTACAGCTGAGCAACCGGCCATTGTTGTTATTTTTACTGCTTCGGTGGCTGGTAAACTTTCGTTTCGAGCTACTACCTCACGCACTACATTGCGGGTTACCTCATCAAAAATATGTTCTACTACTGAGGCCATTTGCATGGCTGCAGGACGACCGTAATCTCCAGCTTCGCGAATAGATTGTACAATTGGAATTTCCCCCAAGAAAGGTACGCCTAAATCCTCTGAAAGATTCTTAGCTCCTTCTTGACCAAAGATGTAGTATTTGTTTTCTGGCAACTCTTCGGGTGTGAAATACGCCATGTTTTCAATAATTCCTAAAACAGGAACGTTAATGGCTTCAGACAAGAACATAGACACTCCTTTTTTAGCATCAGCCAAAGCAACAGCTTGTGGTGTACTTACTACAACGGCACCGGTAATAGGCAATGATTGTACAATAGACAAGTGAATATCTCCTGTTCCTGGAGGCAAATCAATAAGCATAAAATCAAGTTCTCCCCAATCAGCATCAAAAATCATTTGGTTCAAAGCTTTAGAAGCCATTGGTCCTCTCCAGATTACGGCTTGGCTTGGCGCAGTAAAAAACCCGATAGATAGAATTTTAACCTCATAACTTTCTACTGGTTTCATTTTAGACCTTCCATCAACGGTAACTGATATTGGTTTTTCATTTTCAACATCAAACATGATAGGCATAGACGGCCCGTAAATATCGGCATCTAAAATACCTACTGAAAAACCCATTTTTGCTAATGTTACAGCTAGGTTTGCTGTAACTGTTGATTTACCTACTCCTCCTTTTCCAGAGGCTACGGCAATAATATTTTTGATTCCTGGTATTGATTTTCCTTTAATTTCTGGCTTATCAGCTACTTCAACTTTAGTATTGATTTTAATTTTGGCTTCAGCCGAAACCAATTCAAGGATCGTTTTTTTGATATCATCTTCAGCGCGTTTCTTGATGTGCATCGCTGGTGTATGCAAGACTAAATCAACAACCACCTCATCTCCAAAAGTGATTACGTTTGTAATTGCACCACTCTCTACCATGTTTTTTCCTTCGCCAGCTATAGTAATTGTTTCTAAAGCCTTAAGAATGTCTTTTCTATCTAATTTCATTTCTCGTTAACTGTTTTCACTTGGTATTTGCACACCAGAATATTATCTTTATTTAAACTGATTTCAGATTACAAAGATAGGATGAAAAGTTAATATTTTAAAGCATTTGTATTGCATTTATTGATTTATCAATCAGTAGGAATTATAACTGATTTTCAACTGAAAATTGTTACTCAACAGCGGTTTCGGGCTGCCAAAAATGATTCTTAAAATCAACAATTTGGTTGTCTAGCACTACAATTCCCTCGTTTTCTAGAAGTTGTTGCATTAAATTGGTACCATCAAAGTGCATTTTGCCAGTAAGCAAACCATTTCTATTAACAACTCTGTGTGCAGGTACATCCTCAAGAGTGTGTGATGCATTCATGGCCCAACCCACCATTCTGGCTGATCGCGCTGCTCCTAGCGCTTTTGCAATAGCGCCGTATGAAGTTACTTTACCATGAGGTATTTGCCTTACGATATCATAAACACGTTCAAAGAAATTAGTATCAGTCATGATTGTGGAGTACTAAAATTAGTTATTGGAACTAACCCCAATAGTATCGAACAATATTAACTAAGGTAACTAGAGATATCAAACCTGTAATACTGCCAATTATAGTGTTCATGTTGCGCATGAGATAATCCGTTTTTTCTTGAATTTTTTGAAAAAAAGTGATGTAAAAGTAAAATACTAAAAAAGATCCCAGCACCACTCCAGAAACAAAAATAAAAACATGTGTGGTATCAAAATAAAACAAATTGTAAGACGCAAGTGTAAGTCCTACAAACACATAATAGGGAATAGGAAAAAAATTAAGTGCAGAGAGTAGCATGCCTAAGAAAAAACGTGTGGACGTACTGCGTTTTTTTATTTTTCCTTTTTTCTTGACGGGCTTTTTGGCTAAAAACAAAAAATAAATAGTGAGTAACGCAAAAATTCCAAAACCAATTTCACGCAAGAGCACAATAACATCTGGACGTTCTTTGATAAATTGAGCAAAAAAAAGTGCTAAGGCTGCTTGAAGAAAAATAACAAGCACTGCGCCTAGTACAAACCAATAGGCACTACTTTTTCCTTCCTTGATATTGACTTTTGCGGCAGTCATATTGATTAAGCCCGGAGGTGTAATCCCTACAAAAGCGGTAATAAAACCCAAAAACAAGGAAGTGATTAAATTCATAGTCAAAGTGCTAGTACAGAAATATCTGCCTCAAATATAAAACTATTCTTTGATTTTGAATCGAATATATGTTATTGCTTTGTTAATTTCTAAGTATTGTTTTTCGTAAAAAGTTTGAAAAGCAGTTACCTCTTCTGGACTTCCTTCATTAACATACACATTGTGATTGGCATACAAAACTTCGTGTCCTTCACCATGCAGCAAGCCTAGCGTGTATCCATGCATGAATTCACTATCGGTTTTTAAGTTAACAACACCGTCTTTTTTGAGAATTTTTTTATACAATTGCAAAAACTCTGAATTTGTCATTCGGTGTTTTGTTCGCTTGTATTTTATTTGTGGATCTGGAAAAGTGATCCAGATTTCATCTACTTCGTTTTCAGCAAAAATATGGTTGATGAGTTCAATTTGAGTTCGAATAAAAGCCACATTATACAAGCCAGTTTCCACCGCTGTTTTAGCTCCACGCCAAAAACGAGCTCCTTTGATATCAATACCTACAAAATTTTTGTTAGGGTATCTTTCGGCAAGTCCAACAGAATATTCGCCTTTTCCGCAGCCTAATTCCAGAACTAATGGATTGTCATTTTTAAAAAAATCAGTATTCCACTTTCCTTTCAACGGAAATAAATCGCCTACTACTTCTTCTCTCGTTGGTTGAAAAACGTTATTGAATGTCTCGTTTTCTTTGAACCTCTTTAATTTATTTTTGCTTCCCACTTTTTTTGAATATTTGGGCAAAATTAAGGAATTATATAAGATAGAATGTCAAAGTAGCAAAAAAATGAAAAATCAAGAGACAAACTCTCGAAAACGAAACCTATTTGTTGCTTAAAAAAGTACCAACTCTTAGTTTTTTATTACTTTAACTTTGAGCTTATCGATAATAACCGACTCGCTTGCTGTTTTCAATTCAATCACTTTACTAGAATTTTCATTTGGAATGGTCATGGATAAAACATAATGCTGTATTTGCCATTGGTTACCCACTTTTACCAAAACACCAGATCCTCTGCAAATTTTCATTTGGGTGTCAAGCAATTCATCAAACCAAGCTGTAGTTCCGGTTTTATCAAAAAACAAATGTCGTTCCAGCGGTGTAAAACTCCAAGCTTTGCCTTTATCAAAATGAGGTTTTGCGTAGGCTTGAAAGGCTTTTTTATCCCAATTCTCTGTTGCATCGGTGCCAATAAAAACGGCATCATCAGTCATTAAACTAAAATAGTCTTTATAGTTTGCTTCTGCTGCGGCTTTGTGCCAATTATTGAGTACAGTATGAATGGCATCTTTATCTTTTTGCTGTTGTGCTGTTGCAAAAGGTGATCCCCACACAAAAACTACTACTGCAAATAAACACACAGACTTACTGAAAAACATTGCTTTATTCATGATTTTTGTTCCATTTAATTTTAATTTTCCCGTCAACATCTGCGGCTAGTAAGTGCAAGACGATGCCTTTGGTACGTTTTTCTTCTCGCTCTTTATCCGTTAAGAGTAAGTGATCTTTTTTTGGATTTCGCAATGGAATAGTCATAGCCAAGCGAGTTCCTCTACCATACGAATATACTCCTTTTGCATCTAAATTCAGCACATTCGAACTCACTTTTAAAGCGTTTACCTGAATTTTTTCACCATTTATTTTAAAATCACCTGATAAATCACTGAAGGAAATATTATTTACATCCCGAAAAGGAAAGGCAAACTTAGCAATGTTAGTTATCGGTTTAAAATCTATCAACGCTCCTTTTACCACTTCAAATTTTGCTACACCTGTCATGGAGTTGGTTTTAAGATGTCCGCCTGCTTGCAACAGTCCTTGCACGGCAGCAGTTGCGGTAAGCTTCCCTTTGACATTGCGAGGTTCAAAAGATGTGATGCCAAAGTTGTTCAATCCTTCTAAAAATTGATTCAGATTTACTTTCTGTATTTTTGTTTTTGACTGCCATTTAAAATGATCTTTCTCTGGAGTCAACTGCCCTTGAAAATCTACAGTTCCGCCTGCACATTGCACGCTGCCATTATTTACGCGTAAAGAATTATTTGACAATACAATTGTTGCTTTGGTTTGGGTAGCCACAAGTTTGCTGTACGTCATTTTATCTGCTTTTAGCTTTAGTACAACTTGGCATTTATCTATCACTTCATACAACTCTTTTGAGAAAGAATCCTGTGATTTTTCTTGAATGGCTGGCTTACCACTGCTACTCGTTAAGGCTCCTATACATTGTTTCACGTCTAAAAAAGGAGCGTATATATCCCAATTCACAACCATTTTTTCTGGATTTTCATAGTACAAAGTCATGAAATTGTCTATGCGACCGTCCATAAAAACCGAGTTGCGGTTGTCTTTGAAGTTAATTTTTTTAATGAGCAACGCTTTCTCTGTAAAGTCAAGTTGGATATCAGTTTTAAGAAATGTCAGGTTTCGTGGGCCATAATTTACAATAGCATCTTTAACATAAACATTCCCTGTAAACTTGGGTTTTTTAATGCGTAACTTTTGAACATCAAATTTAAAATCTAAGTTCACTTTAGCTTGACCGCCAGAAAAATGCATCAATTCTTTATTGATCACTTGATTCAATTGCGTAATCGGGAAATTAGATCGAAAACTTCCAGCTGCTTCTGTTTTCTCCAAATTCAAAATGATTCCGATAGGAATTTCAAAAGGGATGGTTTTAAACTTTCCTTTCATATCGGTAATAGTAATGGCTGAATTAGCATCATTGAAACCCGCTCCTTTTTTATAATTAATTGGTAAACGTAGCATCAAAGGTGCAGGCTGTAATTAGTCCATCAGGAAGTTTTAAATCATTGTTTTTAATTTTGGCTTGCACTAAAATTTCCGGATCCCCAGTTTTACTCATGTCTCCGTTTATAGTACAGCCCACCTGAATGGGATTTTTAAAATCAAATTGATTTACCTTTTCACTAATGTTATTGCTCAATAAACTCGAGGCTTCACGCCAAAGCAAGGTCGCGTTTAACGCAATTTTAAAAGGTGATGTATTAGGGTCTAAATTAAAACGGGCATCAACCTCAAAAAATGTATTTCCTATAGCGAGCTCCTTAGACACCACAGCAATGGAATTCCTTTCGGCATTAAAATCTAAACCCAAAAGGCCTTCCACTTTTTTATTTTCTATAAAACTACCTCTTTGTGTGTTAAATGCCATGCTTCTTGCGTGTGTACTCAAATCAGCAAAGGCATGCCAATTATCTCCATCATATTGTACTTTGCTTTGCAAAGAAATGGAATCAAAATCAAACAGTTTGTGGTTTTCTTGATGCTCAGATATAAACCGAACTTGGCTTAAAATTATTTGATCAATGGATGGTGGCGAGTTCTTCTTGTCCTCTTTATTTTTGGGTTTAACCCGAAACAAAAGCGTATTGTCTAAACCGTTTTTCCCTTTAAAAAGATGGATTTTGGCCTGCTGAATTTCAATTTTATCCATTTCGATTTGGTTGCCCAAAAGCGCTATTACGTTCAATCGCAATTCGATTTTTTTGGCACGAAGCAGCGTTCTTTTGTGCGCTTGCCACATACTATCTTTTACTACAACTTGGCTTAAAGCCAATGTCATGCTAGGAAAACCCTTGAACAACTTATAATCTATGTCACCTATAACTACTGACGCGGTGCTTTTTTCGTTAATTTTAGCATTTACAAGTGCTACAATTTCTTTTTTATGGCTTGTAAAATACCATGAAAATAGTCCGGTAACTAGACCTAATACAGCCACAAGTACCATTATAAAAACACCAACACCCTTTAAGATTTTCTTGTAAGGCATGGCTTTGAGATGGTTTATTATATTTAAGATTATTTTTTTCATACTACAGGGTGCATTCCGTCAAAATAAAGATACAGGATTATTAGCTTTATATCTTTGGCAACAGCCTGAAATACAAAACTATTTGGCACCAAAAAGCAATTCAATACTCACAACAGCACCAAACAACAAAATAGCGCCATAAAAACTAGATATTAGTTACAAGTATTTGCTCATTTGTTGTATAATTATTGGATTAAGCCTCTTGTTTTGTAAGCCTGATGCAGTTAAACAAAACAAAATTTCCTTTGCAAAACGTTTATTTACAGTAATTTACTATTTTTACTTTTTAAAAAAATATAAAATAAAACAAAGAATAGTAGTCTTGTCACAAGCTTGACGCTATTCCATTATGGTCGGTGAGGTTCCTATTTGCCTTATTTTTGTAACACAAAACCGCTGTTTTTAAAATATTATTTGGTCTTATGAAAAAACTGTACGTTACCGCATTTTGTCTTGTTTTCATCTTGTTGTTGACCTTTGTTTCTTGCAAGAAAAAGGAACTCGCCACAAACGCTACAAAAAGCACCCCTGTATTTGAAGCCACTTTTGATAGCACTCAAATTCAAACTTTTTTTACCCAGCATCCCGCCCTGCAACAGTATCAAACCGAAGTGACGCAATTGTACCGCAAACATCAGTTCAAGTACATTTGGTATGATAAAAACGGCATCAACGAGTTTGCTGGCGTTATGTACAACAAAGTCAACAACATCAGTGAAGAAGGCGTGCGAGCCAAAATACCCTACAAGGAAAAACTAGATGCTTTGTTCACAAGTCCTGCCGAAACTAAAAAACCCAACATCAACACGGAGCTGCTGTGCTCTGCCATTTATTTTTTTTATGTAGACAAAGTATTCCACGGTATTGATCCAGAGAAATCTAAAGAACTAGGATGGTTTCTACCAAGACAAAAACAATCCTATGTGGACTATTTGGATTCCTTATTAATTGATCCTAAGTTGATTCATAAAAACGAAAAAGGTGCCATCAAGCAGTATTATCTATTAAAAAACGTTCTTGAAGAATATAGAAAAATAGAAAAAAAAGGCGGCTGGAAACCCATTCCTATTGACTCTACTGTTGCGTCCTACAAACCTGGAGACAGCGCAGCCACCATAGCAGCCATTCGCACCCGCTTGTTTATCACTAAAGATATTTCTACCGATTCTAAAAGTGCTGTTTATGACGATGAAC
This sequence comes from Flavobacterium sp. I-STPP5a, assembly GCF_009764685.1. GTDB lineage: Bacteria > Bacteroidota > Bacteroidia > Flavobacteriales > Flavobacteriaceae > Flavobacterium. The sequence continues at coordinate 36,543 of NZ_VHLM01000077.1, read as the reverse complement.
TAGCCGAGGGAATACTGCATTTTAAGAAAAGAAGCGGCAATCTCTTGAACAAAAAGATTTTACCAAAACACATTCGATATATGAATGTGCCTGTCGAAAGTAGAATTAGGACTTTAATGATCAATATGGAACGCTGCAGATGGATATCAAAAGACATTACAAAATCCAAAGAACTGATTGTAGTTAACATTCCTGCCTACGAACTTACTTTTTTTAGAGACGGAAAACCCGAACTCCAGTCGAAAGTTGTGGTGGGCAAGACCTTGAATGAAACCGTGATTTTTAGCGCGCCCATGAAGTATATTGTTTTTAGACCGTACTGGAATGTGCCGCAAAGCATCATTAAAAAAGAAATCTTACCCGCTATTGCCAAAAATCCCAATTATCTGAAGCAACACAATATGGAGCGGAAAGGAAATCTGGTGCGACAAAAACCCGGAAATCATAATTCTCTAGGTCTTGTGAAATTTTTATTTCCCAATTCAAATTCAATTTACCTGCATGATACGCCCTCCAAAGGTTTGTTTAGCAGAGAAGACCGCGCTTTTAGCCATGGATGCATTCGGGTTGCAAAACCAAGACAACTAGCGGCAGCCATCATGAAAGACGACCCAAAATGGAATCCTGAAAAAATTAGTGCTGCCATGGATGCTGGCGATGAAAAATGGTACACGCTAAAAAATAAAATTCCCGTTTACATAGGTTATTTTACCGCTTGGGTAGATCCCGATGGTGTGATTCATTTTTACGAAGACGTGTATGAGCGTGATGAAGCGCTAGCCAACTTACTGTTTGATCAATAATCAGTTACAGCAATAGTTTTACGTATACTTCCAAAAAAAATGACACTATCTCCATAAGACAGTGTCATTTTTTTAGTGTGCCAAAAGGCTATGGTTTAAAACGCTCTAAAACTAGTTCATCCTCTAATTTGTTGTTTCAACTATTCTTTTAATTTATTACTATCTTCTTTTAAAACTTTAGCATTTTGTGGGCTAACAATTTTTTTACCCGTTTGTTCTTCAATTTGCTTTCGGGTATTTCCAGCAATTTCACCGCCTTTTCGGGCAATTTTTTTATTATCTGCAAAGGTTTTAGGATTGTTTTCTTTACTAATCTCTGTTGTGGTTGCTTCCGCCAACATATTTAATACCAATTCTAAGTTGGTCATATTATCTCTTAGGTTTTCTTTTTTTAAGCCTTTTAAATTCTTGTACTGCTTTACTGTGTTTCCGCTCCAAGCTTGGGTAATTATATCAGTGAGTGAGGCAAATTCCTGCCCTTTTTTTACACCTCTATTTTCCCATTCATCGGTGAGTTCTTTTCTAACTTCGATGCTTTTCAGGCGCTGATTAATCCATGCTGTAGAGTATCCTAATTTCAAATAATTTTCCATAGCACGATCAATCGCCTTTTCTGGATCTTGACTCTCTTCTATTCGTTCGTAGCCTATTTTAGCTAACCATTGTTTAAAAGGCTCTGCTTTTGGCGAAGGAATAGATTGAATCAAACGGAATAGTTGCTCTGTATCAGCAACATCTGTTAAACGCATTTTACCATCATCAGCCATCATTTTCAATTGTCCCATATTATGGGACAGTTCACTTCCTTCGTTTTTCAGTTTTGTTTTCAGTGCACTCCAATATTTCCGTGACCTAGGACTATCCGTCAAAACTTGTATAATATCTACAATGGAGAAAAACCATTTCTCTTGTTCATTATCCCAGGAGGAACGTATTTTTTGGCTTTCGAATAATTTTATGTTTTCCATTATTTTGTTCTAATAAGTTTCGTTTTCTCAAATGGCTACTTTTCAATGCTTTTTGGAATCACAGCGAGCATACTAATTTACTATTAAAATAATAAAAACTACTATTGCAATTCTAAAGATTCTTGACAAAAAAAATGACACTATCTCCATAAGACAGTGTCATTTTTTTTAGTGTGCCAAAAGGCTATGGTTTAAAACGCTCTCTTTTTCTCGAAAGAGGTTTCTAGTACTTTTTTTATTTTATCAAGTGCGCCATGAAAAGCTTTTTCAGTAGTATCGGCGTGGTTTGTAACTGCTACAGGCTGCATGTTTATAGGTCTAGCCTCAATGGTACAGCGCTTGTCATTTACTCCGCCTTTGTCACTATTTTCATCTCCTAAATGCACCTCAAGGCGTGTTACCTTTTCCTCAAAACGAGCCAAAGTAGTGGCTACCTCATCTTGGATATATGATTTTAAGCGTGCATGTCCCTCTACATTATTGTCTGTGTTGATTTGTACTGTCATAATTTTTATTATTTAATGTTCTATTCTCAAATTTACCGATTGCAGTATAAAAAACCGAACACCTTAATAAAATATTGGGAAAATAAATAGCAGAAAAATCGAATTTAAGGAAGGGAATGGATTAGCCATTTTCTAAATAATTATATATGAAGTCGTTCTCGGTTTCAAACTCTGAATCAAATTTCATTACAAATCGAGAAGTTAATTTATCAACCCAATTTTCAATTGCTTGTTTTGAATTTTTATTATCAAATAAACAATTGATTTGAGAAAAGTGAATGAGGTGAAGAAACTAAATTAATATCGAATTTTAATGACGGTTCAATTCGAGAACTTGCGTTATGAATGCGAAAAGAGATTTGCCAACCTTCATTCAAAGTTACTAAAAGTGTTGTTTGAGAATTATCCTGATAAACAACTTCAATCAATCTATTAGGTAATTTTAATCTTTGAATTTTAGCTTTTGGTTTAATATTTTCAAAAGGTAAATTCAATGTGCCGTGTAAATTGTAGGCTTGTATTTCTACTTTGTTTTTTCCTTTAATGACTTTGTAAAAATCCTGATTACCAATTAAATACTCAACTAATCTTTCTGCTACGATTCCAGAGTTTTCTTTATCTAATCTCAATAATTCAGTTTTAAAAGCATCCAAAACGGGAACATAAACAGACGTATGATAATCGCCTAAAGTATCCCACTTTTGTGTTGCTTTACTTGCTGTTCTTAACTTTGCCAAATTACTAAAAACAGGATTTATTTCTTCAAAATAATCAACAGAACAAGGAATTCCTAACCATTTTTGACCGAAATCAATATCATTTGACAAGCGCGAATGTTTAACAGCTCTATGATTATTTTTTGCTGAAATTCCAATCTCCCATTTTTGCAACGACCTAATAGCTAATACATCTCGAACATCTCCAGTTTGACCTGCTTTATCTGCAACAATTTCGAGTTGTAAAACATCATTCTCGTTAATTCCATTTGCCAAACGTGGCTCTATATCAAGCAGAAAATTAACAGCAAAACTTGCAACTAATTTATAATGACTTTGCTCTTTTTCGTCAAAACTCACAAAACATTTAAGAGCAGTTTTAAACGGTTCATTTTCAATAACTGTAACAGAAGTTACGACTTTTAAACGTTCCAAAAATTCATTTAACAAAGCGTATTCAAAGGCTTTACCATTAATTGTTTGAGTTGATATTTTTGCCATTATATAGATATACTTTTAATTATTTCGTTCATTTTTTCAAGTACAATATTTCCATTTACTTCAGTTACAATACTTTTTGAAGTAACATTTTTGACAACTTTTATCTCTTCTAAATCAGAATATATTTTTTGAGCCAAAACCTTCCCCATTCTCACAGGAACAGCATTCCCAATCATTTTGTAACCCGCTACAACGCTATTATATTCAAAAGAAAAAGTATCAGGAAAAGTTTGGATTCTTGCACATTCACGGACACTTAACCTTCGGTATAAACCTTCCTTGCCCTTAACAAATTCCCGAATATTTTGTTCAATAAAACTCATCTTTGGTGCTTGTGGATGTAGTGGAGCGTGGCGCCCGCCTGCTTGAATCGTGAAAGAAACTTCATCCCAAGAACGAACTCTATTTCTTGACATAAACATAGAAGAGAAACCGCCAATCATATATTCGTGATTCAATACTTTGCAATCACTTCCGTTTGTATAGTTTCCTGATTTTGCTGGTAATGCAGTATCTTTTAAATCTCCAATCGCTTTTTCAAGTGTGATTTTACTTTCAAGTGTAGTTGGTCTTGGAAAAGTAAATTTCATTCCTAAATCCTTTCTATACCCAATAAAGAAAACACGTTTTCTATCTTGCGGAACACCGTAATCAGAAACATTCAACAATTGGAATGTCAAATCGTAACCAATATCGGTAAACATTTGTTTTATATTTGCCAAAGCATCTTTATGAGCAGGCAATAACATTCCTGATACATTTTCAGCTAAAAAAAACTTTGGTTTTTTATCTGCCAAAATTCTCATAAATTCATAAAATAGCTGACCTCGTTTATCGGCAATTCCTCGTTTTGAACCTGCTTCCGACCAGCTTTGACAGGGCGGACCGCCAATTATACCGTCACAATCAGGAACTTCACTTGAAGGAATATCAACAATGCTTCTCCTGTCTAAAATCGTTTTTTTATGATTTTTTTCATACGTAGCCCAAATTTCTTTGTCGTATTCATTTGCCCATATGACATCAAATCCAGCTTTTTCAAAACCAAGATCCAGACCACCAGCACCAGCAAAAAATGAAACTATTTTCATATTTTAATTTTAAATTTTTTATCGTTGAAGAACTCCATAAATTCAGTATCGAGTGCAAGGATTATTTTCTCCATTATTTCAATAGAAACATTTCTTTTTCCTTTCTCGATATCAGAAATATAATTCCTGTCAACATTCGAAATATTAGCGAGTTGCTCAATAGAAAAGCCTTTATTCTCTCTTAATTCTTTTACTTTATGACCGAATTTTTCTTTAATATCCATATTTGATAAAATTACTTTTACGCCTACAATTGACCCGCCTACAATTGACCTCATTAATTTTTAGTTTTCAACTTGATTTGTTAAAACAGAATTACTCTAAAACAAAAAAAAACGCTACTCTTTCGAATAGCGTTTTTTGAAATTTGTGTGGTGATGGCTTTTTTCCTCGTGAAGACAATCATCTGAGGAGTTGAATGCCCTAGCCCTGATGGGAACGGCATCCTTTTTTTGAATTTTTTAGGCTGGAAGCCTTTTGAAGGCTTCCAGCCTAAAATTCAAAAAAAGATACAGTGTACAGCAGGATTAAGCTCCTAAAAAAGAGTAACCGCACCGTACCTCTTTTGCTTTTATTTACTTGCAGGGATGGTCATAATCCCCATGTTGTAGAGCGTAAAGGCTTGGATGTCTACGTTTTCTTGTATGGTTGCTGCTACTGATTTTCCGGCGCCGTGTCCTGCATTGATGTCTATGCGAATAAGGGTTGGGTTTGTTCCTGCTTGTTTTTCTTGCAACTCAGCAGCAAATTTAAAGCTGTGTGCCGGCACTACTCTATCATCATGATCTCCTGTTGTGACCATAGTGGCTGGGTACTGGGTTCCTGTTTTTACGTTGTGTACCGGTGAATATCCTTGAATGTAGCTGAACATTTCTTTGCTGTCCTGAGCTGTTCCGTAATCATACGCCCAACCTGCTCCTGCGGTAAAGGTATGGTAACGCAACATGTCCATCACGCCCACTGCTGGCAAAGCGACTTTCATTAGCTCTGGTCGTTGCGTCATGGTAGCACCTACAAGCAATCCTCCGTTTGACCCACCACGAATGGCTAGGTATTGTGAAGAGGTGTATTTTTGTTCAATCAGGTATTCGGCTGCTGCAATGAAATCATCAAATACGTTTTGTTTTTGCATTTTGGTTCCGGCATCATGCCATTTTTTTCCGTATTCACCTCCACCACGTAAGTTGGGTACGGCATACACGCCTCCGTTTTCCATCCAGATGGCATTGGCTATGCTAAAACTTGGTGTCAAACTCACGTTGAATCCGCCATATCCGTAAAGCATGGTTGGGTTAGTTCCGTCAAGTTTTAATCCTTTTTTGTGGGTGATAATCATTGGGATTTTGGTACCGTCTTTTGAGGTATAAAACACTTGTTTGGACTCATACAGATCTGTATTGAAATCTACTTTTGGTTTTTCATACACAACAGAGGTTCCTGTTTGTGTATCTAAACTAAAAATAGAACCCGGTGTGATGTAATTTGTAAAGGAGAAATAAAGATTTTTCTCTTTTTTCTTTCCGCTAAAACCGCCCGCTGTTCCTACTCCTGGAAGTTTGATTTCGCGTATCAATTTTCCCGTGTAATCATATTGTTTTACTAATGAAACGGCATCTTTCATGTAATTTGCAAAGAAATAACCGCCACCTGTTGATGGTGATAAAACATTCTCTGTTTCTGGAATGAAGTCTTTCCAGTTTTCTGGTTTTGGATTCTTGATATCCACAGTAACGATGCGTTTGTTGGGCGCATTCAAATCAGTTTCTATGAATAATTTTCCGCCTTCGTTTTCAATGATGTTGTTGTCACTCTTGAAATTATCTACAATGGTCACAATAGGACTGTTGGGTTTTGTTAAATCTTTGATGTACAACTCATTCCCATAGGTGGAGTTGGCGGCTGATATCACAAGGTAGCGGTCGTCCTCAGTTACGCCACCGCCTACATAACGGCGTTTTTGATCCGCACCAAAAATAATTTGATCGTCTTTTTGAGCTGTGCCTAATTTATGAAAATAGAGTTTGTGCTGATCTGTTTTTGCTGATAATTCACTTCCCTTTGGTTTGTCATAACTGGAATAGTAGAACCCTTCGTTCCCTCTCCAGGACACTCCGCTGAATTTTACATCGACAATAGTGTCTTCAATAATTGTATTGGTAATGGCATCCATGATGATTACTTTTCGCCAGTCGCTTCCACCTTCTGAAACGGCATACGCTACTTTTGAACCGTCTTTGGAAAAATCCAATCCGCCAAGTGAAGTGGTTCCGTCTTTAGAAAACGTGTTGGGATCTAAGAAAACCGTTTCGGTTCCTTTGGCATCTTTTCTGTACAACACCGACTGGTTTTGCAAACCGTTGTTTTTGTAGTAGTATGTGAAATTCCCTTCTTTGAAAGGCGCACCTATTTTTTCGTAATTCCAAAGCTTTTCCATTCTTGCTTTTAACGCATCACGAAACGGAATTTGGTTGAGATACCCGTAGGTTACTTCGTTTTGGGCTTTGACCCAAGCACCGGTCTCAGCTGATTTATCATCTTCTAGCCAACGGTAGGGATCTGGGACTTTTGCATCAAAATAAGCATCTACCGTAGTACCTTTGTTGGTCGTTGGGTATGTTATTTTTTCGTTTTTATTTTGGCCAAAAGTTGCCATTGCAGAGGTTACAGCCATTATTAAAAAGGATTTCTTCATTAGTTAATTTTTTAGGTTGTTACAAAAATAAGGAAATAGTTAGTGTTCTAGACTTGACCAAGTCTTAAATAAAGTTAAAAAAAACGCTACTCTTTCGGGTAAAGTATTTTCTAAAGTTCTGTCGTTTCCTCAATTATTTTCTTTGGCTTCCTCAAAATTTTGCAATTCTATATTCACAGCTTCCAGCAACTGTTGTTCAGTAGGCAGGTATAGTTTATACTGACTGGCTACAATATTTTTCTCGTTTTCCGGCAGCGTAAATTTTACAACGCCGTCATTTTTATTTGCACAAAGCAAAATACCAATAGATGGATTTTCACGAGGCAGTTTTTCTACTCGATCGTAATAATTGACATACATCTGTAATTGTCCTATATCCTGATGCGTAAGTTTATCTGTTTTGATTTCGATAATGACAAAGCATTGTAATATTCGATTATAAAAAACTAAGTCTGTAAAAAATTCATCACCATCAATGTGTATTCTTTTTTGTCTTGCTACAAATGAAAATCCATTTCCTAGTTCCAATAAAAAATCTTGCAAATGAGTAATTATAGCACTTTCTAAATCTTTTTCATAGTAAGCCGCTTCCCGTTTTAACCCCAGAAATTCAAGATACATTGGATCTTTTATAATCTCTTTAGCATCCGAAGGCAGTTTTTCATTTTTGGCAACGGCGAGTACGCTTTCTTTATCATTGCTCATTAAAAGACGTTCCCAAAGACTACTATAAATCTGACGCTCTAATTGTCTTGTGTTCCAATTATTTTTTACAGTTTCGGCTATATAAAAATCAATCTTATCTTGACTATCAAGACGAATAATTAGTTTATAATGCGTCCAACTCAATTGCGAACGCAATGCGTTCGCAATTGGAAACGAGCGATAAAACTGTCTAAATAATTCTATTTGGCGTTTTGAGAAACCACTTCCATACTCAGGTTCTAACTGTTGTGAAATATACTTCGTTAGATACTCTCCATAATCAGCACGGTCCTTTCCGTTTTGTTCTTCCTCGAAAATACGTTGCCCAATATGCCAGTACATCAAGGTTCTTTCATTGTCAACTGCTCTAATTGCTCTGTCTTTTGAAGCTGCTATAATGGCTTTAATATCAGGAATTACAGATTGGTTTTGTAGCATCATTATTTTAGATAATAAAAGTTTTAACTTGATTACACATACAATAATACGAAAAAAAGAACTGAAATAGTAACCCGTACTTTTTGCACTTAAACCCAAAAAAACGCTACTCTTTCGAATAGCGTTTTTTTGGGTATAAATTGGTTTTAACCTTATTTAACTTGAACTGGGAAAGTCACCTGAGCATCTGTGGCACCGCCTGCATTAGTGATTGATCCAGTAGCTACTCCTGCAGCGTCTTTGTTTGGTTCATGTCTAAGTACTACTGTTAAGGTTCCAGTTGCTGGAGCTGCTGCTGTTCTTAATGAAAAAGTTAACCCAACAGGTTTTCCGTTTTTGTCCGCATCTGTATACGTGAAAACTCCTATTGTTGTAGGCGCTTGATAAAACAATTGGTGCTCATAACCCTCTTCTTTAACCTCGGCAGTGATGTTGTCTACTGGCGTAACCGACTCATTTAAGAACGTGGTACTTCCTGTATAAGTAGTATTCACAAGTAAATCACCTGATACGGTTACAACGGGTGCATTTGGCCCATCGCCATCAAGATCTTTTGAGGTTAATGTTACCGTTTGATTTCCAGCCACAAGTGTTGTGGTCACTGTAGTTATTAATTCTTCCTCATTTACTGCAATAGGATCATCTTTTTCACAAGAGGTAAAAGAAAAAAGAGCTATTAATGCTACTGCTGCGAATTTTGAATTTTTCATGATTTGTTATTTTTTTAATTTTTTAATAATTTAATTTTAATTGAATTTGGAAGTTTCTACCCATTTCGTCAGCAAAAAAACGCTGTCTGTTTAAGTAGTCCCTGTACGTGGTGTTTGTTATATTTTGAACAGAAAACGCTAAGGTTGTCCGGGTTTTACCAATGCTTTTGAACTTAATTTCGGAGTAAAAATGAAACAATTGAAAACCATCTGGCGGTGTACTGATATCTACCTGAACCGGAAACAACTCATTGTTTACAATAATATTTGTTTCAAAATTATTATCAGGAAATCTGTTCTGCCTTAGGAGTGCTTCATACTTTAGCTCCAATTTTAGGTTCATCCAACTTGGTTTTGAAAACTGCACTTTTTGAGTCATGGCAAAAGGCGGAATGTCTATCAAGGCTTCTCTGTTTGATATGTCTTTGCCGTTTACATAAGACATTGTAAAATCATGTTGCCAATGGTTGTTTATTTTCCAATGGGTTTGCACATCAAAACCTGCTAATTGCGCATTTGTTTGCTGGTAATCCCACACTGGAAACGCACCACGAATGGTATTTTCAAAACCCACTGGGCGCAAGAACATAAAATTACGAATGTAATTAATATAAGGGTTTACCTCAACAGAAAAAGCGGTCCATTTTTTTTGCAGCGTTGTAGAAAACTTGGTAGATTGTTCTTTTTTTAATGCTAAGTCTCCTATCTCTATAACTCCAGTAGAATGATGCAAACCATCACTAAAAAACTCCGATGGGTTTGGATTTCTTGTAGCCAAACTAACATTGGCATACCAATTTAAATCTTTCTCAAACTCTTTGTGAAATCCCACACTACTTGATAGGTTGTGAAAAGCAAAGCTGGGTTTTACGAGCCATTTATCACCATCTTCGCCAGTTATAAAACGAGAAAACTGCGATTGATAACCCCGTTCATTCCATCTTGATTTTAAATAAAACTTGGCAGCATCTACTTGAGAATAATCATACCGAAGTCCCGCATCAAAGACTAAACTTTCAGAAACGTCATAAGTTGCAATGCCGTATGTTCCCCAATCTATTTTGTTGTATGTTGGGATCAAAGGGTTAACATTTGTAGTGACTACATTCGCAAAATTATTTTGAAATGCAGCTACCGTTCCCGTCTTTAATGTCCAGTCATGCAGTACTTTTTTATAATCAACATTAATGGCATGAGTTGCTAACTCTAGATCAAGTGCTGGTTTGTTTTTATTTTCGCCTCTGCGTAAATCAAATTCGAACCTTTTGTTAAACTGAAAAGAATACTGTACCCCCAATGAAGCCGTTTCATTGAAAAAATAGTTGTAATTCAGCTTTGCCAAGTGATGTTGTACTTCTTGCTTAGGATTTTTAATAGAATAGGTAAAATCATTGACCACAGCAGGAACTTTATTCGTTATTGCGTTGTACAAATCATTAACATTACCAATATGTGAAGCGCTCAAAATCCCAATAGTAGTATTGTAATAGCTATAAAAACCAGCAAAGTCATACTTTTTACCTGTAAATTTTAAATCGCCAGAGAAATTTGCTTCCCTATTTCCTGTATTTGATAATACATAATCCGGAGCTTCTCTATCACCAGCATATTTAAATGTCCCTAATACGTTCCAACTCCATCCCTTTTCGTTGCCTTTGTGCAAACTAGAACTCATAGAACCACCTCTACCATTTGAGGCTAGATTCACTATTGATTTGCCATAAAGTGTGTCTTTTTTTACCTGAATAGGCTCAATAATAACTAAGCCACCCACGGCATCACCACCATATTGCAAACCCGATGCACCCTTGATTACCGTAATTTTTCCTGCTGCATTCACGTCAAAATTAGGAGCGTGTTCTGTGCCCCATTCTTGATCTTGCAAACGTACGTTGTTATTAATTAGAGGAACGCGACTCCCAAACAATCCATTGATCATTGGTTTTACAACATTACTTCCTGTTTTTAAACTAGAAACTCCCGCTACCTCTTTAAGTAAATCTCCTAGTGTTTGATTGCTATATTTTTCAATAGTTTCTGTTTTAATTTTTTGTTCCAATAAGGATTTGTTGAGCGTATTTATTTTTTGCCTCACAATCACTTCTTGAAGGTCATCGGCTTTTTCTTTTAAAACAAAATCAAATACTTGGTCACCCGATAAAGTAACAAGCGTATCCACAGATTGAAAACCTATGTAAGAAACAAATATTTTTTGGTTACCCAAAGGCAGTTTTTTAATGACATAATTGCCCGCAGCATCTGAAGATACTGTCTTTTTACCAATATGTATGTGACTTCCAGAAAGTGGTATTCCAGCTGTAGTAGTTATTTTTCCGCGTACTGTGCTTTGCGCAAAACCTATGGTGCAAAACAAAGAGATACAGAAAAACAGAAAGTTTTTTGTGTGCATTTTTTTTGTTCAAAATATATAAACATCACTTGCATTTCCAAGATATGAAAATGCTATTGTTGTGTGTACTAATTTTAAACTAAAGGGGGTGCTCTAAGCCCGAAAAGGCTTCCTTTAAAGTAGGAAATAGATACAATAGACTCCGCATCTATTGTGTTTTTAAAGTTGTCAAAATGAAAAGTGTCAAGAGATAAAAAATCTTGCGAAATAAAACCACTTAATTTATAATCACACACGGCACACAATTCAAAACTGTGGTGCTGGTGTGTAATTTCTGGACCATCTCCTTTTTCATGAACACATTCTACATGAGCAAGTTGTTGTGCTATATGCTCATACTTGTGCAACGATTGAAACAGCATGGACACCAATACTGAAACCGTAAAAAGCAAACGCAATATAGAAAGTTTCTTTTTCATGAATCGCAAATATAACAATCCTTCACCAAAAAATCCATTTGTTTCAAAAAATTTACATTTTTAAAAACAAATGGATTATAAATTTTTGCACGTTTCAAAAGGTGCTTAGTAAAATACGTAACAGGATTATACCAAATTATTAGCCACTAAATATTCAGCAATTTGAACGGTATTTGTAGCAGCTCCTTTACGCAAGTTATCTGCAACAATCCACATATTTAAAGTGTTTTCTTGACTTTCGTCACGACGAATTCTACCTACAAAAACTGCATCTTTCCCTTCGGCATAAAGTGGCATTGGATAAGTAAAAGCATCAATGTTATCTTGAAGAACAACTCCATCAGTGTGGTGTAAAATAGCTCTTACCTCACTCACATCAAAGTCGTTTGAAAACTCCACATTCACAGCCTCACTGTGTCCGCCTACAACAGGGACACGAACAGCAGTAGCCGTTACAGCAATAGTTCTGTCATCTAATATTTTTTGTGTTTCGCGAACCAATTTCATCTCTTCTTTGGTATATCCATTTTCTTCAAAAGAATCACATTGTGGAATCGCATTGCGGTGAATAGGATACTTATAGGCCATTTCACCTTGTACGCCTGCATACTCGTTCTCTAATTGTTGTACTGCTTTAACTCCCGTTCCTGTGATGGATTGGTAAGTAGAAACAATCACACGTTTGATATTGTATTTACGGTGCAATGGCGCTAATACCAACACCATTTGAATAGTTGAACAGTTTGGATTGGCGATAATTTTATCATCAGCCGTAAGTTGACCCGCATTAATCTCTGGAACAATCAACTTTTTGGTAGGATCCATCCTCCAAGCCGATGAGTTGTCAATAACCGTAGTTCCGGCTGCAGCAAATTTTGGAGCCCACTCCAAAGAAGTTTCACCACCAGCTGAAAATAAAGCAATATCCGCTTTCATGTCAACAGCAGTTTGCAAGCCCACAACAGTATATTTTTGACCTTTAAAATCAATCTCTTTCCCTACAGAACGTTCTGATGCTACTGGAATTAATTCTGTTACTGGAAAGTTTCTTTCGGCTAAAACTTTCAACATGATCTCGCCTACCATTCCTGTGGCTCCTACAACTGCTATTTTCATCGTATGTGTTTTTTCTAGGTTTACATTTGAAGAACAAAAGTAATTAATATTAAAAACATTTTAACACCGTTCACAAAAAATAACAAAATGTTACAAAACAAACTTTTTATTAAACATGCTCCATTTGGCTTATGCCAAAAAACAAATGCAGAAGCAAATTTAAACAAAGAAAAACCGCCACAATTACGTGGCGGTTTAGTTAGAATATATAATGTAGCAGAAATTACTTTTTTAATAAATCTCTAATTTGAGTTAACAACTCTTCTTGAGTAGGACCAGCTGGAGCAGCAGGAGCCACTACCTCTTTTTTCTTCATGCTGTTTATTGCTTTTACAATAAGAAAAACTACAAAAGCAATTACTAGAAAACTAATTATTGCCGCAAGGAATTTACCGTATAAAATTCCACCATCCGTTTTTAGTTCAGCTAAATTTTCAACTTGTGCTGCTTTTAGTGCAGGATTTAATAGTGCAGGAGTAATTACATCAGCTACTAATGAATTTACAATGGCGCTGAAAGCAGCTCCAATGATAACTCCAACTGCTAAATCCATAACATTACCTTTTGCAATAAATTCTTTAAATTCTGAAATCATTCCCATACGTTTCTGTTTTAAGTTAATATTTATTTGTGAGTACGAACTTAAATAAATTTTTAATGCGAATAAGCAAATAATTAACAGAATTATAACTATTCTCTATAAAAGACACGTTTTACCCGTTGAGATACATTCGTTAATATTTCATACGGTATCGTATTGAGTTTTTCTGCAATTTCGTTCACTCGGAGCTGCTCTCCAAAAAGCACTACTACATCTCCTTCTTTACAATCAATTCCAGTCACATCAAGCATCAACATATCCATACAGACACTACCCACAATGGCCGCTTTAGTATTGCGCACTAGCACATGACCTACACCATTGCCCAATCCTCTTGAAATTCCATCGGCATAACCAATAGGTATGGTGGCAATTACTGTATTTTTTAGAGCTACAAATCGCCTGCCATACCCTACGCTTTCTCCTGTTTTAATAGTCCGTAATTGTGAAATTATGGATTTGAGTGTCCCTACATTTTCAAGTTTATGTTGTTCCTCGTTGTCATTAGAAACTCCATACAAACCAATTCCCAACCGAACCATGTCATATTGAGCATCTTGAAAATTACTAATTCCAGATGTGTTCAAGATGTGTCGCAATGGAATATTTGGCAATTGAGCCATCAGTTTTGACGATAACTGTTCAAAAAGCGCTATTTGTGATCGAGCAAAATCGTGTTGAGAAGGATCATCACTGGTTGCTAAATGTGATAAAATACTTTTGACTTGTACTGTTTTGTTTCCTTGCAAAGCCAAAATCAATTCGTCTATTGTAGCCGCTTCAAAACCCAATCGATGCATTCCAGTATCCATCTTAATATGAATGGGAAAATTCTCCAATCCTTTTTGGTTGGCAATTTTTAAAAAGGCGTAAAGTCCTTTTAGACTGTAAATTTCTGGTTCTAATTTATGTTTGATAATTGCTGAAAAACTGGTGCTTTCTGGATTAAGAACCATAATAGGAACTTTAATCCCACCTTTTTTCAATGCTATTCCCTCATCTGCAAAGGCCACACCTAGGTAGTTTACTTTATTAAACTCTAACAATTTTGCAATTTCAAGACCGCCATTTCCATATCCAAAAGCCTTGACCATTACCATAATTTTTACATTTGGCTTAAGCTTAGCTTTAAAAAAATTTAGGTTGTGCGATATGGCATTCAAATTGATTTCCAAAACAGTTTCGTGTGTTTTCTCTTCGAGTAAATACACTATTTCTTCAAATTGAAATGCTCTTGCTCCTTTTATTAAAATGGTTTCATTATAAAAATCCAATTGTGATATTGCAGCAATAAACTCGGCTGTGTTTTTAAAAAAAAGTGCATTGGTAAACTTATCTTGAAATCTACTAATAGTTTCACCAATAGCAATTACCCGATCAATATTATTTACCTTGATGAGATGCGAAACTTTATCATACAACTCCTCAAGAGACAAACCGCTTTGAAAAATATCTGACAAAATTAAAGTCTTTTTCTTAGACTGTTTTTGATTTTCTAAAAAGTCCAATGCAATTTTCAATGACTGGAAATCACTACTATAACTATCATCAATAATATTGCAGTTGTTAATACCATTTTTTAATTTCAGGCGCATTTCAACAGGATATAATTGCGCTATACGCTCCTGAATAGTATTGACCTCAACATGTAAAAACAACAAAACTAAAATACAAGAAATGGCATTTTCTATTGAAGCTTCATCAAAAAAAGGAATTTTGACATCAAAAACCACTTCTCCGTAATGAATGCGTAAAATAGTATTGGTATCCTTCACTTCTTTAGTAACAGGTACGGTTGCTAAGGGATCTGAAAAACTCCAAGAAAATCTTTGTATGTCTGGCTGTAAGTGCTCTTCAACAGTTTCTTTTTTATTATAAATTAGTACTTCAGCATTTTGAAATAATAATAATTTCTCTTTAATTTTTTCAGTTGTATTGGCAAATCCTTCGTCATGAGCAGTACCTATATTGGTAAGCACTCCTATGGTAGGCTTTATGATTTTTTCTAAGTTTTGCATTTCGCCACGAGTTGAAATACCTGCCTCAAAAATGCCTAAATTGTGCTTTTCATTGATTGCCATTACAGACAAAGGCACGCCAACTTGTGAGTTATAACTTTTTGGACTTCGAATAATATTATAATCTGGGGCCAATAAAAAATTGAGCCATTCTTTAACAATAGTCTTACCGTTGCTTCCCGTTAATCCAATAACTGGAATTTGAAAAAGCGCTCTGTAATATGCTGCAAACTCTTGTAAGGCTTTCAACGTATTCGAAACGACATAAAAATTTGCTTTTCCCTCGCACTCTTTTGGGATAAAAGTGACTACAAAGTTTTGAACACCCGATACAATAAGATCATCGATGTAGTCATGCGCGTCATGCTGCACGCCAACCAAAGCAAAAAAAAGTGTTTGAACTCCGTTTTGTAACGAACGGCTATCAATAGAAACTGCATCTAAGTCATCATTACCAAAATCGCCATGACGCACGGATTGAATTGTTTGCAAACTTGCTAAAATTTTTCGACTCATAGTTCTCCTTATTATCTTGCTTAAAATTGCAATTAAGCATTAATTTTTATCAAAAATACACAAAAATAATACGCTCATTCTAGGATAAAGCCTCTAGAATTCAAAAAACAAGTAGCAAAAGAAAAAGGGTGTTTTTTACACTTATAAGATTCATTATATTTGTTTTCAAAAAAAATTGTCTTGAAAAAAATTCTTCCTATTTTCTCTTATATCTTTCACCCTGTTTTTATACCAACTATAGCAGCTTTACTATATATGTGGTATAGTGGAAACACGTTTCAGTTTCAAGAAAAATTATTTGTGCTCTTTCAAGTGGCTTTATTAACCTTGTGTATTCCTATATTGGGCTTTTTTATCCTAAAGGTTTCTGGACAAATTGATTCTGTAATGGTTTATAAAATTGCACAACGAAAGATTCCGTTATTATTGCATTGTTTTTTAATTATTTTGCTAATCAAAAACACAATCGTGATTGATCGTTATCCTGAATTGCATTTCTTTTTAATTGGCGGGCTTTTTAGTAGTTTAATTGCATTACTCTTGCTTTTTATGAACATTAAAGCAAGCTTACACCTACTAAGCATAAGCTCTTTGACTGTTTTTATTATAGGTTTAAGCATGCATTTGCAATTGCAAAATACAATTACCGTTGCATTACTCATTTTATTGAACGGACTTATAGCATCGTCCCGATTGGTAATGAACGCGCACACCTATAAAGAACTCGTTATTGGTTTTGCATTAGGCGCTGCACCGCAATTGTTTTTATTATTTTTGTGGTTATAAAATGTAAAAGGTAATCCCCAAATTAAATGCTCTCATATTCACAGAAGCCCCATTTAATGTAGCTTTTTGAAACAAAGGATTTAAACCATAATATAGGTACAAATTTACAGTATTGTAGCCCGTGGCAATATACGCCCCGTATTGAAGTGCATTAAAATCAGCATTATTTTGAACTACGATACGATCTGAACTTCCGACAAAAAGAGAGCGATCAAACAACAAATAACTAAATTTTAAACCCGTATATATGCGCCAAAACTTATGACTATCATATGTTGACGTACGCCACCTGAACTCAACAGGCAAATCGACCGAGAGTTGGGAAAACTTATTTTCATCAAAACGAACATCAGCAGAAATAATTTTATAGGCAAATGAGCCCTCTTGCTCAGAAACAAAAAGATTCTGATTGAAGTTATTATACGTAAATCCCAGTCCGGTGGCTATTGCAAAAGTTCTTTTTTTATTAACAGGCATGTCTCTTAAAAACCCCAATGACACTCCCGAAGAAAATTTATTTTGACTTACTCCTGTAGGACGATTTACCAATGAATTGTACGTTATGGCGAAATAAAACTGATCTTCTCTATATACCGAGTCCAGTTTTACAACTGCTTTTTCATCAAGAGACTCACTCTCTTGACCAAAAGCAGAGATACTAATAAAGACACATCCTATAATAAAACTGTTTCTATATTTTTTAAAAACTTTTATCATTCTAACCTCCTTAATTTAATCGATTATACATCTTAGGTTGCACTGCAGTCACATTAACAAAGATAGTGTTTCCTATGTATGATGAGCACATTTATTACTGTATTAAAACAATTCACTTCATAAAATAGCTACTATTATATTGAATATAAAAAACAGCTAAGTTTACATTTATGAATCTAAAAATGAGCATGTATTACCCCATCTGGCGACCGTTTGCAACGCGGGTGACTTAAAAAGGAAATCATAAAAGTTCAACATGTACGATACATAAAACTGCTTTATATCAAATATGATTATTTAACTTCTCAATAAAAAATTGTGTTTGTTGCCTATTAACTTGGGCGCGAGGTCAAAGACATTAGCCAGCAGCAAACAGTTTTTAAGAATATATATTTTACACTTCGAGTATCCCGGAGACTATGTCGGAAAATATAAATACAAAAAAACCGTAAAGCCTATATTAATGGTGCTTTACGGTTTTTTATCGCAGAGAGGAAGGGATTCGAACCCTCGATACAGTTACCCATATACTAGCTTTCCAGGCTAGCTCCTTCAACCACTCGGACACCTCTCTAATTAGGTTTGCAAATAACTTAAAAAAAACTGACTTAGAAAAGCAAAATCTGACTTTAAATCATTTCGCCACGCAATGGTGTTTCAAAGAAAGCCTTAAAATCCTTGTTAGCAATATTTTGACCTAACACATACATCAGTTTTGTAATTGCGGCCTCTGTAGTAATATCTTTCCCTGAAATCACTCCTATTTCTTTCATTCCTGTGCTGGTTTCATAATGTCCCATACTTACACTTCCGCCAGAGCATTGTGTTACATTCACAATATGCAATCCTGCTTTGATTGCTTTTTGTAATAAGTCAAGAAACCAGTCTTCGGTAGGTGCGTTTCCTGATCCATAGGTTTCTAGAACAATTCCTTTTAAGTTTGGAATATCGAAAATAGCTGCTAAAACAGCTTCACTAATGCCCGGAAACATTTTTATGATGGCAACATTATTATCTAATTTCTTATGAACTTGAAACGTTTTATTGGCACTTTTTGGCAAAAACATTTCTGGATTAATTTTTAAATGTACACCAGACTCTACCAGCTCAGGATAATTAGGAGAGGTAAATGCTTTAAAATGTTCGGCATTTATCTTTGTGGTGCGGTTTCCTCTGTATAACTTGTACTCAAAATAAAGGCAAACCTCTTGTATCAAAGGTCCGTTTTCATCTCGTAACGACGCTATTTGTATGGCAGTAATTAAATTTTCTTTGGCATCAGTTCGTAAATCACCTATTGGCAATTGAGAACCCGTAAAAATAACTGGTTTATCTAAATTTTCGAGCATGAAACTCAATGCCGATGCAGAGTATGACATGGTATCTGATCCATGAAGTACTACAAAACCATCATAGGAGCTGTAATTTTGCTCAATTAGGGTTGCCATTTTTGACCATTCGGCTGGGTTCATATTTGAGGAGTCTATGGGTACCTCAAATGAAACTGTTTCAATATCACAATCTAATTGTTTTAGCTCTGGGATATTTTGCAATAATTTACTAAAATTGAAGGCTTTGAGTGCTCCTGTATCAAAATCCTTGCGCATACCAATGGTTCCGCCGGTATAAATTAAAAGTATTTTAGCTTTATACAATGTCATGGTATTTTAATTTATTGACAACAGGATTAGCATACATGGCTAAAAAACCATCAAGTGCCACAGGATTATCATGATCTATACGCATTTCTAATCGGCGTTCAAACAATGATTTTTCATTTTCAGTGTACAAGTGAGCGTATCTATCTGTTTTGTTAACAATATCATACGCAATAAAATTAGTAGGCCACAATTTGTAATTACTCAATATCGTATCGTCAATTTCTTGCGCCAGTGCTGCGACTTGTTTGTTTGAATTGTCATTATCCGCTTTTACACGATCAATCTCAGCATCCAAAACAGTACCTACATGAATATGAATTCGTTTCTTTTGGCCTAAAGCACCGCTAAGAATAGTCATGAAATCCTCATTTTTCTCCTTTACATACACTTCATTATTAGCTTCGGCCATTAGTTGAGGCATTTTTAAGGCATCAGTAGGATCATATTCATAAGAAATAGAAACAGGAACTATTTTTATTTTCTTAAAATAGTCCATCACATTTTTCTCATCAGATGCCATTCCAATCATTTTTAAAACACCCGGATTTGTCTCATCATTACCATCTTTTGTTCTTCCTTCGCGTTGTGCAATCCACACCGAACGATTTTCATGCAAAAGCAAATTACCCATAAACTCAGATAATAATTTAGAGCTTTGCAACATTTCTCTTGGTGTTAATCCTCTTTGAACTAAGAAATTCCTGTTGAGTTTTGCTAATGTTTTTAAAAATGATTTTTTAACTAAATTATCACCAATTGCCGATGCTGTCATTACTAAACCATGTTCAAACAAAGCTGTATTCAACAAGGTTGTATCTAATAATATATCCCTATGGTTTGAAATAAACATATAAGACGTATTAGCCTCTAAGTTTTCAAATCCCGAAGTTGTAAGGCCGTCAGAGCTTTTCTCTAGCACTCTTTGTACAGATTGATATATAAAATTACATTGAAAATCACGAATAGAATGCGTTTTTTTCAGTTGCTCTTTCCATACCTCATCTGCCACTTCTGGAAATGTAAAATTCATCAATGCCTTCATCATAGGATGATTTACCACATCATGAAGTGCTTCATTTATTTCCGAATCATAAAAGGGCCTAATAGCGTCAAATTTCTGCATTTTGGTTCTCAATTTTTGTGTGGGCAAATGAACAAAAAAAATATTAAAATAAGGTAAAATCTAGTTTAAATCCCAAAAATAGCTTTAGAATTTGCGGTAGTTACCGCCGCTATTTCATTTGCCGAAAGGCCATAAAGTTGAGATAACTTTTCTACAACGCTTACAATATAACTGCTCTCATTTCTTTTTCCTCTATACGGTACGGGTGCTAAATAAGGAGAATCGGTTTCTAGAACAATATGCTCAAGGTCAATTTGATTTAAAAACTGATCTATTTTTCCGTTCTTAAAAGTAGCTACACCTCCAATTCCTAATTTCATGTTATACGAGATAGCCTGTAATGCTTGTGCATAACTTCCCGAAAAACAATGGAAAATACCAAATAATTCTGGAGATTTTTCTTCCTCCAAAATTTCGAATATTTCGTCAAAAGCTTCGCGACAATGAATCACAATAGGGAGTTTGTACTCTTTTGCAAGTTGTATTTGTTTTCTAAAAGCAATTTGCTGCTGTGGTAAATGAGTTTTATCCCAATACAGATCAATCCCTATTTCGCCAATAGCATAAAACTTTCGTTTTGAGAGCTCGTCTGCAACATGTTGTAATTCTTGCTCATAATTTTCTTTAACATAAGTAGGATGCAAACCCATCATTAAAAAGATATGATCCGGGTAATTCTGTTCTAAATCATACATAGATTGCGTACATGTAGAATCTATAGCAGGAATAAAAAAACGCGAAACACCAGCATCAATGGCTCGTTGAATCATTTGGTCTCTATCTTGATCAAAATCTTCGGCATAAAGGTGTGTATGTGTGTCAGTGATGACTATATTTGTTTCCAAGTGTATTTTTTCAGGTTTGAGATGCAAAATTACGATTATTAGACGTAGTTTCCCATACCTATAAACTATCAAGATGTTAATTTCAACGACTTTTTATCGCAAAATAAAGATTCAAAATCCCAACAGAAACTATGAAAAACTTAGATAAAATTCTCAAAAAAGTAAGCTACAAGAAAATCCCATTCAAGATTATGAAAACGCAGCACTTGTTGATAAAAGCAAAAATCAACGGGATAAAAGGGAATTTTATTTTAGATACTGGTGCCTCAAACAGCTGCATAGGTTTTGAAAGCATAGAAGTCTTTCAATTGCAACCTAAGAACTCAGAGACTAAAGCCTCTGGAGCTGGCGCCACCGGAATGGAAACCCAACTGGCATTAAAAAACAAACTTCAATTAGGTACATGGAAAGACAACCATTTCAATCTGGTTATTTTTGATTTATCACACGTAAACACGGCTTTATTGGCCCACAAAGCCAAACCCGTTCACGGAATAATAGGTGCTGATATCTTGATGAAAGGAAAAGGAATCATTGACTACTTTAACAATTGTTTGTATTTGTTGAAATAAAAAAACCCCTTTTAGTTTCCTAAAAGGGGTATATTGAATTAGAATAGCTTTATTACTACAATTCCAAAGCTTTTTTAGGATTGTTATCCATCAATAATTCCATTGGGTTTTCTAAAGCTTCTTTTACTGCTACTAAGAAACCAACAGACTCACGACCATCAATAATTCTGTGGTCATAAGAAAGTGCCACATACATCATTGGGTGAATTTCAACTTTACCATTTACAGCAATTGGACGCTCAATAATGTTGTGCATTCCTAGAATCCCTGATTGTGGAGGATTGATAATTGGCGTACTCAACATACTTCCAAAAACACCTCCGTTAGTAATTGTGAACGTTCCACCAGTCATATCATCTACTGTAATTTGACCATCACGCGCTTTGATTGCTAATCTTTTAATATCAGCTTCAACTCCACGGAAAGTCAAGTTCTCTGCATTACGAACCACAGGAACCATTAATCCTTTTGGTCCAGAAACTGCAATTGAAATATCGCAAAAATCAAAAGCAATCTTATGATCGCCATCCATCATAGAGTTAACATCTGGATATAATTGTAATGCTCTTGTTACTGCTTTTGTAAAAAATGACATGTAACCTAATCCTACTCCACCATGTTTTGCTTTGAAAACATCCTTATATTCATTTCGAATCAAGTTGATTGGCGTCATGTTTACTTCATTAAAAGTAGTCAACATGGCTGTTTCGTTTTTAGCGGCAACTAATCTTTCTGCCACTTTACGACGCAACATAGACAACTTTGTACGCTCTGTACCTCTAGATCCTCCAGTAGGAGTTCCCATTGATGGCACTGCATTTACAGCATCTTCTTTTGTAATTCTTCCGCCTTTACCTGTACCAGAGACAGTGGTTGGCGCTATATTTTTTTCGTCTAATATTTTTCTTGCTGCTGGAGATGCATGTCCTTCAGCTGCTGATGGTGGTGTTTGTGCCACTGGTTCCGCTTTTGGAGCTACAGTTTCTACAACTGCTTTTGGTCCCGAAGTCTCGGGATCAACTGCTGCCGCTGGTGCATCGCCTGATGGTTTTGCAGCACTTGTATCGATCAAACAAACTACTGCTCCTACTGCTACAGCATCACCTTCTTCTGCTTTTAATGTAATGATTCCGCTAGCTTCAGCTGGTAATTCAAGTGTTGCTTTATCTGAATCAACCTCAGCAATTGCTTGGTCTTTTTCTACATAATCTCCATCTTTTACTAACCAAGTTGCAATTTCAACTTCTTTTATAGATTCCCCTGGCGAAGGGACTTTCATTTCTAAAATCATCTTTGTTATTGTTTAAGGTGTGAATTGTTTAAAGTTCAAAGTCACCCAAGAGTAGCTTTAAACCTTAAACTTTAAACTATTTTTTATCTAAATAAATTTTTGTCAAATACCATTCTAATTGCATCAGCGTGACGTCTTTTTGCTCTGGTGTAACTTCCTGCTGCTGGTGCCGCATAAGCTTTTAGAGATGCTAATCTCCATTTTACCAAATCAAAATTCACCAACATATAACTGTAAGCTCCCATGTTCTTAGGTTCTTCTTGTGCCCAAACATAATCATCTGCATTAGGATACTGTGCAATTATCGCTTTAAGTTGGTCAACCGGTAATGGAAACAATTGCTCCACACGAACTACAGCTACATCATTACGACCGTTGTTGGTTCTTTCGGCTACAATATCATAGTAAAATTTACCCGTACAGAATACTAGGGTTTTAACTTCTGCTTTGTTTACTGTAGCGTCATCTATAGTTTCTTGAAATTCTCCATTGGCTAATTCCTCAACTGTAGAAACACATCTTGGATCACGCAATAAACTTTTTGGTGAAAACACAACTAGCGGCTTACGGAAATTGGTTTTCATTTGTCTTCTCAACAAGTGAAAAAAGTTGGCTGGCGTAGTACAATCGGCAACGTACATGTTGTGACGCGCGCAAAGTTGTAAATAACGCTCCATTCTTGCTGATGAGTGCTCTGCTCCTTGCCCTTCATATCCGTGAGGCAACAATAAAACAATACCGTTCTGGTTGTTCCATTTGTCTTCGCCACATGAAATGTATTGGTCAATCATGATTTGAGCTCCATTGGAGAAATCCCCAAATTGTGCTTCCCAAATGGTAAGTGCATTAGGATTTGCTAGTGCATACCCGTAATCAAAACCAAGTACCCCGTATTCCGAAAGGAAGGAATTAAAAATACGGAAGTTTCCTTTTTTGTTTTGGATGTGATCCAATAAAATTACTTCTTCCTCTGAATCCTCCACTTTTACTACTGCATGACGGTGTGAAAAAGTACCTCGCTCAACGTCTTGCCCTGAAATTCGAATATCATAACCCTCTGTCAATAATGATCCATATGCAAGAGTCTCTGCAGTTCCCCAGTCAATGGTATTGTTATCATAGACTGTTTTTCTATCAGTAACAATTTTTGTGATTTTGTTAAGGAATTTTTTATCTGTTGGCAAACTTGATACCGTTGTAATAATAGAGTCTAAAGTTGTTTTATCAACCTTTGTATCCACTTTTTGCAGCATCACATCATTAGAAACCTGCTCGTATCCATCCCATTCATTTTGCATGAAAGGGGTAATGATTGTTAAATCTTTTTTACGAGAAGCTTCTAAGTTTTGATCTAGATCGTCTTTGTATTCTTTTTCTAATGTTTTTACTAAATCAGCAGTAATAACTCCTTCTGATAGTAATTTTTCAGCGTATAAATCTCTAGGATTTTTGTGCTTTGCAATAATTTTATACAAAACGGGTTGTGTAAAACGAGGTTCGTCACCTTCATTATGCCCATATTTTCTATATCCTAGTAAATCAATGAATACATCACACCCAAACTGCATACGGAAATCTAATGCAAACTGCATAGCATGCACAACAGACTCTGCATCATCAGCATTTACATGCAATACTGGAGAAAGTGTAACCTTGGCAACATCGGTACAATACGTAGATGAACGGGCATCAAGATAATTTGTGGTGAAACCTACTTGATTGTTGATAACAATATGAATGGTTCCGCCTGTTTTGTATCCGTCCAGTTGTGCCATTTGAACAATTTCATACAAAATTCCTTGTCCTGCAATGGCCGCATCACCGTGAACAGCAATAGGCAGTACTTTAGAGAAATCCTCTGGAAAATATTTATCTTGTTTGGCACGCGTAATTCCTTCAATAACTGCTCCTACAGTCTCCAAGTGAGAAGGATTTGGAGCTAAATTGATGTTTATTTTTTTCCCTGATCTGGTAACTTTATCAGCAGTTAAACCCAAATGGTATTTAACATCTCCATCAAAATACTCTTGATCATAATCCTTACCGTCAAATTCACTAAAGATATCTTGAGTAGATTTTCCAAAAATATTAGCCAAGACATTCAATCTACCACGGTGAGCCATTCCCATTACAAACTGCTCAACACCTTTCTCTGCTGCTCTCTCGATAAGCGCATCAAGTGCTGGTATAACTGATTCTCCACCTTCAAGTGAAAAACGTTTTTGCCCCACATATTTTGTGTGCAAAAAGTTTTCAAAAGAAACAGCTTGGTTTAATTTATTTAAAATTACTTTTTTCTCCTCTGCAGAAAACTTAGGTTGATTATCATTAACCCCTAATTTTTTCTGGATCCACTCTACAACCTCAGGTTTACGAATGTACATATACTCAATACCTATGTGCTGGCAGTAAATAGTATCTAAGTGTGTTACAATTTCTTGAAGCGTACACGGCTGAATATTGATTGCTTTTGCAGCATCAAAAACAGTATTTAAATCTGCAACTGACAAGCCAAAATTAGTAATATCAAGAGTAGGCGATGCAGTACGTCTTTCTCTTACTGGGTTTGTTTTTGTAAACAAATGACCTCTGGTACGGTATCCATCTATCAGTTTAAGAACATTAAATTCTTTTTGTAGTTTATCCGAAACTAAACTTACATCAGTATTTGTCGAGGCAAAATTTGCCAACTGTGCTACTGGATTTTCCTCATTGTAAGTTGTCATCCCAAAGTCAAAACCTTGAAAAAAACTTCTCCAACTTGGCTCCACGCTATCTGGATTCTCTAAATATTGATCGTATAACTGTGCAAAAAATTCGGTATGTGCTGCGTTTAAAAATGAAAACCTATCCATAATATGTAGTGAATATACTTTTTTGTTAAAATAGTTTGGCAAAAGTACGATAATACAATAAATTTATAATTTATTTTAAGATACTTTTACGTTCAATATTGTTAAAAAACTAAAAACTTATAGCTATGAAATGTTTTTTCAATCGTTTTAGAAACCTTTTTGTATTATTTGCCTTGTTTTTTTTAAATGAAACACCAGCACAAGAAAACAATTCTGATATCAATCATCCCACACAATTTTGGGATAAAGTACAATTTGGTGGCGGAATAGGTCTTGGCTTCGGATCGGGGTTTACAGATATTTCTTTAGCTCCAAGTGCCATCTACAATATAAATGAATATGGATCTATAGGACTTGGTTTGCAGTATAAATACTTGAAGCAACAAAACAGTTTTGCCTCACACCTATACGGAGGAAGCGTTATCGGGTTATTAAATCCGTTACCAGAAATCCAGCTTTCTGCAGAATTAGAACAACTTAGAGTAAACGTAAACTTAGACGGATCTAATAGCAATTCTCAAAGTTTCTGGAACACAGGTCTATTCGTGGGAGCAGGTTATCGCTCGGGAGGTGCGACTATGGGTGTGCGCTACAATGTACTTCAAGATGAAAACAATATTTACGGAAGCCGTTTTATGCCTTTTGTGAGGTTTTATTTTTAGTTTGAATTTACTTAAACCTTTGCTTTTAAAGCTTATTTGTATTTGTTTTTAAACCATACTTTTTGCCATTCTCTTTTTAGAATTAAGAAAGCAACTTGTTCCGCTAGAATTACCAAATCTGATCCGTCGAGTTTTTTAATTTCATCTTCGGAGACATCAATGATATAAAGTAAATTGAGGTATTCAGCAAACTTGTATTGAATGAGTCGGTAGATTTTTTCATGTAATTGCAACTTCAATTCAGCTGGAGAGGTACTCAACGGAAAATCTATAGCTTCATTAGCTAAATTAAAATCCTTGTTCAATTGTTCTACTAATTTTAAATACAAATTGTCGCCTTCTGCTTCAGAAAGTAGTAAATCGGTGTTTTTAGGCGCTACAAACATATTTTTAAAAATTTCAATAACAATATTAAAATTAACTTTCAATATTGCTATTATGTATAATTTACTTCTTTTTAAATAACAATTATCAATTTTCAATATCAACAATGCTATTGAAATTTAAAATTGTTTTTGAATTTGAATTATACTTTCCTTCCCATTAGGTTTTCACCAAAGGCTCTTAACATTTGCTTTTTCTCTGCACTAATGTTCATTTTGTCCAGCGTTTGAAACGCCTTAAACGTAAATTCCTGTATCGCATCCTGAGTAGCTTTTGAAGCACCAGAACTATTAAAAAGTGCCTTTACACGTTCAATCTTATCAGTGCTATCTTCTGGTTGAATTGAAAATAAACTTTTCAATTCCTGCGCTTCTTTTTCATTTGAAAAAGCAACTGCTTTAAGGTATAGATAGGTTTTTTTGTTTTCAATGATATCTCCTCCTACTTGTTTTCCAAAAGTTTCTGGGTTTCCAAAAGCGTCTAAGAAATCATCTTGCAATTGAAAAGCCAATCCTAAGTTAAGACCAAAATCATAAATTAAATTTGCATTCTCTACTGAGGTTTCTGCAATGATAGCACCCATTTTCATAGCTGCTGCCACTAAAACAGCTGTTTTGTACTGAATCATTTTTAAATATTCAGAAATAGTAACATCTGTACGATCTTCAAAATCAACATCCCATTGTTGCCCTTCACAAACTTCAAGAGCTGTTTTGCTAAATAACTTGGCTAAATCTCTAAAAATTAACGGCTCGTATTGCTCAAAATACTGATATGCAAGAATTAACATTGCATCACCAGACAAGATCCCAGTATTGATATTCCATTTTTCATGCACCGTTTCATGACCTCTACGCAACGGGGCATCATCCATAATATCATCATGTACCAAAGAGAAATTATGAAAAACCTCAACCGCTAAGGCTGCTGGAAGCGCTTTTTTATAATCGGCATCAAATATCTCAGCACTCATCAAAGTCAGTACCGGACGCATTCTTTTACCACCAAGATCTAAAATATAATGTATAGGCTCATATAAGTTTTTAGGTTCTTTGGTTTCATATTGAGAATGTAAATAAGCAGAAAGGAACTCTTGATACTGAACGATATTGTGCATTGTTATTTTTTTATTTTAAGAAAATTAAAGTTTGTTTTTGCCTTGACTACAAAACTTTTGAATACAAAGAAACTCAAAAAACTTGAAAATTCCGCCAATGTTAAAGTTCCTCAAATGTTAAATAAATGTAAATACCAAGGAAACTTATTTGGTATTCAAAGTTTCCTATCTATATTTGCAAAGAAATTTAACTACCATCAAAGTTAATTTTGAACAAATCATTTCTATAGATCATACTTAATTACGAACCACCTCATGAAAACAACTTGGAGACTTGACGGAACGCAGTCGGATGTTTTAATAAAAACGAAACACAATGTTATAGCCTATCTTGCTGGAGGAACCAATACGTTTGACGGCTATATTGACATTGAAAACAATACCATCGAAGATGCATCAATAGCTTTTTTACTTGATGTCAACAATAAAAAAAAACCACTACATACGGCGAAAAAACATCAAAATATGAATGATTTATTTGATGTTAATCAATACCCAATAATTCGTTTTCAATCAACATCATTTGAAAAAATTACAAACAATATCAATTTCTTAAAAGGAAATTTAACCATACAAAATGTTACAAAAGCGGTAGAACTTGATGCAGAGTTTATAGGATTCAATGCCTACAATGGTGATAAAAAAGCTGCTTTTGAAATTACTGGCAAAATAAACAGAAAAGATTTCAATATTTCTGAAAATCCACTTAGCACTTATGGCGTAGCATATAACAACAAAGAATTAAAATTAATTGCAAACTTAGAATTCACGGTATAAAAAATAAACCAATGGGGAAATACATCCCAATGCGACTGGCGCAATGCAAAAAGTTAAAAAAATGAAGGAAAAAATAATATCAAAAGCTAAGGACATGTTTTTGAAACTGGGTTTCAAGAGCATCACTATGGATGATATCGCAGGCGAAATGTGTATTTCAAAAAAAACAATCTACAAATATTTCGCTAACAAAGAGTTACTTATCGAAGAGAGTGTTCAAGTAATTCATACTGAAGTAAACACGATTATAAACACGATAACCTCACAAGATTTTAATGCCATAGAAGAGAATTTTGAAATTAGACGAATGTTTGATGATATGTTCAAAACCACTGATACTTCGCCGGTATACCAATTAAAAAAACACTACCCAGAAGTGTATCAAAAAGTATTATCTGATCAAGTAGAAATATGCGAGTCCTGTTTTAGGAAAAACATTGAAAAAGGAATAGCAGAAGGTTTATACCGAGATGACTTAAATATAGATGCTTACATCAAGTTTTACTACACTTTAATTTTTTCAATTAACGAAAATATTCGGTCCGAAAGAGAAGCCTTCGCGCTTGAAATGGAAGCGCTAGAATACCATACCAGAGCCATGGCAACAAACAAGGGCATACTGGAACTAGAGAAAAATTTAATCAAATCAAGCTTATAAAATGAAAAAAACAATTATACTAATGACCGTGCTGCTTTCCTTAAGCATCAATGCACAAGAACTAAAAAGCCTTACCTTAAAAGATGCTATTACGTATGCACTTGAAAACAAAGCCGATGCAAAAAAAGCAAGATTACAAGTAGAAAGAGGGGAATACGAAATTCAAGAAGTTCGTTCAAGGGCTTTGCCTCAAATTGCAGCAAATGGTAGCTTAAATTACAACCCAATTTTACAAACTACTGTAATTGACGGAGCTGGATTCGGCCAACCTGGAACTACAATTCAAGCTGCTTTTGGTCAAAAATGGAGCTCAACTGCAGGAGTTTCTCTTAATCAAGCTTTGTATGACCAAGCCGTATTTATAGGCTTGAAGGCGGCAAAATCAACTCGTGAGTTTTACCAAATAAACGCACAATTAACTGAAGAGCAAGTTATAGAGCGCGTAGCAAATGCATACTACCAAGTTTATGTAACGCGTCAAAACTTAACTGTACTTGATAACAACCTTAAAAACACCACAAAAGTTAAGGACATCATTCAAGGACAATATGATAACGGACTGGCTAAAAAAATTGATTTAGACAGAACGCTAGTTCGTATCTCAAACATCAATACACTACGTCAACAAACTCTGAACGCTGTTACACTGCAAGAAAACGCTTTGAAATTTTTTATGGGTTTACCTGTAGATACTCGTATTTCTATTCCACAAACAGAATTTGAGATTACTCCAAGCGCACTTTCACTTACTCCAGATACAACAACAAGAACTGAATATTTGTTACTTAAAAAGAACGAACAATTATTGGAATACCAAAAAAAATCTATAGAGGCAGCTTATTACCCAAGTTTATCACTTACGGGTGGGTATAACTTCATTGGTCAAGGTCCAGAGATGCCTTGGTTCAAGAAACCATCAGATGGAGTTTATTGGTCAGACTTTGCTTCAGTAGGACTGAATTTACGTATACCTATCTTTTCAGGATTTGGAACAAAAGCAAGAGTAAGCCAAGCTAATAACAAACTTGCTTCAATAAAAGTAGATTTGGAGGAAACAAAACTGGCATTGGATTTACAATACAGTAATGCAAATACGCAAATCGAGAATAGTATTGTATCGATCAACAATCAAAAAGAAAACGCAAAACTAGCGCAAGAGGTTTTGACTAATACCAACAACAACTATGCACAAGGTCTTGCATCATTAACTGATTTACTTGAAGCAGAAAGCGAACTGGTTGTTGCTCAAAACAATTATACATCAGCGCTATTAGATTACAAATTAGCCGAAATACAATTAATAAAAGCAAAAGGAGAACTTAAAACATTAACCAATAAATAATCAAAATGAAAAAAATTATCATAACCGTAGTTGTAATTGCTGCCTCTTTAGGAATTATTACTTACGTACTTACCAATAACAAAAAAGAGAACGAGGCTAAAACTGCAATTGTAGCTGAGAAAAATGCAACTATATCCGTAAGAACAGATGTTGTTAAAACAGAAGATGTATCTCTTGACTTTGTTTCTAACGGAAATTTTGAACCAGTACAAGAATTAAAATTCTCAGCAGAAAAGTCAGGCAAAATCACTAAGATACTTGCAAAAGAAGGTGATTACGTGAGCGTAGGACAAACTCTTGCTATTGTACGCAGTGATGTAGTGAATGTGAATGCTCAAAACGCAAACGCTATCTATCAAAACGCAGTGGCTGATTACAACCGATTTGAAAATGCGTTTAAAACCGGTGGAATAACCAAGCAACAATTAGACCAAGCAAAACTACAAATGGTAAATGCTAAGTCACAATTGACACAAGCCAACATCAACGTAGGTGACACTAGAATTAAAGCTCCAATAAGTGGGTTTATCAATAAAAAACACATTGAAGTAGGTTCCATCATTACAGGAATGCCTGCAACACAATTGTTTGATATTGTAAACGTATCAAAGTTAAAATTGAAAGTTAACGTAAATGAAAGTCAAGTAGCTGGATTAAGAGTAGGAAACGCTACAACAGTGGTTGCTAGTGTGTATCCTGATAAAACTTTCTCAGGAAAAATAACTTTCATTGCTGCAAAAGCCGATGAAACTCTGAACTTCCCTGTAGAAATAGAAATTACAAACAATGCGAACAAAGACCTAAAAGCTGGAATGTATGGTACTGCTGCTTTTGCATCTAACCAACAAAAACAATCCTTAAAAATTGTTCCAAGAAATGCTTTTGTAGGTAGTGTGAGCAGCAACCAAATATTTGTAATTGAAAATGGAAGTGCCAAGTTAAAAACAGTTACTGCTGGTAGAATTCTAGGTGATAAAGTAGAGATATTAAACGGCCTTGAAGATGGAGAACAAGTAATTGTTACCGGACAAATCAATTTGCAAGACGGCAGCAAAGTGGAGGTTATTAAATAGATTAAAAATTTGTTTCAACTTTAAAGTTTAAAGTTACAAAACTTGAAACCTGAAACTTGAAACCTGAAACTAAAACATATGAAATTAGCAGAAATATCCATAAAACGTCCGTCGTTAGTGATTGTATTATTTACAATCCTAACACTTGGTGGACTGTTCAGTTACAGCAATTTGGGGTATGAATTGATCCCAAAATTTGAAACGAACGTAATTACTATTGCTACCATTTACCCTGGAGCATCGCCTAGTGAGGTAGAAAATACCGTTACTAAAAAAATTGAGGATGCGATTGCATCTCTTGAAAACATCAAAAAAATTGATTCCAAGTCGTACGAAAGTTTATCTACGGTCTCTATTACCCTGACTTCATCGGCCGATGTTAATATTTCGATGAACGATGCACAACGTAAAATAAATGCTATCTTAGGAAATCTTCCTGAAGATGTTGAAACACCTTCATTATCAAAATTCTCTTTGAGTGATTTACCAATTATGACCATTGGTGCCAATGGAAAAATGGACGAAGTAGCATTTTACGATCTTGTTGACAAAAAATTAGCTCCTGTTATTTCACGTGTTGAAGGTGTGGCGCAGGTAAACATCATTGGTGGACAAGAAAGAGAAATTCAGGTAAATCTTGACGCCGTAAAAATGCAAGCCTACGGACTTTCTATTCCGCAGGTACAACAAAATATTTTATCTTCAAATTTGGATTTCCCTACCGGAAACATTCAAACTCGGGAGCAAAAAATATTAATTCGTTTAGCCGGAAAATATAAAACTGTTGACGAATTAAGAAATCTAATTGTTTCTTCTAGAAACGGCATCCAAGTACGTCTAAGCGATATTGCTGATGTACAAGATGCTCAAAAGATTACGGAAAAAGTAGCACGTGTAAATAGAAAAAGTGCTATCATCCTTCAAATCATTAAACAATCGGATGCAAATGCTGTTGCTGTAAGCGAGGAATTAGTTAAAACATTAGCACTCTTAGAAACAGATTACAAACCAGTAGGTCTGCAACTTGAGGTAGCCAAAGACAGTACTATTTTTACACTTGAAGCTGCTGATGCAGTAGTTCATGATTTACTTATTGCGGTACTTCTTGTAGCGCTTGTAATGTTGTTTTTCTTGCACAGTATTAGAAATTCATTGATCGTAATGGTGTCTATTCCTGCATCCTTAATTGCTACATTTATCGGGATTTATTTGATGGGCTATACCTTAAACTTAATGAGTTTATTAGGATTGTCTCTTGTTGTAGGTATTCTGGTAGATGATGCTATTGTGGTTTTGGAGAATATTTATAGGCACATGGAAATGGGCAAGAACAAAGTGAGAGCTGCTTATGATGGTACTGCCGAAATTGGTGGAACCGTAATATCGATAACCTTAGTAATTGTGGTGGTATTTTTACCTATCGCAATGAGTACAGGATTAGTTTCAAACATTATCACACAATTTTGTGTTACGGTAATTATCTCAACCTTATTGTCATTAGTAGCATCGTTTACTATTATTCCGTGGTTGTCTTCCAGATACGGAAAATTAGAACACATCACTGGTAAAAACCTTTTCGGAAGAGTTATTCTTGGGTTTGAAAGTTACTTGACTCGTTTTACAAATTGGGTTTCTGGGTTATTAGAATGGTGTTTAGATCATTACTGGAAAACTGTAATAATTGTAGTTGTTCTCTTTTTTGGATCGATGATTAGCTTATTAGGAGGCGGATTTATTGGAGGAGAATTTTTTGCTACATCAGATAGTGGGGAGTTCTTAGTTCAAATAGAAATGCCAAAAGATGCTTCATTAGAACAAACCAACTTTATGACTCAAAAAGCCGAAGATTTCTTGGCTAAAGAAGAGTATGTTTTTAGTCAAATTACTACTGTGGGTCAAAACAGTACTGGACTAGGTGCTTCTCAAGCTACCGCATACAAATCAGAAATCAACGTCAAAATGGTAGGTCTAGACAAACGTGATGAGCCAGCTAGCGTATATGCTGCTAAAACTAAACGTAAACTAGAAAAAGTTTTAGTGGGTGCCAAGGTAAAAACAGTTCCTGTTGGTATTTTAGGTACTGCCGAAGATGCTACTTTGAATTTAATTGTAACTGGTCCCGATGTAGCTAGCGCCATGCAATTTGCAAAAGCAGCCGAAAAAGAATTACGCACAATTCCTGGAGCTACAGAAATTGAATTATCTGTAGAAGACGGTAATCCAGAAGTGAATGTAAAAGTAGATCGTGATAAAATGGCTGCTCTTGGATTAAGCTTACAAACAGTAGGTATTACGATGCAAACGGCGTTTAGCGGAAATACCGACGGACGCTTTAGAGCGGGAGAATACGAATACGATATCAATATCAAATACAACGCTTTTGACAGAAAAAGTATTGCCGATGTGAGCAACTTGATCTTCATAAACAATATGGGTCAGCAAATTAAATTGAATCAATTTGCAACCGTAACCGAAGGTTCAGGACCAAGCCAACTAGAACGTAGAGACAAATCAGCATCGGTAACGGTAAAGGGTCAAAACGTAGGGGTTGCTTCTGGTACTATTGTAGGAATATGGCAAGAAAAAATTGATAAGCTTAAAAAACCTGTTGGGGTAAATTACATTTGGGGCGGTGATCAAGAAAACCAGTCCGAAGGTTTTGGAACGCTAGGAATTGCATTATTAGCGGCTATTATTTTGGTTTACTTAGTTATGGTTTCTTTATATGACAGTTTTGTGCATCCATTTGTAGTATTGTTTGCCATACCACTTTCGTTTATTGGAGCAATGTTGGCTTTGGCCTTGACCAATAATACGCTGAACATATTTACCATTTTGGGTATCATCATGCTTATTGGTCTGGTTTGTAAAAATGCGATCATGCTTGTAGATTATACCAATCAAAGACGTAAAGCTGGTGAAACAGTAAGAACGGCCTTAATTCAAGCCAATCATGCTAGACTACGTCCTATTTTGATGACCACAATTGCCATGGTTTTTGGTATGTTCCCTATTGCATTAGCATCAGGAGCTGGAGCCGAATGGAAAAACGGACTGGCTTGGGTAATTATTGGTGGATTAATATCGTCTT
Organism: Flavobacterium sp. I-STPP5a; assembly: GCF_009764685.1. GTDB lineage: Bacteria > Bacteroidota > Bacteroidia > Flavobacteriales > Flavobacteriaceae > Flavobacterium. Next base: position 1,379 of record NZ_VHLM01000077.1, on the reverse strand, counting down.
TATTCTTAACGCTTGTTGTGGTTCCCGTAATTTACCAAATTATGGAGAAAATAATAAACAGAGTTTCTAAAGGTGAAAAAGTAGACTATGAAGCCGAAATGATCGCTGATTACGACCACAGAGAATTAAATGAGGACGGAGTTACTCCAAAACATTAACACTTTCTCACATTATAACAAACGACCTGCTCTTTATAGATGCAGGTCGTTTTTTTTGAACCAAAAATTTAAGAGTCTTTCGTAACTACAGCTTTTTAATCACGTAGGTTACAATACCCCAAATGATGAGTTCGTTTTCCTCAGTGACTTTTATGGGTGGATAATTTGGGTTTTCTGGCATGAGATACAAACAATCTTTTTCTACCTTCATTCGCTTTACGGTGAACTCTCCATCAATAAAACAAATGGCTATTTTATTATAGAGTTACTTACTTAAAAAACACTTATATTTATAGTAAATACAAGGATATGGAAAGTATATTTCAGGGGGAGAATATTTTAGAGTTCATAAAGACATTCCCAGACGACCAAAGTTGCCGTGAATTTATAGCCAATGAGAAGTGGAAAGACGGCTATAGATGTAAACGTTGCGAGAATACGAAGTATGTTTATTTTGAAAAACACAATAAAAGAGAGTGTACCAAATGTAGATATAAAGAGAGTGCAACGGCAGGAACTCTTTTTCATAGAGTTAAATTTGGAATTCAAAAAGCATTTTGTATTGCCTTTGAAATGACTTGTACAACCAAATCAATATCCTCAACTCAAGCGGCAAAACGCTATGGAATAACTCAAAAGACTTCTTGGTTGTTTATGCAAAAAGTAAGACTTGCGATGAAGTCCTCAAAACAGTATCCAATGACAGGAAATGTACAAGTTGATGAATTTGTAGTTGGCGGAAAAGAAACAGGAAAACAAGGTAGAAGTTACGATAGCAAAAAGGCAAAAGTTGCTTGTGCTGTTGAGCTGACAGATGAAGGAAAGATAAAAAGAGGTTATGCAAATGTTATTGATGATTATTCTGCAAAGTCAATAAAACCATTATTTGACGAGCATATAAGTAAAGATGCGAATATTAAAACAGACCAATGGACAGCTTACAAAATAATAGCAAAGAGCTATAACATCGTCCAAGAAAAAAGCGTTCCTGGGAAAAACTTCAAAGAAATGCACACTATTATTCATCAGGTAAAAACTGCAATAAGAACGATTCAATCACACGTCAAAAAGGAACATCTCCAAAAATATTTAGATGAATATTTTTATCGACTGAACAGGTCAATTTACAAAGATTCTATTTTTGATAATATATTCAAACGATTAGTCTCACATCCGCATCAGGGTTGGAAGCAAATCGTAGTCATTAAGTAAGTAACTCGA
>NZ_VHLM01000060.1 GCF_009764685.1 Flavobacterium sp. I-STPP5a | reverse complement strand
CAAATATCTTCAATTGTATCTAAATGAGTTTGTTTATAAGCTTAATAGAAGATATTTTGAAGAAAAACTATTCGACAGGCTAGTAATTGCTGGTATTACAGGATTATGACGGAAAACGGACAATCAAAATCTATTTATTTTAATTCAAAATGTGTTGTAAAATTTTGTTTATAATTTACATAATTTCCACTTGTACTTTATCATTTGAGGCTGTTCTTATTTAATTAAATTTTGCTTAGTAAATATTTTTTTAGAAATGGATTGACTCTCAATTAAATCTTCCATTTCAAAGAGATTTTCATCTTCCTCAAAATTCATTTCGCTATAATGAAACAATTTCCACCTTTTATTGTTGTATTCCAGAGCCGTAAGGTTTTCAATCCAATCGCCTGAATTTAAATAGAGCGTAGAGCCTGTTTTGGTTTCTTTTTTGATAATTTTTGGTTCGTGAATATGTCCGCAAATAACGTAATCGTATTTTTTTTCTATAGCTAATTCAGTTGCAGTTTTCTCAAAATCAGAAATGTGTTTTACAGCTTTTTTTACACTAGCTTTTATTTTTTTGCTAAATGAATACGGTTCTTTACCTAGTTTATTTAAACACCAATTTGCAAAACGGTTGATCAAGATAAGATAATCATATCCTAAGCCTCCTAATTTTGCAATCCATTTAGAATGTTGCACAGAAGCATCAAAGACGTCCCCATGGAAAACCCATAATTTTTTTGAATCTAGTGTTAAAATGAGTTTGTCTACCAATGCAAAGTTTCCTAAAGTTATGTCGCTAAATTTGCGCAGCATTTCATCGTGATTTCCAGTAATATAGTACACCTTAGTTCCTTTTGAAGCAAAACTTATAATTTTTTGAATAACTTTTAAATGTGATTTAGGGAAATAGGATTTTCTAAACTGCCAGATATCAACAATGTCTCCATTTAGAATTAGTATTTTAGGTTTAATAGAGGATAAATAATTAAGGAGTTCCTTGGCATGACTACCAAAAGTGCCCAAATGAACATCTGATATGACAACCACTTCTACTTTTCTTTTTTTCAAGGTTTTTATAATTTGGAGTTTAGCAAAATAATGTAAAATTAATCAAGTAAAATTGAATTAAAAGTTAAGAATAGCCACGCCATATTAAATTAATAACAATAAATCTAAGAACTTACTAAAAACTTTAAACACTAAACTTTTGAACTTTGAAGTAAAATGCTACTTTTGTTCAAAATCAAATTGCGATGGCTGGAAATAGTTTTGGAACATTATTTAAAATTACAACATTTGGAGAATCTCATGGTGACGCTTTAGGCGGTATAATTGATGGTTGCCCCTCAGGGATTACTTTAGATTTAGATGCTATACAATTTGAAATGTCTCGAAGAAAACCTGGGCAGTCAGCTATTGTAACACAGCGTAAAGAGCCAGATGCGGTTCAGTTTTTATCAGGTATATTTGAAGGTAGAACTACAGGCACGCCTATAGGTTTTGTTATTCCCAATACCAATCAAAAATCAGACGATTACTCACATATAAAAGATAATTATAGACCTAGTCATGCTGATTATGTTTATGAAAAAAAATATGGTGTACGCGATTATCGTGGAGGCGGAAGAAGTTCTGCTCGCGAAACGGCTTCTAGGGTTGTTGCTGGTGCTATTGCCAAGCAAATGTTACCCGAAATTAAAATTAATGCTTACGTTTCTCAAGTGGGACCAATAGCGCTTGATAAACCGTACCAAGAATTAGATTTCTCCAAAATTGAAAGCAATCCAGTACGATGCCCAGATGAGCAAGCTGCAGTTATTATGGAGGACTACATTCGTGGCATCCGTAAAGAAGGGGATACAGTAGGAGGTGTGGTATCTTGTGTTATTCAAAACGTTCCTGTGGGTTTAGGCGAACCTGTTTTTGATAAATTACATGCCGAGTTAGGTAAAGCTATGTTATCAATTAATGCGGTGAAGGGTTTTGAATTTGGTAGTGGTTTTGAAGGAGCAAAAATGAAAGGTAGCGAGCACAATGACTTGTACAATACTGATGGAACCACAAAAACCAATCTTTCAGGAGGAATTCAAGGCGGTATCAGCAATGGTATGGATATCTATTTTAGAGTTGCTTTTAAGCCTGTTGCCACAATCATGAAAGAGCAAGAATCTTTAGATAATCAAGGAAATATAACTGCCATGACAGGAAAAGGTCGTCATGACCCTTGCGTTGTGCCGCGCGCAGTGCCTATAGTAGAAGCAATGGCTGCAATTGTTTTGGCAGACTTTTATTTGATAAATAAAACGTACTAAAGCAAACTTAATAAATTGAAAAAAAAGAGCTTATTATTTCATGAAATATGAATTATTATGCTAAATATAATGTAACTAAATATCAAGTAATTAAAAATAATTTAATGGATCATACTACAAAAAAGACTTCATTTTTTTCAGGATTAACCGGGCAAATATTGATAGCAATGGTTCTTGGAGCCGTATTAGGAATTATAATACATAATAGTATAACTCCAGAAGATGCACAAAATTTTAGTAGTAAAATTAAAATTTTGGCTACAGTTTTCATTCGTTTGGTTCAAATGATTATTTCGCCTTTAGTATTTACAACCCTTGTTGTGGGTATTGCAAAATTAGGAGACATTAAAGCTGTTGGAAGAATTGGAGGTAAAGCCATGGCTTGGTTTTTTACAGCTTCTTTTGTTTCATTGTTGCTTGGAATGTTTTTTGTGAACGTTTTGAAACCAGGAATAGGACTTAATTTATCCAATGTGGATTTAGCGGCTGTGTCAGAAGTGACTGCAAAAACACAAAACATATCATTCGATAATTTTATTGAACACATTGTTCCAAAAAGTATATTTGAAGCAATGGCTACCAATGAAATTTTACAAATTGTAATTTTCTCAATCTTTTTTGGACTAGCTGCTGCATCATTAGGAGAGTATGTTAAGCCGGTGATTACAGCATTTGACAAAATATCTCATATTGTTTTAAAAATGGTAAACTTTGTCATGAAGTTTGCACCTATTGGTGTATTTGGAGCCATTGCAGGAGTATTTGCAGTACGTGATTTTCAAGAATTAGCCATTACGTATTTCAAGTTCTTTGGTTCTTTTTTAATCGGAATTTCTTCTTTATGGATTGTTTTAGGAGTTGTAGGGTATATTTTCCTGAAAGGAAGAATGACTATATTGTTAAAACGCATCGTGAGTCCGCTAATTATTGCTTTTGGAACAACAAGTAGTGAAGCTGTTTTCCCAAAACTTACTGAGGAGCTAGAACGCTTTGGGGTAAAAGACAGAATTGTATCTTTTATGTTGCCACTGGGATATTCTTTTAATCTTGACGGAAGTATGATGTACATGACATTTGCAAGTATATTTATTGCTCAAGCGTACGGTATAGATTTATCGTTAGGAACTCAAATGACCATGTTGTTAGTTTTGATGCTTACCAGTAAAGGTATTGCTGGTGTGCCAAGAGCCAGTTTAGTAGTAGTTGCCGCAACTTGTGGAATGTTTGATATTCCTATTGAGGGAATTGCTTTAATTTTACCAATTGATCACTTTTGTGATATGTTCAGGAGTGCTACAAACGTTTTAGGAAATGCTTTAGCGACTTCTGTTGTAGGGAAATGGGAAGGAAGCGATGATGCTGATGAAGAAGTTTCTTTGTAAAGTAAGTTCACTTATTGATATAAAAAAAAGCAGTAAAAATTTTACTGCTTTTTTTGTTTTCAGTTGTTGCAACTACCTAATACCAGCGTTTTTTATTTTGTTTTGATGTAGCTGATTTTCTTGATTTATGAGCTCCACCGCTTCTATTAGAATTTTTTTGTTGTGATGCGGGTGCCGACTCAGGGCTTCCGGAGTGCCAATGAAAGGAGTGATCATTAACAGTTTTAACATCTACTTTTATCAGTTTTTGAATTTCTTTCCAATACGTATGTTCGTCTTTACCGCAAAAAGAAATGGCAATTCCGCCATTACCAGCGCGTCCTGTTCTTCCTATGCGGTGTACGTAGGTTTCTGGAATATTAGGTAAATCAAAATTGATTACTACTGGAAGTTGATCAATATCAATTCCTCTGGCAGCAATATCAGTAGCAACAAGAACACCAATTTCTTTGTTTTTAAAAGCATCAAGAACACGTTGTCTTGCATTTTGGGACTTGTCTCCATGTATAGCTTCGGCAGGAATATTGTTTTTGCGCAACGCTTTGACTACATTATCTGCACCATGTTTTGTTCTAGAGAAAACCAATACATCTGTCAAGTTTTCGTTCTTGATTAAGTGATACAATAAATTTCTTTTTTCCCCTTTTTCTACAAAGTATACTCTTTGCTCCACATTTTCGGCGGTTGAGGAAACAGGTGAAACGGTTACTGTTTCAGGATCTGTTAAAAACATTTCGGCAAGTTCTCGAATGGCAATTGGCATCGTAGCAGAAAAAAACAAAGTTTGTCTGTTTTTTGGCGTAAGCTTTACTATTTTTTTGACATCATTTACAAAACCCATATCAAGCATTTGATCTGCTTCGTCAAGAACTAATGTGTGAAGGTGATCTAAGTCAATAAACCCTTGTTTGTGTAAATCCAACAATCTTCCTGGTGTAGCAATCAAAATATCGATACCGTTTTTAAGGGTATCAACCTGTGGATTTTGAGAAACACCCCCAAAAATAGTTAGCTGAGTTAGATTAGTATATTTGGCATACGTTTCAAAGCTTTGCCCTATTTGTACAGCAAGCTCGCGCGTAGGAGTCACTACAAGAGCACGAATTTGTTTGGCTTTTTTTGAAGACCCCACAATTCGATGCAGTTGGTGAATAATAGGAATTGCAAATGCCGCAGTTTTTCCAGTTCCAGTCTGTGCACACCCTATTAAGTCGCGTCCTGATAAAACAATAGGAATAGATTTTTCTTGAATGGGAGTTGGGTTTAAATAACCTTCTTCAAAAACGGCTTTTTGTATGCTTTTTGATAATGATAACTCTTCGAATAACATAATTTTGGGTATTAATTGAGCTGTAATTAGAAAGTAAACAGCGTGGCAAAGATAGTATTTATATTTTTGGTTCCTTTTTTCTAAAAATTAAAGGTTACTTTACTAAACAATTGGTAGCAAGGAACCATTGGCTTTTATAAAATCAGTTACTAGATACCCAATTAATTTACCTATCAGATGATTGTTTTTATCCTCACCCAAATCTGGTGCGCCTTCGCAAATGTGAATGTAAGCTGCATTACGACGTTTTCCATAGTAATAAATAAACTGTCGCAATTGTTCTACAGAAAAACCGCTCATGGTCATAGCACTACAAGCTATATTAGGTATGGCATCTAAGTCAATTTCGATACCAAATGGTTCGTCATTTATAAATTCTAAAGCATGCATCATTTCTTGTGTAAAATCTTTTTCTCTCCTGATACTGATGCTATCATAGGTATTATACCGAACTCTATCGTCTAGCTTTTTTATCGTATCCAATACATTTTTTGAGGTGTAATTTTCATGCAATCCAAAGACGAAATATTTTTTTAAAAACCCTTCTTCAAAAGCATATGAAAATCCGTTTCCACTATGTCTTCCTTCCAAGATTCTAAAATCAGAATGAGCGTCAAAGTTAATTGCATTTATAGGCTTGCCTTTTGCTAGAGCAGTTCCTTTTATGTTTCCGTACGAATTATTATGCCCGCCACCTATTACGATAGGGATTTTTCCTAGTTTTACAATGCTGAAAATAATATGGGAAACATCTTTATCTATTTTTGAAACCAATTGGCTTAGTTTAGAACGGTCATCGATATCGTTAAAATCAAGAATTGCTACGTCTTTCATTAATTGTGCTACATCAAGTTGTCCTAGGATTACAATCTGACTTCCTTTGCAAAACCTATTGTGTTGAATGTTAGCTATACTAGCGATGGCGCTGTCCCACGCAGAAGCAGCTCCTGGTCTGCCATAATTGGCACGCACACCTATATCTTCAGGAATTCCAAAAAGTACATATCGAGCCTCGCAGTTTTTTATAAAATTCAGTGAATCAACATCTTTTGGGATTGTGATCATTTTTTCACCAAATTTAATCTCTCCACTTCTGTGGTTCGTTATTTTAGCAAGGTCCTTTATTGTAAACGGTATAATTTTTTCCATCAGAAAAATTTTTTTCTCAAAAATAATATAATTGCATTAACATACGTTAGTACTTCAACAGATATTGTTAAATTTGTAAACAAAAAATTAAATTCGAAATGGAAAATCCCAAAAGCAGTTCAAGCCTTAAAGCGGTGGTAGCGATATTAGCTATTTTATTAGTAGGTAGTTTAGTCTATATTTTTAAAATCACATCTGATGCTGAAGTGGTAAAAACAGAGTTAGGTACTACATTAACCGAAAAAGAGTCGGTGATGAAAGATCTTCAAGAGTTAAAAATGACGTATGATGCTGCCATTGCAGAGAACACATCCATGTCTGACGAGCTTATTATAGAGAGAGATAAAGTTATCACATTAATGACAGATTTAAGTAAGTCTAAAGGTGATGTAGCTTCCTTGTCTAAATACAAAAGTCAATTTAATGCTTTACAAGGAAAAATGAAAGTGTTAATGGCGGATAATGAGTCTTTGAAAAAGGCAAATACCACTCTTACGTCTCAACGCGATAGTACAGCAGTTGTACTTGGTGAGTCAAAAAGATACAACGAGACACTTGCTGGTCAAAATGAGGAGTTAGCTAAGGTTGTTGAAAAAGCGGCAAAATTATCGGTTTTGAACACAAGAGGTTCTGCATTTAAATTAAAAAGCTCTGGTAAAGAAATCTCAACAGATAAAGCAAGTAGAGCTGATGTTTTGAGAATAAGCTACACAATTGCTGAAAACCAAGTTGCTCAATCAGGAACTAAAGTTTATTATGTTCAAGTAATTGATAGTAAAAACAACGTTATTGGAGACAAGAAAACAGAAAATTTTGGTAACAATACTTTGACTTATAGTTTTATTTCAAATATCATTTACGAAAATAAAACGGTTGATGTTACTGAAAGTGTGAGAGGAAAAGATTTTCCAAAAGGAACTTATTATGTAAATATTTTTGATAAAGATCAATTGGTTTCTAAAACTAGTTTTACTTTAAAATAATTACAAGAAAAATAAATGGAAAAGAGGAACTAAACGGTTCCTCTTTTTTTATGAAATGATTTCTCCTGCAACTATAACAGTTTCTATAAGATTACTGCCAAAAGCGTATGGCAATTGATAATAGGACGAAACAGGTTTTGTAATTATTAAATTTGCAACTTTGCCTCTTGTGATACTTCCGTGCGTGGTAGCTAAATCCATGGCGTATGCACCGTTTATTGTGGCTGCGTTGATAGCTTCTTCGGGTGTCATTTTCATTTTTATACAGGCTGTAGCTACTACAAAGTTCATATTTCCCGATGGTGTTGATCCAGGATTAAAATCTGTAGCAAGCGCAAGCGGTAGTCCTGCACTTATCATTTCGCGAGCTGGCGTATATGGAATACTTAAAAAATAGGAACAGGAAGGCAACGCCACTGGCATTGTTTTAGTATTTTTTAAAGCCTCAATATCTTCTGTGGTCATAATTTCTAGATGATCTACAGAAAGCGCATTGTATTTTATTCCGGCCTGAATTCCGCCAATAGAGTTGAACTGATTGACATGAATTTTTGGCTTTAAGCCAAATTCAATTCCAGCTTCCATGATTTGTTGGGTTTCTTCAATAGTAAAATAACCGGTTTCACAAAATACATCGATGAATTCTGCCAGATTATTTTTGGCAATTTCAGGAAGTATTTCGTTAATGATTAAATCAATATATCCTTGATGATTTTCTTTATACTCTAATGGGAAAGCGTGAGCACCAAGAAAGGTTGCTTTAATGGTTATAGGATAGTTTTGAGCTAAACGCTGAATCACACGAAGCATTTTTAATTCTCCATTAACCGTCAATCCATATCCAGATTTAATTTCAACGGCGCCAGTTCCTAAACGCATGACTTCTTCAAGCCGTGCTTTGGATTGATCATAGATTTCGGCTTCAGTAGCTTCATTGAGTTTTTTAGCTGAATTTAAGATTCCACCGCCACGATTAGCAATTTCTTCATAGGTCATACCGTTGATTCGATCGACAAATTCTTGTTCTCTATTACCGGCATAAACAATATGAGTATGACTGTCGCACCAAGATGGTAAAACCATTTTCCCAGTGGCATCAATCGTTTTATCAGCATGTATTGGAGGTAAATTCTCCATAGCACCAAAATCAGCAATTAAATTGTCTTTAATTACTAAAAAGGCATTTTTAATCGTTGGAAGAATAGCCATTTCGGCACCAGAAATTTTAGCTTTAGCTGTTTCCCGAACCTGAAGTAACTCTTTTATATTGATAATTAACGTTGTCATTTTATATGATAATTACTCTGAAACTTTGATTTCAAACATTTTATTCCAGTTTTTACCGGTAATAAAAATGGTTTTTGTTTTTGGGTTGTAGGCGATTCCGTTTAAAACGTCAGTATCTTCTAGTTTAGCTATTTTTGTAGTCAAATCTGCTAGATTTATTATTCCCTCAACCGCCCCGTTTTTAGGGTTAATGACAGCAATAGCATCTTTTTGGTACACATTTCCATATATTTTTCCATCAATCCATTCTAGTTCATTAACTCCTTTTACTTTAGATTTTAGAGAGTAAACATTGATATGGTCAATCGCTTTAAAAGTTTCTGGATTTAATATGTGTATCGTTTCAGAACTATCTGTCATATATAAGTTTGTACCATCATTGACTAAACCCCAGCCTTCCATATTTTTGTAATATGGAACTGTTTTTTCTTTTTTGAAAGTATCTGCATTATAAACATATCCTTCATTATTTTTATACGTCAATTGATATACTTTGTTGTTTAGAATTGTAATTCCTTCGCCAAAATATTGAGCATCTAGTTCTACTTTCTTATAAACTTCCCCAGTTTTATAATTTGTTTTTCTTAAGCTGGAGATTCCTCTTTTTCCTGATGGACCTGAACCGTTTCCAGTTCCTTCATAAAGTGTATCACGGTAAAATTCTAGTCCTTGCGTGTACGCCTGAATATCGTGTGGATATGTATTTACGATGGTGTATTTTAATAATTTTGGCTGAATATCAGAAACTAATTCTACTCTAGCGGTAGCTTCTGAGTTCTGTCCTTCATAATATACTAAAGCTTTTAGGTTTTGATATCCCAATTTTTGATCTTTCAATTCAAAAGATAATTTGTCAACTCCTTTTTTTGAACCAATTTTTTTGTCATTTACATAGTAGACAACACTGTCAATAGTTTTGGAATTGGAGTTCAAAATTTCCAAAGAAAGCGCTTCCTGTGGTTTATATTGTTCCTTAAATTTGGAATTATCAAAGGAGAATAAAGTATTTTCACCTTTTTTTGTTTCGTTGCAACTTGCTAAGGTGATTCCTAATAAAATGACAGATAGGAAGTTATAGTTTTTCATGATTTCTTTTTTTTGTTGTACCAATATACAATGTTATTTTTAATGATTAAAGCTCTTGTAAAAATATAAAAAGATTGTATATTTGCACCGGCAAGTCCTACACGACCAGCTCCTGCAGACTCCCCCAGGATGGGAACATAGCAAGGGTACGTGGTTGAGCGGTGCGATGTAGGTCGCTTGCCATTTTTTTTTAATCTTCCATTTTGGAAGATTTTTTTTTGAATTATTTCGTACAAAAGTAGTCTTCCTTCGGGAGGATTTTTTTATTTTTGGCCCTTTCGTATCATAAACAGCAATAATCATGAATAAAGTAGTTCTAATTACAGGAGGTTCTTCGGGAATAGGAAAATCTATTGGAGAATTTTTGCATCATAAAGGTTTTGTTGTGTATGGAACCAGTAGGAATCCGGATCGAATTTTGAATTCGGTTTTTCCTTTAGTGGCTTTGGATGTTCGGGATGCAGATTCGATTCATGCGGCTGTTGCCAAAGTGATTTCGATCTCCGGAAGATTGGATGTTGTTATTAACAACGCTGGTGTTGGGATTACGGGGCCTTTGGAGGAAATTCCTATGCATGAAATCAAGAATAATTTTGAGACCAATCTTTTTGGTCCCATTGAAGTAATGAAAGCGGTTTTGCCACAAATGCGAACACAAAGCTCGGGTTTGATTATCAATGTCACTTCGATTGCAGGATATATGGGCTTGCCTTACAGGAGTGTTTATTCTGCTTCAAAAGGAGCGTTAGAACTTATCACGGAAGCATTGCGAATGGAAGTAAAACCATTTGGCATTCGTCTTACGAATGTTGCACCGGGAGATTTTGCTACTAATATTGCTTCGGGACGTTTTCACGCTCCTTTAATTAAAGGTTCTGCTTATGAAATTCCGTATGGGAATACCCTTAAAACAATGGATGAGCATGTGGATAGCGGCAGTAATCCAAATGAAATGGCCGAAGCGGTGTACCAAATTATCCAAACTTCGGAACCAAAAATTCATTATAAAGTAGGGGCTTTTATGCAAAAATTCTCGATTGCCTTGAAGAGAATTTTACCGGATAAAGTATATGAAAAAATGCTTATGAATCATTATAAATTATAACGATACATTAAAGTACTATTGCGTACTATTCCCAATAAACAAAAGGCTTAATCCCTTTGTTTATTGGGTTTTTTAGTTTTGTATAAATTTCTTAAACCCAACAAAAAGAAATTGTAAAACTGGACAGAAAAGCGATTTAGTCAATAAATGATTTGCAAAATTTATCTGAACATTTTGAAAACTTCCGAAATATTATGGCTTTTCTGACAACAAGACCTGTTGGTGTTTAATGTGATAAATAAAAAATTTAGTATTTTCATACGGATAGTAATTTTGGGGTTAACTGAATCTGAATAAAAAAACCATCAACGACTGTTGATGGTTTTGATATTAAAAAGCAATTAAAATTCGAAACTGAACATAGCTAAAACAAACTTATTCGCCAGGACGATACGTACGTTCTGCATTTTTATGAACATCTTCTTTGTAAAACAACACGTCTTTGAATTGCCCTTTTTGGTATATTTCAGCTTGATCCATAAAATGTTTGGACTGTGAATTTCCACTATTTCCGCCTGCTAGTAAAGATTTAGCTTTTACTTTTTTTCCAAATTCCACTACACATACAAAGCTGTTTCCACTGAATCCATATTTTTTATTAGTGTCTTTTTGATACGAACTTTTATAAGATGGTAAACAGCCCCACAAAGAGGAGTTGTATGCTATGGGGTAGCTTTTCAGTGTATCATTGTAAGCTAGATCTATATCGCCAGACAATCTTTGAAAACGATTTATTTCACCCCATGGAATTTGCCATTTCCCAAATTTACTATTTAACTCATTAATCGCCAGTCGCAGTTGGGGTAGCATTTGATCTGCTGTAGCATTTGAAGCAAAGAATTTTGCATTTTCTACTTGGTCCCTTCCCTCATCTATATATACTTTTTGCAAAATAACATCCAGTTTTGAAGCCCATTCAACGGCAAGTGTCGTTGCAACCGAATTGGTACTCGAATAATAATCCCAATTTTTCAACACCGCTATAGGCTCCGCCAAATCTGAATACGCAAAATTATCTTGTTTTGCATTTTTTTCGAATGACGCAACTAAAGATGGAATTAGCACTTCAAAAAAAGCTAAATAAGTATTATACCCATCAGCAATCACCTTATCTAAAGTGTATTTCTCTCCTTTAGACAATAGTCTAACAGCGTTTATACCTCTGAAATTTTCTCCATCTGGAGCCATATATTTTGGATAATCCTCTTTCTTTGGACTGTTAGTACCCGAAACTGTATAAGGGGTTGAATTACAATTTTGTAACCAACCATTTTTAGGGTTGTATAGATGAACGCTTTCCGAAACAGAATGCAGTCCTTTCCATTGAGTTGCCGAAGTGGTCCCATCAACTGCTTTGGCCCAGTTGAAATTCGTATCTCTCACCGGTATAAAATTTCCGTGCCAGTAAGCGATATTTCCATCACTATCGGCATAAACAGTATTGTTTGATGTGTTGGCGGTTATATCCATTGCCTTTTTATAATCGTCAAATCCTTTAGACTTAGTTCTTATCCAACTTTGTTCCAAACTTTTCATCGAACGATTATTCGACTTTAAGCTAATCCATTTCCCGTCTCTCATAGCCATAATAGGACCGTGAATTGTAAAATAGGTGTTAAATTTCTTAGCAATTAATTTTCCGTTGTCCAAATATTTTATTTCAATGACTTTTTCCTTTACGGGGATTATTTTTTTATCATATTCATAAAACAGCTTGTTGTTTTTCGTTATTATTTTCTCTGTATAAACATCGGCTACGTCCACGTTTGACGAGGTATGCATCCAGCCGCAATTCTCATTAAACCCTTGGTAAATAAAAAACTGCCCCCAAGTTACGGCTCCATAAGCTGACAATCCTTCTTCACTTGTGATTTGAATCTCGGGTCTGAAATAAAAAGAAGTATGCGGATTGATGTAAAGTATCGCATTTCCAGACGCTGTTTTTGAAGGAGCAAAAGCAAAACCATTGGAGCCAGTTTGCATATCTTTTACTTTGTCTAGATAGGTATATTTGTCATTCCCGCCATAAAAATCCTTAAGCTCACTAACAGTAATATCGGCAGTACTGATAGCACCAATACTTCCATCTGTCCAAAGCAAAGGATACCAAGGCTCAAAATGCTTTAACATTAATGGCTTTACTTCAGGATTTTTGTAGAGATAATAGTTGATACCATCGGCATAGCTATCCAATAATTTTTTTAACCACGGTTTTGCTTTTTTATAATCATTTTTTGCTTCATTTTCATCTATCAAGAGTCGTGTTTCAAGGTCGTTATATAAAACAGACTGTCCTTTAACTTCTGCCAGACGACCTAGTTTTTCAATATAATTCATTTCAATACGCTTGAAATCATCTTCACATTGAGCGTAAAGCATTCCAAAAACGGCATCGGCATCGGTTTTTCCATAAACATGTGCAATTCCCCAATTGTCCCGTATGATGGTGACTTTTGCAGCTAATTTTTCGAGTCGGTTAATTTCTTTAGCTGCGGTGTTTTGAGACACGGCTTGGAAACTAACACAGAAAAAAAGCAATGTCCATTTTAAATAATAGTTATAATTCTTCATTTCTATTAAAAATTTAAAGGTTAAATGTACCGTATAATATAACGTGTAATTTTAAAAAAACCATCAACTAGAGTTGATGGTTTTGATACTAAAAAAACAATAATTTAAAATTTGTAACTTATTCTAGCATAGACAAAACGACCGCTATACCCAAATTGTGATACTCTATCCGGATAAGCAAATTGATTTCCACTAGTTAGATCTATGGTAGTTGGAGCAGCGGTATAATCAAGAGCTCCATTAACTAATCGTGGTCTAATTGCGGATATTGGTCCAAGATTGTTGTCTGGATAAATGTCAAAAATATTGTTTGATCCAACAACCAGTTTCATAGTTTCAGTGATTTTATAACCAACAGCGAAATCAGTTACGATTTTTGCTCCCCAAACAGGATGTTCAATTTCAACAGCTTTTCCGTTTATTATAGCACCCTCTACTCTTCCATCTCTATTTACATCGACAGTATTTGGACTGGTAACTTGACCAAAATAAACATTCATTAAGAAGAAATCAAATTTATTTATGATAAGACTATTGGTTAAGTTAGCTTTCACTCTTGGGATAGCTGCCTCTAAATAAACTCTATTACTTTCAGAAAAATAATTGTTTAATTGACCATTGGCTTCCAATATTGGAGAAGCGTGAATATCTCCAACTCTCTTAGTACCAGAAAAGGTAACTGATAGATCATTTTTTAATGTAGCACCACTTCCTAAATTGGCTTTTTGACTAATCACTATGTCAATTCCCTTTGATTGAGTATCAATGGCATTAGCGAAAAATGTAGCGGATGTTGCTCCCGCTCCATCAAACAATCCATTTAAAACTTCGGCTGGAGATCCTGGTGCTGGTGTTCCTCCAGGTCTTGAAAATGAATTTGTAAGAATAACTCTGTCCTTTACATTCACAATATAGGCATCGGCAGTCAAGGTAAGATTGGCATTCGGAATTTTAGCAGTAAAACCAATACTGCCACTTTGAGATACTTCTTGCTTTAATTGAGGAATTCCTAATAATTTTGCCATTTGTGAATCATTGCTGAATGTTCCTATTTCCGAAGGGACACCATTTGAAAATAATGTGGCAGTTGTACTAAAATAGATTTGATGTAAAGAGGGAGCTCTAAAACCATTGGATAATGCTCCGCGTAAATTGATATTGTTGGTTAGTTTATAACGAGATGCCAATTTGAAATTGGTCGTACTTCCAAAATCGGAATAGTTTTCAAAACGGATAGCACCATTTATAAGCAATTTTTCGGTAAGGTCTAATTCCATATCCGTATAAAGAGCCATGCTGTTGCGTCCTTTACTAACTACGTTTGCAGGTCTGAAACCCGAAAATACTTGAGAACCACCAGGTCTAAGATTTCCAAAAAAATCGGTAACTCTCGTGTTATTTGCTACCGTTCCTGTTATTGTATTGCCATCGATGTTATAAAGGCTATATGATTCTGGCTGACCTCCATTAATGTTGTAATTTTCAACTCGGTATTCTGCACCCAAAGCTACGTTTAATCCCTCTAGTACATCATATTTTTTATTCATGTCAAAGTTGGTAGTATTTTGGTAAAAACCAAACCCACCTGCTTCAAATTCTTTTGGTGAATTCTCCCTCATTGAGGCATTCAGTGTGTTTTGGATATGAAAATCAAATGTGTTTTTTCCATAAGTATTACTCAAATCAAAATTCCAATTTTCAAATATTTTTCCTTTAATACCTGTGGCTATAGATACGTCACTTACCGTAGAACTAATTTCGGGTAAAAAACCATTTGGATACAACGTTGAGTAAGATGCAAAAGTATTAGGCAATCTATAAAATCCTGAAGACAATCCGTCTCTGTAACTGGTTCCTCCAAAAGCATAGGCCTCTAGTTTATCATTGATAGGATAGGCGGCATTCACAAAGAATTGCATACTTTTCAAAGCTGACTGCCCAATTCTCATATTAAAATCTTTTCTCTCAAGTCCTCTATAAGCTAATTCTCCTGCAGTTGCATCAAAATTTAATGCCGTTTGCATTTGGGCAATTGTAGTAGCACCACTGATTGCTGTTTGTTGTGCCGGACTAAAATAATTTACTTGGGGAGCATACGTTTTTATTTCCGAAAGTATTTGAGTTGTATTGGGCGTATTTGTAATGTTGCCAAACAGAGAGTTAATATTTGTTCCTGCAGCTGTTGCTCTTTGATCCACTGCATTATAGGCATTGAATATGTTACCTGTTCTATCATTCGCTCTACTGTTAGCCTCTCTAATTTGAAAGCTACCTGTTAAATTGATAAAGCTTTTTTCTTTACCTAATCCCGTTCCGTAATTTATATCTAACTGATAACGATTACCATCATTTCCTCCGGTATTATTGTTTGATCCTTTAGAAAAATTACTTCCTCCATAAAGCATTACGTCAAATTGTTTGTTTACGTTTTTCTTCAAACCCAAATTGATGACCCCCGCAATGGCATCAGAGCCATATTGTGCCGAGGCACCATCTCTTAAAACTTCTATTTTTTCTAGCGCAAAAGCGGGAATGGCATTCAAATCAGTTCCTACGGATCCTCTCCCTACGGTTCCATTATTATTTACCAATGAAGAGGTGTGTCTTCTTTTTCCGTTTACCAATACCAAAACTTGGTCGGGACCCAAACCCCTTAACTGAGCAGGATCAATATGGTCAGTTCCATCTGCGGCCGTTTGCGTATTTGAGGTAAACGACGGTGCCACCATATTCAAAATTTGGTTCAAGTTGGTTTGAGATCCTTTAGTAACAATTTCCCTCATGCTGATCACATCGATAGGGACAGCGGATTCGGTTACTGTTCTAGTAGGATTGCGAGAACCGATTACGACTTCTTTCAGTGCTTCGCCACCTTCGGTTAAAGTAATATTTAAGGTAGATCCAGAAACGGTTGCTTTTTTAGACTCAAATCCGATATATGAAAATTGTAAAATGGCACCTATTTTTGCGGTAATTGTGTAAGTCCCATCAACGGTTGTTTGTGTTCCTGTTTTCGTTCCTTGTATCGAAACAGAGACTCCCGACAAAGGTATTTTAGATTCATCAGTCACGGTACCGGACAGCTTAATTTCTTGTGCTGTTAGGCTTATCGTAAAGAGAAAAGCCAAAAAAAGTATTGTTTTTTTCATAGTAAATTGGGGTTAAGTTTGTTTAATGTTTTTAATATATTAACTATTAAAAGCGAAAGTAGATAATTAAAACTATAAAAAAAACAATAAACGCATATTATAACGACAAAAAACGCATATTAATTAAATTATTACGAATAGTCTTTCTTTTTTTTGTTTTGAAAAATTAACACAATTTCAATAAAGTGGAGATCTTTTACAAATGATAGCTAACTTGTATTAAATCTGGCTAAAAATCCAGCTGACTACCTAATTTTTATGCCTATGCTCGTCAAACAATTTCATTACATAAGCAAAGAAGAATCTCAAATCTAGACTCAATCAAATATTAAAAACAAAAAATAATTGTTGGATGCAATATTAAGTGTAAATATTCTGATTTTTAAAATCAAAATACCACAATTCAACCAGCTAAAAAAATGAGGGGTTAAACATTTGTGAACCATTCCAAATATTTTAATTATTTAGTAAAGCTATTTTTAAAGATTGAACTCAATTGTTTTTCAATTGCGAATAATTAAAAATAAACTTGATGCAATAGGATGTATTCGGGTTATATTTTGCAATAATAAGATTTGGCTTTATTAATCCTAATTGACTACTTTTGCACGGAATTTGCGTAAGGGATTGATACGGCATCCTTTTTTTATTATGCTGTGCGGAGCAAAAGCAGAAAAAAAAAGATATAGTAAAAAGTCCGACCCGGAGTATTTACGGAGGGTTACGCCCAAATTAGAAACACACAATTAAATTATAGAGTATGAAATTTTTTATTGACACGGCTAATTTAGCTCAGATTAAGGAAGCGCAAGCATTAGGGGTTTTGGATGGAGTTACAACGAATCCTTCATTGATGGCTAAAGAGGGAATTACAGGAAAAAACAGCATTTTGAAGCATTATGTTGATATTTGTAATCTAGTTGATGGTGATGTAAGTGCCGAAGTAAATGCTTTGGATTACGAAGGAATGGTGAAAGAAGGTGAAGAATTAGCAGATTTACACGAGCAAATTGTGGTAAAATTACCTATGACGAAAGAGGGTGTAATGGCTGCTAAATATTTCTCTGATAAAGGGATTAAAACGAATGTAACTTTAGTATTCTCTGCAGGACAGGCTTTATTGGCTGCAAAAGCGGGTGCTACTTATGTTTCTCCGTTCATCGGTCGATTGGATGATGTATCTACAGACGGTTTGGCTTTGATTGAAGAAATCAGATTAATTTATGATAACTACGGGTATGAAACCCAAATTCTAGCTGCTTCTGTACGTCATACAATGCATATTGTAAACTGTGCAAAAATTGGTGCTGATGTTATGACAGGTCCTTTATCTGCTATTCATGGTTTGTTGAAACACCCATTGACTGATATTGGATTAGCGCAATTTGTGGCTGATTTCGAGAAAGGAAACAAATAGATTTGAGATCATAGACTATCAATTTCTGTTTAAGATTTTATAGCAATAAAAACTCCCATTATGTATTGTAATGGGAGTTTTTTTGTTTTTATCTAAAACGATTGAAAATGTACTATTTGAAACTATTAGATGAATTTTATATGGAGATTCTCAGTGATTTGAGTTTTAACAAAAAATCCCATTCTAATAAGATAGAATGGGATTTTTGAATTATTTGAAACATTTGTTAGTGTCCTCCAGAAACTTTTTTATCAAAATCAATACCTTGTGCTTTTAGAATTCCACTTACTTTCCAAGCATAAAAAGCTAGATAAGCAAAGCATAAAATACCAATGATATAACTTTGTTGGATTCCAATTCCTTCAGCAACTTTTCCTTGTAAAACACTGATGAAACCACCACCCATAATCATCATAATTAAGAAACTACTTCCTTGACTAGTGTTTTTTCCAAGTCCACTTACCGCTAGGGTGAAAATACAAGGCCATAACGTACTGCAAAATAACCCAACACTCGTGAATGCATATACACTTATCATTCCGCTAGTTGACATTCCTATTGCTGTGGCAATAATTCCTAAAGTTGAAAATATTAATAACATTCGGGCTGGATTTCCTTTACTAGCCATATCAGCTACAATTAGAACCAAAACCACTAATCCATAAACGTAAAATGGAGTCAAATCATGATTAGCAATAGCATTAACTCCTAAGAATACACCAAAAGCTAAATAAGGAGCAATGAATCGTAATATTTTTTGCAAACTCATATCATTTGTAAACGCTTCTACCGCTCCAGTCCAACGACCAATCATTAAACTAGCCCAATATAATGATATATATGGAGCAACATCTTTTGTTAGGAATCCTAATTTACTTTCCATGTAAGCGGGTAAGTTACTAGCAGTAGAAACTTCAACACCAACATACAAGAAAATTGCAATCATACCCATTAGTAATTGAGGATATTGCAAAGCCGACTTTTTTGCAGGAGCTCCATCGAGGGCTTCGGTTTCTTCAACTAAAGCTGGTTTGTCTGGCAAAGAAGAAAATTTTAAAAGTATTGCTACAAGTAAAAATGCAACACCCAAAACCAAATAAGGAATTTTTACGCTTTCTATACTTGCACTTGTATTGGTATTAGTGCTTGAGCCAAAAATGGCAAAACTAACGATAAGTGGACCAATAGTAGTTCCAAAATTGTTAATTCCTCCAGCTAATGTAAGGCGCTGAGAACCTGTAGTGATAGGTCCTAAAGCAATTGCGAGTGGGTTGGCAACGGTTTGCTGCAACGAAAAGCCCAAACCAACGATGAAAAGCCCAGCAAGCATTAAGGGAAACGATCCAGTATTAGCCGCTGGATAAAATAAAAGTGTTCCTAAAGCTGAGATTAATAATCCTAAAGAAAGACCATTTTTATAACCAATTTTGTTCACTAAATCTTCTTTTAGTAGAACAGAAACCGCCATGTATATTAGCGATCCAACAGTGTAGGCAATGTAAAATGCAAAAGCCACTAATTGACTTTCGCCTTGAGAAAGATTAAATGCGGTTTTAAAAACTGGGATTAAAATGTCATTACTTGCAGCGACAAATCCCCAAAAGAAGAAGACGGTTACTAGAGGAATAAATTGCCCCCAATTGGTTTTTGAATTTTCAGAATTCATGATTTAGTTTAATTAATAGGTTAGTAAAATAATTTGTGCTGCAATGCGGTAAATGTATTTCTTAACCAACATAAAAAAAAATTATTTGTATTAAATTTCGATAGTTTTAAACCAACAACCAGTTTTATTCAACAAAAGACTTTTTGTAATATGGAAAGTTAAGGAGATTAATCTAAAATTTTACTTTTCACTTCCTTGCTGTAATTTCTTCCTATTGGTATGGTGTAGGAAGCTATTTGTATTCTATTTCCTTCAATTGTTTTTACTTTATCCAAAGCGATGGAGTAAGATTTATGAATACGAATGAAGCGATCTTCGGGAAGTTCCTCAGTTAAAGAAGAAAGTGATTTATGAGTAATATAGGTTTTTTCGGCGGTAACTACTTTGATGTATTCTTTCATTCCTTCAATGAATAGAATTTCATCAATGTTAATTTTCACCATTTTTTTATCTACTTTGATAAAAATATGAGGTTCAACCCGATGATTCTCTTGTTTTAAAACCAATCGGTTTTGAAATTCCCCAGCTATTTTTGAAATGCATTTTATAAATCGAGGAAGCGGTATAGGTTTGACTAAATAATCTAAAACATCCAAATCATAACTTTCGGCGGCAAATTCTCGAAAGGCGGTAGTAATAATAATCTTGGTATTCGAATTATTTTTATACAATTGTATCAACTCAAAACCAGACATTAGAGGCATATTTATATCTAGAAATAGTGCGTCTGTCGTGTTATTATTTAAAAAATCTAAGGCTTCAATAGAATTATTAAAAGTAGCTATAACTTCAAATTCTGGGAAGTTTTGGAAATAATTGAGCAATACTTTAATAGCCAATGGTTCATCATCAATTAATACACACTTAATCTTCATTGTTTATAGGTATTTGTAAACGAATTATGTAAAAATTAAACTTGATTTGATGGCTTAATTGATAATTGTTTTTAAATAGTAATTTTAAACGTTCTTTGGTATTGGTTAACCCAATGCCTTTTTTGGAGTTTTCATTTTGTGAAAGTACAAAATTATTTATTATTTCAAAATCGAGGGTTTTATTGTCAATGATTTTGCAATTAATTTTTATAGTTAGTTCTTTATTATTTATGCCTCCATGTTTGAATGCATTTTCAATTAAAGATATTAATAATAAAGGCGGTACATTTATGGTATCAATATTAGATGCTAGATTAATAAAAACTGTTGCATTGTCAAATCTTAATTTCTCGATCTCAATGTAATTCTGTATGTAATCAAATTCTTTTAATAAAGGAGTAAATCTGGTGCCTTCAATATCATATAGTACATATTCCATTAAATGGGAAAGTTTTATAATTACATCAGGCACTTTTTTTGAATCCTCTAAGGAAAGGGCATAAAGATTATTTAAGGTATTAAAGAAAAAATGAGGTTGAATTTGTGTTTTTAAATATTCAAGCTTTATTTTATACTGATTTTCTCTAAGGATTCTATTATTTTCTCTTTCTTTAAGCCAAGTTAATGTCAGATAAACAGATGATGCCATTGCTAAAACATACAATTCTCCAATACAAACAGCAAGAATATGGTTGATTTCAAAAGGTTGATAGTCTCTATTGGCTTCAGGCCAAATATTTTTTGAAATGATAAAATAAGTTAAACCTGTTTTTAAAATGTAGATACACGCTAAGCTAAATAATAATGAAAGCGTATATTGAAGATATTTTGATTTTAAAACTAATCGGGGTACTAAAACAAATAAGTTAAAATAGACTAAAGGTATGTGTAATGCAAATTCGATCAAATTTGACTTAAAAGAATATTCATAATCATTGAAGTAGGCACCCCATCTTAAAAAATTTAATAAAAAGTACAATCCCCAAAACCAAAAATGATTTTGAACTTTGATCTCAAATTTCATATCTTTTATTCTAGCCATCGATTAGGAGTCTTTTTAGGAAGCAAGTTCAAAAATGATTCTTGAATTTGATTTTGCAACTTTAATCATTTTGTTAATAAAAACGATCCTTTTTAGAGAAAAAAAGATTTTAATTATTAATATCTCAATGTAATGAAAATTAGAAAACGTTTTCGTGTAACATATTGTTGAACGAAAGATGTCGTTTGTTTAAAAAATAATACTGTTGGTATAATTTATTTTTTTTAACAAAATCTTAAAGATAATTTTATACTATAACTAACTAATACATTTAAAAAAAATGAAACAATTTTTATTAATCATTATGATTATTTTTGCTTCGCAACTCTCGATTGCACAAGTAAAAACGCTCAAGGGAACGGTAATAGAGGCCAGTGGTGCTCCAATACCATCGGCAAATGTGCAGGTACAAGGAGAATCCAAAGGAACAACTACTGATTTTGATGGTAGTTTTGCTATACAGGTAAGTGTAGGGAAAACTTTAGTAGTGTCGTATTTAGGTTACGAAACTAAAACGGTAGTAGTAGGTGAAGCTGATTCTATCAGAATAATATTGAAAAGTGATGCTACAACAGCATTAAGTGAGGTTGTAGTTACTTCATTAGGGATTAAGAAAACAAGAAAATCTCTTACGTATGCTGCTCAAGAGTTAAAAGGTGAAGAGTTAACGCGGTCCAAAGATGCCAACTTAATTAATACAATAGCGGGTAAAATTGCAGGTGTTAATGTGGTTAAAAGTGCTGGTGGTACTGGAGGTTCTACAAAAGTTACTATTCGTGGAAATTCTTCGGTATTGAATAATCAACCACTGTATGTTATTGATGGTATACCAATGTTAAATACTTCTTCAAGTCAGCCAAATGATTCATTTGGTAGTACTCAGGGAGGTAATAGAGATGGTGGAGATGTCGCTTCTTTAGTCAATCCAGAGGATTATGAAGGAATGACTATTTTAAAGGGAGCATCTGCAGCTGCTCTTTATGGCTCTCAAGGAGCAAGAGGAGTAATTATGTTGACTTCCAAAAAGATCAAAGAAGATACTTCATTTGTAAGAGCATCTTCTAATACAACTTATGAATCGGTGGCTTACTTGCCCAAATTCCAAACAGATTATATTGCAAAACCAAGTGCTAACGAGTCATGGGGAGCTCCACAAAAAGTTAAAGACCATGTAAAGGATTTTTTTAGAACAGGATCAACGCAAATTTCAGCTATAAATTTTGGAACGGCTTCTAAAAATTCATCTTCTTATTTATCATATGCTAATACAACGTCAAATGGAATTATACCAACAAACAGTTTGACAAAGCACAATTTTGGTTTAAAACAAACTTTCAAATTATTGGATGACAAATTAGTTATTAATGCTAATGCTAATTATGTTGCTCAAGAAATTACAAACCGTCCAACAAGTGGTTTGTATTTTAATCCACTAACAGGGGTTTATCTATTGCCAAGAGGAGCAGATTTTAATAATTACAAAGAAAATTATGAAGTTTATGATCCCGTTAGAAATTTGATGGGTCAAAATTGGGTTGGAAGTAGAGATATATGGCAAAATCCATATTGGGGTTTAAACAGAAACAAATCCGAAGACACAAATCATTACTTTAATGGAGCTTTAGGCGTGAATTATAAAGCTAATAAATGGTTAAGTATAGGTTCTCGTTTTAACTATGATAAAATTGATAGCAAATTTGAAAAATTTATTTATGCTACCACTGAAGGTACTTTATCGCATCCAAATGGACGATATATATTGATTAATAATACAAGTACTCAAAAATATGGTGACTTGATTGCTACTATCAATACCAAAATTAATGATGACTTGTCATTCAATGCTAATATTGGAGCTAGTATAACAGATCGTTTTTTAAATGATGAACAAGTTATGGATTCAAATCCATCAGGTTTGAAAACTACAAATTGGTTCACTTTACATAATTTTAATGATACTCAAGGTATTTTTCAAAACTATGGTGAAAGAAGACAAACTCAATCCCTTTTTGCCTCCGCTACAATTGGTTTCCGTGATTATCTATATGCTGATGTAACTGCTAGAAAAGATTGGTCTTCATCATTAGTAAATGCTGAGCAAGCACCTGTTTATCCTTCTCTAGGTGTTACGACTTTACTGTCTGAAATTATTGAATTTCCATCATATGTTTCTTTTGCTAAAATTAGAGCTTCGGTAGCGGCAGTTGGTAATGATATTCCAAATTTTGTTTCTTCTCCTGTTAATTTGTATACAGCTGTAGATCCAGCTAATTCAAAACCAACTTTTGGACCTCAAGCTGGAACCAAATTAAAAGCAGAGCGTCAAAACTCTTTTGAAATCGGTACAGAATGGAGATTTTTAGAAAATAGAATTGGTTTGGAATTAACGTATTATAACAATATCACTAAAAATCAATTACTTTCTGTACCAGCACCAGCAACAAACCCAGAGGGTTACCAAAATTATATTTTCAATTCTGGAATAATTAAAAACTCAGGGATTGAAGCGGTATTGTTTGCAAAAATTATCAAATCTGATGCTTTTGATTGGGATGCAAATGTTAATTATTCATTGAATAGAAATAAAGTAACTGATTTACCAGATAATTTAGGAGGAGTAGTAGTATTGACCCCAGCAGGTGTAAATAATTACAGATATGCACTATATAATAATCAACCATTTGGTGTAATTGAAGGGGTTAATTTAAAACGTGATGCTCAAGGAAGAGTAATGTTAAATGCTGATGGAACTATTCAAAAAACTGGCTTAGAAAAAGTAGGAAACGCAAATCCTGATTTTATGATTGGTTTTCAAAATTCATTCAAATTGGGTAATTATTTCTTGAATTTTACAGTTGATGGTCGTTTTGGAGGAGATGTAATGAGTTTGACTCAAGCAATCAATGATGAATTTGGAGTATCTAAAGCGACTGGTGATGCTCGCAATGCTGGTGGAGTTGCAATTAATGCGGTGTATCCAAATGGCAGCGCCTATGTAGGAAAGTATCCTGCGGATAGTTATTATACGCAAATAGGAGGTAGAGCTGGTGCTACAGGTGAATATGTTTATGATGCTACTAATGTTAGTTTAAGAGAATTATCTCTAGGTTATACTTTTAAGCTAAGTGAGAATAAATTTTTAAAAGCTGCTAGTTTGTCAGTTGTTGGTAGAAACTTATTGTTTTTCTACAAAAATGCGCCTTTTGATCCAAACATTTCATTAAGTACAGGAAATGGTTTACAGGGAGTAGATGTATTTGGTATGCCTTCTACAAGAAGTATTGGTCTAAATTTAAATGTAACTTTCTAATTCACGTTTACAATGATGTTAAATAAAATAAAATCAACAGCTATATGTGCTTCTCTATTTTTAGCAATAGGATGTACAGATGACTTTAATTCAATAAATCAAAATCCATACGGATTGACAAATGAGCATTTGACTCAGGATTTTAATCACATAAAGACTCCTTTTCAGGCAGCTTTTAATGGTGTTTTCAATACTTTACATTGGAAGTATCAATTACAACAAAACTTAAATGCCGATTTGTGGTCAGGTTATATGGCTACTCCTACAGGTTTTAGAGGAGGAAGTAATAATGCTACTTATGATTTAGTAGATGGCTGGAATGGTTTCGTTTGGAGCTTAGGTTATACTGATGTAATGGCAAATCTTTACAGAGTAGAACAACTTACTAAAGGATCTTTAAACCAAGTATACGCGATATCTCTTATTCTTAAAGTTCAAGCAATGCAGCGTATGACGGATACATTTGGCCCTATAGTTTATTCAAAATTTGGAACCACAGATGCGGTTATTGCTTATGATTCTCAAGAGGAAGTTTATAAAGCGATGTTTAAGGAGTTAGACTTTGCTGTAGCAGAGCTTACTAAGCGTATCGATGCAAACGAAAAAACAATTTTTGCGGGTACTGATCTGACCACTTATGAAGGAAATTATACTAAATGGGTTAAATTTGCAAATTCATTGCGTTTACGTTTAGCCATGCGTATTGTTAAAGTTAATCAGACATTGGCAAAATCTGAAGCTGAGAAAGCTATAGTTCAGAAATTTGGTGTATTAACTGTAAAAGACGATATCGCTAAGATTAAATATTCATCTACATTTATAGATCCAATAAAAACTATTTCATCATCATGGGGAGATATTCGTATGTCTGCTGATATGGAATCGATTATGGGTGGATACAATGATCCAAGATTGGTTAAATACTTCTCTGAATCTGTTGATTTTCCAGGACAATATCGTGGTATAAGAAATGGTATTGATATTGTAGCCAAATCTGATCGTACAGGTATGTCAGAAATCGGTTCTGTAGTTGCAGGAAACCAAAAAGTATTAATGGGTACCGCAGAAATTTACTTTTTGCGTGCTGAAGGTGCTTTAAGAGGTTGGGCAATGGGAGGTTCGGCTCAAGGGTTATATGAATCTGGGATTAAGGCTTCATTTGAGCAGCATGGCCTCAGTGGTGCAGATTCTTATATAGCTGATAATGTAAAAAAAGCTAAAGATTTTGTTGATGTTAAAAGTGCTACAAACAATGTAACAGCTGCTAATAATGTTACAGTAGCATGGGATGTTGCAGCTACTAATGAAGTTAAGTTGCAAAAAATAATCACTCAAAAATGGATTGCTGGTTTTCCAGAAGGACAAGAAGCTTGGTCTGAATACCGTAGAACGGGCTATCCAAAGCTTTTTAAAGTAGTTAAAAATTTAAGTGGAGGTAAAATTTCAACAGAATTTGGACCAAAAAGAATAAACTTCGTACAATCTGAAAAAGATGGTAATGCAGGAGGTGTTGCTACTGGTTTAGCTAAACTAGGTGGACCAGATAATGGAGGAACAAGATTGTGGTGGGATACTACTGGATCTAATTTCTAATTTATAGTATAAAGTTAATGGTCCTTAGTTTTTAGTTCTTAGCCCTATGCTAAGGATTAATGACTAGGGACTAATAGCAAATTTTATAGACTCTATAACGCTTTATTGGTTAAACAATGTCGTTGGTATACAAACTCTGACCGTTTGTTTCTTTTATTTTTTTGCTCCAAGTAATACTCTTAAATTTGATATAAAGTAAAAAAAAGATTTCATTTTTATATACAGTAAACATCATAGATGTTTTAAATGTTAATAAAAGAAAATATCAAATGTTGTTTTGAAAACAAAGGAATTATAAAGAAAAAAATAAAATCAGCTAGAATTTAAAATTACAATACAATGAAAAACACTTTAGACATAAAACCGGATATTAGCTACAAGAGTGCGGGTAAATTTGAAGAAACTCGATTTGAAAAAATTCACAACGAAATTTTTAAAAATTCTGTAGAGGCTTCAAAAATTGTTGCTGAAGAAATTGCCGCTTTAATTCGATCCAAACAAGAAGAAAATAAAAATTGTGTTTTAGGTCTTGCTACCGGTTCTTCTCCAGTAAAAGTATACGAAGAATTGGTTCGAATGCACAAAGAGGAAGGATTAAGCTTTAAAAATGTAATTACGTTTAATTTGGATGAATATTATCCGATGAACAAAGAGAGCAAGCAGAGCTATCATTATTTTATGCATCAGCATTTATTTAATCATATAGATATTCACCCTGATCATGTAAACATTCCAGACGGAACAGTTGCTATTGAAGAGTTGAATCAATACTGTATTGATTATGAGATGAATATTAAAAAAGCAGGAGGACTTGATTTTCAATTGTTAGGTATTGGACGTACAGGACACGTAGGGTTTAATGAGCCTGGTTCACACATTAATTCAGGTACTCGAATCATTACTTTAGATCATATTACTAGAGTAGATGCTTCTTCTGATTTTAATGGAATTAATAATGTACCCAAACGCGCCATTACAATGGGAGTTTCTACCATTATGCGTTCTAAACGAATTGTTTTGATGGCTTGGGGACAAAATAAAGCTGATATCATTAAAAGAACTATTCAAGGTGAAATTAGTTCTGAAGTACCTGCTACTTTTTTGCAAAATCATCCCAATGCTACATTTGTTTTGGATCAATCTGCAGCTTCGTCTCTAACCCGTTTTGAAACACCATGGCTGGTGGGTGAGTGCATTTGGAGCCAGGAATTAAAAAGCAAAGCTATAGTTTGGTTGTGTCAAAAAACAAATCAGTCCATTTTAAAACTTACTGATAGAGACTACAATAACAACGGTATGTCTGACTTATTAGCTCAAGAAGGTTCTGCTTATGATTTGAATATTAATATGTTCAATGTGTTGCAGCATACCATTACGGGTTGGCCTGGAGGAAAACCTAATGCTGATGATGCACACCGCCCAGAAAGAGCTGATCCAGCTAAAAAGAGAGTAATCCTTTTTAGTCCTCATCCAGATGATGATGTGATTTCTATGGGAGGAACTTTTGCTAAACTAATCAAGCAAGGACATGAAGTTCATGTAGTGTATCAAACTTCTGGAAATATTGCAGTAACAGATGAAGAAGCATTAAAATTTGCCGAGGTATGTAATGATTTTGTAGGGGAGGATAGTAGCAAAATTAACTTTCAAGCGGTGATTGATTTCTTAAAAAATAAGAATGATAATCAAGTTGATTCTCTTGAAGTTAGAAAATTAAAAGGCTTAATAAGGAGAAGAGAATCTTATGCCGCAGTGCGTTATATTGGGTTGAAAGATGAAAATGTTCATTTTTTAGATCTGCCTTTTTACGAAACAGGTCAGGTAAAGAAAAACCCGATTGGAACTGAAGATATTGAAATTGTAGCTGATATCATCGCTAAAATTAAACCGCATCAAGTTTTTGCAGCTGGTGATTTAGCTGATCCACATGGTACTCACGAAGTATGTTTAAATGCCATTTTTGCAGCCTTAAAACAATTAAAAGCTAAACCTTACATGAAAGATTGTTGGTTGTGGTTGTATAGAGGAGCTTGGCATGAATGGGATTTACATGAAATTGATATGGCAGTTCCGTTAAGTCCAGATGAGGTATTATTGAAACGACAAGCCATTTTATTTCATCAATCTCAAAAGGATCGTGTGATGTTCCAAGGTAATGACTCAAGAGAATTTTGGGTACGTGCCGAAGATCGAAATAAAAATACTGCCAAATTATATGATGAATTAGGTTTAGCAGAATATGAAGCTATCGAAGCTTTTAAAAGATTTGATTATTAAGAATTAAAATCCATTCGGTTGATTGTTCACCCGAATGGATAATTTCAACAATCAGGATTTTTATCCTGACTGAAGATATATTATACCAAAACCTCTCATGAAATACCTTTTTATACTGTTTTTTATAACATTATCTACAACTGCGCAAGTTACCAAAGAGTCCTTGAATTTAATGCCTTGGCCTCAAAAAGTAGAACTTAAGTCAGGAAATTTTGATTTAAAATCTACTTTTAAAGTAAATGTTACAGGGCAACCCAATACAAGAATCTTTGGAGCGGTTTCTAAGTTTTTAAGACGATTAGATGGTAGAACTGGATTGTTTTTTAAGCAAGGTTTTGTGACTTCAACCAATGAATTTCCAGATGCACAATTGCAAATTAATTGCACAAAGCCAGGGAAAATTGGTTTGTATGAAGATGAAAGTTATCAATTGACTGTACAGTCAAATGCTATTGTGATCAATGCTTCCTCAGATTTAGGTGCTATGCACGCATTAGAGACTCTTTTGCAATTGCTTCAAAACAATGCTACTTCCTATTATTTTCCTAATATAACTGTTACAGACATGCCTCGTTTTACATGGCGTGGTTTAATGATTGATGTTGCTAGACATTTTCAACCAGTTGATGTGATTAAAAGAAATTTAGACGCAATGGCTGCTATGAAAATGAATGTTTTTCATTGGCATTTGGTTGACGATCAAGGTTGGAGAATTGAAATGAAGAAGCATAAAGTGCTCACAGATAAAGCTTCTGATGGTCTTTTTTATACTCAGGAAGAAATTAAAGGTATTGTAAAATATGCTGCTGATAGAGGAATTCAAGTAGTTCCAGAAATTGATGTGCCGGGACACGCTTCTGCTATTTTGACTGCCTTTCCAGAAATTGGAAGTAAAGTAATAACTATAAGTAAAGGTTCTTCTGAAAAAACGATGACAGCATCTGGTCTTGTGACCTATTCTTTAGAAAGAAATGCAGGAATTTTTACGCCAACTTTAGACCCTTCTAATCCAAAGACATATCAATTGTTAAGTGAAATTTTTGATGAAGTTTGTCCCCTATTTCCAGGGAAATATTTCCACATAGGAGGCGATGAAAACGAAGGTAAAGATTGGGATTCGAATCCTAAAATTCAAGAATTCATGAAGAAAAATAAGTTAGCTAACAATCATGATTTGCAAACTTATTTTACCATGCAGTTAATTCCGATGTTAAAAAAGCATCAAAAAGAATTGATGGGATGGGAAGAAATCATGACCAAAAGCATGTCAAAGGAAGCTATAATTCATTCCTGGAAAGGGCCTAATGAAGGTGTTGTCGCTGGTAGTTCTCTTGTTGCAGCTGCTAGCAATGGTTATAAAACAGTATTGTCTAATGGTTTTTATGTAGATTTAGTTCAAGGAGTTGAAAGTCATTATTTGACTGATCCTATGCCTAAAAACACGTCGCTTTCATCAGAAGAAAAAGCTAGAATTCTCGGAGGAGAAGCTACAATGTGGAGTGAATTGGCTACACCTGAAACCATTGATTCAAGAATTTGGCCCAGAACCGCTGCTATTGCCGAAAGACTTTGGTCTGATGCCAATGTAACGGATTTGGCAAGTATGCGAAAAAGATTGAAAAACATTTCTTTTCGATTAGAAGAACTAGGTATTACGCATATTCGAAATAAAGAGGTGTTGTTGAGAAATATCAGTAACAATCAAAATACAGCTGCTTTACAAACATTTTCAGCAGTTTGTGAACCGCTGAAAATTTATTCCCGTAATGCTGGAGGAACAGAGTATCAGATGTATTCTCCTTTTACTTTGTTTGCTGATGCATGTGCGCCAGATGCCGATGATGCTTTAGTTTTTAATGAATTGATAACAGAGTATGTAAAAAACAAAGATGTTTCATATGAAGCTGCAATTGCTTTGTTTTTTAATAAATGGATACAAAATCATAAAGAATTAGAGGGTTTAAGTCAAAATGCTCCATTGGTAGAACCTCTTTTGCCGTTGTCTAAAGCATTACATGATTTGTCAGAGCAATTGCTTTTTAAGTTGCAAATGAAGTCAAATTATAATGGTTCTTTAGCAAAAGAGTTACTAGAAAAATGTAATTCAAAGGCTCATGCCGATGTAGAACTCGCTGTTTTTAAGGGTTTGAAAAATATGGTGGAATTATAATTTTTTTGTTCAAATATTGATAGGTTTAGTTAATTAAGTTTGGTTTATTTAGTTTTATTAATTTTTGAATTGGTGTTAATTTCTTTTCAATTTGTTTATTGTTGTTATCAAGAAATTAATTTCAGAGAGGATATCTTTATGATGTCCTCTTTTTTTTATAAGTTAATCGATAAAATGAAATTAAACTAAGCGAATTTTGTACTTTTGCAAAAATTTATTAAAAAAGATAATTCATGTTAACAGTAAATAATTTATCAGTTCAGTTTGGCAAACGAATATTGTTTGACGAAGTAAATACGACCTTTACACACGGAAATATTTATGGCGTTATCGGAGCCAATGGGGCTGGAAAATCTACTTTCTTAAAGATCATCGCTGGTGATATGGATCCTACTTCGGGACACATTCACTTAGAACCTGGCAAGCGTATGTCTGTTTTAAACCAGAATCACAACATGTTTGATGAACATTCAGTACTGGAAACAGTAATGATGGGAAACAAAGTTTTGTATGCTGTAAAAAAAGAAATGGACGAACTTTACTTGGATTATAATGATAAAAATGCAGATAGAATAGGGGAGTTGCAAGTGCAATTTGAAGAAATGAACGGTTGGAATGCCGATTCTGACGCTGCATCTATGCTTTCAAACCTTGGTATAACTGAGGAGCATCATTATACATTAATGGGTGATCTTGAGGGCAAAATTAAAGTACGAGTGTTATTGGCGCAAGCCTTGTTTGGAAATCCTGATTTATTAATTATGGATGAGCCTACCAATGACTTGGATTTTGAAACCATTGCTTGGTTAGAAAATTTCTTAGCAAATTATGAAAATACGGTAATTGTAGTATCGCATGACAGACACTTTTTAGATTCTGTATGTACACACATTTCTGACATAGATTATAATAAAATCAATCATTACTCTGGGAATTACACGTTTTGGTATGAATCGAGCCAGTTAGCTGCAAAACAACGCGCACAACAAAACAAAAAAGCTGAGGAAAAGAAACAAGAATTAGAAGAATTTATTCGTCGTTTTTCTGCCAATGTTGCCAAGTCGAAACAAGCAACTTCTCGTAAAAAAATGATTAGTAAATTAAATATTTCCGAGATAAAACCTTCTAGCCGAAGATATCCTGCCATTATTTTTGATCAAGAGCGTGAAGCGGGAGATCAAATCTTAAATGTACAAAACTTGAGTGCCTCTATTGACGGAGACATTTTGTTCAAGGGTGTAGATTTGAATATGGCAAAAGGAGATAAGATTGTCTTGTTTTCAAAAGATTCTCGTGCTACAACTGCTTTTTACGAAATCTTAAACGGAAATCAAAAAGCAGATTCTGGTACTTTTGATTGGGGAGTTACAACAAACCAAGCGTATTTACCAGTTGAAAATCATTCGTTTTTTGAAAGTGATTATTCACTAGTGGACTGGTTGCGTCAATGGGTAAAAACAGAAGAAGAGCGTGATGAGGTAAACATTAGAAGTTTCCTTGGGAAAATGATTTTTTCAGGTGAAGAAGCTTTAAAAACATGTCGTGTTTTATCTGGTGGAGAAAAAGTAAGATGCATGTTGTCTAGAATGATGATGGAACGTGCTAATGTGTTAATGCTAGATGAGCCTACGAATCACTTAGACTTGGAGTCGATTACGGCTTTTAATAATTCATTAAAAAACTTTAAAGGATCCGTAATTTTTACCACGCATGATCATGAGTTCTCTCAAACTGTTGCTAATAGGGTAATTGAACTTACTCCAAATGGAGCTATAGACCGTTACATGACATTTGATGACTACTTAGATGATGAAAAAGTACAAGAATTGAGAGTGAAAATGTATTCTAAATAACAATAAATCCCGCAGCAGCGGGATTTTTTTTGATGTAAATTCTAGCTTTAGTTTTTTACAGAGCTATTATTTTCTTTTGAATATTTTTGTGATTATAAAAAGTAAAATTGCAATAACAGCAACAACTAAAAAAATACCAACGCCTACACCAGCTTTAAAAATTCCCTTAACAATGGAACAACTTGATAAAGTGAGTAAAAGAAAAGATAATAACGAGATTCTTGTAAATATTTTTTGCATGATTTGAGTTTTTGAAATGTTTTTATTTTTTGTAAAATTAGATTAAAAGAAGAAAATGATTGTTACATAATTATTGCAGATAATTATAAAATGTAGCTTTTCAGTTTTTTATAAAATCATGCTGTATTTGTTTAGATTTAATTTGAAAATGCTAAATATGTATTTGTATATTTGTGTAACCAAAGAACAACCTCGCCATGAGCCAAAAAGTATTGCTTACTGCTAAAGAAGTTACTATCATTTTACACCGTTTGGCTTGTCAATTAATAGAAAAACACCTCAATTTTTCAGATACGATTTTGGTAGGAATTCAACCAAGAGGAGTTTTTTTAGCAGAACGTTTAAAAAAAATTCTACAAGACGAATATCAAACTCCTGAAATTCAGTTAGGATATCTCGATATCACATTTTTTAGAGATGATTTTAGAAGAACCGATAAACCATTAGAAGCCAATAAAACGAAGATCAATTTTATTGTTGAAAATAAGAAAGTAATTTTTATTGATGATGTTTTATTTACTGGTCGTAGTATTAGGTCAGCATTAACAGCAATCCAGTCTTTTGGTAGACCATCAGAAATTGAATTGCTAGTCCTTATTGACAGAAGATTTAGCCGTAATTTACCCATTCAACCTGATTATAGAGGGAGACAAGTAGATGCTATCAATAATGAAAAAGTAAAAGTAAATTGGAAAGAAAATGATGGCGAAGATGGTGTTTTTTTAATCACCAGTGAGTCATAGCAATTGCAAATCAGAAAATATAATCGTAAATAGAAATGAAAGAATTAAGCGTAAATCATTTATTAGGTATAAAGTACATCAATAAAAATGATATTGACTTGATATTTGAAACCGCAGATCATTTTAAAGAAGTTATTAATAGACCGATAAAGAAAGTGCCTTCGTTACGAGA
This sequence comes from Flavobacterium sp. I-STPP5a, assembly GCF_009764685.1. Classification (GTDB taxonomy): domain Bacteria; phylum Bacteroidota; class Bacteroidia; order Flavobacteriales; family Flavobacteriaceae; genus Flavobacterium. The sequence continues at coordinate 7,146 of NZ_VHLM01000060.1, read as the reverse complement.
TATTACAATAGCTAATATTTTTTTTGAAAACAGTACAAGAACAAAACTTTCCTTTGAATTAGCTCAAAAACGTTTGAGTGCTGATGTAATTAGTTTTTCGGCAGCACAATCCTCAGTAAAAAAAGGAGAAACATTAATTGATACGGTAAATAACATCTTATCTATGAAAGTAGATATGGTAGTGATGCGACATTCTAATCCGGGTGCCGCATATTTTTTATCAAAAAATGTCAAAGCAACCATTGTTAACGCAGGAGATGGAGCTCATGAACATCCTACACAAGCCTTACTAGATAGCTATTCTATAAGAGAGCGTTTAGGCGAAGTTGCGGGTAAAAAAGTAGTCATAGTAGGTGATGTTTTGCACTCAAGAGTAGCATTGTCTAATATTTATGCTTTGCAAATGCAAGGAGCCGAAGTAAAAGTGTGTGGGCCCAAAACGTTGATACCAAGATACATCAACTCATTAGGAGTAGGGGTTGAACCTGATTTAAAAAAAGCATTAGAATGGTGTGATGTAGCTAATATGTTGCGCGTACAAAATGAGCGTATGGATGTTAATTTTTTTCCATCAACACGAGAATATGCCCAGCAATACGGCTTAGATAAAACTCTTTTAGAATCGTTAAGTAAAGAAATCGTAATTATGCACCCTGGTCCAATCAACAGAGGCGTTGAGATTACAAGTGAGGTAGCAGATCATCATCAATCTGTAATTTTGAATCAAGTTGAAAATGGTGTAGCTATTCGCATGGCTGTCATTTATTTATTGGCCTCAAAAATTCAATAGCGGTATTCAGTACTTTAGATAAATAATTCCGCACTATATTTTTATAAATGTATTTTAATTTAATATCATGAAAGTAGATCAAAAAGGACACACAATAGTAATTTGCGATACACAAGGTGACTTTACATCTTTTTTAATGAAAGTTACGCACCAATACAAAACATTTGAAAAGCATAACATAATTATTGATTTGTTGATGTATGAAAGTATGTCAACATTAGACGTTAAACTTTTTTTGTCTTTATCAAAAGATCATAAAAAAGCAAAAAAGTCATTTGTAATTGTTACTGCTGATTTTGATTATAATGCAGTTCCATCAAAGTTAACTGTGGTTCCATCATTATTAGAGGCGCATGATATTATTGAAATGGAAGAGATTGAAAGAGATTTAGGCTTTTAATCAATCTATTCTTTTTTTTAAACCCTATTGATTAAGGAAGCAAGTATAAATAATCGAATAAATAGTATATTGAAATTAACAATTCTTGGTTGCTATGCGGCCACTCCTAGAACTTTTACAAATCCCACAGCTCAGGTTTTAGATATTAATAACAGGCTCTTCTTAATTGATTGTGGCGAAGGTACACAAGTTCAACTTCGAAAAAATAAAGTGAAGTTTTCTAGAATCAATCATATTTTTATTTCGCATTTACACGGAGACCACTTTTTTGGTTTAGTAGGTTTGATATCTACATTTTCATTATTAAATAGGACTACTGATTTACATATTTATGGTCCCAAAGGGATTAAAGAGATTATAAAATTACAACTGAGACTGTCTAATTCTTGGACCAATTATGGATTGTATTTTCATGAATTAGAATCAGTAGAAAGTGAAATAATTTTTGAGGATCATAAAGTTGTTGTCAAAACAATTCCCCTTAAACACAGAGTTTACACGAATGGTTTTTTGTTCCAAGAAAAAATAGGAGAACGTAAATTAAATATAGACGCAGTTCAAGATCATGAAATTGATACCTGTTATTATCAAAATATAAAAAACGGAAGAGATATCACCTTAGACGATGGTAGTGTTATTTTGAATAAGGATCTTACTTTTGACCCTATGCCAGCAATGAGTTATGCTTTTTGTTCTGATACCGTTTATAATGAAGATATACTTCCTATTATAAGTAATGTAGATGTTTTGTACCACGAATCGACTTTCTTACAATCAGAGGAAAATTTAGCTAAAAAAACATTACATTCTACTGCCAAAGAAGCTGCTTTAATTGCCCTGAAAGCTAATGCAAAACAATTAGTTCTAGGACATTATTCAACACGCTATGAAAGTATTGAAATGTTCAAGCAAGAAGCAGAAACTGTTTTTCCTAATGTATTACTTGGTGACGACGGTAAAAGCTTCGAATTTTAAAATACAAATAATATAAAAACACTATTTAAACTATACGATAATGAATGATTTAAGTGATTATAGAAAGTCATATGATAAGAGTGAACTTTTAGAAAGTAACATTCCACAAGATCCTATAAATTTATTTAATAGATGGTTTCATGAAGTTGAAGACTATGGAGGAGATAGTGAGGTAAATGCCATGACATTATCAACAATTGGTTTGGATGGTTTTCCTAGAGCGAGAGTCGTTTTATTAAAGAAGTTTTCTGAAGAAGGTTTCATTTTTTATACCAATTATAATTCAGAAAAGGGTAGGGCTATTATTGAGAATGATAAAGTTTGTTTGTCATTTTTTTGGCACACTATGGAACGTCAGGTAATTATTAAAGGAGTAGCTCGTAAAACTTCTGAAATGATTTCAGATAATTATTTTGATTCAAGACCAGACGGTAGTAAACTTGGGGCAATTGTATCTAACCAAAGTGAAGTTGTTTCGTCAAGAGCAGTTTTGGAAACGAGACTTTTAGAGCTAGAAAAAGAATTTGCAAATACGCCTATTTCAAGACCTGAATATTGGGGAGGCTTTATTGTAAATCCTTCAGAAGTTGAGTTTTGGCAAGGTCGTCCTAACCGTTTACATGACAGAATACGTTATATTTTTCAAAATGATCAATCTTGGAAAATGGACAGACTCGCTCCTTAGTCATTAAAAAACTTACAATTTTGTTTTTATGAAGTAGTTGGTCGATTTTATTTGCCTTATAACGGTATTTTTACCTATATTTGAGTAAGAAAATAAAATTAGATTACTAATTTTAAAGTTTGTTGCCCCACAATCGACTTTAAGTTTAACCTACTCGATTATGACTACAAAATTACTTCGTACATTATTGCTAAGTTTAGTGGTATGTATATCAGCCTCATGTTCATCTAATAGTTCAGATGAAGAAATTAACGAGCCTAGAGCACAAAAAGTTTCTAATTTTTCGTATAGTGCTTTTGAAATTGAAACGATGGATTTAATAAATTCATACAGAGTTAGTAAAGGTTTAAATCCACTTTTTAAGATTAATCATATGTCCTTTAAATCTGAGGAACATGATAATTACATGATCGAAAATAATGTTGTTAATCATAATAATTTTGTAGAAAGATCTGAAAATATTATTCAGACCTTAGGAGCTAAAACAGTAAGTGAAAATGTAGCTTATAATTATAGTACACCTCAATCTGTACTTAATGCATGGCTAGCTAGTCCAGGGCACAAAGCAGTGATAGAAGGTAATTTTACTCACTTTGGTTTAGCAGTTAGAGAACATCCTACAAATGGTAGAAAATATTTTACAAATTTATTTGCTAGAATTTAAGATTTTTTAATTTTTTTTGAAGCTATCTCATTTATGAGGTAGCTTTTTTGTTTCAAATCGTTTTTGTGATGTTTCTATATCTAAGTTAGAATTTGTACGAGATATGGAAAAATAAAGTACCTCAAGTATTTGTAATGTACTGTTCTTTATAGTCTTTTATCAACTATATGGAACGATTTTAGAATTTAATGTGATAAGAGTTATTTTTGACGTTCAAAATGTTGCCAAATAGGTTTATTGTTGATACAAAAAAGAGCATCAATTGTTTTACTTTTTGATCATGCTTTAACTTTCGGTGATTCATAATAGGTATTTTAATTCTTGTTGTTATGGATTATCTAAAAAAAAACCTGAAGAATATACTTCAGGTTTTAAATCAGTTTAAGATTTATCTATCGATTGATATATAAATAACTTGCTAGTTTTTTAATTTGAGTATTACCATCCTTGTCAATTGCGGTGTAGTTTAAAATATAATAATAAGTACCAGTTGGTAAACCAGCAGTATCTTTAATAGTCGTTCTTCCTCGAGAATAACCATCAAAATAATTGTTTTGGTTGTTATAGTTTTTTGTTTCAAAAACTAATACTCCCCAACGATTATATATTTCTAAGTTATTTTCCGGATAACAAGAGGTGTTGTCAATATTTTTAATTACCAATTTGTTATTTAAACTATCATTATTTGCGGATATAGCATTAAAAACTTCAACGGTTCCACATGCAAGTACTAAACAATCATCATTAACTTTAATAGTTATTCTTACAGTAGTAGGGCAGGTTGTATTACTTACTTTATATTCAAATACTTTGTCACCTATACTTTGACCAAAAGGATTAAATTGATTTCCTTGCAAAGCGCCTGTATTATCTATATCAGTCCAGGTTCCATTTATAGGAGTTCCACTAGGGAGTAAGTTATTCATATTTATTATACCAGTATCTCCATTACAAGCAGAACTTTCAATTGTTTGAAGTCCATTTGTATTAGTTACATTCACATTTTGTGTGAATCTAGATGTATTTCCACAAGTATCTGCTACCAGCCATTCCCTAATAATTGTATATGAATTAGAGCTATTGTTATTTATTGTTTCAGTGTAATTATTTGATGTAACACTTGAACAATTATCAGTAAATATCAACTCAGGTTTCACTGGAATTGCATCACAATTAACATTTATATTTCGTTGGAAAACGGTTGCGGTAACAGGTCCTTGATTATCTTGAACGTTTATTATTTGCGAAGCTGTTGTTGTATTACCAGCAGTATCTATTACAGTCCAAGTTCTTGTTACAGTATACGATCCAGCACAATTTCCTGTAGTTGTAGTGTCAATAAAACTCAAACTTACAGCTCCACAGTTATCAGTTGCAACAGCTTGTGCAAAATTAAGTGTTGTCCCACATGAAACAGTTGATGTTGCTGGTAGTTGAATTATTATAGGTGAAACATTATCTTTTATTACAAGAGTTATTTTTGCAGTTTTACAGTTCAATGGATTTATTCTGTCACAAACTTGGTAAGTCAAGTCATATTGTCCCAATGCTAGGTTATTTATTATGCTCAGGTTTCCTAAATTGTCTAATGTTATATTTGCATTTTGTCCAGACAATATAGTCAAATTGATAGTTTCAGGAACTATTGGACTGTTGTTTAAAGTATCATTTGTTAATATATTACCTATAATACCTGCTGTATTACAACTTAAATTAGTGTACATATCATCTGCTAATATTATGTTAGCACTTTCTACAGTTACTCTAACTGTTCCAATAGAGCAATTACTTGGATTTTTAGCCTCACAGATTGTGTACAGAACTGTATATTGTCCCGCTGGTGTATTTGGAGATACTCTGATTTTTCCATCAGAGCTAACTGTAATGGGGCCGTTGGGGATATAAGTTATTACTACATCAGTAGGTGATAATAGGATACCGTTTAGAGTATCATTATTTATAACGTTGATACCTATTTCACCACCTGTTATGCCATTTACTAGTCCTATATTATCATCTACCGCAACTATTAATGCATTGTTATTGTCCAAAATCGTACCTGTAGCACTGATGGTTCCAACAGCAATGGTAAAGTCTTCGTCATTTTCATCAATAGTATCAACAGTTGTTGGTACACTTACGGTTCCCGTAGTTGCGCCAGCAGGAACTCTTACTTCAACGTTTGTAGTAATGTAATCAGCACTTCCCGCAGTACCATTAGTCAACACAAAAGTATAGGTAGTCGCTTGATCAGAAGGGTTACTCAATGTGAAGCTGAATACTACATTAGATCCTTCGGTAGCCGAAGCAGGAGTGATTGTTGCCACGGTAGGCAAAGCATCATCATCAGTTATAGTTACAGTTGCAAATTGACTGCCTAATTCTGTTGCACAACCTCCAGTTACGCTGTCAATATTTGCAATAACTGTTTCTGACCCTTCGTTGATATTGTCATCTATTGGAGTAATGGTTACAGTACCAGTAGTTGATCCCGACGGTATAGTTATAATTGTACTATTCGCAGTATAATCAGAACTAGATATAGCTGTTCCTGAATATGAGATTGAAATAGTTACATCACTGATAGTTGTAGTGGATAATGTAGCTGTTAGAATTGTACTACTTCCTGAATTTTCAGCGATTGAAGTTGTTCCTGTTAAAGTAACAGTCGGTGCATATACGGTAATTGTTCCACTTGTTGTTTCAGGAGTACATCCACCAGTGGTAGTTACAGTATAATTAAATGCACCAGGTCCAGTTGGAGTTCCACTAATAGTAACCACATTCGAATCCCATGAACCAGTTACACCTGCTGGCAAGCCAGCGAAATTAGCTCCAGTAGCACCTGTAGTAGCAAGAGTAATATTGGTTATCGCCGAGTTGATACAAACCGTTTGATTGGTACCTGTTGCAATCGTGTTCAATGGTGTCACGGTAACGGTTCTTGTAGCGGTAGCATCAGCACAACCACCAGTTCCAGTTACGGTATATGTTATGGTAGCTGTACCTGGGTCAACTCCTGTAATTACTCCTGTTGAAGGATCAACAGTAGCTACTGCAGTGGCACTAGAAGTATAATTTCCACCAGTTGTTGTAGCAGAGAAAGTTGTAGAAGACCCCACACAAACTGCTTGTGTTCCAGAAAGCGTTCCTGCTGTATTAGCTGGTGTAACTGTTATTGTTCCAGTAGCATTCACTGTACCACAACCACCTGTTAAAGGAATGCTATAGCTGAATGTTCCTGAAGCTGTTGGAGTACCACTAATTGTAATTGTGTTCGATGCCCATGCAGCAGCAGCTCCAGCTGGCAAACCATTTGCACCTGAAACGCCATCATTTGAAATCCCTGTTGCACCAGTTGTAGCGTGCGTAATATTTGTTACTAGCGTATTGATACACAACGTTGGCGTACTTGATGCAGTTCCTGCTGTATTAGCTGGTGTAACTGTTATTGTTCCAGTAGCATTCACTGTACCACAACCACCTGTTAAAGGAATACTATAGCTGAATGTTCCCGAAGCTGTTGGAGTACCACTAATTGTAATTGTGTTCGATGCCCATGCAGCAGCAACTCCAGCTGGCAAACCATTTGCACCTGAAACTCCAGAATTTGAAATCCCTGTTGCACCAGT
>NZ_VHLM01000034.1 GCF_009764685.1 Flavobacterium sp. I-STPP5a | reverse complement strand
TGTTATTGTTCCAGTAGCATTCACTGTACCACAACCACCTGTTAATGGAATGCTATAGTTGAATGTTCCCGAAGCTGTTGGAGTACCACTAATTGTAATTGTGTTCGATGCCCATGCAGCAGCAACTCCAGCTGGCAACCCATTTGCACCTGAAACGCCATCATTTGAAATCCCTGTTGCACCAGTAGTAGCGTGCGTAATATTTGTTACTAGCGTATTGATACACAACGTTGGCGTACTTGATGCAGTTCCTGCTGTATTAGCTGGTGTAACTGTTATTGTTCCAGTAGCATTCACTGTACCACAACCACCTGTTAATGGAATGCTATAGTTGAATGTTCCCGAAGCTGTTGGAGTACCACTAATTGTAATTGTGTTCGATGCCCATGCAGCAGCAACTCCAGCTGGCAAACCATTTGCACCAGAAACTCCAGCATTTGAAATCCCTGTTGCACCAGTAGTAGCGTGCGTAATATTTGTTACTAGCGTATTGATACACAACGTTGGCGTTGAAGAAGCAGTTCCTGCAATGTTGTTTGGTGTAACTGTTATTGTTCCAGTAGCATTCACAGTACCACAACCACCTGTTAATGGAATGCTATAGCTGAATGTTCCCGAAGCTGTTGGAGTACCACTAATTGTAATTGTGTTCGATGCCCATGCAGCAGCAACTCCAGCTGGCAAACCATTTGCACCTGAAACGCCATCATTTGAAATCCCTGTTACACCAGTTGTAGCGTGCGTAATATTTGTTACTAGCGTATTGATACACAACGTTGGCGTTGAAGAAGCAGTTCCTGCTGTATTAGCTGGTGTAACTGTTATTGTTCCAGTAGCATTCACTGTACCACAACCACCTGTTAAAGGAATACTATAGCTGAATGTTCCCGAAGCTGTTGGAGTACCACTAATTGTAATTGTGTTCGATGCCCATGCAGCAGCAACTCCAGCTGGCAAACCATTTGCACCTGAAACTCCAGAATTTGAAATCCCTGTTGCACCAGTTGTAGCGTGCGTAATATTTGTTACTAGCGTATTGATACACAACGTTGGCGTTGAAGAAGCAGTTGCTGCTGTATTAGCTGGTGTAACTGTTATTGTTCCAGTAGCATTCACTGTACCACAACCACCTGTTAAAGGAATGCTATAGTTGAATGTTCCCGAAGCTGTTGGAGTACCACTAATTGTAATTGTGTTCGATGCCCATGCAGCAGCAACTCCAGCTGGCAAACCATTTGCACCTGAAACTCCAGAATCTGAAATCCCTGTTGCACCAGTAGTAGCGTGCGTAATATTTGTTACTAGCGTATTGATACACAACGTTGGCGTACTTGATGCAGTTCCTGCTGTATTGTTTGGTGTAACTGTTATTGTTCCAGTAGCATTCACTGTACCACAACCACCTGTTAATGGAATGCTATAGTTGAATGTTCCCGAAGCTGTTGGAGTACCACTAATTGTAATTGTGTTCGATGCCCATGCAGCAGCAACTCCAGCTGGCAAACCATTTGCACCTGAAACGCCAGAATCTGAAATCCCTGTTGCACCAGTAGTAGCGTGCGTAATATTTGTTACTAGCGTATTGATACACAACGTTGGCGTACTTGATGCAGTTCCTGCTGTATTAGCTGGTGTCACAATAATCCTTCCTGTAGCATTCACTGTACCACAACCACCTGTTAATGGAATGCTATAGTTGAATGTTCCCGAAGCTGTTGGAGTACCACTAATTGTAATTGTGTTCGATGCCCATGCAGCAGAAACTCCTGCTGGCAACCCATTAGCACCAGAAACTCCAGCATTTGAAATTCCTGTTGCACCAGTTGTAGCGTGCGTAATATTTGTTACTAGCGTATTGATACAAACGGTTTGACTTGTACCTGCTGCGGTCGTATTTTGAGGGGAAAAGGTAATTATTCCATTAATTATTGTAGCATTACAAGGTGAACTATGACCCGAAGTAGTTATGGTGTAAGTACCCGAAGCGGTAGGAGTACCGCTAATAGTTACTGTTTTATTCGTTGTATTAATATTAGAAGAAAGTCCTAGTGGTAAATTTGTAACGGTCACGGTAGTTGCGCTTCCACCATATGTATATTGAGTACTTGATATGGCAGATCCATTGCAAATACTTTGATTTTGAGTGCCACTAGTTAAAACTAATGTAGAAACTTCATTTACAACTGCTGCTACGGCAATTCTTGAACTAGATGCACAGCCATTTGCAATAGCCTCCACATAATATGTTGTCGTTGCATTAATAATTGGAGTAGTAAATGTTGTACCAGATGCTAACAAAGTTCCACCTTGAGCATTTGCATACCAATTAATTGTACCCGCAGATGCTGTAGCTTGTAGCGGTACTGTTCCTGATCCACATCTTGATCCGGGTGTAGTTGAAGTTATTGTTGGGATAGTGTTAATTGTTGCTAAAACAGCTGTTCTTGATGAAGTACAACCATTTGAGGTAACATTAACAAAATATTGTGTGCTCACTGAAATATTTGGTGTGGTAAAACTATTTCCTGTAGCTATTGCAGTTCCTCCAGAAGCTGCTGAGAACCAATTTAAGACCCCTGAAGAAGCTGATGCACTTAAAGTAACAGTACCAGGCCCACAATTAGATCCAGGTGTAGTATTTGTTATTGAGGGTGTAGGATTGATAATAAAACTTGTAGATGTCCTACATGGTGAATTTCCACATGACACGTAAAATACCGTCGTACCAGCAGTGTTAGTATTGGCTAGGCCTGATCCTGTTACTCCTACTGGGTTAAAGGACGAACCACTAAAAATAGGAGTGCCTCCGCTAGGTTGTGTGTACCAATTTGGAACAGTACTACCATTACATCCTGCGGCAGTTAAACTTCCTGATCCACCAATACATATAGAGACCCCAGTTGTTGATGGTGCTCCTGCAAGTGCATCAACTGTAAAAGGGCTAGATGTTGAAGTGCAGTTATTTGAATTAGTAGTTGTGAGCTGATAAGTACCTGATGCTAAATTCGAAAAAACACCAGTTGAATTCGTTATTGTGGCACTGGCAGGATTTATTCCTGTCAACGAATAGGATGTGCCAGTGCCATTAGGAGGAGAACTTACAGTTATACTACCTAAGGGACTGGAACAAGTAGGCTGCGTTACAGTTGCATTTGGTGCTACTGGTAAAGATAGAATAGTAACATCATCAACTGTCACATTTGATAGAACACCATTAAAGTTTGTTCCATTGACATTTGCCTGATTGAATCCCTCGTATGTTTTATTTGCAGTCCCATAAGAATTTGTAAATGCCGTAATATTTCTATTTGGGTTGGCTGAAGTCCTAGTTGGGTCTCTATATAAAGCTTGTGCTACAACATTATTAATACCATTTGTTGTAGAGGATGTCACTATACCTCTCAAGGTTATTGTTACTGTAGCGTCAAGAGCAATAGTAAAACTTCCTAATAAAGGATTGCTTGATGTTCCCGTATTAGTTAGTGCTCCAGAAGGACCTGAAGCTCCTACCGAATAGGAAGCACTAGCTGAAACAAAATTTATACCAGTTGGCAACACAAAATCTAGTAATACCCCTGCAGCACTGCCTGAACCAGTATTTCTAATTTCAATACTATAAACAATTTCATTATTTACAGTGTTACATACTGACTTCGTTATAGATTGTACACTGGTTTGTAAAGAAGGAAAACAATTTGAGTTAATTTGAGTATATTGTGGTAAATCAGATGTTATGAATGTAGAGGAATTACCTGTGCCACCATTAACTGCACCATGATTGATGGCACCAGTTCCACCATTGTTAGTTAATCCTGCTAAACCAGGGTTCACATTAGTCGAAACAGTTCCTCCTGTTACGTTATATTTAATGATTCCACCACCACCACCACCACCAGGTCCGTGTTGGTTAGTGCCATCATTTTCTGTATTACCACCATTTCCACCTCTTGCTTGAATGGTTATTGATGCTGTACTTGAATTTGTTACGTTTAGAAATACACTTCCTCCAGCAGCTCCACCACCTGCGCCATCAGGTGATCCACCGAAAGCACCTGATGCTCCATTTCCACCATTAGCTAAGATAGATCCTGTGCCAGTAGTAGTACCCGCATTTATTATAATAATTGCGCCACCTACGCCACCTTTTACACCAGTTGTGGCATTATTTGCATCACCAGCTCCTCCGCCGCCTCCCATAACTAAGCGGTTTAATGGAGCCACAGTTCCTGTATAGGATGTAAATCCTGGTCGGCCACCACCTGTCAAAGGACTAACATCTCCAGTACCACCTTGCCAACCTTTTCCTCCTAATCCTCCATAACCTCCATTACCACCACCACCACCACCGGCATTGTGATCGTTACCACCCCCACCGGCGTTTCCTGGAGCTCCTCTTCCTGCTGATCCACCTGGCATTCCTTCAACACCATTATCTACTTGATTGTATCCATCCCACATATATCTGGGTGTGCCAGCTATTCCCTCTCCTTTACCAGATATTGATGTATCGGATGCAAGGCCAACATAATTAGTTGAATTGTTAGCACCTGAATTGGCACGTGGACTATAACCTCCACGAAATCCTCTTGCGTTACCATCAATCGTTCTACCATTGAAATTAAAGGTGCCAGAGACGTTAAAGGCAATAACACCTCCCGAGGTCCCATTAAATGGTGGAGCTGTAATATTTGTAGTAAGTGTTAAATTTGAATATTGTGGGACTCTAATAATTTGAAATGTTCGTTTTCCTCTAGTAGTAGTTGCAGCAGCATTAAAAAAACTATTAATAATCCCTCCAGTAGGTCCTGCTCCTTTAAATGTTAAATTACCACCTGTTAGCGGTACACTATTAGTTGCTATAACATATTCATAAATACCTGTATTACCAATATTTGTATATCCTGAACCACCCAGTCCATCTACAGAAGTAATTGATCCTGATCCATAAGATGTAGTATTTGTAAAATTAATTTCTGCATCTTGCATTTGGATGATAAGCAAAAGATCACCAGCTGCAATAGCAGTTGTCCCAAAACTGTTACCACTTGCATCGGTACTGGGTACAGAGCCAAGTCTAATTGCTTGCGCTCCAGTATTTAAATTGGGGTCATTAGGAAGAGTAGGATAGTAAGTATTAACGGAACTAGTTATATTAGCCGGACCATCTACGCCGGGAGTTCCACATATCTGGCTATACAAACTTTCAGTAAAGATGAAGTTTAAAAATAGAGTTAAAACAAAAAACTTGAGTAAAGAAACTTTATTTTTAGTACCGGAATGAAAGTAATGGTTTTTCATGTTTTGTGTATTCTTATATTTTGGATTAATCTTTATTTAAAAGATTTCAATTTATATCTTTTTTTTTGGTTTTTTATTTTAAAAAAAAAGCCAATTGTCTCATTATATTTTTAATAACAAAGATAATTATTATTTATTTAATACAAATAATACTCTTTTAATGACCTAAATAGCCGACAAATGACTAGTTTTTGTAGATAAATGATATTGTTCTATGTAAATTAAGATCTAATTTTATTTTGTTTTTAAAAAAAATGACTAAAATCTCTATTTGTTGTTTTTTTTGATTTTTATAAATTATAAAATGATAGTTAATTAATTTGCTAAAGCTTTGAAATTTAAATATTTGTAATATATAACTTGCCTTACAAATAAATACGTTTTTTTTTGTACTTTGGTTTTACTTTTAGTCCAAGTTGAATCAATTAATTAATGCCAAATAATGTAAAGTATGAAAAATTTAATTTTGGTTAGGCATGCAAAGTCGAGTTGGGAGGTCCCCGTTCAGGATAAAGATCGAGTATTAACATGTAATGGCATGAAAGATGCCCATTTTGTGGCTGGTCACGTCAAGTCTTTGTTGCCAAAAACATTTACTATATGGTGCAGTACTGCAAAAAGAACTACAAATACGGCGTTAATTTTTGCACAAAATTTTTTGTTTCCGCTTGACAGTATCATTTACAAAGACGACCTTTATACCTTTGATAGAAAACAACTCCAAAAAGTGGTTGAGTCCTGTCCAGATGACATAGAGAGTTTGATGATTTTTGGTCACAACGAAGCCATCACTGATTTTGTCAATCGTTACGGGGATGTGACCATAGATAACGTTCCTACCTCAGGATTTGTTTTTTTGAAATTTGATACGACCCATTGGAAAACTATAAAAAAAGGTAAAACAGAACATATATTATTTCCCAAAGATTTAAAATGAATAAAACGTTAGCATACAAATATATTGATAGAGAAAAAAGTTGGTTGGCTTTTAATGCAAGGGTTTTGCAAGAGGCGGGTGACCCTTCGGTTCCTTTACTAGACCGTTTGCGTTTTTTAGGCATATTTTCGAATAATTTAGATGAGTTTTTTAGAGTTCGTTTTGCAGCCATAAGACGTTTAAGTTTAACCGGAATCACTGGTGAAAAATACCTAGGAGGAATTTCGGCACAACAACTGGTAAAAGATATTACTGAAATTGTTATTGAGCAACAATCAGAAAGTTTACGAATTCTAAACATTATAGAAAGTGAACTAGAAACAAAAAATATTTTCATCATCACCGAAGCAGATATTTCTGTAGAACAAGAAATTTTCTTGAAAGATTTTTTTATTCAAAAAGTGAGTCCTGAGTTGGTGACTATCATTTTGAATGATTTGGCTGAATTTCCAGTACTTAAGGATACTTCTGGTTATTTAGCCGTAAAACTGGTTATGAAAAGAGATGACGAAGTTAGGTATGCTGTCATTGAAATCCCTAAAACCATTAACCGTTTTGTGGTCCTGCCATCACATGATGAAAAGCAATACATTATACTTTTAGATGATGTTATTCGTCATAACTTAAATAATATTTTCAATATTTTTGATTACGAAAGTGTATCCGCGCATATGATAAAAATCACTAGAGATGCGCAACTTGACATTGACAGTGATTTAAGTAAAAGTATGATTGAAAAAATCTCTTTGAGTGTAAAAGATAGAAGAATAGGGGAGCCGGTACGTTTTATCTACGATCAGTTGATTGAAGAGGATACTTTAAAATTCTTTCTAGATAAAATGAAAATTGTTTCAACAGATAGTATAATCCCTGGCGGTCGCTACCATAACAGAAGAGATTATATGGACTTCCCTAATTTAGGTAGGTATGATTTATTGTATGAAACTAAACCGCCGTTGCCTATTCCGGGTTTAAGTTTAGAGGGAAGCATGCTAGAAAAAATCAGTGAAAAAGATTATTTGCTGAATGCTCCTTACCAATCTTTTTCATATTTGACTAAGTTTTTGCGTGAGGCTGCACTTGATCCAAAAGTAATTTCAATTAAGATTACATTATACCGTTTAGCCAAGAATTCTCAAATCATTAGTTCCTTAATTAATGCTGCCAAAAACGGAAAAAAAGTAACGGTTCAAATAGAATTACAAGCCCGCTTTGACGAAGCTTCAAACATCTCTTATGCAGAGCAAATGCAACTGGAAGGTATTGAACTTATTTTTGGAATTAAGGGATTGAAAGTTCACAGTAAAATATGTGTTATTGAAAGAGTAGAAAACTATAAAATAAAACGTTATGGTTTTATCTCAACGGGAAATTTTAACGAGTCAACCGCAAAGGTCTACACAGATGTAACTTTGTTTACTAGCCACCAGCAGATCTTGAAAGACATCATGAGAATTTTTGAATTTTTTGATATTAATTATAGAGTACATCGTTACAAACATTTAATTGTTTCCCCACATTACACAAGAACTAAGTTTGTGAAATTAATTGACAGGGAAATCATACACGCACTTGCAGGAAGAAAAACGCATATTAAACTAAAAATGAATAGTTTGTCTGACTTTGCCATGATTGATAAACTTTATGAAGCCAGTCGAGCAGGTGTGAAAATTCAGCTTGAAGTACGAGGTATATGTTCCTTAATTCCTGGAATTCCGGGTATGAGTGATAATATCGAGGCTATAAGTATTGTTGATAATTACTTAGAACATTCAAGAGTGTATATTTTTGGAAATGCAGGTCAAACAGAAGTCTATATTTCATCGGCTGATTTTATGTCTCGAAATCTAGATGGTAGGGTAGAAGTTACCTGTCCTATTTATGATCAAGATATTAAAAAAGAACTGATTGACAATTTTGATATTGGCTGGAAAGGAAACGTAAAAGCAAGGTTTCATTCTCATAAATTTGATAACAAATATCGCCCTCGAAACCATAATCCTATCTTTAGAGCGCAGCTAGAAACGTACCGTTATTATGAAAAAAAACTAGAGGATGCTACTAAGAAAGAAAATTTAGCATAGTTTTTGTTTTACCAATTATAATTTTAACCTGAACGGGATCCGTCACCTTGATCAGGAGTTTCAAATACAAGAAATATGATTCAAATAAAAAAATACGCTGCAATTGATATTGGCTCAAATGCAATGCGATTGTTAATTGTCAATATTGTGGAACAAGACGGCAAAGAACCGCAATTTAATAAAAGTTCCCTTGTGAGGGTACCTATCCGTTTAGGGCAAGATGCTTTTACAGTGGGTGAAATTTCTGCAGAGAATATCGATAGAATGTGCGATGCGATGAAAGCATTTAACTTGCTGATGAAGGTACACAAAGTAGAGCGTTATATGGCATTTGCAACATCGGCCATGCGCGAAGCGTATAACGGCAAAGAGGTTGTTGCTATCATAAAGAAAAAGGCCGACATAAAAATTGAAATTATTGATGGCAAAAAAGAAGCTGCCATTATTGCTTCAACTGATTTACATCATTTATTAAAATCAGATCAAACCTATTTATTTGTAGATGTGGGTGGTGGAAGTACCGAATTTACTTTGTTTTCCAATGGTAAAATGATAACCTCTAGGTCTTTCAAAGCAGGTACAGTACGCTTACTTAATAATATGGTTTGCGATGTAGTGTGGAATGAAATTGAGAAATGGATTAAAACCAACACTCAAGAATATGACGAGGTTACACTTATAGGATCTGGTGGAAACATCAATAAATTATTTAAATTATCGGGTAAAATTCAGGAAAAACCATTGTCTTACATCTACATGAATTCGCAATATTCTTTCTTAAGTTCTTTATCTTATGAGCAAAGAATATCAGAATTGGGATTAAACCCAGATCGAGCTGATGTAATTATTCCTGCTACTCGCATTTATATGAATGCTATGAAATGGAGTGGTGCCAGAAATATTTATGTGCCTAAAATAGGTCTGTCTGATGGAATTGTAAAAGCCATGTATTACGGTAAAATATAACGTTTTCTTCTTGTAATTAAGCGTCTAAATCTAATCCAAATGTGGTGCGTAAAAGCTCTATATTTGGATTTATTTGTAGTAACCTGTTGTAGCGGTCTTGGTCGTTAAAACTTCTTTTTGTTTCAATAGTTTCGTTTACAACTACGTTTATAGT
Source organism: Flavobacterium sp. I-STPP5a (assembly GCF_009764685.1). Classification (GTDB taxonomy): domain Bacteria; phylum Bacteroidota; class Bacteroidia; order Flavobacteriales; family Flavobacteriaceae; genus Flavobacterium. Next base: position 33,890 of record NZ_VHLM01000034.1, on the reverse strand, counting down.
AATGTCATGATTGTGTAAATGACCTTTTAAATAGCCTAACAATCCGTGTAGTTGACTTTCAAAATCTAGCTTTGAACCTTCGTTTGGCAGTTCAATAGTAATTGCAGTTCCGTCTAGTTTTGGGTCGTTTATTAGCAATAACGATTCCATTATTTTAAATCCCTTGTCGCCTAATCGTTGCGCATATTTGTTCCAATACACTAGCATTTCAGTCTCTGTAAAAGATTCGGTTGGTAAGTGTAATGTTTCTTTTACTATTCCTTTACTGCTTTCTTCAAGTGCTTTTTTTGCCCGAATACTTGCGAGTGAAAATGCAGAAACTTTTGGTTCTCCAGTATTTGAAACGGGAGTAGCAGCAACAGGAGTTGGAATTACTTTAGTGGGCTGCTGTATTGTAGTCTCAGCTGGAATTCCTGGTTTACTTTCAGTGGCAGAGTTAGAGGTTACCGCCGTTTCTATTTTTTTTGCGACACTTATGGAGTAGTCGTTTTTTCTAAAATACGTGGGTGGAATTATATATTGCTCAACTTTTTTTTTTCTCCATCAATAGTGATAGAGGCAAGTTGCATCAAACAAAGTTCTACAAGCAGTCGCTGGTTTTGACTCAATTTGTATTTTAAATCACAATCGTTAGCAATATCGATTCCTTTTAATAAAAAATCTTGAGTGCATTTTTGAGCTTGTGCACCATACATTTGCTGGGCTTGTTCTCCTACTTCTAACAAAGTTAAAGTAGCTGGAGTTTTAGATACTAGCAAATCTCTAAAATGAGATGCCAATCCTGATACAAAATGATGCGCATCAAAACCTTTGGCAAGGATTTCGTTAAAAGCCATTAATAATTCTGGAATTTTGTTTTCCAAAATTAAGTTGGTCACGTTGATGTACGTTTCGTAATCAAGCACATTCAAGTTTTCAGTAACGGCTTGACGGGTTAAGTTTTTGCCGCAAAAAGAAACGACTCTATCAAAAATAGAAAGGGCATCACGCATGGCACCATCCGCTTTTTGAGCTATGATGTGCAAAGCATCATCTTCAAAAATTACGCCTTGACTGGTAGCGACTTCGGCAAGATGTTCTTTGGCATCTTTTACGGTTATTCTTTTGAAATCAAATATCTGACAACGAGAAAGTATTGTCGGGATGATTTTATGTTTTTCGGTCGTGGCCAAAATAAAAATGGCGTGCTTAGGTGGTTCTTCTAATGTTTTTAAGAAGGCATTAAAAGCTGCTGAGGACAACATGTGAACCTCATCTATAATGTATACTTTATATTGCCCTGTTTGGGGTGGGATTCTAACTTGGTCAATTAAATTACGAATGTCATCTACAGAATTGTTTGAAGCGGCATCTAGTTCAAAAACATTGAAAGCAAAATCTTCGGTAGGATCATCATATCCAGGCTGATTGATTTTACGAGCTAAGATACGTGCGCAAGTGGTTTTACCCACACCACGAGGTCCTGTAAACAACAAGGCCGATGCTAAATGGTTGCTTTCTATAGCATTGAGCAAAGTGCTTGTAATGGCTTTTTGTCCTACAACATCTTTAAAAGTTTGTGGACGATATTTACGGGCCGATACAACAAATTGTTCCATAGCATTTTTATTGGATAGCAAATATAGGTTTTTTGTTGATTTGTTTATTTACTAATTTGTTTATTTGAAGAAAATCTTTTCCTTGCAAAAATGTAAATTAGAATTGAAAATAATAGCATATTGATAATCAAAGAAATGATTATTCCTTTGTTGTAGATTGTATTTTTTTCATTTTACGAAATTTTATTTTGGGATAATTTATAGGCTCTTAATTGTTCTAACTGATAAATAAAACTTCTTAATGATTCTATTTTGAATTCCAAGTCGTTGATCTTATAATCAGTTTCAGTTGGCTCGATGATTTTACCAAATTTATCACGCTTAAATTCAGGAGGTAAAGGCCAACCTGGACCAAAATCTTGCGATTGTGTGGGTGAACACATACTTAAAGATAATTTATAATCTTTATTGAAGTTGCCGTAGATGATCCATAATCCTTTTTTATCCGGAAATAAACCACAATCACCTCCTTCAGAAACACCTTCAATAGTCTTTGAAATATAAATTCCTTTGAAAAGTTCTATGATTTTAAAACTATAAGTTTGCTTAATAGTATCACGTTTTATTAGTTCACCATAAAATACAATATCATATGTATTCAAACCATATTCAACTATATTTTCTTTACCAACTTCAATACATTTACATGCAAATGAATTGTTAATATTGAATAAGAAAATAATGATCAGGAATAGATTACGCAGTTTCATTTACAAATAATTAAAGTGTAATTATATGTTTTTTTTTTACAAAAATATAGTTTTTTTAACCAATTTTTTAAAGCTCATTATTTTTCAAAATTTATAAAAGATTTTATATTTTAAAGTACACTTCTTTTTAACGAGATTTCCTAGCCCAGATAGCAGTGAAAATCCTTATGCGCAGTCCCGAAACCTCGGGATGGCGAATAAGATTGTAACGAATAGCTGGAGAAAGCTCCTAAAAATAAAGTAATATTTAGAATTTGATTTTCATATTTTTGAACAGATAAAAAACATTAAGAATTTCTATCTTTGATGGTGAGATCTAGTAAAACTTTGGCAGCATCATTATCTGAATTTGCTGCGTAACCTGCTACGAAAACCCCTTTTTGTCCTGAAACGGATTGTATACCGTAAACTGTGGCTTCGTCATCTGGATTTGATTCCCCTTCATATCTATAAATATGTTGGATTTCGTAATGACTCGGGTTTTGTATAATGTCTTGGTCGTTAATGTTAAAATCAACAGTAAATCCTTTTTCTTTTAATTCGTCTAAGGCTTTTGAAACGCTGGCGTAATGATACATTTTTGACATAGTATTGTTTTTATGGATAAGATGGTAAGGTAACTGTTTTATTATGAAATGGTTGTGAAGGTCTTGTTAAAGTAAGTGGTAGAAAATGAGATAAAAAGATTTAATAATGCTAAATTTGCCGCCGCAGACCGCCTTATCGTCGTCTTGCCTTTATGGGCGAGAGGGAGGAAAGTCCGGACACCACAGAGAAGCATAGCGGGTAACACCCGTCGGTTTCGTCTTTACGGATGAGATTAGGACAAGTGCAACAGAAAGTATGTACAGGTAATGCTGTAGTGAAACCAGGTAAACTCTATGCGGTGAAATATCAAGTATATCAGCATTTAAGGGTTTCTCGCCCGTTGCTGAAGGGTAGATAGCTTGAGTCCAAGAGTAATTTTGGATCTAGATAAATGATAAGGGTTTTGAGTAATCGAAATACAGAATCCGGCTTATAGGTCTGCTTTTTTTTTTATTCTATATTGTTACTCTATTGTCATGGATTTTAGTTTGGTTCTATACGCTTCAAGAGCCACTGACTTTGATATAAAACCATAGTATTTACCCTCTTTAAGTACAGGTAAGAATGCTTTTTTCGACTTTTCGAATTTATTCATAACTTGTTCCATACTATCAAAGGGTGCAATAGTTTCTACAGGTGCCGTCATGATTTCTTTCACCAAAGTATATTTGACACGATAGGTGTTAAAAATGATTTCGCGAATATCATTAAAATGGACAATTCCAAGTAAGTTTTGTTGGGCATCAATCACTCCAAAAATGACTTGATTCGAATGAGAAATGAGGTCTACTAAGCGTTCCAAATTTTCATCTGGAGTTACCGTTAAAAAATCAGTTTGAATAATAGTGTTAGTCTCGAGTGTTGACAGGATATTAGTGTCTTTATTACTGGTAAAGGCATGTCCTTTTTCGACCAAATTTTTGACATCCATGGAGTGTTTTTCAAAACGTTTAGAAATAGCAAAACTGATAGAAGCCACAATCATAAGAGGAATCATTAAATTGTAACCTCCCGTTATTTCGGCAATCAAGAATATAGCGGTTAGTGGTGCATGAAATAATCCGCTTAATATTCCTGCCATTCCTACTAGTGTGAAATTGCTAACGGGTAATTTTGTGAGTCCTGTGAGGTTTAGAAATTTAGAAAAAAAGAATCCTACATAAGAACCTAAAAATAAAGAAGGAGCAAAATTACCTCCGTTACCACCACTATTGATGGTGATGCTGGTTGCAAAAACTTTGAGCATCATAGTAGCACCCACAAATAGTAAAAGCACCCAACTATTGTTTCTAAAGCCACTAAAAAGTGTGTGTTCTAGTAATTTACTAGGATCACTCTCTGAAAGGGTTTTGATGCTTTCATATCCTTCACCAAAAAGTGTTGGAAAAACGACGATTAATAGTGCTAAAATGCTGGCGCCAAAGAGCCCTTTCTTGAAGGGAGAAAACTTTAAGCGTCCAAAAAAATGTTCTACTCTTTGAAAATTTCTAGAGTAGTACACGGCTATTAATCCAGTGAAAATACCAAGAAGTACGTAGTATAAAATATTGTGGTAATCAAAACTTTGTTGTTGTTTGAACGACAAAAGAATTTCTTCGTCAAGGACAATTACAGAAACTAATGCTCCCGTTGCAGCGGCAATCATGATGGGAGTAAAGGCAGCAATGCTTACATCTACTAATAAAACTTCAATGGCAAATAGAACTCCAGCAATGGGTGCATTGAACGCCGCTGCAATTCCTGCAGCTACACCACAGCCTATCAAAAGAGTTCTGTCTTTGTAGCTTAATTTATAGTTTTGAGCATAATTTGATCCAAAGGCAGCACCGGTAATTACAATAGGACTTTCTAAACCTGCTGATCCGCCTAGTCCAACAGTGAGTGAGCTCGTTACAATTTGGGCATACATTTGTTTCCTAGGGATAATACTTGCTTTTTTTGCAACAGCATATAATATTTGAGAAGTTCCTTTTTGAATGCTTCCGCCCAATACGTTTTTTACCACCAGAATAGTAAGTAAAATTCCAATGATGGGTAGTATACTAGTTAGAAAACCAAGTTTTAGAATGCCGCTTACGTACGTTGCAAAAATAAATACCCAGTGAGCAAAAGTTTTCAATACAATTACTGCAAAAGCAGCTGAAATACCCACTAATACTGCTGATAAAAAGATAAATTGTTTGGGAGTCAATATAGATTGCGCTACTGAAATAACGGTTTCTAACCTTGAAATATATTTTTTAAACATGATTTTTTAAATGATTCACAAAGCTACATTATTTTAAGCGAACCACTATTTTTAAGGGCTTCTTTTGTGCTTAAAGGTTTTAATTTATTCGAATTTACAAAAAAAAGGATCGCTTCAGGATTTGTTTTAGCATATTCACGTAGCGCCCAACCGATGGCTTTTTGAATGAAAAATTCAGAGGAATTGGCGTATTTTAAACAGAGCCAAAAAAGGAGATCTGAATTCGTTTTTTGTTTGTATCCCAATTGGAAAAGAATCAAACTACGATGCAACCATATACTTTCTTGACTTGAAAATCTTATGATAACGTTCTCAGTTTCGGTGGGGAATTGCTGTAAATAAGCTCCTAAAATGTATTTAGCGATGGTATCAACGCTATCCCACCAAGAATGCTGCAATATTAGTTTTTCAATCCAATCGATGTCAGTAACACTATAAGCCTTTTTCTTTTCTTTTATTAGAATTTCAATGGCGCAATAATGGAATTCTCGTTCTGGTTTGTTAAAAAGAGTTTGAGCAATTTGTACAGAATGATGGTGTACTTCTTGTTGGTTTTGTTTCCAAATTTCTTTAAATAGTTCTCTTCTTTTGGTGGTGCGAATACCAAAAAAGGAAAACTTATTGCGCATGTATTGCGACATTGCAAAAGCGTTTTCTACATTTCTATTTTGTTCAAACGCGTTTTCGAGTGTTGAGATAAAGTTCATGGAAACAGAATTTAAAAAGATTGTTTCGGTTTTTTAGTTACAACTTAAAATCCAACCGCTTTGTTGTCACCTCTTCTGTCAGCTCCGCCTTCAAGTTTGCCATTGGGTAAAACTAAAATGGCATCTACAGCACCTATAATTTCTTTGTCTTTTTCATTGATAGAGTATCCTTTTTGTTTGAGTTGCAATAGCAAATCTTTGTTGAAAGAATTAGGTTCAAATATGATTTCATCAGGCAACCATTGATGGTGAAAACGGGGTGCGTCTACTGCCTCTTGCATGCTTAAATTAAATTCATATACGTTTAAAATAGTTTGTAAAACCGATGTGATAATGGTTGAACCTCCCGGAGTTCCTACTACCATGTAAAGTTTTTTATCTTTTTCGATGATGGTGGGAGTCATGGAACTTAGCATTCTTTTTTCAGGGGCAATACTGTTGGCTTTGCTTCCGGTAAGACCGTAAAGATTTGGAACACCTGGTTTTGCACTAAAATCATCCATTTGATTGTTCAAGAAAAAACCCAGTTCATCACAATATATTTTGGAACCATAATTATCATTTAATGTTGTTGTTGCGGCTATTGCATTCCCAAAAGAATCTACAATAGAGTAGTGTGTGGTTTGATCACTTTCATATCCTGTTACTTCGCCGTGTGCAACATCTGAAGATTTGGTTGCTTTGTCAAAGCTGAAAGTATTCATTCTGTTTTTTAAGTACGAAGGATCAAGTAATTTAGAAGTAGGTATTTTTACAAAATCAGGATCTCCAAGAAAAAAGTTTCTATCTGCGTAGGCTCTTCGTTCGGCTTCGGTGATCAATTGAATCGATTTTTGACTGTTGTGTCCCATTTGCGCAAGCGGATAAGGCTCAATCATAGTCATGATTTGGTTCAAACAGATTCCACCACTACTGGGTGGTGCCATAGAAGTTATTTTTAAATCTTTATAATCAAATGTAATTGGTTTTCTCCATTTTGCTTCGTATTTCTTTAAATCCTCAAGAGTCATTGCACCGTTCTTTTGAGTGAGAAAAGCTATCAGTTTTTGGGCCGTTTCTCCAGTGTAAAATTCCTCTTTTCCATATTGTGAAATTCTTTTAAGCGTATTCGCTAACGCTTTGTATTTGATGGTATCGTTTGCTTTATAAACTTGAGAGAATAAGCTATTTGGTCCGTTTTCTTTAATAAAAACTGCTCTAAAAGCTGCTAGACTTTTGGCTTGATTGGGTGTTACAACTACGCCTCTTTCTGCGAGAGCAATTACAGGTTTTAGTATTTCACTAATAGAAAGTGATCCGTATTTTTTGTGTACTTCAAAAATGCCTGCAATAGTTCCTGGTACTCCAGAGGCATATGCTGTTGCAGTACTTTTACCTTTTATAACATTTCCATTTTGGTCTAAAAACATATCGTTTTTGGCTGACAAAGGTGCTTTTTCTCTATAATCAATAGAGCCAGTTTCGCCGTTTGCTTTTCTATAAACCATAAAACCTCCGCCGCCTATATTTCCTGCTTGCGGATGGGCTACTGCCAAGGCTAGTTCGGTAGCAACCATAGCGTCAAATGCGTTACCCCCTTTTTTCATTATGTCGACTCCTATTTGAGATGCTTCTTCACGTGCAGAAACCACCATTGCTTTTGAAGTCACAAGTCCGGTGGGATTTGCTGCTTTTTCTTGGGATTTACATCCAATAGCAATTAGGAAAAGTAACGGAAATAATTTTTTCATAATGTTGATTTTTTGTGGTTTACAAATGAGATTAATTCAGCAAAAAAAAGAGTAAAGTCATTTTCAAATTCGCTGTAGAATTCTTTTAATTCATTGCTTGCAAATCTCATTTGGGACTGGTTTTTAGTGCGTTTGTCCATTTGGGTTAAAATTCCATGTATGCCTTCAACTGTTTGGTAACTTACAAGCCAATTTTGTTGTATCATGTAGGGCATCATGCCTTTTGTTTTCTCCGATAGTACGCTGTAATTATGATGCAGGGAGCCGTAAAAACGGGCAACAAAATCTTCTAGTTTTTCATTAGAATAATTCGACCAGTTTTTGGCTAAAAAGTGATCGTAAAAAACATCCACAATCACTCCAGCGTAATGATGGTATTTTTCATGAAGTTTTTTAGTACTTTTTCTAAAGATAGGATGCGCATCGGTAAAAGTATCAATAGCTCGATGCAAAATAATACCTTTTTGAATTTCCAATGGGTAGCTTTCATATTGACTTCCTCTAATTCCATCAGCCATAAAATTACCAATTTTAAGTAGATCATTTTCGCCAGAAAGGTAAATGTGTGCTAGGAAATTCATGAGATTGCTTTAAAGATTTATAGCATGAAATTTTACGTTCATTTCTATTTTGTAGGCTTCAATTCTTATATTTGTCAGCAATTTAAAATTTAAAATTCAATTTATAAAATATATATCAATGACTTTAATAAAATCAATATCAGGAATTCGAGGTACAATAGGTGGAAATGTAGGGGACAACCTTACTCCTGTTGATGCTGTAAAATTTGCATCGGCTTATGGAACCTGGCTAAAAAACTACAGTAAGAAAGATAAAATCACGGTAGTTGTAGGACGTGATGCTCGTATATCTGGACCAATGATTCATAATTTGGTAGTAAACACCTTGATTGGTTTGGGTATTGATGTGATTGATTTAGGACTTTCAACTACTCCAACAGTTGAAGTTGCTGTACCACTTGAAAAAGCTGAGGGCGGAATAATATTAACGGCATCGCATAATCCAAAACAATGGAATGCTTTGAAATTATTGAACGAAAAAGGGGAGTTTTTAAATGGTGAAGAGGGACTTAAAATTCTTGAAATTGCGGAAAGCGAAGGTTTTAATTTTTCGGATGTGGATGATTTAGGAACTATCACAATCAATGATGCCTACATGGACATACACATTGACGAGGTTTTAAACTTACCATTAGTAGATATTGAAGCTGTAAAAGCAGCAAAATTTAAGGTTGTTGTTGATGGAGTAAACTCATCTGGTGGAATTATTATTCCTAGATTATTAGAATTAATGGGCGTTGAAGTGGTAGAACTTTACTGTGAGCCTAATGGTCATTTTCCTCATAATCCAGAGCCTTTGAAAGAGCATTTAACAGATATTTCGGAATTAGTGGTCAAAGAAAAAGCACATTTAGGAATTGTTGTGGATCCTGATGTAGATCGTTTGGCATTTATTTGTGAAGATGGTGAAATGTTTGGCGAAGAATACACTTTAGTGGCTTGTGCCGATTATGTTTTGAGTAAAACTCCAGGAAATACGGTTTCTAATATGTCATCTTCTCGTGCTTTACGCGATGTTACAAACGCACATAACGGAAACTACGAAGCCAGTGCCGTAGGGGAGGTGAATGTAGTAGAATTGATGAAAAAAAATAATGCAGTTATTGGTGGTGAAGGAAACGGTGGGATTATCTACCCAGAGCTTCATTACGGACGTGATAGTTTGGTAGGAGTAGCTTTGTTTTTGACGCATTTGGCAAACAAAAAAATGACGGTTTCCGCATTGCGTGCTTCGTATCCGGAATATTACATGAGCAAAAATAAAATTGAATTGACACCTCAAATTGATGTAGATGCTATTCTTGTTGCGATGACAGAGAAATACAAGAACGAAGATATCAGTACTATTGACGGTGTAAAAATTGATTTTGCCGAAAATTGGGTTCACCTAAGAAAATCAAATACAGAGCCTATTATTCGTATTTATACCGAAGCAGCCTCTCAAGAGCTAGCAGATCAATTAGCACTTAGAATTATTGATGAAATTAAAGCAGTTGTTGGTATTTAATGAATAGAATTTTTAAACCCTTTTGTATTTTTCAAAAGGGTTTTTTAAAAATAATACAATTGTAAGTCTAAAGATGTGTTTTTTTTGTAGATGATACTTAGTTTGATATGGGTTTTCGATTTTTCTGTTGTTTAATAAAGACGAATTGTAAAACGAAATAAAAAAAGATTTAAAATTTATATCTATGAAAAAAATTTCCGCACTTCTGGTTTTGTGTTCATTTTTATTTGTTACTTCTTGTTCAAGTGATGAAAACACTTTAATTACAGATCCAATTCCGGTTGATAAAAATTTGAACAAACAGCAAACAGGTAGTTCTGCAAATGATTTATTATCAGATATAAAATTTAAAAGTTTGGTGATTGAAGTGGTTTATGTAAATGGTTTTTAGCCCAGTGCAGTAGCAATAAATAATTTTGTAGCATTTATTAGTGCCCACACATTCAAGCCTGTTGGTATAAATGTAATCAAACGTGTCATTGCATCTCCTGGCAATGCCACTTTTACAACTCAGCAGATAGTTGCTCTTGAAGACGCAAACAGGACAAAATACAACTCAGGTACAGAACTTGCGGTATGGGCTTTCTTTGCCGATGGGAAATCAGCACAAGATACCGCTGAAGGTCTAGTGTTAGGAACAGCTTATAGAAATACCTCTTTTGTGATTTTTGAAAAAACGATTCAAGGACTCAGCGATAGCCCTCTTGAGCCCAACCGCACTATATTAGAAACTACAATTATCACCCATGAATTTGGTCATATTTTGGGGCTGACCAATTTTGGAACAGCTTTGCAGAGCAATCATGAGGATTCGGCACATCCAAGGCATTGTATTGAAAAAAGGTGTTTGATGTATTGGTCTGCCGAGTTAGTTAGTGGTATTAATAACATGGTTTCGGCAACTGCTGAGCCACAATTAGACTCGAAATGCATTGCTGATTTGCGTGCCAATGGTGGTAGATAAAGTTTTTGTTTGTTTTTTAAAAAGCAACTTTATAAATAATTCCAGCTGTAAACTGACGTGTTAATCCGTCAGGTCTTGCTTCCCTGACCACAAATGGAGCAGCAAGAGATAACTCTAAACTACTAGTTCTTGTAAGAGCATAAGCAGTTATTAAATTCCCATTTATGGTTAATCCATCAGAATTTGCAATTGCCTCTCTTTGACCAAAAATATTTTCAAATGTATCTTCTCCCAAATGGTACAAAAACAAAACATTGGGTTTGAAAGTGAATTTTTTGTTGGTAGTTTGATGTGTGTAAGTCCCACGTAAAAGAATGTCAGATTTGCGTTCGAATAAATTAGTACTAAAAAAATCAGTAGTACCACTAAATTCAGCAAAATATGAATTTTTATTATTATTAAATACCGGAATTTGCAAGGCGGTATTAAAATCCCACTTTTCATAACTTAAACTCATGCCTAATAAGGCGTCAAAGGTTCCTAAACTTGATTGATAGTCTAGTGGAATTGAAAATTCATTAATCTTTAAATTGGAACTATTTAAAGGAACCTTAAATCCAATTAGCGAACTCCATTTGGTTTTTTTCTCAGATTTCCAATTGTAATTTGCTAGTGCATATGCATCTCCAAAAGCACCGCGCTGACCAAAGCTACCACTTGCAACGGAGTATGTAATTTTTGAGCTTAAAGTCCAACGATCATTGAGTGTTTGGCTGTAGGTTATATAAGGTGAAATGTAAGTAACATCTGCTTCGCCAGCACCAAAAATAGTTCCAAACTCAATGTTATTTTGCGTTATATCGCTTTCATTTTGAAAAATAGAACTGATGGAGCAAATACCAGCGTCACTACATCCTTGTCCGAAGGAGTTCATATTAAAAACTAAGGTTATGGTTAGGATCAATATTGTTTTTTTCATAAAATTAAATGTTAATTAGAAAGTGATGCAAATGCATAAACACGGTTAAACTGTTGGCAATGAATAAGTACAAACTTATAATTTTCAATTTTTACCTGCGCTGGAATAACATAAGATGTTGCTGAGCTTAGGTTTCCTATATTAATAAAGTCATTAGGAGTATTACTTCTTGAGAGGTAAACTTTTAAATCAGGGGCAGAAGAGACACTGAAATTTTCTAAACGAACTTCATTTTGAGTACCGTTAAAAACAATTTTTGCTAATCCCGTTACTCTTATTCCGGGTGATGGTGTAAAAATACCTTGCGCAAGGGTTGGTGTATTGGCAGGCTGCACAACATTTACGGCATCTCGAGTTAATTCGCCTTCAACTTCGCAAGAAAGTAGCAGGAAAAATAACGACAATAAATAGAAAAGTTTTTTCATAGCTCAAGATTTTAAAATAGATTTTCAAATCTAAAACCTTTTTTCGGATACTTTTGTCGGGTACTTTACATTTCGAACTTTTTTTATAATTAGATCATCTTTATGGCTCAAATTGCTCTAATTTAAAATTTAAAACTTGTTTTTTGAATCATTTTATCCGAACGAAATCGATTTTTTAACGCAATTGAAAAAGTCTATTTCACAAAATTGAATATCTTTGAACTCAAATTACAAATCAGATGACAGCTACAACAAAACCTAATACTTTAGAACTTTATTTTAAGCAATTTCGCGAGCAGATTATTGGGATTGATCAAACGTTTCATTCTCCTTACGGGAAACAAAAAATTGTCTACACTGATTGGACCGCAAGCGGAAGGTTGTACCGACCAATTGAAGAAAAATTAATGAATCAATTTGGCCCTTTTGTAGCCAACACACATACTGAGACCACCATTTCTGGGACTGCCATGACAAAGGCGTATCACAAAGCCAGACATATTATCAAACACCATGTGAATGCTAGTGCAGATGATGTTCTCATAACAGATGGAACCGGAATGACAGGTGTGGTAAACAAGTTTCAAAGAATATTGGGCTTAAAAGTTCCTGAAAACCTAAAGAATTTTATCACGATTCCTGCCGAAAAAAAGCCGATTGTTTTTATTTCGCACATGGAACATCATTCAAACCAAACGTCTTGGCTTGAAACAATTGCTGATGTTGAGGTAATTCCAGCTACTGAAGATGGTTTGTTTAGCATAGAAAACTTATTGATTTTACTGGATAAATATAAAGAAAGACCTTTTAAAATTGCATCCATCACTTCATGTTCTAATGTTACGGGTATCAAAACACCATATCATGAAGTGGCAAAATTAATGCATCAACATAACGGACTCTGTTTTGTTGATTTTGCTTGTTCAGGCCCTTACGTAAAGATAGACATGCACCCGGAAGATCAAGAGTCTTATTTAGATGCTATTTTCTTTTCTCCGCACAAGTTTTTAGGAGGTCCTGGAACTTGTGGGATCTTAGTTTTTAATAAAAAATTGTATCAAAATGTTGTACCAGATAACCCTGGTGGGGGAACTGTAAGTTGGACAAATCCTTGGGGAGAACACAAATACATTGATAATATTGAGGATCGAGAAGATGGGGGAACTCCAGGTTTTTTACAAGTTATAAAAACAGCATTAGCCATACAGCTCAAAGAACAAATGGGCGTAGATCAAATTTTGAAAAGAGAACACGAAATTGTAGAATATATTTTTTCTTCCTTGGGACTTGTCTCCAATATCAAAATTTTAGCAGCTCAACATCAAGATAGACTGGGTGTTATTTCTTTTTTTGTAGAAGACCTGCATTTTAATTTGGGTGTAAAATTATTGAACGATAAATTTGGGATACAAACGCGTGGAGGGTGCAGTTGCGCAGGTACATACGGGCATTTTCTACTGCATGTAGATCAAGAGACTTCAAATAAATTGATAGACGAAATTTCTCTTGGAGATTTAATTAGAAAGCCAGGTTGGATGAGGATGTCTGTGCATCCTACTACTACCACAGCTGAAATTGAATATGTGTGTAACGGAATCAAAGCGTTAGCCGAAAATCATAAAACATGGGCATTAGATTATGATTACAACCCAATTAGCAATGAGTTTGTTCATAAAGAAGCTCAGCCACTAGAGGATGAACTAGTAAAAAGTTGGTTTTCTTAATAAATTTCACAATTGCTATTTGAAAAAAAAAACAAAGGTTAAATCAAAAAAGACTGAAAACGGAAAATGGAGACCGTTATAATTACCTTCTATGTTTCCATCGTTTATGAGTCCAGAAATAAAATTCAGGAGCCTCTTGAATTTGTTTCTCAACCTCTTTGATGTAAGCTTCTGTAATTTTAAAATCAGGAGCTGATTTTGCGTTTTCACTCAATGGAACAATGGTCATTTCGTAATACCCGCGTTTTACTTTTTTTACCTTAGCAAATACCACATTCATATCGTATTTTTTAGCCAGCATTTCAGGTCCCGTGTGTACGGGAACTTCAACACCCATAAAACTTTGCCAGTGAAATATTCTATCTATTTTAGGGGATTGATCGCTAGCTAAGCCATATATGCACTGAATATTATTACGGTAGTTGTCAGCAATTAAAGAGATAGTTTTGTTGGTTGGGACTAATTCAGTGTTGTATTTAGATCTGATGTTACGTACTAATTTATCAAAATGCTGATTTGCTAATTTTTTATAAACACCAACACCTTTTAGCGATACTTTTTGATTAAAAGAAAGCAGCCACTCCCAACTGGCATAATGGGAGGCAATAAGCATAACACTTTTTTCTTTTTGTTCTAATTCGGTCATTATTGTAAGGTTAGTTACAACAAAACGCTTGTTCATTTCTGCTGATGAAATGGTCATTGTTTTAATCATTTCTAGAAACATATCACACAAATGATGATATGATTTTTTTTCAATAAGTAAACGTTCTTCTTGGCTAAAATGTGGCAAAGCCAATGCAATATTGGCACGAACTACTTCTTTGCGGTACTTAATAATGTAATATACCACAAAGTAAACCCCATCAGAAATACCATAAAGTAGGCGAAAAGGTAAAATAGATATGAACCAAAGAAACGGATACGCTATTATAAAAATGAGTAACTGCATGCAGATTTTTTTTTGACAAATATAACTTAATTTTGATTGCGTATATAATTTCCCTTACACATGGATCAGTATTTTGAGAATTACTATCTTTACCCATCACAAAAAATACGGAACATGAATACTGTTTTATTAGCATTAATACTTATAAATGTATTGTTTAGTTACAAAGGATTTAACGACTTGTCTTTTTTTAGAAAATACGAATTTCATGTAGGAAGTATCAAAGCTGGAGAGCAAATCCGAATGATTACCTCTGGTTTTTTGCATGCAGATATGATGCATTTGCTATTTAATATGTTTACCCTGTGGATGTTTGCTCCGGTAGTATTAGGGCAACTGGGTAATTATTCATTTTTATTAGTTTATTTTGGCAGCCTTATTTTTGGGAGTTTGCTTACTATGGTTTTTCACAACAATGACTATGGGTATAGAGCCGTGGGTGCTTCAGGAGCCGTGACAGGTATATTGTATTCGGCTATTTTACTACAACCCAATATGATGTTAGGAATATTTTTTATAATTCCAATGCCTGCCTATATTTTTGGAATCTTGTATTTATTGTACTCTATTTATGGTATGCGTGCCAAGAATGACAACATTGGCCATACGGCACATTTTGGTGGAGCTGTAGGCGGTTATTTAATTACTTTAATAAAACAACCTGCTATGTTTGTAGATAATGCGATGATGGTGATTGTTTTAGCTATTCCTATTGTAATTCTTTTTGTAATGGTAAAGCTAGGTAAGCTTTAATGGCATAACTTTTGGTAAAAACAATATTATAACCTTAAATATTATAAAAATGAAAAAAGCAATTGTAGCATTCAGCCTATTTTTTATCTCTATGTCTTATGGTCAAGAAGTAAAACCAACACCTCAAATCAATGTAAATGGTGAGGGGAAAGTAAAGGTCATCCCAGACCAAGCTACTATTAATGTTTCGGTTGAAACCAAAGGGAATGTAGCTAAAGATGTTAAAAAAGGAAATGATGAAAAAATTGATGCTGTAATCAAGTTTATAAAAAAAATGAACATACCGGCAGGGGATTTCAAAACGCAATGCGTAGCTTTAAATCCGCAGTATGATTATGAAAAAAAGAAACACAGCTACAATGCAGTTCAATCCATTGAGATTGTTATACGAGATCTATCAAAGTACGATGAATTGATGGAAGGTTTAGTAGATCAAGGAATTAATAGAATAGATGCCGTAGTATTTCAATCCTCTAAGCTAGCGCAATATCAATCAGAAGCAAGAAAGCTAGCTATGAAGGACGCCAAATTAAAAGCAGAAGATTATGTATCGGTTTTAGGACAAAAAGTAGGTAAGGCACTTGTAATTTCAGATAATTCTCAAAGTTACTATCCACAGCCTATGTATGCTGCTATGAAAAGCGTAGAACGCATGGATGCTAGTGAACCGAGAGAAACTTTAGCAATAGGAGAAATAAATATTACAGCTAATGTTTCTGTGAATTTTATATTGGAATAGAAAGTCATATACTTTAAAAAAAAATCGGAACTATCTTAGTTCCGATTTTTTTTGTGAATAGATTTAACGATTTACTTTCACTCAAAGGTTTTAAATATTTGATGGTGCTACTTGTCTTCTCTTCCAGAATTCAGACTGAGGCCAGCGTTGTTCTTGCCCATAAAAATAAGACTTATGTTTGAGGTAATAATCCCAAATGTGATTCATTTGTTGCGTGTATATCTCTTGAAATACTGCCTCTTGAGCCCTGTTTGTCTGTTCTATTATTTGATATTTCTGTAGGAGATCAGTAAGTTGTAGTGCACTTGCCATGGCGTTAAACATGCCTTGGGAAGAAAGTGGATCAAAACTTACTGCAGCATCGCCAAGTGCTGCCCATTGCTTTCCCGCTACTTCATGAAGCTTACTAGAATTTGCAGCCACCGTACCATGAAATTGTATGGGTTGCTTGTTTTTCGAAAGAATACTAGCGATCTGTTTATTGCCTGTTGCCAATTGTAAAAAAGAATCTGCACTTTTTATTTGAGTTCGTTCTATTAAATCAGCATCGGTTTGAAATGCAATAACCCTTTTATTATTAGGCAAGGGTGCACTGTACCACCAACCTTCCTCACATGATGAAATAGTGCTCATTGTAATCGTTTCGTGATTCTCTACTGTGGCCCAAGTAGCTACAAGTTTGTCAATGATGTCGCGTTTGACACCTAACGTTCGAGCAAAATGCGATTGTCTACCACTAGCATCAATAACAAACTTTGCAGTTATGCATAATTCAATTGATTCTGTTGTCGTTTCGGAGGTTTTGATGCCAATAGTCCATAAATCATTATCATAAGCAGCAGTTTGAAGTTTATATCCAAAAAAACAGTTTACGCCACGTTGCTCTGCATTGGATCGTAAATAGACTTCAAATTGTTTTCGGTTCAATTGCCAGCCAAAACCATCTGGATTGCGCAAATGATCTACAATAGTGCTACTATCACTACCCCAATACGATTGCATTCCTGTGTTTTGTTGTTGTATTTGCTGATTAGCAGGATAAGCTTTGTTTTCTAAAACTTCTAATAGATCTAGCTGTTTTAAAATGCGTCGTGCAGCAGGTGGCAAACATTCGCCAATACGATCAACAGGTTGTGCTGCTTTGTCAATTAAAGCGACTGTATACTTTTTAGATAAAGCGATGGCTGCAGTACAACCTGCAATGCCACCGCCTATAATAGCAATATCTACTTTTGTAGCCAATTTTTTATTCATTGGTAAAATGCTTTTGTACAATTATTTTGGTGAATAACGTCTGAAACGGTTTCCTTTGTCTGTGCTTGCTAAGCTTATTTTATTGTTGCCAGGATGCTTAGCTTTGGTCAATTTAGAAGCTTTTGAAGTGAGTAAATTTAGTAATTTTTGTACACTTGGTGTAGCGGCAAAATCATCAGACAACTCGTTTTCAACTAAAGCAATCAATTGATCTTTTGCATTAGATAATACGTCTTGTTCTGTAAACAATTCTCTATGTGATAATTCTGTTGCTGCGGCCTTAAGTGTATCTTGAACGCCTTTACTAAGTGATTTTCTAGTTTTTAAGATGTTTTCTAAATCCTCGATGGCTTCTTTTAGTAAAGTGGCTTCTTGCTCTGGAGAAGGTGTAATTCCTACTTGCATTTCAGGAGGGAAATTCTCATTGTTTGACACTCCTTTTCTAGGTTGTACAACCGCCAGTTTGTCAAAGTATTTTACCATACTATTAATTTGATTCGTGTAGGTTGGATCCTGGCCGTCAAGCGGTAAATCGTCTAACCACATTTTACGAAAAGCAAAGGCTTGCTTGCGTGTTTCTTCGGCATTGTTGTCATTTATTACTTCATTGTAACGCTCTTCATCTAAAATATTATTGGGCACACGAGCCGGCCAAAACGTAGGAACATAAGGGTCGTACGATGAGGTGTATCCATCTCTACAACTAGCAGTGTCTGTTTGCCAAGGTATAGCCATCCAGCGACTAATTCCACCAGCAACTTGCCCGCCTAATAAAGGTCCTTTGGCTAAAGTAAATACATCGCTGTTCATCATTGGGCCATAATAGCTACTGTCAACCAGAGGCGTTTTTGGAGCATGAAGTAATCTAAATGGTGCGGAGTACATGCCAGCAGTTCGCATAGGCCATGTCATTTCGCAACCAGGATGAAAAGCATCTGCCAAACAAAATTCCATTGCGGCTTTAGTCATCATATCTGGCTGTTCGGCAACGGGTAATTTATCTAAAGTTATAGGTTCAGGTACATGTGGACAACCCGTCATGTCGATGTAATCAGCATCAAAATCTCCTTTGACCCATTGGTCTATAAAAGACAATTGTAAATCTGATAAAACAGAGTTTTGTCTCATAGAACCTACAGATGGAATGCTAATGGCATCGCCATAAAGCCAAGGCCATAATTGAGGTGCTTCTGCTCCTGAGGTGCCGTATCTTCTAAAACTATTTGAAATCGTACGTCGCATTTCGATATTGGCTGAAGAAGGATCGTTCAATCTTACTTTCCATTTAGAGGTGGTGTAGTCAAATTGTCCGCCCCAACCAAAAGCTGCTGCAAAAGCTGCGTTGACCCATTGTAAATTTGTCATTCGTTCAAAAATGGGCAAGATGTCCTTGGTAAATGAAGGTCGAACTGGGCGTGGCATCATACCTGAATTTACCGCTACATCGCGCATTAAATCCCACATGGTTCTTACTGATTTTTGCATTGGAGCATAATCAGGCGGTGCACAAACAACCCAAGCCGGATCTACTTTAAGTGCCACACCATTATATTCTACTTCAGCAGTAACAGGTCCGTCTGAAATATCATCATACCAGCCTTCGTTATTGGCAAAAGTTATGGCAATATCTCCTTTTAAATTTTCAGAAACTCCGTGGCCGCCTAGCATAAGTAAACGTCCTTTTTCATCAGTGCGCATTTCTCCTAGATATACTGGTTTTTCTTGAAATTTACCTACAAACTGATGTCCTTTGGTTACATTTGGTTTGTTTATTGTTTGTAAACCACCATCAATAATGAGTGAGTTTCTATCTTTTACGTCAATATTTCGAAGTAATGAAGGTGGCGCATCAGCAGCATCTGGAATGTCCAACGCAATTTGAAATTGGTACCAAGAAGCCTTTTGATTGGCTAAATGGGAATGCCAGACAATTTTAGAATTCTCAGCGGTTAATTCCTTGATGGCTTTTCCTGCTGCATTGAAACCATATATTCTAAATTGTGCGGCTTGTCGTTTTAGGGCGCCAGTAGCATCGCGGTACGCATTATCGCTTGACATTGGTACTGGCTCTGAAACCAATGGGCCAATAAAGTACTCGTTTTCACTATTTCCTACACGCGTTACACCTATAGGAGGATAAATTCCAGCTTTGACAATACAATCACTATTTTCGTCTACATTGCCTTTGAAAGGGCGGTTAACTTTCTCTGGTTCTTGAGTCGATTGTCCGTTTGCTTGATGACGAACCTCAGAACTAGCGGCATAAACTACTTTTCGAACCGCTGCAATAGAACCCAGTGGTTCGTGCTCTTTTAGTGTGCGGAAAATATTAAACGAAAGATTTGTGCCAAATTCAGGTTGACCAATTGCACAAATGTCCTGTTCAGGGAAATACAATTCTGCAATAGCTACATATGCACTTTCCTCGGTACTCCAAACGGCTTGCGCATCGTCTAGAGGCATGGTTTTATCGTTTGTGCGTAACTGAATTTCAAAACGAAATTTTGCTGATTTAGTTCGGAGGCGTTGCTGTAAGTCGAGTGCTAAATAATTATTATCGTCAAAAGGTGCTCCTTGGTACGTATCTTCGGGAACTAGGCGGTATTTTACAATTTGTTGTTCCCCTAACTTAAAAGGAAGAATTGCCCAGTACGTGGCACTCAAACAACTGGCTTCCTCTTTGTTCATGGCGTTTAGAATAGACGCCAATTTTGGATGTTTATTGATGTACGAATCGTAATCTTTATCGATAACTCCAGCGGTAGTAAAACTGCACATTTGTTGTGCATCACGAGCAAAAAAACGATCTATGTTTTGGAAAATGAAATCAGCGTTAGT
This sequence comes from Flavobacterium sp. I-STPP5a, assembly GCF_009764685.1. Taxonomy (GTDB): domain Bacteria; phylum Bacteroidota; class Bacteroidia; order Flavobacteriales; family Flavobacteriaceae; genus Flavobacterium. The sequence continues at coordinate 13,653 of NZ_VHLM01000034.1, read as the reverse complement.
TCCCGTACCCAAAAGTTTAGGACCATCAACACCAAAAAGCTTTAAGCCAATACCTAAAGTAGAGTGTAAATCTGGTGAAGAAGGGCTGGTATCGCTAGAGAAACGAACAGCACATTCGTAAGAGCTACCTGCAAAAATGCCGATTTTATATTTTGGATCAATATCTTTATTTATTGTAAAAGTTCCGTAACCAATGCCGTCTTGTTTGCGAAAAACGGGACGCTCAGCTGGCTGCTGTCCGCTTTCGATGCGGGTTTTTTGACCAAGTTCGACAAACATTTCCTCGAGTCGTTTCGTCACTACATTTATGTTGCCATCACTATCCCAACAGGCAACATTATTTGCTGTAGGTTTTGTTTTTAATAAAGCTGATTTGTTTTCAGCGGGACTTGTAGTGCTTGGTTTTTCTGGTTTGTTTGCTTTCTTAGCCATAAAGTGTTTGTTTAGTTTTTTGTATACCAAAGTAAGTATTTTTAGCAAGCTTATCCTTGCGTATAAATACTTGATTTTTAAAAAACAGAATAAATTTTTTAATTCTAAGAAAATAAAGGAATGCTAATTTGTACTTTAAAAAATGAGATAAGAAACGAATATCTGATAGTTTTCTACAGTAGTTCGTCACTCTGCCCCTGATAGCAACGAAAAGCCCGCAAGGGTAGGAGCCTAATAAAAACAAAACCCAAAACAGCGACCAACGGAAGCTCGTTTTGGGTTTATGTTTTTAAGGCGATTCCCGCGGACTTGCAGTGAATAGCAGGAATAGGCAGCCAGAATATTTGGAGTAAAGTGTTGATGAAATTACTTTCCGATACAATATCTAATTTATCAGTATTTGTAAGGTTTTAGCAGGGTAGAGGTGTACAAAAAGAGTACTCAATATAGTAGAATACTCATTTGTAAAGACAGTAAAAGAAATTATAGCTATTTAAATTGGAGAATGATTTCTTCAAAATCCTCCTTTATAAACTCCCAATACTTTCCTTTAAAGCAAATTGGATTAAAATCTTCATCAGCTTGTTCAAAGGATGTAAAGTTTTTTATTATTAAATCTTTGTCATGTGAATAAGGATATCTTTGCTCGTGTAAATCTAACATTTGGCTTAAATCATGAGACCGAAGTAATTCATGTAGATCCCAAAAGTCTTTTTTTCTCCCTCCTCCCTGAATAACTTCTAACTTCATGGCGATAATTTCTTCAATAGTTGCCATTCTGATACCATCAACTTCTATAGCGGGTTGGATATAATCGTCTGTGTAATACAAATCAAGTTTTACGGTATTTTCTTTATTTTCTCCAATACTATAACTTTTCCCCATTGCTGGAATAGTGTCTAAAAAATCTACATATTGAAAGTTATCTTTTAGATAAATTTCTATGGCTCTAAAATCTAGTGATCCGTAGTCAGCATCACTAAACAGATCAATATCGATAGATTCTCTATGCCCTATTTGTAAACTCAATGCTGTACCGCCTACAAGTCTAAAATCATCAAAGATTTTTGATTGCATTAATTGAATCAAACTTTCTTTAAGCAATTTATTTACAGTGGAATAGTATAACATTACGCTTGTTCTTTATTTTTATAAACAGTATAGGGTTTACGAGTATTTTGCTTAAGTGTAGACCTAATGAGTTCGCTTTTATAGAAACGTTTTATTTCTTCTTTTTCAATATCATTTCCTCGTTCGAATATTCTAAGAATTACCGCTGCACTTTGTTTCTGCCAATCAATTTTATTGATATCTGTATCCCAAAACAACACTTTTCTTAAAAGGTTTAAGTTTGGAGTTTCTTGTTTTGTTTTACTTTTTTGTTCCTGAATATCAAAATAGGTTTGTAGTAAAGCTAGTGAGCCTTCCTCTAAACTTAGTTTTTCTTCAATTTTCAATGCCAGTGCTACATTGAGTTTCCTTCTTCCTTTTGTTATTGCGTTTATAGTTTGTGGATGCTCCCCAATTGAAAGGGCAAAAGGACGCTGTGAAATCGCTTTTTTGTTAAGTAAGCGTTCCAATACTATTCCAGGATGTATGCCTTTGTATTTTTCGATTAATGTATCCATAGTACAAATGTAAACATTTTTGTTTACATGGAGATCGATGCGGTGGTAATTGTTTTTTATCACCGCATATTTGCGGTTATTATTACCGTTATAGCAGTTTTTGTGTTCTTTTTTTTAATTTTTCAATTGTAAAATCATCTTTTACCGCTTTGTTTACTGCTATAGCAGTAATAAAAGATTATTTATATTAAATAAATGTTTTGTAATATCTAAATTGTTTATTTTTACCGTTAAAACAGTATAAAATGGATGATTTTGATTTAGGTGCTTTCATTAAAGACCATCGAAAAAAAGCAGGATTGACACAACTTGAACTAGCCGACTTAGCTGGAGTAGGTAAGACCACTGTTTTTGATATTGAAAAAAATAAAGAAACAGTTCGTTTGAACAATCTTTTTGCAGTACTCCGCGTGCTAAATATAAAAGTCGAATTCAAAAGTCCTTTAAATAAATAATTATGAGAAGAGCAATTGTATTTGCACACGCAAAAAGAGCTGGAATTTTAACGGAGATTGCTGCTAACGACTACCATTTTGAGTATGATGAAAATTATGATGGTGAAGCGGTTTCATTAACTATGCCTACAACTCAGAAAAAATATAGCTATACATTCTTCCCACCTTTTTTTGAAGGGCTATTGCCTGAAGGAGTAATGTTAGAGGGTTTACTACGAATTGTCAAAATTGATAAGAAAGATTATTTCTCTCAACTGATTGCAACTGGAAATGATTTAGTAGGTTCAGTAACGGTTAAATTGATGGAAGATGAATAGATGTCCTATTACATATGAATTGTGCGGTATGGATAAGTACAGTGAAAAAGGACTTCGAATGATAGCTCCTAAACTGACGTATTTAAATGATTTACCCTATACAGCTGTTGAGCTTCGTCAGGAAGCCGCAAATAGGGCTAAAAAGCTATCCATTCAGGGTGTGCAACCAAAGCTTAGTGCAGCAATTTCAATAGTAGATCAAGAATTCAAAATTGTGGATCAATTTGGAACTTACATTATAAAGCCACAAAATGATTTATTTCCTCAATTACCCGAAAATGAAGATGTAACGATGCGAATGGCAAAAGTGTTTGGTTTAGAAGTGCCATTTCACGGGATGCTATATGGTAAAGATGGTAGTTTGTCTTATTTCATTAAACGTTTTGACCGTTACGGTAAAGGAAATAAGTACGCAACAGAAGATTTTGCGCAATTGACTGGGAATACTAGAGATACAAAGTATCGTTTTACGATGGAAAAATTGATTCCTGTACTTGACGAGTACTGTTCCTTTCCCGCAATTGAGAAGGCTGACTTTTTCAAAAGAATTCTTTTTTGTTATTTAACTGGAAATGAAGACATGCATTTGAAAAATTTTTCGCTAATTACCAAAAATGAAAAAACAACATTGGCACCTATTTATGATTTTCTAAATTCTACCATAGCGATTAAAAATCCACAAGAGGAAATAGCACTGACCTTAAAGGGAAAAAAAAGTAATTTAAAAGCAACGGATTTCATAGATTATTACGGCAAGGAAAGATTACAGCTCAACGAGAAAACAATAGCAACTATTCTCAAACAAATGAAAAAAGCAACTCCTAAATGGAAGGAGCTGCTTGAAATTTCTTTTCTTACTGATGAAATGAAAGAGAAGTATTTGGAATTATTAGAAAGTAGGGTAGGGATGTTTTGGTAATCACTGTATAAATGCGGTGATTAAGTGATTTTTTCACCGCATGTCTTAGATTATATATTTTTTGCCTATGATAAGTATCTACTATGCAATTATCATAAAAATTAGATCTTATTGATTAAACTACATTTTCATTACTAAAATAAAATCGGTTTTGCCATTGACGTTTTTCCATTAGATTCTCTCCCTGTTTTGTGACAATAATTTTCTTTATAGTGCCAGTTTTCATACATAACCCAGGTTTGATAGGCATCGTAGGAGTAAGGTTTTTGAGGATCAAATGGAATTCGTATACCTGTTCTTATGCAATACCCATATTCTTCATCTTGATTTCTGTGGCCTCTGTAATTTGAATATTTATGATTTACTTTTTCTTCCTCAACAAATTCAGCTTGTTGGTGTCTATATGTTTCATGAGATTCTTGTTTTGGTATATTTTTGATTTCAGGGATGTACTCTTCCCGAGTTGGTTTTATGTCTGTATCAAATAAGGATAATTCAAAATTCTCATAATATTTTTTTTCAAAATCTCTATTTCTGTAGAGTGCATCGGTTACATCAAGCAGTACTTTTGATTCTACATATTTTTTTGTCAAACCCAAGTAAGCTTTTTTAAAAATGGGGCGCTTTATATAAACACATGGATTTTCAGTGATAACTTGATAGGTATAGCTCATTGAATCTATAAATAGTTTTTCTAAACTAAGTTTTGAATTTTGGAAATAAATACCATATTCTATATTTTCTGTCATCGATTTACCAAGTAGGTTCAATGATGTCAGTAAAGCCTCGTTTTCATTAGCATAATACTTTGCATGTAAGTTTTTGCAATAAATTATAGCTATGTTACTGAACTCTTTAAATACTTCTAAATCAGCTGGAGTTAAGCTTCTCTGAGTTTCTCCTTCGTTTTTTCCAAAAACGATCACAATTTCAAGTTCAGGATTATTTTTTAGTTTCTTAAAGACAACATTTTTACAATAATCATCAAGTCTTATAAAAGGGGAGAGGATAATTAGCTCTTTTTTTGCATTCCAGATGATATCTGTTAGTTTATCATCTAATTGTTTTTCGGTAATGAATTCAGGCATTTTAGTAATAGTTTTTATTTTAATTTGGGTGAAACTGTATTTTAATCCTACTCTTAAGATTCTAGGATTGATTCTTCTAAATCTTCATATATTTCAAGTTCTGCATTTGATGTGTCTTGAGGAATAATGAATGTATTTAACTCCGCTGTAATTCTTTCTAATCTATTTTCATAAAAAGTATGGTAATCGTTGTCCCAAATACCATCATTATTTATATCTATAAAATGCGTTTTCATAGTTTCTTCTAATTCTTCATTTTTGGAATCAAATGATTTCATGTACATTGCAGGACTCTTAGCTTTTATTACATTTTTATTTAAATATCCATCTACAATTGTGATGTTAACAATATGATTTACATTAAAATATTCAATATCTGGTTTATTTTTTGCTAACCATGACTTTGGGAAAAAGTGATGATAATTTTTACTCGTAGCAATTTTTAGCCAACTATTATCAATTATCACATCTAGGTTACTATCAAATGATTTTGGTTTTTGTTTCGCATATAAACACAGGATTGCTTTATTAAACGATTTGCCAGTGCTAAACCATCCATTTGCCCGGACAAAATCCTTGTTTACGGCAACTGCCCACTCGTATTTTGGTAATTCGTCTGCAATTATTTTATCAATTTTTGCAATATCCTGAACTAATTTACCTTCAACTCCAGATGAATATCTAAAACCTAACGAGGCTCTCCAAAAGAAATCTTCTAATCTCTTTTTCATAATACCACTAGGATTGTTTTTGTGTTTGTAATAAAAATAGCTAAACGGCACTAGCAAAGCATTATAGGGTAATATTCTACCAACAACAATTCCGTAACTTCTAAAGAAATCAATGCTGCTTTTTATACAATTCACTGCTTCATCCCAAATGTTAATAAAAGCCATCTTGTCTAGTTTTAAGATTGTTTTTCTAGTACAATCTTTTTCTAACAATATGGATATAACTTGAAGTATTGTAGCTGATGGGATCGTATCGTAATGGCTTGCACTTAGTTCTGCGGACAGTTCTTCGTATTTAACTGATAAATCAAATATTTCTTCCTCATTTTCAAGTTCGCTCTTCTTTTCAAAAATATGATAGGTTTTAGCTACCATAATTTCGAATAGTGATAATGATTTACCACCCACATTTAACCTTGTAAAAACCTCAGTAGCAACATCTATTTGGGCATTTTTTAGATTGATAACTGAAAAAGTATAACCAGAAAGTACATTTTTATAATGGTCTAATTTTTCATGAAGTTCTTCGGGATAATTTTTAAAAATTGCGTAACCACCTTTCATTAAGTCGGTGAGCTTGATTATTTTTTCGGTACCACATTTCTCTATTTCAGTGGTTACAATATCTTCTTCTTCATCAGCCCATAAATTGATATAGATTTCTGAATAATCGGATGTTTTGCCACCTTCCTCTCCAATTTGTACTCCTTTTAAAGCAGCATACAATGAAGTTAAACGTTGTTGACCATCTAGCACATAATTTACAAATTCACCATGCTTAGGCTCTGGTAAAACTATGTTACCAAGATTACGAACGGACCTTAATCGTTCGTTTGTTCTCCAATATATAAACGTTCCAATAGGATAACCTTTAATAATACTATCTAATAATTTTGCTGAATCTTTTATGCTCCAAACAAACTTCCTTTGAAATTGCGGTATTTTAACCTGACCCGTTTCTATTTCACTTAGTAGGTCTGTGTATTTAACTGATATATTTTGTAATGATGTGCTCATATATTTGTTTTAAAAAATTTGTATTGTTATTATTCGATATATTATTTATCAGTTATTACTGGTTTAATCCTTAATTGTATTTAGTATTACCACATTCCCCACAACTTATTTTTTTTTGCTACCGTATCTAAATTTATCCTAGCTTCTTTCTTTATTTCTAAAGGTAGATTTGGATATTTATATTCTTTTCCCAACTAACGTATGTTTTAGAAGTTGTTATTGAAGAAAACTATTGTCACGGCCTTCTGACCCTTGTGCTTAATCTATTAAATTTATTATTAGTTTGAAAGCTACTTTTACTTATGCTTTATCAGATTTCTTATTATTGTTTCTAACTTTTTTCAAAGTATCCTTTTTTATAATTATTATAGGTCTATTCTTTTTAAGTATTGAATCTAAATATTTAATTTCAATAGGGTTCTTAATTGTTGTACTAGGTTCTTCTTTTTTTACAAAAAACAATATTGAGGAAACAAACATAACCAGTATTCCTGTTAGGAAGATACCAAGTTTAAAGGATTTGTGTGCATGTAATAAATTTGTTCCTTTTTCATTATTTATCTTAACAGCTTTCTCAATTGAGTAAAGATAATCTCTAACTAGTTCGGCATTAAATTTTTCAATTGATTCAATTTTAAAATCTAGGACATTTGCAGGATTAGCACGTGGATATTTAAATTTTTTTATATTAAAATTTTTAAGAGCGTTTGTTATGGACAAGAGATAAAACAAAAAAGTAACTAGTAGCAAAACAATTATTAAAATTTTAAGGATAAGTGAAATACTTTCAAATTTGTCCATTATTACAGGAACAAATAAACCTAATAAAGAAAAAACTATGCTAGTTTGAGAAATGATTTGTGACGTCTTATTTTCAATGAAACCAAGACGATTGTTTTCTTCTTCTAAAACAGATTTTAAAAATTCTTTGTGCAATACTATTTTATCTGAATCTGATTCTTTTTTTAAATCATAATTTTTGTGATCATAACTACTAGTTTCTTCTTCTTTTGTAGAAATGATACCAATACTCTCTAAGAAATTTTTCATGATAGTAGTTCGCTTATTATTGAATCGGAAATATTTAAGCCTGTTTCATTTTCAATCCAAGCCCATTGTCCGTTGGGATTAATTTCTAAAAAAATATAATTACCTTCTTTGTCTTTGATTATGTCTATTGCTCCAAATTTAAGATTCAACATTTTAACCAATGAAATACATTTTTCTTTTATTTCATTTGGAATTTCTTCTGGATAGAATTCTAATTTTTCTTTGCGCCAATCGGTTTTAGTTGCTTCTAATATTTGAGAATTAACGCCTGCTGTGAATACATTTTCCCCAACCACAGTTACACGCAATTCAATTGTCTTTTCTATTTTTTCCTGAAAAATGCAAGGTGTCAAATCGTATTTTTCTAGCTCTTCAATGTGTGATTCTTTTAAAACATTAGTAAAAATATACTCTGTCTCGTTGTTGTTATTAATCCTTGATTGTGACAAAGGTTTTATAATTACATTTTTTGAGTTATTAAGGTAAAATGTTTTCAAATCCTCTTTAGAATTAGTAACCAAAGTATTAGGTATTTTGAATCCCAAGCTTTTGGCTAGTCTTAATTGATATAATTTGTTTTCAGCCTGATAAATACTAAAAGGATTACTTAGCCATTTTGCATCAATGGTAGAAAATAAATTTTTCAACAAGGATTCATATTCGCTTAATAAATAAGCTTTTTCAGCTAAATTTTGATTATCTATGATAGGCAATTTTGTTCTTCTAAACCATACTGAACCGAAATTAGTTTCGCCATCAAATTCTAATTTGAAATTATTGTCGATTTTGAATATGTTATTAATTATGTCTTCACAATTAAATCTTTTGTACTTTATACTTCTTTGATTCAATTTATTAATTACAAAATCACTTGTGTAATCTTCTTTGTGAGTTATTATTAGGATTGTTTTCTCAGTCATTATCTGTTGCTTCATGAGATACTAATGTTACGGAAGATGTTCCCATCATTGATTTTACAGCGTTGAAACTAGCATCATTATCGTTTCCTTCAATTTGATATGATGTATGTGTTACTGTACTCATCAGTAAACCGATATTTTCGCTATCACAATCCGAAGATTCATTTAAAGTTCGTGTATGGGTTGCTGTTGACATATTCAGGAAATCGATAGCTGGAAGCCTTGTTTTCTTATCAATGGTAAGGTTTAATTTAGAACTATATTCTATTTGAGAAAAATCAAAATTTTCATTATGTGATCTTTCTGTATATTGTAAGATTAACGGATTCATAATTGAATTTTCTTGGATAGTTTTCTCAGTCATTGTCTGTAGCTTCTTGAGAAACAAATGTAAAAGAATTTGTTCCCATCATTGATTTGATATTATTAAAACTTGAATCATCATCACTACCTTCAATCTGATAAGAGGTGTGTGTTAACGTTCCCATCATTAATCCCATATTTTCGCTATCAAAATCCGATGATTCATTATAAATTTTTGTGAAAGTTTCAGTTGACATATTCAGATATTCAATTGCAGGAAAACCTGTTTCTTTATCAATAGTTAAATTCAGTTTTGAATCGTATTCTATTTTAGAAAAATCAAAATTATCTTTATTAGATTTTTCTGTGTATTGTAAAATTAATGGGTTCATAACTTGATTTTTATACATTTCTAAAACGCATTAAATTTATCCCCTAAATAATGCTTCAAATTATATTTTTTGGTAGTATCTAAAGCTCTTTCTAAACAAATGAATTTCTGCTCCGTATTGGTTTTAAAATACTCCACTGTTTCTAAATCAATGCTAACATCTAAACATATTAGAGTTTCTTTTTCATCATCAAAAGCCAAAATAATCTCGTTCTTTGTGAATTGGGTCTGTACTGCCGTTTTGTAGTTTAATGAGAAGTTATTTTTGAGCAATATCTCCGTCATAAGTTCTTCTTTATTGAATGCATTGACTAACTGGCTTTCTTTATCTGCAATGTATTTTTTGAGTAATGCTAAATTTTCTGCATCTGATAATTCTGGATCAGGAGCAAACTCTACTCTTGGAAAATTTGATTTTTGTAATTTGAATACTTTGAAACCTAAATTTTTTAAAGATTCTCCTTCTTGATCTTCAGCAAACAAATCAGGCTGTTGCGTTTTTTTATCTTTTACTATTTTCTCGATAACTTTTTTGTTTCTAGCAATTGTAATGTCACTAATTTTCTTGAAACCAGCATTATAGGCTTCACTTTTGATTTTGGTTTTTTCGGGTATTTGTATCAATATAAAATTTCTATTAATAGTCGACTCATAATTTAAGTCAAAGATTGAATGACCTGTAGTGCCACTACCTCCAAAAAAATCGAGGATTATATCTTCTTTCTTTGTAGACATGTCAATAATATTTCTGATCATTTCTACTGGTTTTGGATTTTCAAAAATTAAAGCTCCAAATGTTGATTTGATCCATCGTGTATCAATTGAATTATCAAAGTACCAAAAATTATCTGGAACTGACATATCATCAGCATTGATATAATCTTTCATACCGGGTGGTGTATTTTCATCACCATACCAAATCAAATTCTCTTCTTGTAATCTGATTAATTCTTCATAAGATTTACCCCATCCTCTTTCAGGAATAACACATGGTAAATTTGTTGTTGGATTTATTATTGTATAATCCTTTGAACCACCCTCTCTTGATAAATCAGCATCTTTAAAAACACCATTTTCATCTACTTTATTCCATCTGTTTAAATGAGAATATTTTGGACGTTTATATAGTTCTTTGATTTCCTTATCAATTTCATCTAACGATAAATCATCTTTTTTTAACTTTATGAATAAATTTGAGATGTCTTTAGCTCCTTTTTTTAATATTCGCCATTCAACGTTTTTAAGTGCTTCTTTGTTTTTTGCAAAACAGTAAAAATATTCTGTCGAAACACTTACTAATTTTGCTTGGTTTTTTGTAGAATTATTTTTGTGAACATATTTAGCAATAAAGTTTTCTGTTCCAAAAACTTCATCACATAACTTTCTTAAATTATGTACTTCCTTGTCATCTATAGAAATAAATACTAATCCATCTTCTCGTAGTAATTGTCGAGCAATCAATAAACGAGAATACATCATATTAAGCCAATTGGAATGATAACGGCCATCATTTTCTGAATTTGTATCAATTTTAACTCCTTCCTCTGTAGTTTCAATATCATCCCAATACCCTTTTTTATCTTGGGTAAAGTTATCACTGTATACAAAATCTTTTCCTGTATTGTATGGAGGGTCTATGTAAATGCACTTTATTTTTTCACGATAGCTACCACTTAATAGTTTTAGTACTTCGAGATTCTCCCCTTCAATAATCAAGTTTTCGCTAGAGTCTGGATTTACACTTCGGGCTTCATCATAAACTAATGTAGCATTACTTGGTGTGAAAGCATTGCGTTTTGCTTGGCTCTTGCCAAACCAACGAAATTCGTAACGTTCGGTTTCGTTAACCGTATCAGGATTTACTGCTTTTTTTACTTCATCAATATTGAGACTTCCTTCACTGGTAAACCAATCAGGAAATTGTTGTTTTAAAGTTTGTAAACGCTCTTTGTTCCAGTCGTTGCTTAATGGCATATAATCGTTAATGGATTCCATATAATTTTTAGGCTTTTTTTATTTTTATTTCTAAACCCGTTGCTATAATTAGGTTTAAAATCTTTGTTTTGAAAATCATTTTCCCAACGTTGGGAACTTGATTTTTTGTTTATCACCTTCCTGACATCAGGAAAGTGATATGTAATTACATCTTTGCATTTATAATTTTATCTGCTTCGGTTTTAAAATAAGAGAACTCTTTAACGGGAGCTTTGTATTGTACTTCTAATCCTAATTTTTGAAAATGTTTCATGGCACAACGTATTTTGTAAATTTCACTTTCTTTAAGTGCTTTTTTATCATTAATATCGTTTGTCCCTTTGGTTTCAATCACAAAATAGAATTCACTTTCGCTTCCGTTTTTTAAACTTTTACGTTTCATTACTAAGCCAAAATCAGGCTCATAATTACCAATAGGTGTTTTAATTTTGTACCAGCTCGGTAATTTTAAAAAACAAACTACCTCTGCATCTTTGTCAGCATCTAATGAAAAATCTCTTTCTACATCACTATCCACAAGCATTTTATCAAATACTCCCTTATGTGGTGTTTCTACAAAACCTTTGTTGGAAATATTTTTTACAAAATCATTGAAATCAAAAGGATAACTCTCGCCCGTAATTTGGTAATCTAAACCTCTAATCATTTCATTTAGTTCCACATCACGAATAATAACCGAAGCTTCATGAATAAATCGAGGTGGATTTTTTATCATTTGATCTAAATTATTTAAACGACTAATAATCTTAAATAACGTATTGTAACTGACTCCTGTGTTCTCACTTATTTCCTCAATTAAATCTAAAGGCGTAAAAGTTGATTTTTGTATTACCTTTTCTGAACCTTGAAAAGTATCGTTCTGACCTTCTTCTGTAATTGCATTAATTAAAAAACTGGATGCTTCAATAACAAAATCAGGTATTTCAATTTTATTAATTCTCTCCGCAGATTCCGCAATCAAATTATCTTCATCAAATGACATGGTGTATTCCGTTTTTTGCGCTAAAGCGTTCCAATATTTTCTAAAAGCCTTGTCAATTTCACTAGAAGTATTGCGTTTAAAACTTACTTCATCGGCTGGGATTCCTTTATGAGAATGTGACAGTCCTGCGCCAGCATTGGTAGAACCATAAACCGATTTTATTTCTTCTTGATACTGCGTAACAAATGTTTCGTAGGTTTCATTTGGGATTACAGTTAGCTGATTGATTCTATCGCTTTCAGCTACATTTAAAGCATCATAAACTCTTTGTCCGTCTTGGTTTACACAAATACGCAAACCACGCCCAATCTCTTGGCGTTTTTTAATTTCGGAATAGGAATTATTTAAAGTCGCAATGTTAAAAACATTCGGATTATCCCAACCTACACCCAAAGCAGAATGTGAAAAAACGAATTGTACTGGATTAGAAATGGTTAAAAGTTCTTCTTTTCCTTTTAATATTATCGAGTTACTTACTTAATGACTACGATTTGCTTCCAACCCTGATGCGGATGTGAGACTAATCGTTTGAATATATTATCAAAAATAGAATCTTTGTAAATTGACCTGTTCAGTCGATAAAAATATTCATCTAAATATTTTTGGAGATGTTCCTTTTTGACGTGTGATTGAATCGTTCTTATTGCAGTTTTTACCTGATGAATAATAGTGTGCATTTCTTTGAAGTTTTTCCCAGGAACGCTTTTTTCTTGGACGATGTTATAGCTCTTTGCTATTATTTTGTAAGCTGTCCATTGGTCTGTTTTAATATTCGCATCTTTACTTATATGCTCGTCAAATAATGGTTTTATTGACTTTGCAGAATAATCATCAATAACATTTGCATAACCTCTTTTTATCTTTCCTTCATCTGTCAGCTCAACAGCACAAGCAACTTTTGCCTTTTTGCTATCGTAACTTCTACCTTGTTTTCCTGTTTCTTTTCCGCCAACTACAAATTCATCAACTTGTACATTTCCTGTCATTGGATACTGTTTTGAGGACTTCATCGCAAGTCTTACTTTTTGCATAAACAACCAAGAAGTCTTTTGAGTTATTCCATAGCGTTTTGCCGCTTGAGTTGAGGATATTGATTTGGTTGTACAAGTCATTTCAAAGGCAATACAAAATGCTTTTTGAATTCCAAATTTAACTCTATGAAAAAGAGTTCCTGCCGTTGCACTCTCTTTATATCTACATTTGGTACACTCTCTTTTATTGTGTTTTTCAAAATAAACATACTTCGTATTCTCGCAACGTTTACATCTATAGCCGTCTTTCCACTTCTCATTGGCTATAAATTCACGGCAACTTTGGTCGTCTGGGAATGTCTTTATGAACTCTAAAATATTCTCCCCCTGAAATATACTTTCCATATCCTTGTATTTACTATAAATATAAGTGTTTTTTAAGTAAGTAACTCTA
>NZ_VHLM01000039.1 GCF_009764685.1 Flavobacterium sp. I-STPP5a | reverse complement strand
AGCCCATTCTAATCGGATGGGCTTTTTTTATATCATTTACTTTTTACAAGTAAGGTACCTTAGCTCAGATGGTAGAGCAATGGACTGAAAATCCATGTGTCCCTGGTTCGATCCCTGGAGGTACCACAAAAAATTTCCGTAACAAACTTATTTTTAAGTAGTTACGGATTTTTTGTTTTGTGATTTGTACGATTTTTGTATTGCTGGTTTGATATTCATTATTTTAAATGTCCTTTATTTTATTGAAAGTTCAGGTTTCTATATAATTATTGTATTGTTAAAAAACTCTAAATATGATAATTTGATATAATTAGAAAGTTAATATTTTTTCACTTGTTACAATTACACAATATTTTTTACTGCAGGTAATTAACAATAAAAAACAATTTTTAAAATTTTCAGATTCAATCTTTTTGCTAATTTTTAAATTTAGCTTTTCTATTAAATCGGGATATTTATCAGATTCTATAAAATAGAAAATACCAGCAAGAAAATCACAGTTGTAAGCTAATATGGTTTTCTGAACTTCAAAGTCAAATATAGTAATTTTATTGTTTCCTATATATTGGTATACTTCATATCTCAAATTGTTTTCAAAAATAGTTTCTACCCAATCTAAATCAAATTCGTGTTTTTCGTATTGCTCCCCTATTTTGAATCTTATTTTTCTACTCATAGAAATTCATTTAAACAACAAAACCACCTTTTTGAGGTGGCTTTGTTATAGTTATAATCAATTTAGAGCTTTGTAAAAACCATATTTTGACCATTAACAGCTACAGTTATTGTATTTCCATTAACAGCTCCTGTGTAGCTTATATTCTTATTGAACAGTTTATTAAGATTGTTTGGAGATACTTCTATATTAAATGAAAAAGTTGCATTTGGTATATTGTAATTGTATGTTCCAAGTAGGTTTCCATTAGGTTGAGTAATTGAAACTTGTGTTGTAGAGTTTGAAAAATACAGCACAAAATTTGAACCATTTTGAACAGATTTCCATTCTGTTTCTCCAATTGAATCAGGAGCATTAACTGAATTTGTGTTATCTTCACTTTTTGAACAAGAGGTTGCAAGCATTGCAATTGTTGCAATCGTTGCAACTAAAAATAATTTTAATTTTTTCATTTTGGTTTAAATTTATTAAGTTTATTGTTTGTTTTTCAGTTATTTACAATGTATTCTAATCGTTTATTGGATAAAATTTAAAACATAATTAGATTGATAGTAGTTTAAATAAAAATGGGTTTTGTCTTCATCAATAATTGTTGGTCTATTGGTTATTTTTTCTAATCGTTTTGTCATTTCTTGGAATAACTTTTTGTATTTTTTCTCTAAAAATTCTTCATTTTCCGAAATTGTATCTGGAATTTCAATCCATGAAGATTCAGGATGAGCTTCTTCAATTCCAAACATTACTATTTCTATTTTGCTTTCATTTTGAATGATAATCATTTTGTAATAAGGAAAAATAAAATTTTCAAAGCCTGTTTCTCCCGCTCCTTTTATTAGATAATGAACACTACAAATAGGATTATTTTTTAGAATGTTTAATACATCAATTTCATTGTCAATTAATCCTAAATAAAGCTCTTTTATATTTTTCAAATGAGCAATTGGTTTTATAGAAGTACAAGGATTGTTTTCAATATTTAGATGTTCTAAATCAGTATGATTGTATAATGCTTCAATGTTGGTTATTTTATTGTCGTGTGCAATAATTTTTTTCAGTTTGATATTGTTTTTCAATGATTCTAAATTAGTTTCGTTGTAGCAGCTTATATTGATTTCTTCTAAATTGATACAATATTTTAGAAAAGATAAATTAATTTCATCATCTGAAAGGTGTGTCCATAAAAAAGTAATTTTCTCGTAATCTGATGCAGAATAAATCTCTTTAGATTGTAATTTGTAATCTAAAATTTCTTGGACTTTATACATATTGGGATTACAAAAAAAATCGTTCCTTGCTTTTTTACAAGTCTCATAAATTTCTTCTTTTGAAATTCCATTTTCAGCCCAATACAAATGGTTTTGGATTATATATTTTGTGTTTTTATCCATATTTCTCTTTGAAATTGTTAGTAGTTGGGATTAAAAAAGAATTTCATCATCATTTTGAGTATGAAATTTTTGAGGAATGATTTCCCCTCTATATTTTGCTACATAATAGATGTTATTCCAAAAATATTCTTGAAATGCGTAAGAATATTTGAACTCTATTACATCTGTCATTATACCAATTTCAGGGATACTATAAATATCGGAATAACCTAACTCTTCGTTTTTAATTACCCAATCAATAATAGCTCTTCTATTATTTTCTATAAGTTTATATTCTGCTACTATTTCTTTAAAAATCAGCTCATTTTTATGCAATTCAATTGTTGCTAATAAACCATTATAAGCTGTCATAAAATCGCAACCTTGTCTTAAATCAGGATTGTTACAAGTCATTAGAACTCCCATTATACAAGCTTTGCCATTTTCTCTGCAAAATGTTACTTTTTCGTAATAGTCAAATAGAGATTTATATTTTTCTAACCATTTTTTAATTTTTTCTACTTTGGTAGGAATATCTGGATGCTTTTCTCTAAGCTCTAAAAGTGGGTCAAATTCGTCCATTATTTTAAACTGTTTTTCATAAAATTGTTTGTAATTACAACTTTTTGCCTTTAATTTGAGATACTTATTCTAACTTTGGTAGTCTAAACTGTTAATAAATAGTTTTTTGTTGAAGTAAAAATTTCTTCCTCCTTCACTTATCATTTCGTGAGAAGAATTATCATAGTATTCAATTTCAACTTGGTCTATAAATTGTAATGTTTGCTTATTGAAAATGGTACAGATACCATTTTGAAGTGATTCTATCAAAATATATTTAAGGTCTTGTGAACTATAAGGAATTTCATTTTCGAGTTCTTCACAATGCACAATTACATTCTCGAAGCTTCTTATGAAAATTAAATTTGCAAACTTTAGTATAGCATTATGCAATGATTGTTTTTCAAGTATCTCCTTTAACATTTTGTTTATCAAATAAGCTTCAGTAGAGATTATATAATTTTCATCATTTCTTAATAAAATGATTTTTCTACAATTCACAAATTCATATTCTACTGTGTTTGCTTTTATTGTTTTCATTAGGTTTATAATGTTTGGTTTTTTTTATTGGCTCGTAATCTTCTAATAAAAATAACAAGTGTACTAATACTCCCAAGTATTAAACCCGTACCATAATTGAAACTACTTTCAGTTCTTTCAACTCGGTTTCCATAAGAATCGCTAATATCATAAAAAGTTCTACTCTCACTTGTTATCCAACCTATTATCATTGCTATTGTTATACCAAACAATAGAGAAATTATAACACTTTTTATAATGCTTTCTAAACTTTCTTCTTTGCCCAAAGAGTTTATTGAAGCAAAAACATTTTTCAATCTATTTTTTATATTCATCTTTTTATTTGGGATTTTATTTGAAATTATTTCGTTTATTGGTTCTTCTGACATATCAATTTCTTTTTCAATTATTAAATCAGAATTTCCTTTTAGTTTCCTATTTTTGATTAAAACATAAGACAAGTACAATCCATTCCCAACAGAACCATTTGAAAATTTTGGCATTGTTGAAGCAATTTCTTTTGATAGATTAGAAGCATTTGGGTCATCAGGAAATAACGAGAAGAAATCAAGTTGAAACATTTTTGATAAATCACCAAAACTTTCATAATTATATTTTTCACACAATTTACTTACAACGTCTATATTATTCGGGTTTATAGCTATTATCTTATTCAACATTTCTTTAGCTAATTTATTAGAACATATTATTCTGTATATTTCATATAGTTTAATATAAGAATCTTCAAAATCATTTTTAAGCTCAATTGTTTTGTTTAAATCTAAAATAGCTTCATCATAGTGTTTTAAATTAAAATGAGAAAGTCCTTTAAAATAATAAACTCTATAATCATCAAACATTGCTATTGAAGCTTCTTCAAAATCTTTTATAGCTTTATAATATTCTTCCAAAAAGAAATATGAAGATGCTCTAAAAAAGTAAGCAAGTGAAAAAGAATTGCCTAATTTTTGGTTGTCAAGTATTGATTTAGTGAAATAATCAATACTTGATTTGTAGTTTTGTTTCTCATATTCATCAACTCCTAAATTGTAATTTTCAAAATTTATCATTTCTTAATTATTTTTTTTAAATTAACCCATTTAAAACAAGGTAAATTTCTCCGTTAATCACATTTTTTGAAAAATCATTTATATTGATTAAATATTCTTGTGTTAAACCATCTTCTAAAAAATCTCTAATCCCATTATCTACATAATAAATTACTCTATTCGCAATTTGAGAATTAAATGGCACGATAAACTTTATTATTCCTAAAGCTGAATTTTTTACAGTAACAATAACTATATGCTGATTATTAATGTCTCCTTCTCTATATTCAATAGCTTTGTATTTTAAATATTTTATATCTATTTCGCCTGAATTATCTTTACTCTTACAATCTCCACAAAGATTAAAATGCTTATTAAATTCTCCTCCACATTTAACGCAGATTTCATTTTCTTCAAATACTTTTGGGTTAATCATTGCTTTTATTTTTAGCTAAATATTAAATACTTTTTTATCTTTTACGATAACCAACAAAGGCAAAAATAGACAAATTTTGTTTATCATAAATGATAATTAAAATTTGGAAGATTTATTACAAATTAAGGTTGGTAAACGTATTCGGCAAATCAGAATTGAGAAGAAATTATCTCAACAAGATTTAGCGGCTAAATGCAACTTTGAAAAAAGTAATATGAGTAGATTAGAATCTGGCGGAGCTAATGCAACGCTTTCCACTTTGAGTATTGTTTCCAAAGCTTTAGGTATTGAACCTGTTGAACTCTTCAAATTCTGAAACAACTTTAATACTAAATTTTTCATTTGCTATACTTAATTTTTAGCAAATATAAATTCAATAGTAATTAAGGTTTTAGAGTTGCAAATTTGCAAGTGTTATTCTGAAAAATCATCATCAATAAAATAAGGTTCATCAGTTTCTCTCTGCTCTTGAATTAGAACTATTTTGTCTTTTAGAATTGGAATAAATTTAAAATCATTTCCAAAATTTGCACTGGTCACAATAAATTTATCGGCAAATTTATAATCCATTTGTTTGTAAAACGCTGATTTTATTCTTGATATATGGGTGTAAATTGCTTTACTATCGGGTTTAACCAAATCATCAATACTTTGAAGCATTTTATCATAGTCTAACTGATTGGAAATACCAGCATAAAGAGAGATTATTTCTTTTTTGTAACTAGTAAGATGCTTTATGTTTATGCCTTTTGGATTATTGTAAAACAACATATAAACAGCTTTTGTTAAATGACTTAACTGGATTTCAATGTTATTAAAATTGGGCAAAAGTATTCTGAAATCTTCATCAATTACTAAATTATTTTCAGAATTAATGTCAATTGTATTGGTTTCGTTTTCAAGTATTTCTTTTAAAATTGGCAAGGCAAAAAGCAACTGACCATTTTGTTTTAATTCAGCTAATTGCTTTTGAATTTCATTGATTTTAGCCAATGCATCATCATCAAGATTTTCATAAGGATTGAATGATTTTATGTTATCAATCATATCATCACAATCATCAAAACTAAAAATTCTTTGTTCACTTAATGTCTTGAAATACAATAGTGAATCTGTGAAAAAATTATCTTGTATCAAAAATTCATTACATTCAACTATTGTTGATTCATTAACGAATATTAATCCACATTTTATAGTTCCGCTATATCCAAAATAATCTAATATTTTTTGGATTTCTGGTTTTTGGAATATGTTTTCAAATTGAAGCGTTCTGAAATTATCTTCTGATAAATAAGGCAAATAATATTTTAAGATTGCATCAAAGTTTTTAGAAAATTGAATATTTGGTAAATACACAAAGTTTTTATATTCCTCACTAAATCTTTTTTTTATAGTTTCAAGATTAGTCTTAATGTATTGGTTAATAGTATGGTTATTTTCTAAATCAAAAAAAATAACCATATTATCATTAGTGTTAAATTGTGAAAATTCTGAATTGTTTTGAAACTTGAAATTTTCAAATTTTTCTACTTTTCTATCTTCTATGAATTTTTGAGTATCAAACATTACAACCTATTTAGTAATGCCAAAAATAAGATACTTATTCAGAATTTGAACTTTATTAAAGAATTAAAATTTATAGAAATCGCTATTAAGATAATACTGTAATAAAATTCATTTTTATATTGTGTTTTATTCAGCTTGATTTGAACTACTTTACACGCTTAACATTCAGCAAATTTTTTTTTCAGCAAAACTGTAATATCCTAAATGTGAAATAATAATGTGGTCAAAAAAGTGAATATCTAATAGTTTACAAGCTTCTTTTATTCTGTTTGTAATTTCAATATCGGCATCACTTGGAGCTAATTTTCCACTTGGGTGATTGTGGCAAATTACTATGTTTGAAGCATTTGCTTTGAGAACTACACCAAACAATAATTTTATATCCACAATAGTTGAAGACACGCCACCTTTTGACAAGTTGTAAATCCCTAAAACTTGATTGGCTCTATTTAAGAGAAGCACCTTAAATTCTTCTTGTAATTCCATTCTACCAGAATACCAATTAGATTGGAGTATTTCATAAGCAGAATAACTTGTTGTTATATGTTGTCTTATTCTACTATTGGTGGAATAAGAAACTTGAATTTCGGCTATTACATTTTCCATAACATTAAAAAAATAAAAAGTGTTCAAAGGTTAAGTTATCATTTTATTGACTTCTTAAACTCTGAACACTTTGATTTTAGTGAACTAATTCGCCATTTTTAGAGAATGTATTTTCTTCATCATAGTTATTTTTCATAACATCTCTGAAAGTAGTTTTGCTTATTTCTACATTTGGAGTAACAGCTTTTTCATCTTCCACATATTCAAATCTGTGGGTTAAAGTAATTACTTCACCTGTTTCTTTCACTACATATTCATAAGGTTCACTTGCCACTTTTTCAACTTTGCCCTCTAATTCTGTTCCGATTAGAGCTTGACAAGTTGCCTCATCAAAAGTTGATGAAATTGTAGCTTTGTTGGCAGTTACATAAAACTTTCCAGTTTCTTTGCTTTTTACCATTGTTACACCACCTTGAAGTTCTAAAACAAAAAATTCTTTTCCATCTTCTGTTTCACGTTTTTTAAATCCAATAATTCTTACCATTTTTTCTAATTTTTGAGTTAAACATTTTTTCAAGAAACACAATCACAACTTTTAAATACACAGCTATCAACTTGTGTTATCATATTCTGCTGGTAAATTTTGTTTCTTACTCTTTATAGGTGGGGGTTTTGAATTGGTATGAGGAGGGGGTGGTCTTATTTGTTGTTGGGTTGAATTTTCAATGAGTTTGAAAAAAAATACCAAAAAAAATTATAAAACATTTTTACAGAAAAATACTTAAATTTGAAACATACAATCAATATCAATGAATACAGTAAAAATTGGTGATGCCTTTGAAGCAAAATCATATGAATTAATAGAGAAAGCCTTAAATAATAAAGATTTAAGTTTTATTCCTGAACATTGTACTTTATACAGAAAAAAGAAATATCATAATCTAATAAGAGAAAAAGATGTGATTTTTGATTTAGTTATTGAAGTTAAACACCCTGATGCAATAAAGCCAACGATACTATGTATAATTGAATGTAAAAACTACTCAAATCATAGTGTTCCAGTTGATGATTTAGAAGAGTTCAGCTATAAATTACAAAACATTAAAGGATATACTCCTAAAGGGATTGTCATCACAAATAATAAATTTCAAAGTGGAGCTTTTAAGATTGCGGAGAATACTGGAATAATGTTAATTGAAGTTAATGAAGACAACTATACCATTGTTTTACATAAAAATGAAAAGCTAAAAATTCAAACAAAAGAGGAAAATGATTTTGATGAGAAAATCAGAAAACTTATTGAAAATGCTTTATTACCCAAAAAAATTGATGGGTTAAAAAAGTTGAATTCATCAAATATAGAAAATATAGCAAATGAATTTTTAAATAGTTTCAATACAGATATTTTAAATTATGCTTTAGCTACACCGCTTAACAGAATAGTTGAATACTTAAAAAACGAAAAATCAGTTGAAGTTGAAACTTCTAATATAGTTGACACTTTTAATAATAATGTTTTAGGTTACTATGATTTATCAAAGCAAAAGATTCTAATAAATAATTCAATAACAGATACAATTCAATTTCCATTTGTTTTGGCACACGAAATTGGACATTATGTATTACATAGTGATTTAAAAGTAAATCAAACAATTTATGATAATTTCAAAGATATTCAATTTAGTTTTTTTGAACAATCCTATGGGATAAAAAACGAAAAAAATTGGATTGAATGGCAAGCAAATTGTTTTGCATCTTGCTTATTAATGCCTAAAAGTTCAATAATATTGAGATTGATTGCAATTCAAAAAGATTTAGGAATTAGCAAACAAGGGAGTATTTATTTAGATAATCAAGATTGCAACAAAAAAGATTATAGAGAAATTGTAAAATATTTATCTGATTTTTTTGGAGTAGGTAAAATTAGTATTGAATATAGGCTAAATGATTTAGGTCTAATTAATAAAATAGCAATTTCAAAAGAAGATAACGATGCAAAAGAATTTTTGCGAGAAATTTCAAAAATGAATATTAGGAACTACGATTAAAACTATTTATAAATGAATTATGAAAGAAGCATAAAGTTTGCTTTAGATAAATCAACAGGTCAAATTATTGATGCAGATGATGTTTTTGATGATAGACTTATTGGATTTGATTTAAGAAAAAAATACAACAGAGATGAAATCACTCCTTTTTGTTTGGAGTGTGAAAACCAATATTCGGTATCTTCAAGTAAACTTGATAGATTACATTTTAAACACATTCCTACTGATGAGTATTGCATATTAAAAGATGAAAATTTAAGTCCAAAAGTGAGGGAGGAATTTTATGATATTTATAAATCTAAAGAATCTGAAAGACATAAATTTTTAAAAAATCGAATAGGTAGCACATTAAGTCAGGTTGCAGGTGTTTCAGAAATCTACATTGACAATAAATTTATTTTTAATGGAAAAGATAAAAGAAAGCCAGATGTTTATTGTAAATATTTTGACAAAGAAATAGTTTTTGAAATACAATTATCAAAATTATCACAACGATACATATTAAATAGATTTGATTTTTATAGAAAAAAAGGAATTTATCTTATTTGGATTTTAGATAATTTTGATGTCTTGGGACAAACTCAAATGGAAAAAGACATAAAATATTTATCCAAACATCAAAATTTTTTCAAATTAGATGAAGAAACAGATATTTTTAAATTTCAATGCACATATAAATTTACTTTCCTCTCAAATGAGAATAAATTTATGGACAAATGGAATGAGGTATTTATTCCATTAGATAAACTAAAATTTGACACAGAAAATTTTGAAGCATATTTCTATAATTTTGGACAAGAAAAAGAAACTATTCTTGAGTTACAAAAGAAGAATGAAATACGAATTAAAGATGAAAAATTAAAAAAAGAAATTGAAGACCAAAAGGCAAAAGAAGCTAAAGAGAAAGTTGAAGCTGAAAGGAAATTAAAACAAAAAATAGACTACGTTTTAAATGAAATTAAAATATTAAAAGACAAACATATTGCAGTTTATGATAGTGTTACAAACGAATTAAGAGATTTTGAAGAAAATGAATTAGAAGCATTTAATTTAAGACTTAATTTAGATAAAAACAATAAATTAGTTGAATGTTTTACAAATGCAAATTCTGATGATTTTAGTTTTTTAAAGTTTATTTTAAAAGGTGGTTATATAGAATACGACACAAATTTAATAAAAGATTCTAATGGAAACAAAATCATTGACTTTATTTATAATAACAAGCAATTACCTTTTTTATATTTTTTTAAATTACTTCTTAAACGTGGATATAAATTTTGTGAAAAAGATGAGTTTTATATATTAAATTCCTATCCAAATGAAGAACATAAAGCACAAAGTTTAATTACAATTTCATATTTATCAAATCAATTTGAAAATTCAAATTTTATTCAGTATTTATTTGATTTTGAAACAGTTGTTTGTATTATTGAAAGTGCTAAACAAAACAGGATTATAGGATATAAATACAAACCTAATGAATGGATAAATTTTGCAAATAATGTAATTCAATATTACCCGAAATATTGGGAATATATAGAATTAGCATTTAAACAATTTGGATTATTTGATAAGCTTATAGACCTTGATGTTAAAGAAAGTTTTAGAAAAAAACTATTAGCTTTCTATTCTATAAAAAATGAAACTAATTACAGTTTTGATTATTTGTTTTCTGCTTTATATCCTGAAATTGGTGGAGTTAATAGTTTATAAAATAACCCACTTCAAAATAAATGAGATTGAGTTATTTTTAATTTATTGAATTATTTTTCATTTTATCTGTTTCTACCTTTGAAATAAACTTTAAAGCTTTAAGAATGTCATTATAATAAATAATTTCCTTAGGATAATTACATTCTTCATCACTTAAAAGTGAAATTTTTTTCATTTTTTCAAGATGTTTCAAACTAATATTATTTGATGTTATTTGTTCTAAAAGTTTAATTGTGTTTTTTGCAGTTTCTCTAATATCCTCTTTCATAGTTCATTAATATTAAATTGTTATTTTTCAAATATAACATTTTTTTGAAGTATTTCTAATTTTTAAAAAACCCAACCCCAAATAGATGAGGTTGGGTAACATTCAATTCAAAAACCAAGAATAGTTGGTAGAACTATCACTTAGTGCTTTTGATACACCTGTGGCAAAGCCAAAGGCATTAACTCCCCTATCAAGGAATGTGTCAATATAGGAAGCTTTGTTGCTTCCTGTTAGTAAATTGTAGAACTCCCACATATTAATATCTCCGTTAGAATTTCTACAAAAACTTTCATCTTGGTAGTAATCTTTGGCAACATTGGATAAATGACCATCATTTAAAAGCAATTCTGGTAACAAGGATTTTTCTTTTTTAGGCAAATAATTATACAATCTGCCTTTACCAATAATTTGAGCAAAATCTCTTTCAGACAAAGTATAATCCAGCAAACTTTTCATTTCTATTAAATGCTGATTAGCATTGTAAGATTGGATAATTTGCATCATTTTTTCTTCTAAATCTAAATAACTCATTGCTCTAATTTCGCCTTGAAAACCATCTGTACTAATGCAAAGATTACAACAGACCATATTTTGAAATCCGATAAAAAACTTAAATTTTTCGTAGGTTTTCTTATTATACAGATTTTCTAAATTGTAACTTCTTACACCTCCAATTGTTAAGGCTAATTTGTTACCTTTTATATTTTCTGTAATACTTGGAATCCTAACAATAAATCCCATTCTTTCAAAATATTGGGTTTTTTCGTGGTCTTGCAAATCTTTTACATTTTTATGTATTGCTTCGGGAACTCTTCCTTTAATTTGGTGGCTAACTCTAATTTCAGGTTCGTCAAAAGTTTCATTAGGAAACATTTTTTTGATAGCAGAAAATGCCGTTTCTATAAAGTCAGTATGTGAAATAGTAATTTCGTTATCCTTTGTGAATACAGGAATTACACAATTATTTTTCAAGTATGACAAACTTATATCTTCACTATTTGCTGTAATAAAAGGCGAAGTATTTTTAAGGTTTGTATCCACTTCACTAATACCAGCAGCTAATAAAGGAGTGATAATTTCAGCTTCCAATGCCATTGTTTCAAATTGACTTTCATTCAAAAATGATTGTGAATTACCAGCAAAAGAAGATATATTTTCTTCTGCTGGTATATTACGATTTTGTGTGATTGTTTGTAGTTCCATTTCCGTTTTGGGTTATGTTAGATGTTAATTCTTTTAGTAATTTTTGTTTGTTTACAAAATCTTGCTCAATAGTTTTTGATACATCAAAATACGTATTGTAAAGTTCTGTTAGTTCTTGCATATTATTTACTTCAATTACTTTCTGTTGTAACTCGTTTTTTGAAATATTTACAGCTTTTGACCATTGAATTAGCTTTTTCCCTGTGGAACTGTTAATAACAAATTCTGGCTTGTTTGAAAACATTCCAGTCCTATCTTTACTACTTTTAGCCAAGTGGTTTTCATTGATGATTTCAAAATTAACTGTCAGTTCATACTCGAAGCCCTCTCTAGTCTGTTCTTTCGTTCCAAGTTTTGTAACCTTTGACCTACCATTAGAATCAGTATCAAGACTGTACTCAATTTTTCTGCGAACACAAGTTATTACGTGAAGCTTTGAGAGCAATATTGCATCTATAAAAGACTGGTGGCGAGGTGTTACCTTTGCCCAGTCCTGCCATCTACCGCCTAATTTTTCATGAATATCCAAACAGCCACCACTAGCTTGCCATTCAGATGAAATTGAATCAATTACTAAAATTTCCATTCCTGAATTTTCTGCAAGTTTAATTGCTTCAATAAATTTTTCAGGATTATAGGGTGCTTGCAGGTCAATTACATTATAATTACCTAAATTACTGTACAATGATGCAGAATTATTTTCAGTATCAATGACACAAATTTTTGACCAATCTTCTGTCATACCATAAGCCATTAGTAATGCAGAATAAGTTTTGCCAAATCCTGATGCACCAGATAGACCAATGCGAAGTTTTGCTTCTTTTTTTGAAGCTTTTTTAATTTCCATAATTTATAATTGTTAAGATTAATATTTAATTTTGTTCAGTTAAAAATGAAAGGCTACAACCACATTTCAAAAATGTAGTTGTAGCCTTTTTGATGTACAAGAATCCAAAGAAATTATCTTAAAACTTTTTATTAGTTATCAATTAAATAACTTTAGTAAAAGAAAAATTGGATTCTTGTATTTTTGATATTTTAATAAGTTATGCTAAATCATTTTCAAATACCAAAGCATTTAATAATTGCGTTTCAAAAACTCGATGCCTTACATTTCCTATTTTCTTATCTTTAATGAATTTGATTCTGAATTCAGAATTACTAGTTTTATTTTTAATTTCGATATACTCTTCGATTGCTTTATTAAGTTTTGTATTTGAAAATTGGTCTGTTGTTTTGTTTGCTTTTGTGTATTTCATCATTAAATTATTGAAATCGGCAGTAGATATAGCTCCACCTTTTATCCAATTTTCATAATGAATTTCAATAAAATCAAAAACATCTTCACCATAATTTAATTTAAATCTTTTTAATTCCCCACTTCCACTTATCTCAACTTGTTCAATTTGACAATTATTCTCAAAATACTGTTGTATGCAGTGATTGATAAAATTATCATAACCTAACCAATCAGATTGAGACCAAATTTCAGGAAAGTAGCCCCCATGATAAGCATCAACACCATTGTTAATTTTATAAAATGGCGAAAATTCCAAAACTCTAATTCTTCTATTTAATCCACCATCATCTGTAGGAACACTTAAATTTGTTGACACTAAAAATTTTGGCATATCAGAATAATCAATAGTTACTTCATCTTGGTAAAGTTTCTTCTGTTGAGTATTCCCAGTAATTATATTTTTTAAAAATTCCCAATTAAACTTTTTACCAGCATCTGAAATATTAAAAATTCTTTCTCCGTTCCAAGATTGCAATAAACTTGAATCATATCTTATTTGTTCCGCAGAAACTTCTAATATGTTAGTCGTATCTTTTAGTAAAACACAAAATAAGTTTTTACCAGTTCCGCCACCATCTTTTTTATTCTCTACCTGGTCAGTTAATACAAGTAAATATCCTTTTCCCTCTTCATTAAAATCGTGAGCTAAATATCCAATTATAGACTTTGTAAAGTTTGAAATACCAACAGAATTTTTTAAAAATTCAGTATAAAGACAGTCATAGCTTTCAACAGTATGAAATTCTCTATTTGAAATTTTTGAATCCCAAATTAACTTGTCATTTAAAGTTGAATAATCCTTTAAAACTATTTCACTTTCTGACATCACTGCGTAACCATTTGAAAACAATCTGTATGCCGTTTTTCTTTCGTCTTTTAAAATTTTTGATTTATCAAGTTGCTTTAATCTTTTAATCAATCTTTTGCCTTGATTAAGCATATCTCGTTCAAATTTATCTTTTGCTAATAATTCTGATTTTATTTTTGACTCTGTAATAAGTGATTTCAACAAATCAAAAAAATAATTTTCTTCTCTTAGGTAAATTTTATTAGCAACTACCTGAACTAACCTATTATTGTAGAGTCTAAAACCAAGGCTATCACTAACATTTAAAACCTCTTCAAGATTGATTTTAGCAAAAGTCCTCGATGAATTTACCCTCCAAAATTTGATGCTTTCCATAAGGCTATTGTTTTAATGGTATTAAACATTTAAGTATTTCACTTTTTATGTAATATCTCCTATTCGCAATTCCATATGCTTTGATTTTACCTTTTTTAGTCCAAGCCCAAAGTGTGCTTGAATCAATTTTTAAAAGTTTGTAAGTTTCTTCTCGAGTTAGAAGTTCATCATCATTTGTATTAGTGATGTTGCTTTTAAAATTATCAAACTGTTCCTTAACAGTTGATTTTAGCAATTCCTCGAATTGCAGTACATTTAAGTTATGTACGATAATTGAATTTTGTACCATAGTTTATAATTTTAAACATTAAGGCACAAAGACAAGTTAGGGATAAATTAGGGAGTCCCTAATTCGTTTCGTTTGGATTGAAACCGATATTAATTAAATGCTGAATTACTCTTTTTTCAGTAGATTCTGTATATAATGGATGGTTTTTATTTGTTAAATTATTAGAAACAATTGCACTAATTATTGGTTGAATTGTTTTTTTATTTTCTCCAAGAATAGAACATAAAATTGATGCTAAACCATTTCCTGTACTGGTAAACGGTTGCTCTTTAAGAAGAAAACCTATAACTCCAAGTTTATATAAGTAAACCATTTTTTCTTTTGCAGATATTTTGCCTAAATCAATAAAATCAACATTTAAACTATCAAAAATGGGTGATTCTAATTCAGTCAATTTAGTGTTTAAATATTTTTTCCTTTTGTCAAAAGACTTTCTAATTTGAAAAAGTGTGTTACTGTCAAATAAGTCTAAATACCAGATTGAGAGTAATAGGTCAATACTTTTTATTTCACGTGTAATAAAATCACTTTCATTAAAGTTATCATTATCGTTTTCCAATAAAAAAGCATTTAACCTATTTAAATAATGATTCTCATATACACTGAAACTACAAAAATTCCAATAATAATTTTCTAATTTACTTGTTTTAAACAATTGAGTTGAGATATTAAAAATATGAGACTTGATAACTTCTATTAGTTCTTCATTGTTTTTTAATGTTTCAGCTGAAGTCTTTATAATATGCAAATCTTCAATCGCTATATTTAGTTCTGTAAATAATTTTACTGATTCCATAATTTTAGTTTTTAAAAATAGTCGGCTAGTTGATTAGCCTTTTGTGTATCTGATTTTCCAATATAATTTAAAAACATCGCTTCTGTTGAATGTCCTGTTGCACCAATTAATAAAGAAGTTGGAATAGTGCCGTAAAAATTTGTTGCAAAAGACCTTCTCCCAATGTGAGAGGTAACTAACTCAAACTTTTTAAATAGCTTTGTTTCTTTTCTAAAAATCTTACTTTTCGGTTCAGTTTCTAAAATTTTACTTCCATTTACTAACTGGTCAATTTCAGCAATTTCGCATACTTTTTTTATATAGGTATTGTATTTTTGGTCTGAAATCGAATAAGGAAAATTCCCATTTCTCTTTTCAAGAATCTCTATTACTTTTTTGTGTAGAGGAACAGTCATTATTTTACCAGTCTTTTTTTGTGTAAATTCGATTAAGTTTTTTCCATTTTCAACCCTAATTTGTTCACTTGTGAACCGCATAAAATCAGAAACCCTTTGACCTGTATAACAACTAATAATTAACCAATCACGGGCATTTTTTAAACTATCTGTAAGTTTAGCATCTTCAATACTGCTGATTAAATCTAATTCATCAATTGTCAAATAAACATTTTCTACTTTTGTGTTCTTTATTTTTATGTTATCTAACTGGTAACTTATTTCAAGTCCGTTATGCTTTGCGTGATTACAAATTACTTTAATAAATTTTAAAGCCGTTGCAATTGTGTTGGGTGCATATTTATTTGATAAGCAGTATGTTTCAAAATTCGTTTTAAAATTTGAATTAACATCTGTAACATAAAGTGTAGTTTTAAAATGCAACTCGAATCTAACCAATAACTGCTTTATAACATTACACTTTTTTATTGTGTTCGCAGTTATTTCATTCTTTTTAATTTCGATATACTTTTGTGTATATTTAATCAATTCTGTAGGTAATGCTTCAATTGGTACTGGTGGATTGTAATAAAGCTCAATTACGTTAAACAACCACTCTTTGGTAATCAATTCTGTTTTAGTTTTACTAAACTCGGTTAATATGTGATTCTCAATTTTATTAAGCCCTTTATTTATATCAACTTGTTTTGTTTTTAGTTCTGCATCTTTTGTGTTCTTCTTATGCTCTTTGCTCCAATATTCTTTGGTAGTTTCATATTTTGAATTTGCATCTATTGCAAAATCAGAATTATTATGACGAAACAATAATCTAGCAGTAAGCATTGCTTTGGGTTTAGTAGAACGATAGAGAAAATTTACTGTAGCCATATTTTAAAAATTGAAGCAATACAAAAATACAAAATCTGTACGGTATTTGTACGATTACATTCAAACTGATAAAAATCTAATCAAAATACATCAAATATATACCTTGAAAAAAATCTCGTTAAGCATTGATTTTATTACTACATTTGTAATAATATAAAAGAATTTGAATATTTCAGTTTTGTGAGTATAGAAGTACTGGAGGTACCACAACCAGCTCGGATGGTGAAATTGGTAGACACGCTGGACTTAAAATCCAGTGAACAGCAATGTTCGTGCGGGTTCAAGTCCCGCTCTGAGTACATAGAGAAACCCTTCAACACTGTCGTGTTAGAGGGTTTTGTCGGTTATACAAGTCTTTATGGTTCAAGACCTAAATCGGATAAAGTTCAAAAGTTGGGGAGTATGTAAAAAGATTAGACGGTCTGAAGAAGAAGAAATGTATTTTATAAAGTTTGTTAAATGGACTTTTAAGTGACTTTATATAGTCAATTTTTAATCAATTAATCATAGGAGTTCTTTTATCGATTATTATGGAGTTAACAATTTATTAATTTAGTGTCATGAAGTTGTTGTAAAGATTGTGTTTGAATTTTATGTTGTATTTTTGGCTAAATTATAAATATAAAATATGAAGAGAATTATTTTGTTTTTGACAGTTATTTTGTCTTTAAACTCACAAGCTCAGCAGCGCCCTAAATTGGTAGTTGGTATAGTAGTAGATCAAATGAAAATGGAGTACTTATATCGTTTTTCAGATGATTTTTCTGCAAATGGATTTAAAAGATTGATGAATAATGGATACACTTTTCATAATATGCATTATAATTATGTGCCAACTTATACTGCGCCAGGTCATGCTAGTATTTATACTGGTACTACTCCATCAACACATGGCATCGTTGGTAATGATTGGTTTAATAAAGCGACGGGTAAAGATATGTATTGTACTGACGATGCATCTGTTAAGACGTTGGGAGAAGGTACAGATAAAGAGGGTGCAATGTCGCCAAGAAATCTTTTAAGTACTACTATTACAGATGAGTTGCGTATGGCAACCAATTTTAAAGGTAAAGTTATTGGATTGAGTATAAAAGACCGTGGTGCCATTTTGCCAGCTGGACATTTTGCTAATTGGGCTTTTTGGTACAGTTCAACTGGTTCCTTTATTTCAAGTACGTTTTATGGTGCAAATTTGCCAAATTGGGTAACTGAATTCAACCAAGAAAAACGATACTTGAACTATATAAATAGAGGTTGGAATTTATTAAAGCCGTTATCTACTTACAATGAAAGTTTAGCTGATGATAATCCATATGAGGGCAAATTAGATAAAGCAAATGGTCCTGTTTTTCCTTATGATTTGGCTAAAATCTACAAAGAAAAAGGTGCTGATGTTTTGCGAAGTACACCCTTTGGTAATGATATTTTGGCAGATTTAGCGATGAAAGCTATTGAAAAAGAGGAGTTAGGAAAAGACGATATCACTGATTTTCTAACAGTTAGTTTTTCTTCTACAGATTATGTAGGTCATACTTTTGGACCTCGTTCTATAGAACTTCAAGATACCTATTTACGTCTTGATCAAAATTTAGAACAGTTTTTATATTACTTAGATAAAACAGTTGGAAAGGATAATTATTTAGTTTTTTTGACTGCTGATCATGCTGGGGCAGAAAATCCGAATTATTTAAAGGATAATAAATACAATGTAAAAAATGTTCCTACTAAAGGTTTTGTGGAATCCTTAAAGAAATTTTCAAATGAAACATTTGGAGCAGATCTTATTTTGGACTATTCTAATTTCAATGTATTTTTCAATTTGGACTTGGTAAAACAAAAAGGTTTAGAATTGACAAAAGTAAAAGAGAGCTTTAAAGGCTTTTTGATGACACAAGAGCACATCAAAAGAGTGTATACTGAGGAAGAAATTTTAGCTTCTTCAGGTGATGATTATTTTTTAAGTTTTATAGCTAAAGGTTATGATCCTAAACAAAATGGTGATTTAGTGATTCTTGATAAGGCCGGCTATATGGAATATCAGGCTACAGGAACAACACATGGATCTCCAAATAGTTATGATACTCATGTGCCACTTCTTTTTTATGGATGGCATGTTCCGAAAGGAGAGTTACACGCAAAAAAATATATTACTCAAATTGCACCTACGCTGTCTCAGATGTTAAAAATTCCGTTTACGAATGGCACTGAGTCAGAAGTTTTAGAAACTTTACTTGATAAATAATAGTTTTTTTAATTGAAAAAATCCCATTTACAGCTGATTGACAGTGTAAATGGGATTTTTTATTTTAAACAGTTTCTATTGCTTGTGGTAATGGAATTTGATTTTTCAATAAATCTTCAAAGGTTTCGTGGGCTCTGATTAAATGTCCTTCGCCATTCATCCATAAAACTTCGGCTGGTTTGTACCTTGAATTATAGTTTGATGCCATAGAGAAACAATAGGCTCCTGCATTTCTAAATGAGAGTATATCGCCTTCTTTGATTTCTGCAATTCTTCTGTTGTTTGCAAATGTATCCGTTTCGCAAATATATCCTACTACGGAATAAAAACGCTCTTTCCCTTTTGGATTTGAGATGTTTTCTATGTGGTGTTGTGAGCCATATAACATTGGACGAATTAAGTGATTGAAACCACTATCGATTCCTGCAAAAACAGTGGATGTTGTTTGTTTAACGACATTAACTTTTGCTAAGAAATATCCAGCTTCACTTACAAGGAATTTACCTGGTTCGAAAATCAATGTTAATTCTTTTCCATACTCATCACAGAAGGCATTGAATCTTTTTGATAATTTTTTACCCAATTCTTCAATATCTGTTTCGATGTCGTCTTTTTTGTAAGGCACTTTAAATCCGCTTCCGAAATCTAAGAATTCTAAGTTTTTGAAATTTCTAGCTGCATCAAATAATATTTCAGCTGCATACAAAAATACTTCAATATCCAAAATATCGGAACCAGTGTGCATGTGGATCCCCACAATGTTCATTTTTGTATTTTCTACAATGCGAACCAAATGAGGTAATTGGTGGACTGAAATTCCAAATTTACTATCAATATGACCTACAGATATATTGGCGTTTCCGCCTGCCATAACGTGAGGATTGATTCGGATGCAAACTGGTACATTTGGATATTTTGTTCCAAATTGTTCCAAAATTGAAAGATTATCAATGTTTACTTGCACTCCCATTGCTGCAACTTCTTCTATTTCTTCGAGCGATACACCGTTTGGAGTATAAAATATTTTTTCAGGTTCGTAGCCTGCGTGCAAGCCTAATTGTACTTCTTGAATAGAAACAGTATCTAAACCTGAACCCATTTCTCTTAACAATTGCAGTATCGCCACGTTTGATAAGGCTTTCATTGCATAATTGATGCGCAACTGTTTTACCTTAGAAAAAGCTTTGGATAATCTGTTGTATTGAGATTGTATTTTTTCGGCATCATATACGTATAATGGACTACCAAATTGTTCTGCTAATTGTACTAAGTCTTTTGATTGCATAATTATTAATTTTGAGCAAATTTATTACTCTTTATTTAGTCCCACAAGGGAAGATATGAATTCTAACAAATTATAACAAAAAGTTATATTTCAAACAAATCGGGTTTTGAAAAGCGAATTTTCAATTTGGGTGAGGGATGGAAGCGGATAGCCCACAGACGCTGTAGTTTTTACGAAAGCGGCGAGGACTTGAAGCGAACAGCCCGACGCTACCGAAACGATAGTGGAGGTAGGGGCACCTCCTAAAAAATCAAATGACTGCCGATAAACGAATTGACAGTCATTTTTTGATTGTTTAAAACTATTTATAGGCTAGGCAAATCGCCATTTCCTTTGGTTGGTAAATTGGTATAACCCATCAAGTATTTATCTACTTCTCTTGCGGCTTCACGACCTTCAGAAATTGCCCAAACAATTAAGGATTGTCCTCTACGCATGTCGCCTGCAGTAAATATATGCGGAATATTGGTTTGGTAATTGGTAGCTTGATAGTTGTTACGGGTGTCAATTTTGATACCTAGCTGCTCGCTTAATGTTTTTTCAGGGCCTGTAAAACCGAGTGCTAAAAGTGCCAAGTCACAAGGCCAGATTTTTTCGGAACCTTCTTTTTCAATTAATTCAGGTCGCTGACCAGGTGTCATTTTCCATGCCACTTCAACCGTTTTAAGTGCCGTCAGTTCTCCTTTTTCATTAGCAATAAATTCTTTGGTGTTGATGAGCCAGTTTCTGTCACAACCTTCTTCATGAGAGCTAGAAGTTTTTAATTGCAAGGGCCAAAAAGGCCATGGAGTTGATTCGCTTCGGCTTACCGGAGGTTTTGGTAAAATTTCAAAATTTGTGACTGATTTGGCACCATGACGGTTTGAAGTTCCTACGCAGTCTGAGCCGGTATCTCCACCACCAATAACAATAACATTTTTATCAGTTGCTTTGATTTGATTTTGAATTGATTCACCGTATAATGCTTTGGTTTGCTGTGTTAAAAAGTCCATTGCCTGCACCACACCTTTGCTTTCAATTCCTTTGGTAGGTAAACTGCGACGCTCTGTAGCACCACCGCATAATACAACTGAATCGAAGTTATCGAGTTCTGAAATTTCATAATTTACCCCTACATTGACATTTGTTTTAAAAGTAATTCCCTCCGCTTCTAAAACTTTTACGCGTCTGTCGATTATTGCTTTTTCAAGTTTAAAATTTGGAATTCCATAACGCAATAATCCACCAATGGCATTGTCTCTTTCAAAGACGGTAACGGTATGTCCAGCGCGGTTTAATTGTTGTGCTGCTGCCAAACCAGCAGGTCCAGAGCCAATTACAGCAACTGTTTTTCCGGTTCTAACCTCTGGAGGTTGTGGTTTGATCCAACCTTCGGTAAAGCCTCTTTCGATAATATTTTTTTCAATATTTTCGATAGCAACTGGCTCGCTAATTATTCCTAATACACATGATTTTTCGCAAGGAGCAGGGCAAAGTCTTCCTGTGAATTCAGGGAAGTTATTTGTAGATTGTAATATTTTCAATGCACTTTCCCATTCCTCCTGATGCACCATATCGTTAAAATCAGGAATTAAGTTTCCTAACGGACAAGAGCTGTGGCAAAAGGGAATGCCGCAATCCATACATCTGGAGCCTTGTTCTTTGATTTTATCTTTGGGCAACGGAATTGTAAATTCATTATAATTAGATACTCTTTCTAGAGCTGCAACATTACTTTCGTCAGTTCTAGAATATTCTTTAAATCCTCCTATTTTTCCCATGACTATGATGCTATAAGTTCTTTGATTTCTTTAATTTGTTTTTCCTCGGCCAAGCGTTGTAATGCTTTTTTGTAGTCCGTAGGCATCACTTTTACAAAATGGTGCTGTTGATTTTCCCAATCTTCTAAAATTCTTTTGGCAAGAGGACTGCTGGTATAGAGCGAGTGATTTTTAATCAAACGACGTAGTTTGGTGAAGTCGCCCTCTTCTAATGATTCCAAGCCAACCATTTCCATGTTGCAAACTCGTGCATCAAATTTTTTGTTGGGATCAAAAACATACGCAATTCCGCCGCTCATTCCTGCTGCAAAATTCCTTCCTGTTTTTCCTAAAACTACTACAGTTCCTCCTGTCATGTACTCGCAGCCATGATCGCCAATTCCTTCTACAACGGCAGTTGCTCCAGAATTTCGAACACAAAAACGTTCTCCCGCCATACCATTAATATAGGCTTCGCCAGTAATAGCCCCGTAAAGCGCCACGTTACCTATAATTATATTTTCTTCGGGTTTGAAAGTAGCCGTAGGAGGAACTTTAATGATTAGTTTTCCGCCAGAAAGTCCTTTGCCAAGATAATCATTGCAGTTGCCATGAATTTTAAATGATAAACCATTTGTTGCAAAAGCCCCAAAACTTTGTCCAGCAGATCCTGTAAAATCAACTAAAATAGTATCTTCAGGTAATCCTTGTGCGCCATAAATTTTTGAGATTTCGTTACTCAATATGGCTCCTACAGAACGATCGGTGTTTTTGATATCGAAAGTGACTCTTGTTTTTTCTTTTCTGTAAATTGATGGAATCGCCGCTTTAATAATATCAAAATCCAAAACGTGCTCCAAAGCATGATCTTGAGTAGTTGTATTGTGATTGGGAACTTCTTTTGCTTTTTCAGGCTTGTATAAGATGGAAGACAAATCTAATCCACTTGCTTTGTAATGCTTGATGGCTTTGTTTACATTCAGTTTTTGTGATTGTCCAACCATTTCTTTCAAGGTTCTAAAGCCTAATTGAGCCATGATTTCTCGCAATTCTTCGGCAATAAAATACATGAAGTTGATAATGTGCTCTGGCGTTCCTTTGAAATTTTTTCTCAATTCAGGATCTTGTGTTGCAATTCCAACCGGACACGTATTCAAGTGACACGCTCGCATCATGATACAACCTGAAGCTACTAATGGCGCTGTTGCAAAACCAAATTCCTCTGCTCCAAGTAAGGCTGCAATAGCCACATCGCGACCCGTTTTTAATTGGCCATCACATTCTAAAACGATACGGCTTCTCAAATCGTTCAAAATCAATGTCTGTTGTGCTTCCGCAAGTCCAAGTTCCCAAGGAATTCCGGTATGAGTTAATGAGGTCAATGGAGCAGCTCCAGTTCCTCCGTCGTATCCTGAAATTAAAATCACGTCTGCTTTTGCCTTTGCAACTCCAGCGGCTATCGTTCCAACACCGACTTCGGAAACTAATTTAACATTAATTCTAGCTTCTCGATTGGCATTTTTTAAGTCAAAAATTAACTGCGATAAATCTTCAATTGAATAAATATCATGGTGAGGTGGTGGTGAAATTAGTCCAACATATGGTGTTGAATTTCGAGTTTCGGCAATCCAAGGCACTACTTTTTCACCAGGTAATTGGCCGCCTTCACCTGGTTTTGCTCCTTGTGCCATTTTGATTTGAATTTCGCGAGCGTTGGTCAAATAGTTGATTGAAACTCCAAAACGGCCAGAAGCAACTTGTTTGATAGCGCTATTTCTAGAGTCTCCATTTAAGTCTTTTTGAAAACGTTTTGGATCTTCTCCTCCTTCTCCTGAATTGCTTTTACCACCAATTCTGTTCATGGCAATCGCCAGGTTTTCATGTGCTTCTTGGCTGATGGATCCGTAAGACATGGCACCTGTTTTGAATTTTTTTACAATTTCAGTCCAAGGTTCCACTTCATCCAAAGGGATAGGATCTAAGTTGTTGAATTCAAATAAACCTCTTATGGTCATCAAATTTTCACTTTGATCATTGACCATCTTAGAGTACTCCTTATAACTTTCGGGACTGTTTAAGCGAACTGCTTGTTGTAATTTAGAGATTGTTGTTGGATTAAACATGTGCTTTTCACCTGATCTTCTCCATCTGTAAACACCACCAATTTCAAGTGGAAGTAAATTGCTGACTTTGGAATTTGGAAAGGCTTTTTGGTATCTTTTTTTAACCTCTTTTTCAATTTCCATCAAGCCAATTCCTTCAATTCGAGAGGGCGTGTAAGGGAAATATTTAGAAGTAAATGTTTTGTTTAGTCCTAAGATTTCAAAAATTTGTGCCGCTCTGTACGAATGCAAAGTAGAAATTCCGATTTTATTCATGATTTTCAGAATCCCTTTTGCAATGGCTTTGTTGTAATTTTTGATGGCATAATCCGCTTTTACACCAGTGATAAATCCTGCATTTACTTGATTGTGGATAATTTCGTTGACCATGTACGGGTTTATGGCACTTGCTCCGTAACCAAATAATAGCGCAAAATGATGAGGCTCGCGTGGTTCTGCCGATTCGATAAGAATCCCAAATTTTGAACGAACTTTGAGAATGTTTAGCGAATGATGAATATACGAACACGCCAATAACATTGGAATAGGAGCCATTTTTTCGCTTACACCTCTGTCTGATAAAATCACAATATTGCAGCCTTCTGTAACTGCTTTGTAGGTGGCTTGCACTGCTTTTTCAAGAGCGCGCTCTAAGCCGTTTACTCCTTTTTTGATTTCATACAACGTTGATATGGTAACCGATTTGAAATCGGCATGATCGATGTTTCTTATTTTGTCCAAATCTTCGTTGGAGATAACAGGATTTTGGATTTTTAGTTTTTTACAATGTTTGGGAACAATGTCAAAAATATTATAATCGCCACCAATTGCCAAGCTAATATCCGTAATGATTTCCTCGCGAATACCATCTAATGGAGGGTTAGTTACTTGTGCAAAAAGTTGTTTGAAATAATTATACAACAATTGAGGCTGATCAGATAAAACAGCAAGCGGAGTATCATTTCCCATTGAACTTAGCGCTTCGGCTCCTTCGGCACCCATCGGGTTGATGATGGTTTTTAAATCTTCAATCGTATATCCAAAGAGGCGTTGTCTGGTTTCAAAATCAATATTTTCAACCGGAATGAGATTATCAGTGTAGGGAATTTGAGATAGCGATAGTAAATTTTCGTCAAGCCATTGTTTATAAGGGCGCTTGGTGACAATTGCATTTTTGATTTCGTCATCTTCTATGATTCGACCTTCGTTCATGTCAACCAAAAACATTTTCCCAGGTTCTAATCGACCGTGTTGAATTACATCTTCTGGTTTGATATCTAATACTCCAATTTCAGAGGACATAATTACGAAACCACTTTTGGTTAAAGTGTATCGAGAAGGACGCAATCCATTTCTATCCAATAGCGCCCCAATAACGTTACCATCTGTAAAAGGAATAGAGGCTGGACCATCCCAAGGTTCCATAATACAAGCGTTGTATTCGTAAAAGGCTTTCTTATCGTCTGACATCGTTTGGTGTTTTTCCCAAGCTTCAGGAACCACCATCATCATAGCTTCGGGCAAGGAACGTCCAGTCATCAGTAACAATTCAATAACCATGTCCATCGATGCCGAATCTGATTTTCCTTCCAAGATAATTGGAAATAATTTTTTAATGTCTTCGCCAAAAACATCACTTTTCATCAATTCCTCACGGGCACGCATGCGGCTTATGTTGCCACGTAGCGTATTGATTTCTCCATTGTGACACATGTAGCGAAAGGGTTGAGCGAGTTCCCAAGACGGAAAAGTATTGGTCGAAAATCGTTGGTGAACCAATGCTAAACGAGTTACTAAATCATCATCCAATAAATCGGTGTAATACCTACTGATGTCTTCTGGCATGAGTAACCCTTTGTAGATAATAGTAGTAGTAGAAAAACTAGAAAAATAAAACATGTGACTTTCCGAAATTCTTGAGTTCCGAATTGTACGTTCTGCCATTTTTCTGGCGGCAAACATTTTGGCATTAAATTGTTGTTCTGTCAAATCCAAACCTTTTTTGCCTACAAAGACTTGCTTTACGGTAGGTTCTTTTTCTCCAGCAATTCGGCCTAAATTTGAGGGGTCGACCGGAACTTCTCTCCATCCTAAAATTTCTAGATTTTGATCATGAATAGCATTTTCAAACGTAGTTTTACAAAAATTAACTTGATTATTACTTTTTGGCATAAAAACCATTCCAACTGCATATTCTTTAACATTTGGAAGTTCGAAATCACATACTTTTTTAAAAAAATTATGCGGGATATCAAATAGGATACCAGCTCCATCTCCAGTTCTACCATCAGAACTTACAGCGCCTCGATGCTCTAGTTTTATGAGAATATCTAGCGCTTTGTGTATAATATCATTTGACTTAATTCCGTTCAGATTGCAAATGAATCCCGCTCCACAATTATCGTGTTCAAATTCGGGTAAATAAAGTCCTTGTTCTTTAACTATCATTCTTTTTTTTTATGCAAAATTAAATATTTGTTATAATATAAACGGGATATTAGTTAAAACAGAGTGTTTTTTACGGTTGTAATAGAAAAGTATTAAATAAATCGCAATATTGATATTTTGAACCAGCTGATTTGTTTTTTTGATAAAAAGTAAAAGGATTTGCTTTTAAAATAGGGTCCAAAACAGTCTAAAAACGTTCATTTGGGATGTTGAAATGAAATTCTAACAAAATTGTTTGAAAAATTTATATTTTTTAGAAACGTACCGATGTGATATGGGCTAAGATATCTGTTGAAAAATTGAATAATAATTTATTTAAAAAAAATAACAGTTACATTAAATTTTGCTATTTTTGTGCCACTTTATTTCTGGAAGAAATTCAGAAGCCAGTCAAATTCTATATTATGAACATACACGAATATCAAGGAAAAGAAATTCTAGCAAGTTACGGAGTACGCATTCAACGCGGAATTGTAGCAAATAGTCCAGCTGAAGCTGTTGAAGCTGCGAAACAATTAACTGCCGAAACGGGTACAGGATGGCATGTTATTAAAGCACAAGTTCATGCAGGTGGACGTGGAAAAGGTGGAGGAGTAAAACTTGCCAAAAATTTACAACAAGTAGAAGAAATTGCAGGTCAAATCATAGGGATGCAATTGATTACACCTCAAACATCAGCTGAAGGAAAAAAAGTAAGTACTATATTAGTTGCTGAAGATGTTTACTATCCTGGAGAAAGTGAAACATCAGAGTTTTATGTTTCTGTTTTATTAAATAGAGCTACTGGTCGTAACATGATTATGTATTCTACCGAAGGTGGAATGGATATTGAAGAAGTTGCTGAGCACACACCACATTTAATCTTTACTGAAGAAATTGATCCTTCTGTAGGTTTACAAGGTTTTCAAGCAAGAAGAATTGCTTTTAACTTAGGACTTTCAGGAAATGCGTTCAAAGAAATGGTGAAATTCATCGATTCTTTATACAATGCATACATCGGATCTGATGCTTCAATGTTTGAAATCAACCCGGTTTTAAAAACATCTGATGATAAAATTATGGCTGTTGATGCAAAAGTTAACATTGATGACAATGCATTATACAGACA
Organism: Flavobacterium sp. I-STPP5a; assembly: GCF_009764685.1. Classification (GTDB taxonomy): domain Bacteria; phylum Bacteroidota; class Bacteroidia; order Flavobacteriales; family Flavobacteriaceae; genus Flavobacterium. The sequence continues at coordinate 18,087 of NZ_VHLM01000039.1, read as the reverse complement.
AAAAGCATATGCTGACATGCGTGACGTTCGTGAGGAAAATCCAATCGAAGTTGAAGCAAAAGAAGTTGGTTTGAACTATGTAGATCTTGACGGAACTGTAGGATGTATGGTAAACGGAGCAGGTCTTGCAATGGCAACTATGGATTTAATTAAGTATGCTGGTTTTGAGCCTGCAAACTTCCTTGACGTAGGTGGAACTGCTGATGCAAAACGTGTTGAAACTGCTTTCCGTATTATCTTAAAAGATCAAAACGTAAAAGCTATTTTGATTAATATTTTTGGTGGAATTGTTCGTTGTGACCGTGTGGCACAAGGAGTTGTTGACGCTTACAAAAATATGGGTGATGCTATTAAAGTACCAATCATTGTTCGTTTACAAGGTACCAATGCAGCTATTGCAAAAGAATTAATTGATAATTCAGGAATGCCAATTTTATCTGCTGTTGAATTTCAAGAAGCAGCTGATCAAGTACAAGCGGCACTTTCTTAATTAGAAAATTGTTATATATTAGAAACCTGTTTGCTTTTGTAAACAGGTTTTTTTGTGCCAAATAATTAGTGGAAAGTAAACAACTCATAATATTATTGGAAAGTACAAAACAGTATCGCACGGATCAAGTACCTTTGTTTTTTTAAATTTGATATAATGAAACTTCATATAAAAAATAACTTCACATCTGAATTACCGGCTGATCTTGACCTTGAAAATACTCCAAGGCAAGTTGAACAAGCCTGCTTCTCCTATGTAACGCCAGTAAAACCAAGCAATCCTGAATTAATTCATTCTTCTGCTGAAGTGGCCAATACTATCGGACTTAATGAAGAAGATATTGCATCAACAGCATTTTTAAATACGTTTTCAGGTACTACCATTTATCCTGAAACTAAGCCTTATGCCTTGTGTTATGCAGGTCACCAGTTTGGGAATTGGGCTGGACAACTAGGAGATGGGCGTGCCATAAATTTAACTGAAGTTCTACATAACAATGAATCGTATACGTTGCAACTGAAAGGTGCTGGGCCTACACCATATTCTAGAAATGCAGATGGATTTGCGGTTTTGCGCTCTTCCATTAGAGAATACTTATGTGCCGAGGCCATGCATTATTTAGGAGTTCCCACAACTCGTTCGCTTTCGTTAATTTTATCTGGAGATCCCGTTTTACGCGATGTTTTGTACAATGGAAATCCTGCTTATGAGAAAGGCGCTATTGTAGCAAGAGTGGCTCCATCTTTTATTCGTTTTGGAAGTTTTGAAATTTTTGCCGCGCGTGAAGATCACGAAAATTTAAAATTACTGGCCGATTATACTATTAAACACCATTTTTCACGTATCCAAAAGGAAGGAATCGAAAAATACTTAGCCTTTTTTCAAGAAGTTACTCAAACCACGCTCAATATGATTGTTAACTGGCAGCGCGTTGGTTTTGTGCATGGTGTAATGAATACGGATAATATGTCTATTCACGGGATTACAATTGATTATGGTCCTTACGGTTGGTTAGAAGATTTTAATCCTGGATGGACTCCCAATACTACAGACAGGCAGCACAAGAGATACCGTTATGGTAATCAACCCGAAATGGCATTGTGGAATTTATACCAACTAGCAAATGCATTGTATCCTTTAATTCAAGATGCTAAGCCGCTGGAAGCTATTCTTGAGGCATTCAGTACCAATTACGAAAAGGAGTATTTGAAAATGATGCAAAATAAGATGGGTCTCCAAATCAAAAAAGAAGAGGATGTTGTCTTGATTCATAGTTTGGTTGAATTACTTCAACTAGTAGAAACCGATATGACTATTTTCTTTAGGAATCTAAGCGATGTTACCAAAGTAGCTACTTCGAAAGATGCTTTCAATACTGTTAAAGCTGCTTTTTACAATGAAAAGGATTTAGATGAAACTATCTTGAGTGAATGGTACGATTGGTTTGAAAAGTACAGCATTCGAATTAATGAAGAGGTTATTTCTGATTTAGAAAGAAAAGAACAAATGGATAAAGTAAATCCCAAGTATGTATTGCGAAATTACATGGCGCAATTGTGTATTGATGATGCGGATAAAGGAGATTACGGTTTGCTAAATGAATTATTTGAAATGCTGCAAAAACCTTATGATGAGCAACCTAATTTCCAAAAATGGTTTGCCAAAAGACCGGATTGGGCTAGAGATAAAGTGGGATGTTCGATGTTAAGTTGTAGTTCGTAAAATGGGATTTAAAAAGCATTGAAAGCAGAATCTATTTAACTCCTATGGCTTCATGACCTCTTAATAAAATCTTATTTTTATGATCTAAATTTTCTTTAGTTTTTCCTAATATGTTGATAATATCAAATTTCGTGTCGCTTTTCCTTAAATTGTAAAATGCTTCTGAATTAGTGACTTCAACTTCTAAAATATAGTTGCGGTCTATTTTGAAAGTGTCAATATTGTCTTTTATAAATGCTCCATTTACCATATAAATGACGTCGTTACTTTTAATTTTTGTAAATTCAGTTTTGATTTTTTCTAAAGTTAGAAAGTCGTATTTCTTGGGGTTTTTGGAAGTAAAGTAAATCTGACCACGAAACAAAACAGCATTTATTATGGTGTCCTTTTTGACAACATTCACAGATTCAATTTCATTTGGGTTGATATATTCAATTGCATTTCTTGCAATTAAGTTAGAATCAATAAACACTGCTGGTTCTTCTGTTTTAATATTTTGGCCAAAAAATAATGTTGTAAAAAATAATATCGAGAAGGTAAGGAGGCATTTCATATTTGAAGGTGTGAATTCATTGATACAAACCAAATATACAAAAAATCCCGAACTCTCATTCAGGATTTAGTTAGGTATTAATTTCCTAATTCTTGAATCACATCCGATTCGTAAATATGAAAACCTTTTGTATTTTTTTGCGCTATGCGATAAAGTGCTTTTGCAACTGTATTTCCGTGTATGGCTTTGTATTTTTTTAGTTTTCCAACGAATACAAATGATACTAATTTCATGACAAATGCACCAGCTTTTTCTGCAAATCTAAATTCATTTCGATCACCCAATAGGAGGGAAGGTTGCAGAATGGAAACGTTTTCAAAATTACAAGTTTTAAGAAAATCTTGAATTTCGCCTTTTGTCTTTAAATAAAAATTTGAAGACGTGGCATTGGCATCCAGTGAAGAGATCAATAAATAATTTTTCACTTTATTCTCTTGCGAAAAAAGGGCAAATTGTTTAGGATATTCAAAGTCTACTTTTTTAAATGCTTTTTGGCTATCAGCTTTTTTTATGGTAGTGCCAATGGTACAAAAGAAATCATCGCCTACAACCCATTCCTTATAGCTTTCGGGTTTGTCAAAGTCAATGACGTGTTGGGTTAATTTGGTGTTTTGTATTCCCGTATCTCTTTTTACAAAGGTTACAACGCTTGTGTATTCAGGGCTTTTTAAAAGTATTTGGAGTAATTCAGATCCAATAAGACCTGTGCTGCCAATAATCAAGGCTGTTTTCACAATTATGATTTTTTATTTTTCCCGAAATTATATTTCACTTTCTCCACCACTTGCACTTTTGGAGTCCCTTTAGCAAATGTTTTTTTGAAAGGCTTTTTAGCGGCAGGTTTTGTTTTTGATGGAGCTTCGTCACCTCGTGCTCTTTCAGAATCTTTAGCTTTAGCTTTGAATTCTGTTCTTTCCCCGGCGCCTTCTTTCACTGGAATTTGGGCTTTGTGTTTGGCTAAAACATCATTTGGATTTTTTGGATTTTCCTTAGTTCCACGCAAGTGAATCACTAGTCCGTTCAAGAAATTACGCAATACTTGGTCGCCACATTCCATGTAATTTTCATGTTTTTCATCACGAAAAAAAGCACCCAACTCCGATTTTGTAATTCTAAAATCTACTAATTCTAATATTTCAACTATTTGGTCGTCACGAAGCATAAGTGCCACGCGAAGTTTTTTAAAGATATCGTTATTTGTCATCATATTCTAATTTTATACAAAGGTACGTTTTAAAAGCATTTAGAATACAATTTTCAATTTAGAATTGGTTTGCGATCGCATTTCTACTTGATAATTTAAAATAAAATAATATTTTAGCACAAAATATAGATTATGAACGAATTTGAGGAAAGACGCAGTTTGTTGCTTGAAATGATAGCTTTTTCAACTGTTGATGGAAAATTACACAAACGAGAATATGAATTTCTGTCAATAGTAGCACAAGCTTTAGGAATAGAAAAAGATGTTTTCAAAGATTTATTTCATCAAGAAATTCCTCAATTGCCTATAAAAACAGAGTTTCTGAGAATTCAACAATTTTATAGATTGGCTTTGTTAATGTATTGTGATGGTGTGATACATGAAAAAGAATTAGCGTCTATCCAGCAAATAGCTATTGACATGGGATTGAATCCTATTGCAACGAAACGTATTTTAAAATTAATGAGTGAATCGCCAAATGCTATAATTGATGGAGCGGTTTTATTGAACATTTTTCAGGAGCAGCATAACTAGGTCAATTGACCTTGCAAGGCTTTAATCTCATCTCTAAGTTTTGCGGCTTGCATAAAGTCTAATTCTTTTGCCGCTTTTTCCATGGATTTTCTCTTCTCTCGAATGAGTTTCTCCAGTTCAGGTTTAGACAGATAAAGATTTTCTGGCTCTGCTGCAGTGTTTAAAGTAGCACCTAATTCATAATCTACAAGAGGATTTTTAGTAAAGGCGCTTTCTATTTTTTTGTTCAACGCCATTGGAACCTCGTTATGTTGGGTATTGTAATTGATTTGTTTGGTTCTTCTGTATGAAGTTTCGTCGATGGTTTTTTGCATGCTAGCCGTAATTTTATCGGCATACATGATTGCTTTTCCATTTAGGTTTCTCGCTGCACGACCAATTGTTTGGGTAAGCGATCGATGGCTTCTTAGAAAACCTTCTTTGTCAGCATCTAAGATTGCTACAAGAGAAACTTCGGGTAAATCTAATCCTTCACGAAGTAAGTTGACACCTATTAGAACATCGAAAATTCCTTTCCTAAGGTCTTGCATGATTTCAATTCGTTCCAAAGTATCCACTTCTGAATGGATATAACGACAACGGATATGAACTTTAGTTAAATATTTAGCCAGTTCTTCGGCCATTCTTTTGGTCAAAGTAGTGACTAGAACACGCTCGTCAATTTCGGCTCGAACTTGAATTTCTTCGATTAAATCATCAATTTGGTTCAAGCTAGGTCTTATTTCAATAATAGGATCCAACAGTCCTGTGGGGCGAATCACTTGCTCTACCACAACACCATCTGTTTTTTGTAACTCATAATCAGCAGGTGTTGCCGAAACGTAAATAACTTGATTTTGCATGGCTTCGAATTCCTCAAATTTCAAAGGACGATTGTCCATTGCGGCAGGAAGTCTAAATCCGTATTCAACCAAGTTCTCTTTACGGCTGCGATCACCGCCATACATTGCGCTTACTTGTGAGAGTGTTACATGGCTTTCATCTACGACCATCAAGTAATCTTTAGGGAAATAGTCTAGCAAGCAAAAAGGTCTTGTACCTGGTAAACGCCCATCTAAGTAACGAGAGTAATTTTCGATACCGGAACAATATCCTAATTCCCGAATCATTTCTAAGTCGAAATTGGTTCGTTCTTCCAGCCTTTTAGCTTCAAGATGTTTGCCTATTTCTTTAAAATAATCAACTTGTTTTACCAAGTCTTGTTGGATTTCCCAAATGGCATTTTGCAATACATCTGGCGAAGTCACAAACATATTAGCAGGATAAATCGTTAGCCGATCAAATTTTTCAAGGACTTGAGAATTTTTAGTATCAAAGCTTTCTATTTCTTCAATTTCATCCCCAAAGAAATGAATTCTATAGGCTTCATCGGCGTAGCTAGGATAAACATCAACGGTATCACCTTTTATCCTGAAACTTCCAGGATTAAAATCAGCTTCGGTTCTAGAATACAAACTTTGAACAAGTTGGTGTAATAATTTGGTCCGAGAAATAAGTTGTCCTTTCTCTATTGGGATTAGGTTTTTTTGAAATTCAATTGGGTTACCAATACCATACAAACACGAAACGGATGCTACAACCAGAATATCTCTACGTCCTGAAAGCAACGAAGCAGTGGTTGACATTCGCATTTTTTCTAGCTCTTCATTGATGGATAAATCCTTTTCAATAAAAACGCCAGTAACAGGCATGAAAGCTTCAGGCTGATAATAATCGTAGTACGAAACAAAATATTCTACTGCATTGTTCGGGAAAAATTGTTTGAATTCCGAGTACAACTGAGCCGCTAATGTTTTGTTGTGTGCCAAAACCAGGGTAGGGCGTTGCACTTCTTGAATAACATTAGCTACGGTAAAAGTTTTACCAGAACCGGTAACACCTAAAAGTGTTTGGAATTGATCACCATCTACAATGCCTTGCGCTAATTTTGCAATAGCTTGAGGTTGGTCACCTTTGGGCTGGTAATCGGATACTACTTGAAAATTCATGTCTTGGAATTACTTCACACAAAGATACGACTCAATTCAAGAAAATATGTTTTTAAAAACTTAAAACTTCCATGCTTTTTGTTGTGCTGAACTCAAGAAAGTCCAAGCTAAAATACGGCTTGTTTTTTGGCCTTGAGCCATATCAATAGTTTTGATTTCGACAGCGCTTACTTTGTTTAGTGTTTTGTATAAACTAGAAAGATTTTCTTTTTTGGACACTAAAGTCGTAAACCAAAGACACTGCAGAGGATATTTTGCACTTTCGTAAATCATTTGGGTGACAAACCCAAGTTCTCCGCCTTCACAAAATAATTCGGCATTGTGACCCCCAAAGTTTAAAACAGGCTTTGTCGTTTTACTTGTACCGCTATTAGATTGTAAATTGTTTATTTTTCTTAAGGTACTTTTAGTAGCCTCATCTTGTGATGAGTGAAAAGGAGGATTGCAAATTGTAAAGGTGAATTTATCCTCAGGCGTTATAATATTTTTAAATATAAAACGTGATTCCGTTTGTTGTTGCAAGCTAATTAAATCAATGAGTTTCGGATTGTTTTCGATGATAGTACTGCAGTTTTGAATTGCTTTTGTATCAATATCTGTCCCTACAAAACTCCAGCCGTAAACAGAACAACCAATAAGTGGATAGATGCAATTGGCACCCACACCAATATCTAACCCTTGAACAGTTTCGCCCTCAGGAATGACTCCGTTGTTGCTAGAGGCTAATAAATCTGCTAAATAATGAATATAATCAGCTCTACCAGGAATAGGCGGGCACAAATAATTGTTAGGAATATCCCAATTTTGAATATCAAAGTGCTGCATCAAAAGCGCTTTGTTTAAAGCTTTTACCGCCTCAGGATCACTAAAATCGATGGTTTCAGTTCCGTGTTCATTGGTTTTAACAAATTCACTTAGGGATGGATACGTAGTAATTAATTCTTTAAAATCATACCCTGTCCTGTCCAGATTCCTTGGGTGTAAATTTGTTTTTTCAGTACTCATTTTAAATCGTTCGTTCTTATTTTGGGTGCAAAGATAACCATAAGTAGTTTGCTAATGTAAAGTTAATGTGATTAAACAGCTGGAAAAGAAATCATAAAATTTAATTGAGACTTTTTTTGAAGCTTAAAAACGGCTACTTTTATGAAAAAAATGAATTTTATAGCAGCTCGATTCGTTTTCAAGAAGCGTTATTTAGTAATTTCAATAATAGTACTTTACTTGTTTTTGTGTCAAGCTTGTATGACTATGCGGTTTACTCCTAAAGAAACGACTTCATTTTTTTCAAAATCTCAAACGACGTATCAAGACACGACCTTTCAAAGCGGTGGTTTTAAGTTGCATTATGTAGCCACTGGATCAGATTTAAACCCAGTATTATTTTTTGTTCATGGTTCGCCAGGGAGTTGGAATGCTTTCAAAGAGTATTTAGTAGATCCAGATTTACTAAAAAAATACCGAATGATTGCTATTGACCGTCCTGGATTTGGGTACAGTGATTTTGGGGATGCTCAAAATTTGGCAACACAATCACAGTTTATATCCACATTTATCAAATCTCAAAATTTTAAAAAGCCAGTTACGTTGGTAGGGCATTCATTAGGCGGTCCGCTTGTTGCACAACTTGCGGTTGATCATCCTGAGTGGTATAAAAGGATAGTAGTTTTAGCGGGATCTCTTGATCCAAAAGCTGAAAAACCAGAAAAATGGCGAACAGTAATTAAGACAATTCCGTTGCGATATTTAATTCCAGGAGCGTTGAGACCCTCAAACGATGAATTGTGGTGGTTAAAAAAAGACTTGGTAACCTTAGAAAACCAACTTTATAAAATTGATTGCGAAGTGACCATTGTACATGGCACTAAGGATGTTCTAGTACCTTACAGCAATGTGGATTACATGAAAGAGAAGTTTGTAAACGCTAAAAAATTGACTGTAAAAACCATTCCCGAAGCCAATCATTTTATCCCATGGAGTCATTATGCTATTGTTAAAAGCGTTATTTTAGACGAAGAAACTAAAAATTAATCCAGACATTCCATAAGTAGCAAATCACCTTCTTCATGAAGTATGGTAACTAATCCATCTTGAGCCACGTGGTTACTACTGCCAGTTCGATATCCTATAGTTAAGGTATCGTTTTGAAGCGGATAAAATAAATTATCAGAGTGAATTCCTGTTACTTGTCCTATTGGGATTAATGAAATAGGAGTTTGTGCTGTATACCATTTTTCGAATTTTCTAGGCAACAAAAATACTTTAGAGTGATCGTCTAGAATCACAATTTTCAGTAGGTTTCGGTATTTTGGGATGTTGGTTAGGTTCGTAATCGTATGGTCGGCTCTTTTTCCTGTTGCCCAAACCACATTTACAGCAGGTATTTTTCTATTAATTAAATAATCAAAAGCTTTCTCAAGGTCTGTTTTGTTTTGGTCAGGTGTATGAACAATTTCGAGCGGATATTGAGAAGTTTTATAGATTTCAGGATCAAAACCACGGTCAAAATCACCCAAGAGTACATCTACTTTTATGTCTAGTTCCATAACCCGCACCATAGCAGAGTCTAGTACAATTACAAGAGGAGACCACTCCAGCAATTGACCTAAAAGTTCAGGATTACAGGATGCGCCATTAGCAATTATTAAGGCAGGTTCTTGATCGTCCCGAACGATATGATGTGATGACATGTTTACTAATTTTGGTTTGGAGTACAAATATACTTATTCAACCGTATAATTTCTTACCTCCGTCTCGCTTAATGAAAAATACCCAAGCGGATAGTTTTCTGGTGTGGACGAGTTGATGATATTTCCTCTGACAGTTGCTGGCGGTGCTTGAAATGGCCCACCTCCATTGTTACCAGCAATACTTACTAGAACACTCATATAATTGTAATAGGCTTTTGAAATTCCGATATGCGTTACCTCAATGAGATCCCCTTTCTTAAGTTCGTCGTTTTGAGAAATGCTAAAAAATTCATTGCCATTGAAAAACTCATCTTGATCCACATAATAATCTGCTTTTACTTGATTAGAATAGCTGTATTTGTAGAGGTAATAATTGGCAGTTCCTGCAGGATCTTGGTAAAAAGTTTTAATTTCTTTATTGTTTCCGGTAAAGCCACCTTTGTCATTTTGAACAATTTTGGTAATTGAAGCAACAGGTTTTAATGTTTCTGTGGCAGTATAGGTAACGCCTTTGTTAATGATATTTAGCGTGTAAGTCTCATTAAGAACGGGGTTAAAATTGGTGCAAACATATTCTCCAGGTGTTCCTGTTTCAGTAAAAACAAAAATCGTGTTAGTGCTATTTTTTATAGTCACGGTAGCCCCTGAAACTTTTGGAATTTTAGTGTCATAAAAACCAGTAGTGGTTGATAGTTTAATGGTTTGTACTGTACCACTTGTTCCTTTTTTCCAGTTTATTGCGGCCTCTATAACTAGTTTTGGCGCAGCATTATTCAAGTCAACATTTATTACATCTTCACAACCAGTGGTAATGCAAGCGCTAATTAGGATAAAGAGAAGGATTGCTTTTTTCATCATCTGAAATTTTAAAAATATTTTAAGTACTAAAATTTAAAGTTGTAACTCACTGCTGGAACCATCCCAAAAATAGAGGTTCTTACGGCTTCATTATTGCCTGTGTCTGCGTTTTGTCTAAAATTGATTGACGCAGCATTACGACGGTTGTATACATTATAAATACTAAAAACCCATTCGCCTTTCCATTGTCTATTTTTATTTTTTGTAGGAGTTAAGGTAGCTGCTAGATCTAAGTGGTGGTAGGCTGGTAATCTATTTTCATTGCGCAATCCATAGCTAGGAACAACTATGCCCAAATACTCGTATTGCCCACTTGGGTAGGTTACTGGTTGGCCTGTTTGAAGTGCAAAGTTAGCACCAAAAGACCATTTGTCATTTAAATTATAGGATGAGGTAACAGCAATATTATGTAACTTGTCATATACAGAGTTGTACCACTGACCATTGTTTATCCCTGTTTCTAGCGGAGTTCTTCCCGGTGTTTGTTGCTCGGATTTTGATAGTGTATACGAAATCCACCCGTTTAGTTTGCCTTCATTTTTACGCAACATAATTTCCAAACCGTAGGATCTTAATTGTCCATTTAAAATAATTTGCTCAATAGCTTTATTCGCAATTAAATCGGCACCATCAATATAGTCCAATCGGTTTTGAACCTCTTTGTAATAGGTTTCAACCTCAAGAGAATACATGTCATCATTAAAATTTTTAAAATAGCCCAATGCAACTTGATCTGCAATTTGAGGCTTGATAAAATTGTCACTCGGTGTCCACACGTCTAGCGGAGTAGGAGATGAGGTGTTAGAAATTAATTGTAAATACTGTACCATCCTGTTGTAACTGGCTTTTACAGATTGTTCCTCATTAATTTGGTACGCAATTGACAAGCGTGGTTCAAGATAATTATAGTTCTTAATGACCTTGTTTTTACCATAAAATTGAGAACTTATGGGTGTAGCTTTTTCATAAATTTGCAACTGAGGATCAAAAAGGACTGGATTGTTGTTTTCATAAATATTTACCGTAGATTGCCCTAATCTATAAAACATACTGTAACGAAGTCCATAAGAAAGCGCTATTTTATTAGATATTTCATGATCTGCATTTAAGTAAAGTGCTGGTTCAAAAGCGTATTTTTTATCCAGCTGGTCAAAGTTAATTCCAGAATTTTCATTGCTAGGTTTTATGGTGCCGGGATTGAATTCATAGTAAATGGCGTTCAGTCCATAATTCAATTTGAACTTATCTGAAATGTAGTTTTTAAAGTCGTATTTAACGTTGTAGTTTTTAATACCAGAATCCCATTTGAAACCTACAAAATCCAAATCCAAACCATAATAATAGTCACTGTAGATTAGTGATAAGTTTGAAAATAATTTTTCTGAAAATAAGTGATTCCACCTTAGGTTTAAAGTAGCATTCCCGTAAATATTGGTAAAACTTTCGTTAAGACTGAAAACATCTCGACCAAAATACCCCGACAAGTATAAACTGTTATTCGGGTTTAATTTATAGCTCAGTTTTGTATTTAAATCATAAAAATAAGCAGAGTTGTCTTTTTGCTCTTCAGAAAGTTTCAAGAACAAATGTGCATAAGAGCTGCGACCGCCTATCAAGAAAGATCCTTTGTCTTTTACTAGTGGTCCTTCAGCCAAAATTCTACTGGATATTAACCCAATTCCACCGTTTACATGAAATTCTTTGCTGTTACCATCTTTTTGATAAATATCCAGAACAGATGAAGCTCTTCCGCCATATCGTGCTGGAATTCCACCTTTATACAACTTTAAATCTTTGATAGCATCAGGATTAAAAACAGAGAAAAATCCAAAAACATGTGAAGAATTGAAAATTGTTGCTTCATCTAATAAAATTAAGTTTTGATCAGCTCCACCACCTCGCACATTAAATCCGGAGGCACCTTCGCCAGCATTGGTAACGCCAGGTAATAGTAAAATAGATTTTAAAACATCAACTTCTCCCATTACAACGGGCATTTTTTTGATTGCAGAAATGGAGAGTTTATTCACGCTCATCTCTGGTTTTTTGATGTCAATTTTAGTTTTATTGTCGGTGATAATTACTTCCTTTAAAATGGTTTCATTACCCACTAGTTTGAAATTCCGAATCGTATTTTGGTTCAAATCAATAGATTCTTCAAGCGTTTGAAACCCCAAGTAACTTACTTGTACGGTGTAAATTCCCTTAGGAACTGTGATTGAAAAAAACCCATATTCATTAGTAGTAACACCTGTTTTTAAACTTGGTAAAACAACATTAACGCCTATTAAAGACTCGTTACTGCTTGCATCGATTATAGTTCCGCTAAGGGTGAATTTTTCCTGAGCAAATGAGCAAAATGACGATAGTACAACTATAAAGTACAGAATGTATTTTTTTGAGTTCATTGTTTTATTTTTATCAGAATGAAAGTACAAATTACTCAAATAGTTTGGTAATTTGCATCTAACACATGTTAAGGTATTGCTAAGATAAAAAAAGACAACTTTTTACAGTTGTCTTCTTTTTTTTGTATCACTATTGTTATTCTACTTATGCAATTTTTGCTAAAATGGCATTGAATGTTGCACTAGGTCGCATGGTTTTGCTTGTCAACTCTGGATTAGGTTGATAATGTCCATTGATATGTTGAGGTTGGCCTTGAGCTGCAATAAGTTCAGTATTAATGCTTGCTTCATTAGCTAACAACTCAGTTGCAATAGGAGTAAAAATCGCTTTTAATGAAGGTTCTTTATCTTGAGCAGCAAGAGCTTCTGCCCAGTACATAGCCAAGTAAAACTGTGATCCACGATTGTCAATTCCACCTATTTTACGTGCAGGCGATTTGTCATTTGCTAAGAATTTTTCAGTAGCTACATCTAATGTTTCAGCAAGAACAATTGCTTTACTATTGTGTAAAGTTTGTCCTAAATGTTCTAAAGAAGCTCCAAGTGCTAGGAATTCTCCAAGAGAGTCCCAACGCAAGTATCCTTCTTCTGTAAATTGCTCAACGTGCTTAGGAGCTGATCCACCTGCGCCAGTTTCAAACAATCCACCACCATTCATCAAAGGAACAATAGATAGCATTTTTGCAGATGTTCCTACTTCTAAAATTGGGAATAAATCAGTTAAGTAATCACGTAATACATTTCCTGTTACAGAGATCGTATCTTGTCCTTTTATGATGCGCTCTAAGGTAAAGTTAGTAGCCTCGATAGGGTTTAAAATCTGAATGTCTAATCCAGTAGTGTCAAAATCTTGTAAATAGCGGTTTACTTTTACGATCAATTCTCTATCGTGTGCTCTGTTGTTATCTAGCCAGAAAATCGCTGGAGTATTAGACAAACGAGCTCTGTTTACAGCTAGTTTTACCCAGTCTTGAATCGGAGCGTCTTTGGCTTGACACATTCTAAAAATATCATTTGTTTCAACAGTTTGTTCCATTAAAACAGTTCCATTGGTATCTACTACTCGAACTACACCATCCGTTGCAATTTGGAAAGTCTTGTCGTGAGATCCGTATTCTTCGGCTTTTTGTGCCATCAATCCTACGTTTGGTACACTTCCCATTGTTGTAGGGTCAAAAGCGCCGTGTTTTTTACAAAAATCAATAGTTGCTGTGTACACACCTGCATAACTGCGGTCTGGTATCATGGCAACTGTATCTTGTTGCTTGCCTTCTTTGTTGTACATCTGACCTGAAGTACGAATCATTGCTGGCATAGATGCGTCAACAATAACGTCAGATGGAACGTGTAAGTTTGTAATTCCTTTATCAGAATTTACCATTGCCAATGCAGGACCATTTTCGATAGCTGCGTTTAATGCGGCTTCAACTTCGGCTTGCATTGGGTTGCCCGCTATTTTTGCGTACACATCGCCTAAACCATTGCGGGTGTCAATGTTTAACTCTTGGAATAAAGTAGCATATTTTTCGAATACTGATGCAAAATATACTTCTACGATAGCGCCAAAAATGATTGGGTCTGAAACTTTCATCATCGTAGCCTTCAAGTGAACCGATAGTAAAACGTTTAATTGTTTTGCTTCGGCAATAGTCTTCGCTACAAATGTTTTTAGTGCTTGTAAGTTCAATACAGCGCTGTCAATGATCTCACCAGCTTTTAGCGGAGTGCTTGCTTTTAATATAGTTGTAGTTCCGTCTTTGGCTACTAATTCAATTTTTACATCTGTAGCTTCAGTCAAAGTAACTGACTTTTCACTCCCGTAAAAATCTCCATTTTCCATAGAGGCAACGTACGTTTTTGAGTCGGCAGTCCAAGCTCCCATTGAATGTGGGTTGGCTTTAGCATAATTCTTAACCGCTTTTGGTGCTCTTCTGTCTGAATTTCCTTCGCGTAAAACAGGATTTACAGCAGATCCTAATATTTTAGAGTATTTTGCTTTGATGGCAGTCTCTGCATCGTTTTGTGGCTCTTCAGGAAAGTTTGGTAATTGGTATCCATGAGATTGTAGTTCAGCAATAGCTGCTTTCAATTGCGGTACAGATGCAGATACGTTTGGTAATTTTATAATATTGGCTTCTGGAGTAGTGGCTAGTTGTCCAAGTTCAAGTAAGGAATCAGCTGTTTTTTGATCTTCAGTCAAAAACTCCGGAAAGTTAGATAAGATTCTACCCGCTAATGAAATGTCTCTAGTTTCAATTTCAATGTCAGAAGTTCTTGTAAATGCTTGTACAATAGGTAAAAATGAATAAGTGGCTAGTAATGGCGCTTCATCAGTAAGCGTGTAAAAAATTTTTGATTTCTGTGTCATTTTTTTATTTTTATAATCGAATCACGTTAAATGTAGCTTATTCAAGGAATTTTTTCCTGAAATAAGACGCACAAATATATGAAAATCAGATGTAATTGAGGGATGATTTGTGAGAGAAAAACTCGAATTTCAGGATTACTAACGTACTATTTGCAAATTGTTATATTTCAGGTTACAATCCTACTAAATTCTAAATTTATAAGGAAGTTATAAACAAAAAAAAGTCCCAAACATGTTGGGACTTTTATTATAAAGAGATATTTGACTATCTTCTTTTGTCTTTAATCTTAGCTTTTTTACCAGTAAGTTCTCTGAAGTAGAAAATTCTAGCTCTACGAACTGCACCTTTTTTGTTGATTTCAATTTTTTGTAATGCAGGTAAGTTCACTGGGAAAATACGCTCTACTCCAATTGCACCAGACATTTTACGGATTGTAAAAGTTTCAGTATTAGCTGAACCTCTTCTTTGAATTACAACTCCTTTAAAGAACTGAGTTCTTGTTTTTTCACCCTCTCTAATTTCGTAGAAAACAGTGATCGTGTCTCCAGCTGCAAAAACTGGGAAATCTTTTCTTGTTACAAACTCGTCTTGAACGAATTTCATTAAATCTGCCATGATTGTATTTTATTATGGTTTAATTTAGGTCAACATTCACGGATCTCGCCAGAGGTTAACTTAATGTGGGTGCAAAAGTAAAAAAAAATGTTTAAAGTTTAAAGTTTTTCTTGTTTAAAGTTTAGAAGTTCTTGGTTTTTAGTCTCAGTTTGCAGTTTTCAGTCACGGTAATCAGTCACAGTATTCAGTTAAAGTATTCAGTCTAAGTCTCGGTTTACAGTGTCAGTTTTCAGTTTTCAGTCAAAAATTTCTATGATTTGCTGTGAATTAAATTTTGCAACCAAATTTACTTGGATTATTGATCATGAAATTAATTAACTTTCCAATTTCGATGGTTTGGTTATTTAATTCAGTGAACGTTGCTAAGTCTATATACTCGCACTTTAATGCAAATTCTAGCCATACACTTGTCTCTGAGTTTTCAGCATCGCTGTCTGTTAATTTACTGATGAAATGATTGGGATATCGCCTTTTTCTATAGGCCTCGGCAATGTTAGCTGAAACACTTCTCGAGGAGCGGCGCATTTGATCTGTAAGAGCGTATTTCTCTTCTTTTGGGAATGATTTTGATAAATTAAAGATATTCATTGCTAACAAAAACGATTTCTGAAATGCTGCTAATTCTTTGAAATCCATGATTTTCTTTATTTAGGTTGCTTTTTTTAGTTTTCAGTCTCAGTTTTCAGTCTCAGTTTTCAGTCTCAGTTTTCAGTCTCAGTTTTCAGTCTCAGTTTTCAGTCTCAGTTTTCAGTCTCAGTTTTCAGTCTCAGTTTTCAGTCTCAGTTTTCAGTTTTCAGTTCGTATTTTGTAGTGAAATTACTAAAAAAAAATCAACAACGACTGTCCACTGTGACTGCGACTACCCACTGTGACTGGAGACTGTCCATTTTTGCCAATAACTCGAAAACTGCGACTGCCCACTGTGACTGCAAACTGTCCTAATCCTCCAACAAATCTGGTCTTCTATTTTTAGTATGTTCATAGGCCATATCCTCGCGCCATTGGTCAATTTTGGCAAAGTTACCACTCGTTAAAACCTCTGGAACTTTCCATCCTTTGTAGTCTGCAGGTCGTGTGTAAATAGGTCCTGACAACAACCCATCTTGAAAACTATCAGTCAAAGCCGAAGTTTCATCACTCAATACCCCAGGAATCAACCTGATTAAAGCATCGGATAACACTAAAGCTCCCAATTCACCACCCGATAAAACATAATCCCCAATAGAAATTTCTTTGGTAATAAAATGATCGCGCACACGCTGGTCTACGCCTTTGTAGTGGCCACATAAAATAATAATGTTTTCATACAAGGACATCGTATTCGCCATTTTCTGGTTGAGTGTTTCTCCATCGGGCGACATGTAAATCACTTCGTCGTAGGTACGTTCGCTTTTTAAGTGCGTAATGCAAGCATCAATAGGTTGCACGGTCATCACCATTCCAGCGCCGCCACCATATGGATAATCGTCAACACTTTTTTGTTTGTTAGTCGTGTAATCGCGCAGGTTATGAAAATGAACTTCCACCAATCCTTTATCAATAGCACGTTTCATAATCGAAGCTTCAAACGGGCTTCTCAACAACTCAGGCAAAACGGTAACAATATCAATGCGCATAATTTTTCTTAAAAAGGTTCTAAGCAACAAAGATACAAAGTTGCTAAGGTTTTCTAATAATCAAATACCCATTTCAACCATTAAACTTTTCTTTAGGAGCTTGATCCAGCTATACGTTACAATCTTATACGCCATCCCGGGGTTTCGGGACTATCTGGGCTAAGGCGTCTGTATTTCAAGATAGTTTCCGTTTGTACAAGTTCGAAAATTATTCTTTTGATGTAAAGATAGTTTCGTGATTTGTAACTAATTATTTATATATTTGGGAATAAATTTAGTATGGCGTATGTTAGACAAAGCCACTCAATTGTGGTTTAATTGGTCTGGTATTCTTAGAATCAGATATAAGTTAGGTAACACATTACAAAAAAAACGAAAAATGACCAAAGAAAGTAGATCAACTTTTGTAAAAGAAAAAGGAAAGGAACATTTAGATAAAGATTTTCTCGAAGAACTAAAACATAAAATTTGGTCAACTAAAGGAACTAGATTTTATGCAGACACGAGAAATAAAACAACAGCTAAATACTCGAATTTAGGTCTAGCATTTTTATCAGCTTATTTAATCATATTCGGTTTCTTATCAGTTTACAATTTATATAATCCAAAAGAATACAATCCAAATTTAATTGCATTTGCTATAACGGCAATTTCAATATTTCTACTTATTTTCTCAGTTTTTGAAAACACACAAAATTATTTGGTAAAAGCCAAAAATTTTCACGATTGTGCGCTTGACCTTGCTGATGTTTATAATGAATTACAGAATTACAAATCTTATGAAACTGATGCAACAGAAAAAGAAAAAATGCAATTTTGTTTTAAACTTCAAGAAAAATATCAAATAATCTTACGTAAATACGAAAATCACGAACCAATCGATAATAAAAAATTTCGTTTAAGTTATCCAGACCAATAGCGTCCTAAACATTTAAAAAAAGAAAAGAAAAAGAGGGTAATTTTTGTATCTCAAATTAACTTTGAGTTGCACAACAAAAAAGCCCTCTTCTATGTCAAATATAACTTTGTTTTCTCAAATA
>NZ_VHLM01000063.1 GCF_009764685.1 Flavobacterium sp. I-STPP5a | reverse complement strand
CTGTTGTACTAACATCTAAAAGCTCTTATAATTACAGCTAAATATACCAAAAAAGGAGTAGAAATACTAAGCTTTCTACTCCTTTTATTTATCAATTTATTCGAAAAAAGACTTTTTCAGTGCCCTCAAATTTTAAGCAGCTTTTTTTTCTTTTTACGAGAACTATTTAATGGCTACAGCCGTATAGTTTTCTTCAATTTTATTCCAGTTGATAATATTAAAAAAATTATCAACGTAGTTTTTTCTTCGGTATTGATAATCCATATAATAGGCATGTTCCCATAAATCAAGTGCAAGAATTGGTGTTCCTGGAACAATGGCATTTCGCATCAAAGGATTGTCTTGATTTGTAGTTGTTGTAACTTGTAATTTACCCGTTTTATCTACTATAAGCCAAACCCAACCTGATCCAAAATGTTTTGTAGCTTCATCTTTAAAAAGAGACATAAAATTACCATAGGACCCAAAATCAGTTATCATGGCACTAGCTAAAGTGTTTTTTGGTTCACCGCCAGCTTTTGGTCCCATACATTTCCAAAACAAACTGTGGTTGTAATATCCTCCAGCATTGTTACGTAGCCCTGCATCATTAGGATCTAGTTTTGCAAGCACTTCTTCGATAGTTAAGTTTTCAAGAGGAGTGCCTTTTATGGCACTGTTTAGATTGTTTGTGTAATTTAGATAATGTTTAGAGTAATGCAACTCCATTGTAGTAGCTGATATGCTCGGAGCTAGCGCATCATAAGCATACGGCAGTTTTTCTAATTGAAACGAACCTTCGTCAGCTTTTACATTAGCAGGTGAGCCCATAACTGTTTTTTGCTCTGTAGCAGTAGGCAAGGGGACTTCAACAACTTCTATTAATTTTTTTTCATTACAGGATACTATAAAAACTGTTGCACAAACTAATGGCAATACATAAAATGCTTTTTTCATGGGTAAATTATGATTTTAATAGGGAGTCAATGATTTCTATATAACATTCTTTGGCTTCGTCAGGGGATAAATGACTTATTTGCATCCAAGCGTTAGTTTTAAATGCATCTCTCAAGTGGAACGATGAATTTTGTCTTAAATCAACAGTGCCATACGTTGCTTGTTTGTAAAAAGCATATAAGCGCAATTGTACATCTTGTGGTAGGGATGCTTGCGTCATATCGGCTGCCTTAGCTACTGCTTCTAGGAATAAAGTATCTAAATCCTTTTTGGTCATTATGCCTTGGTTGCAATAATAGTTTTTCCTCCTATAGCTTTTTGGTTCAATTCCACATTAATAGGAGTTCCCAAAGGTAAAAATATATCAACTCTTGATCCAAATTTTATAAATCCAGCATCGGTACCTTGAGTTACTTGAGTTCCTTCTACTGCATAATTTACAATTCTACGTGCAAGTGCTCCAGCAATCTGACGGTACAAAACGCCACCAAAAGTACTATTTTCCACAACAATTGTTGTTCTTTCATTCTCTTCACTTGCCTTAGGGTGCCAAGCAACAAGAAATTTACCAGGATGGTATTTACTAAACTTAACAATTCCACTCAAGGCATATCGAGTAACGTGAACATTTATTGGCGACATGAAAATAGATACTTGAAGTCTTTTATCTTTAAAATATTCTCCCTCATACACCTCTTCTATAACCACAACTTTACCATCAACAGGTGCAATTATGTGATCCTCATTGATAATAACAGTTCTTTTAGGGTTTCTAAAAAATTGTAAAATAATGATCAATAGCAAAAGAGCTAGTATTTGAACAGCCATTTTGAGCCAGTTGGTCTCAATTAAATTGTCAGACAATAAAAGGACAACCGCAGTAAAAATGGTGCCTAGTAAAATAGATTGGGTTCCTTCTTTATGAAACATAATTTAAAATTTGATAGAATAAAAATATTAATGGTGCTACAAATATAACACTATCTAGTCGATCTAGTATACCTCCATGACCCGGCATGATGTTTCCGCTGTCTTTTACGTTTGCAATTCGCTTGAATTTAGATTCAATTAAATCTCCAATTGTTCCTGCAACCCCCACAATAACTGCTATTGAAGTCCAAATTAGTATGGAACGATCACTAAACTCAGATTTGGCTTTAATATAATATTTTGATATTAAATATCCTGCAAGAACCGCAAAGAGAAGGCCACCTAAAAAACCTTCAACTGTTTTCTTTGGAGATATTTTCTCTAGTAATTTTGTTTTTCCAATGGATTTTCCAACAATGTACGCAAAGGTATCGTTAGTCCAAATGAGTATAAATAGTCCAATGATAATTTTAGGATTGTAATCAATAACTCCAAAAGATATTTTGGTAATAAATACAAATGGTAAAATGATGTAACCTAAAAGATATAGATATTTTGATGAAGTATTAATTTTTTGAATAGAATCGTAAAATAAAAAAAGAATACATTTTAAAGTTACAACGAGTGCAATTACCAGTAAAACAATATTTAATTGCTGAATATTGATGTTTAAGTCCACATCTAAGTCAAAATTAGTTTTTAAAAAAGAAATGGTCTCTTTGTTGTAATGACTAATAATTGCTACCGAAGTGTACAAGGAAAAACCAAAAAGTATTGGGAATACTTTATGAATTTGTACAAGATTACAAAATTCATATATGGCAATGAGTAAAAATATACCAAAAAGAATAAAAAAAGTTTCAGTCGAATATAAGATAGAAGTAAGTAGTAAAATGATATAAACTACTCCAGATATTCCTCGTTTTAGAGTTTCATTCATCTTAAAGATCTTCTAAAAGCAATAAATATAGATTCTTTGCGGAACTTCCATACTGGGTGAAGTCCTCTTCTTTAGCTTTTTCGAAATACTTTATAGTTGAAATATTAGTTGGATAATCTCTTTCGTACTTTTTCTTTATGGCACTTAAACCATCACTTTTTGTCCCCATGATTTGGCTGGCTTTAGCCAAAATAATGATGTTGGTAGGAAGTTCGTTTGGTTTGTGTTGTTTGATTTGTTTCGATGAAAACAAAATAGAGCCTTCTTCGGCAATCAAACTTTCACAACTTGATAGCAAAAACTTAGGATTTTGAGGTTTGTCATAAGTAAGTTTATTGTCATCAAGTAACTTAAAAAGTTCGTAATCGTAACAAAGAACTTCACTTTCAAACCAATCGTTTTCTTCAAGTATGTTTTCAAACTGTTCGGTAACTTCTTCGCTGTTTTCACAGTATAAAAATTTACCTCCATTTTTTTTGAAATTAAAAATAAATTGTTCGTCTATAGATACAGTAGGCTCGGTATAGTATGTACTAAATTCACTTTCTTTTTGCTCTTCAGCAGCCGGATGACTTGAACCAAAAATTTTTCTAAAAAGACTCATATTTATTTTTGAAAACAATAATTAAAGGTTTAAAAACCGTTCAAAGATAAAAAAATCTTAATTCAAAAATAGTTTTTGAATTAAGATTTTAAAAATAATTGATATTATGTATTATTTAGGATACGACTTCCTCGAGATTTTTGTCAAAAGTTCTTTTGCCAAAAATAGCTTCAAGATCATCTTTAAATATTACTTCTTTCTCTATTAAGATGTTGGCAAGTTGATTTAGCTTGTCTTTATTGTCCTCTAGAATTTGAATGGCTCGTTGATATTGACTTTCTATTAGCAAAGAAATTTCTTGATCAATAACTTTAGCAGTCTCTTCAGAGTACGGTTTTGAGAAGTTATATTCACTTTGTCCTGTTGAATCATAATAAGTAACGTTACCTATTTTGTCATTCAAACCGTAAACGGTAACCATGGCACGAGCTTGTTTGGTTACTTTTTCTAAGTCACTCAATGCTCCAGTGGATATTCTATCAAAAGTTACTTTTTCAGCAGCTCTACCGCCCATTGTAGCACACATTTCATCCAGCATTTGATCAGGACGTACAATTAGTCTTTCCTCTGGTAAATACCATGCTGCACCTAAACTTTGACCTCTAGGTACTATAGTTACCTTAATAAGAGGAGCTGCGTGCTCTAGCATCCAGCTCACAGTTGCGTGACCCGCCTCGTGTATTGCTATTGCTTTTTTCTCTTCTGGAGTTACAATTTTATTTTTCTTTTCTAAACCACCTACAATTCTATCAACAGCATCTAAGAAATCTTGTTTATCCACTGCAGATTTGTTGTTTCTAGCAGCTATTAAAGCAGCTTCGTTACATACATTTGCAATGTCAGCACCTGAAAAACCTGGAGTTTGTTTTGCTAAAAAGTCGGTATCAAGACCTTCAATTTTTTTCAAAGGAGCTAAATGTACTTTAAATATTTCGGCTCTTTCACGAATGTCTGGTAAGTCTACAAAAATCTGTCTGTCAAAACGACCTGCACGCATTAAAGCTTTATCCAGTACGTCAGCTCTGTTTGTAGCAGCAAGTACAATAACATTAGAGTTGGTTCCAAAACCATCCATCTCTGTTAATAATTGGTTCAATGTATTTTCACGCTCGTCGTTACCGCCTGACATGTTGCTTTTACCTCTTGCTCTACCTACAGCATCGATTTCGTCAATAAAAATGATAGCAGGTGATTTTTCTTTAGCTTGTTTAAATAAGTCTCTTACACGTGACGCACCTACACCTACAAACATTTCAACAAAATCAGATCCTGATAGAGAGAAAAATGGTACTTGAGCTTCGCCGGCAACAGCTTTTGCTAATAATGTTTTTCCTGTTCCTGGAGGCCCTACTAGCAAGGCCCCTTTTGGTATTTTACCACCTAGATTGGTGTATTTTTCAGGGTTTTTAAGAAATTCTACAATTTCTTGTATTTCTTCTTTTGCACCTTCAAGACCCGCTACATCTTTAAATGTAGTTTTGATATCCGTTTTTTCATCAAAAAGTTTCGCTTTGGATTTTCCAATGTTGAAAATTTGTCCACCACCGCCAGCACCGCCACCAGACATTTTACGCATAATAAATATCCATACTGCGATAATTATGATGATAGGAAGTAAACTGATTAAAATATCAGACCAATTGTTTTTTGGTAAAAAACTAAAATCTTTTAATCTTCCCTCAGCAACTGCTTTTTCTAATTTGTTTTGAAAAATTTGATCGTTACCAATGTCAAATGTGTAGTGAGGACCCTTGTTTTCTCTGTCAAAAACATCTTTCGATACTTTTTTGTGAGCTAATTCTTTGATAGCTTTTGCATTCAAAAATACTTCTGCTTCTGTTTTGTTGTAAACAATAACTTTTTCAATTTGTCCTTTTTGTAAGTATTCGTTGAATTTTGAAGCAGTTAATTGTCCTGGCTCATTTAGTCCATTTCCTTGGAAAGTGATACTTATGAATAAAAGAATTAAAATTACTGCTGAGTAAACAAGCCAAGGGCTTATTTTAAACTTATTCGGGTTTGGATTATTTTCTTTAGCCATTACTACGGATATGTGTCTTTAGTATTTGTTTTCTATGGTTGTTATTTTAGCATCGCCCCATAAGCTTTCGATGTTGTAGTATTCACGAATGTGTTTTTGAAATACATGAACTACGATATTTACATAGTCCATCAAAACCCATTCCGCATTATCAGTCCCCTCTACATGCCAAGGTTTGTCTTTTAATTCTTTGGATACTGTCTTTTGAATTGAATTTACAATTGCATTAACTTGAGTGTTTGAATTTCCATTTGAGATTATAAAATAGTCACATACTGCAGTGTCAATTTCTCTTAAATCTAGGATGGTGATGTCATTTCCTTTTACTTCTTCTATTCCTTTAATGATATTTGCCAGAAGGATATCATTGTTTATAGTCTTTTTCGCCATGAATTATTTTTATATAAGTTTGTAAAGTTACCATTTTTTGTGATTATTTTTGAACCTTAACACAATATTAAATTCTGTTTCACAAAAAACTATATATGAAACTAATCAAACTCGATGCCATAGATTCAACAAACGACTTCCTGAAAGGACTTGCGAGCAAACAAGACTTAGAAAATTTTACTGTAGTTACTGCAGAAAGTCAATCAAAAGGAAAAGGGCAAATGGGCGCTGTTTGGACTTCTGAAAAAAGTAAGAATCTAATAATGAGTGTTTTGGTTAAAAACGTTCTTTGTAATATAGATTCTATTTTTAATTTGAATATCGCTATTTCGTTGGCTGTAATAGCTGTTTTAGAAAAGTATCAAATTCCTAAACTAAGTATTAAATGGCCTAACGACATAATGTCAGATAACAAAAAAATAGGTGGCATCTTGATTGAAAATAGTATAAAAAGTGATGGTTCTATATTTTCAATTGTAGGTTTAGGTTTGAATGTGAATCAAACTAACTTCGAAAATTTACCCAAAGCTTCCTCTCTTGCATGTGTGAGTGCTGCGTCATTTGACATTTCAATACTAGTTCAGGAAATTGTTAGTGAGATGAAAGAAAAAACAAATCATTGGCCAGTTTCTAATTCCTTACATACTAAATTGTATACTCAATATTTGTTTAAAAAAGAGATCCCCACGGCTTTTAGTTTGCCTAACGGAGTTGCTTTTATGGGAATTATACAAGGGGTGTCAAGTACAGGAAAACTTCAGGTTTTACTGGAGGATGATACTATTAAAGAATTTGATATTAAAGAAATTCAAATGCTGTATTGAAAAAAAAGTCTTTAAGCTATTGCTTAAAGACTTTTTTATAGTTGTTAGAATAAAAAATTATAGTTTATTCATATTTGTAGCCAATGTTTCAATGAATTTGCCTATTGGACCTTTAATCATCATGGCCATCATAGGGTTAAAATCACCTTCGAAATCAAGTTTTACACTACTACTTGCCTCTGATATAGGCTCAATATTTGCAACAAGTGTAAATGGAAGTTTGTCACTAGCAGCTCCAAGAACAACTTTGTTAGGTGCTATTTTCTCTTTCATTTTTAATTTAATTTCTGGCATTCCTTTTAGTTCAAAAATGAAAGCATCTTCGCCAATTATCTCAAATTTAGCAATGTTGTCTGGCATTAACTTTTCAAAATTCTTGACATCACTTAATAAATTAAACATTTCAAGATCAGATTTTTCTACTGTAACTTTTGGGCTTTCTAAGTTCATATTTTGGGTTGTTTATTTCTGGTTAAACATTTTTATTCCAGGTTGATGGAGATAGATTCCATTCTCTTAAAGTTTGTTCTTCTTCTTCGGTGATGTATCTTTTGGCTACAGCCAAATTTAAAAGATTTTGATAGTTACTTAAGGTGAACAAATCAACATTTGCATTTTTGAAATTTTCTTCGGCTACGTTAAAACCATAGGTAAATATAGCTGCCATTCCTTTTACATTGGCTCCAGCTTCTTTCAAGGCTTCAACAGCTTGTAGACTGCTGTTTCCAGTACTGATTAAGTCTTCTACCACTACAACATTTTGGCCTTTTTGTAAAAATCCCTCTACTTGATTTTGTCTGCCATGTTTTTTTGGTTCAGGTCTTACATATACAAAAGGTAAACCCATACTCTCTGCTACGAGCATTCCTATGCCTATTGCTCCTGTGGCAACTCCTGCAATTACATCAGGTTTTCCAAATTGTTTCTCAATATTTTTGGAAAATTCATCGCGAACGTAATTTCTAACGGCTGGAAATGAAAGGATTAGACGGTTGTCACAATAAATTGGGGATTGCCATCCAGAAGCCCATGTAAAAGGATTTCTTGGATTCAATTTAATTGCATTTATTTGCAATAGAAATTCGGCTGTTTTTTCGGCTGTATCTTTATTAAAAATCATACCACAAATGTATAAAGTTTTTGTTAACGACAAACCACTTTTTTTGACAAATCATATTTCAAAGGAAACAGATTTTCAATTGTTTCTTCTAGAGAGTATTGATATTGAGCAGCTTATAGTGAAAATTTTTCAAAATAAAATTAATAAAGCCTATTTATATCATCCTGATGAGACCTTGATTATGAAGACTTTGAAAGCCAAAATTCCTGTTTGTAAAGCTGGTGGCGGACTGGTATATAATAAAAAAGGAGAGGTTTTATTCATTTTTAGAAACGGAAAATGGGATTTACCTAAAGGAGGAATTGAAAAAGGGGAAGATATTGAGGATACCGCAATGCGCGAAGTAGAAGAGGAAACAGGCGTAAATGGGTTGTCAATTTCTCACAAATTACAAAAAACGTATCATGTCTTTAAAAGAAATGGCAAGTATAAGCTGAAAGTTACTCACTGGTTTGAAATGCAGTCTACTTTTGAAGGAACGCCTCAAGGACAATTAGAAGAAGGAATTGAAAAAGTAGCTTGGATGAATCCAGAACAAGTAAAAGAGGCATTGAAAAACTCTTATGAAAATATAAAATTATTGTTTGAAGAAGAGAAGCTACTGGAATAGTGCTGCATTTCGGAAACATATAAAGCTGATTAAGCAGTTTTATACTTATGTATTAAAGTTAAACACGAATTTCACGTATTTCCACTAAATAATTAGTTTAAATTCGTGAAATTCGTGTTTTATAAATAATTCAACTGGAGTTTTTTTTAT
Source organism: Flavobacterium sp. I-STPP5a (assembly GCF_009764685.1). Lineage (GTDB taxonomy): Bacteria > Bacteroidota > Bacteroidia > Flavobacteriales > Flavobacteriaceae > Flavobacterium. The sequence continues at coordinate 53,167 of NZ_VHLM01000063.1, read as the reverse complement.
TTTAAAACTCGATATACAGGATATTGTAAATGTGCTTTTTCATAGTAAACCGAATGTTTGTATATCCAATCAAGTTGCGCTTCGGGATTTTTTAAAAAGGTGTTGTCATTTTGTTTTTTTAACTCAAATTCGGCTTTTAATGCTGGATTTTCTTTAAAAATTTGTGTTGCGGTATCTTCAAAAACATAGTCAGAATAGCCCTCTTTTTGTTGGAGTAGTGTATCAAAGAAATTCCAGTTGAAAAAAGAGTCCACACCTTCGGGTTCTAATGTTTCAAGGATGTATTTAATACCTTTTTGTTGCGTAGGAATCAGATAATCACCTTTGGCGAAAGCCTTTTTCTCAATTGTAGCGTTTACAGTTGTATTTCGATGTAAATAATGTCCTTCGTAGGCTGAACTGCTAGTTTTAAAATCAGCTATTTTATAACTTTCTACTTCAATAATAGTATCGTTTTTAAGTTGAGAATAAGTTATGGTATTGCTTTTTAATAAATCAATTACAGGCCAAAAACCTTTTGGAATAATGTAAGCATCTGGGATTGTAATTTCTTTTACAGATTTGTATTCTCTATTATATGTAATGTTTTTTTGAAATGGTTTTTTTTGATCGTAATAGAGTCGATTTCCTGTTGTAACGTCACTTTTTTTATAGCTAGATTCAAAACCTCTAAAAAAGAATGATTCGGTTTTAGTGGTGTCAATTTCCCATTTTAAGCTGTATTTTTTCTTTGGAGCATATTGGTTTTCGTTTTTTAACCTCAGTTCTTTGATTGTTTTGTAATTTTCATCGGTGTAATCAATCGTTGATTTCATGTATTCATATGTAACTTTTACACGATCAGCATATTTTTTCAGCATGTGAGTCTCCACCACAAAGCCTATTGTATTGAATAGTGAAGTGTATCCAGTAGCATACCTTGGACTTTCAAAAAATTGTGCAAATCCCTTATCAGGAGTGTCTTGAAAAGCGTTTACATACGGTGTGGTTTCAATATTCTTTTTTTGTAAATCGCCTACAATTGACGGCATCATTTTAGCATTTAAAAAATCGCCTAAGACAGTTCCTAATTTATTGTGTTGAGTCATGATATAAGTGAGTTTATATTGGTAATCAGATCCATTACTAACATGGTTGTCAATAAAAACATCAGCATTTATTTTATGAAAAATGTCCACAAAACTTTTTGTATTTCGGGTGTCTGATTTGATGAAATCCCGATTCAAGTCAAAATTTCTTGCGTTTCCACGAAAACCGTACACTTCGGGTCCGTTTTGATTGGCTCTTGAGGTCGAATTTCTATTTAAAGCTCCTCCAATATTATAAACAGGTATACAAACGATTACCGAATTTTTGGGTTCTTTTATTTTGCCCAAAGCTAAATCTCTAAATAGTTGCATACTAGCATCAATTCCGTCTGGTTCGCCGGCATGAATACCGTTATTAATCAGGATTACGGCTTTGTTTTTTTGGATTTCTCCAAAATTAAATTGCTTTTCAGGATTAAAAACAACCATATGCAGCGGCTCTCCGCTGTCTGTTAACCCCATTTCTTGCATCTTGATGGTTGGGAAATCATTTGCTAATAATTTGTAATACGCAATAGTTTCTGGGTAGGATGCCGATTGATTTCCGTTGCCCTTCTCAAAAAAAGTATCGTATTTATTTTGATTTTGTCCCAAAGAACAAATGCTAAATAAAAGCAAACAATAGTGTAAGTATTTCATGGTTTTGTAAATATAAGAGCCTCAAATTTAGCTTTTTTTATAGAATCTTTAAAAGGAATATAGAATAATAGGAAGGATGCATGAAATTATGGAAATTTTGAGCGTCTAAATTCATTAGTCACAATTTAAAAGTACCTTTGCACAAACGAATAAAATGAATACGAAACACCACTCCAACAATATACTTTTGAATTTAGGTATAGAAAGCCTGAATGAAATGCAAGAAGTAGCACAAGATGCTATCCTGAATGACAATAATATTTTATTACTTTCGCCAACAGGTTCAGGGAAAACACTTGCTTTTTTACTACCAATATTTGAAATGCTACAGCCTGAAATACTTTCGGTGCAATGTTTAATTTTAGTTCCCTCACGTGAGTTGGGACTACAAATAGAACAAGTTTGGAAAAAAATGGGAACTGATTATAAAGTAAATGTATGCTACGGTGGGCACTCCATAGATACTGAAATTAAAAACTTAAGCAATCCACCAGCTGTTTTGATAGGAACTCCAGGTAGAATTGCAGACCATATTGACAGAGGAACTTTTAGAGTAGATAAAATTCAAACCTTAATTTTAGATGAATTTGATAAATCATTACAGCTCGGTTTTCATGAGCAAATGTCATTTATCATTGGGAAATTAACCAAATTGAATAAACGAGTGTTGGTTTCGGCTACTTCAGATATTGAAATACCTAAATATACACGTGTACTTAATCCTACTATTTTGGATTTTATTCCTGAGCATGTTGTTGAAACCAATCTTTCTATGCGAATGGTTGTTTCTAAAGACAAGGATAAAATGGGTAGTTTGTTTAACTTAATTTGTTCTTTGAAGTCACAGGCTGCAATTGTATTTTGTAATCATAGAGACGCTGCAGAACGCATTAGTGATACTTTGAATGCAAAAGGTATTTATGCTACGTATTACCACGGCGGCATGGATCAAGAGGAGCGGGAGCGAGCGCTTATACAATTTAGAAATGGCAGTATGACGTATTTAATAACCACTGATCTTGCTGCTCGTGGACTTGATATACCAGAGATGAAACACGTTATTCATTATCATTTACCATCAAAAGAAGATGAGTTTACGCATAGAAACGGACGTACTGCTAGGATGCAAAACTCAGGTACCGCTTACATTATTGTCAATGAAAGCGAGAAAAAATTAGATTATATTGATTACTCCATGACGGAATTAAAAGTGGAGAATACTGTTAGTTTACCAAAACCGCCTGAATTTCAAACTATATACATTAGTGGTGGGAAGAAAAATAAATTGAATAAAATAGATATCGTAGGCTTCTTTTCGCAGAAAGGAAAATTAGAAAAAGGGGATTTAGGTCTTATCGAAGTCAAAGATTTTATTTCATTTGCAGCAGTAAAATTCAACAAAGTAAAAGATTTATTGCACGCCATCAAGGATGAAAAAATGAAGGGTAAAAAATATAAAATTGAAGTTGCTCGGAAGGTGATCAAGAAAGAGGAGGAGTAGCCTCGAAGTTTCGGTATCAGTCTCATTGTCAGTTTTCAGTAAAAAAAATCGTTAAGAGTAAATTTTGTTTTACTGTTAACGATTTTTAGTTTAATGTATATTTTTTTCTGTTCTCTTTTTATTGCAAACTGATTGCTATAAACTATGTTTTCTTTACATACTGAGTGATAATAACAATGGTTTGACCATCAACTTTTCCTTCAATATATTCAGCGTTTTCATGATCAAGTCTAATGTTACGTACAGCAGTTCCTTGCTTGGCAACCATGCTAGAGCCTTTTACTTTTAAATCTTTGATTAAAACAACGGAGTCTCCTGTTTCTAGTATTACTCCATTACTATCGCGGTGTATGATTTTGTTTTCGTCTTCCTCTCCTTCGCCTGTAGCTTGGGCCCAAGCTAAAACTTCTTCATCAAGATACATTTGGTCTAATAATTCTTGAGGCCATCCTGCATTTCGCATACGACTTAACATTCTCCATGCAACAACTTGTACCGCAGTATGTTCACTCCACATGCTATCATTTAAACATCTCCAGTGATTTAAATCTAGTTTATCTGGATTTTCAATTTGGTCAATGCATGTAGTACAAGCCATAATACTTTCGTCAAGTCCGCCTTTTTTGGTAGGTAATACTTGATAAACTTTTAGATTCTCAGTTGAACCGCATAGTTCACATTTTGACCCGCTGCGTTTGCTTAATTCTCTTTCTATACTCATGTTTGATGGCTTTTATTTTTGGCGAATGTACGTCTTCACATTACTTTCGACAAATTTTAGTGTTGCATAATTTTAGCAGATAGTAACTATATTAAAACTTAGACTGACCACTTTTTACTGATCACTATTTCACTCTAACCGCATCAGGAACTAACATTTCATATTGCCCGCCGTTACGAATTACATCTCTTACTATACTGGAACTGATATACGACGTTTTTGCTGCGGTCAATAAAAACACCGTTTCTATTTTTGATAACCTACGATTGGTGTGCGCAATAGCTTTTTCAAATTCAAAATCAGCGGGATTGCGTAATCCACGCAGGATAAAATCAGCTTTTAATTTTTTACAAAGATCAGTGGTTAATCCTTCATAGGTAATTACTGAAACTTTAGTTTCGTCCTTAAAAGTCTCCTCAATAAATCTTTTTCTTTCTTCTAGAGAGAACATGTATTTTTTTTCGGCATTTACACCAATCGCAATAACTATTTCATCAAATAAGGGTAAGCTTCTTTTGATGATGTCTTCATGTCCTAAAGTGATTGGGTCAAATGAACCCGGGAATATGGCTTTTCTCATTTTACAAGTTATAATTAAATCAAAATGATTTTCTTTGGGTTGAACTAGGTTTTTCGGATTGTTTGAATAGCCTCAACCCATTCAGACTTTGTGCAAATACTGCATAGGGCATTACCTGGCTTATGACTTTCTGTGTTGCCGCAAAACGTACAGGAATACATACCTTCTATCGTGATTTTTTTACTTTTTAATTTGAATAAAAAAGGCAAAATTGGCAATCCTGGCTGGACTTCGTGGTCTTCGTAATAGAAAACACTAATCTCTCCACTTGTTTCCATAAATGCATTCTTAACCTGTCCTAAATGCTCTATTGATTTCAATCGAAGTTCCGAAAAGAATTCATCTTGTGCCAGGCTCTCTTTTTTGAAAGTAGCGATTGAGAATTTCCCTTCGCTGATGATACATTCGGTTTTTCCTTCTATAAACTCTTCAAAGCGTTTACTTTTTCCGGTGAGCCAAGTTACTAATCGGTACAAAAGGATAATAACCAGAAATACGGTTATGGGTGGAATGATACCAACTTCTTCATAAAACATAGGATCTCCCGCTGCTGATCCTAAGGCAATAATGATGACCGTTTCAAATACGGATAATTGTTTCACACCCCGTTTGCCAGCTACTTTTAATGTCAATAGCAAAACGGAAAACATTATGGTAGAACGGAAAATGACCTCTAAAAGAAAGGATTCTGGTAGATCATTGTATAATAATCGGTTCCATTCAAAGATTTCTGTCATAATGGAAAGTTAGTTATTTAAAGCCAATTCTATCGCATTAGTAAACAAATCTTCCAATGAAATGCCTGCAGCTTTGGCTTGTTGCGGAATTAAACTTTCGGTTGTAAGTCCAGGAATAGTATTCATTTCAAGCATGTGTGGTTCTTCATTTACAATTATAAATTCGCTTCTGGAGAAACCTTTCATTTTGAGTACTTCGTAAGCGCGTTTTGCTATATCACTTACTTTTTGTGTCATTTCATCTGAGATTCTTGCCGGTGTGATTTCTTGTGATTTACCTAAATATTTGGCTTCATAATCGAAAAAATCATTTTCTGAAACGATTTCGGTTATAGGTAAAACAGTCACTGTTCCTTTATAATTGATAACACCTACAGAAACCTCAGTTCCGTCAAGAAAACTTTCTATTATTATTTCGTTGTCTTCTTTGTAAGCAACTTCAATCGCGATAGGTAATTCTGCAGCAGTTTTTACTTTAGAAATTCCGAAGCTAGAACCCGCTTTATTAGGTTTTACAAAGCAAGGCAAGCCAACTTTATTTACAATTTCATCGGTATTGATGACATCGCCTTTGTTTAAATAGTAAGAAGTAGCGGTTTTTATACCATATGGTTTTAAAACCGACAGTAAATCGCGTTTATTGAAGGTTAATGCGGCTTGGTAATAATCGCAAGAAGTTTGCGGAATGTGTAATAGTTCAAAGTAGGCCTGCATTAATCCATCTTCGCCGGGTGTACCGTGAATGGCATTGAAAACACAATCGAAAGTAATCTTGTTACCTGCAACAGTTACTGAAAAATCATTCTTATCTATTGGGAATTCAGCATCATTTGCGTCAACGTAAACCCATTTTTCTTTAAAAATATGGATGCGAAAGCCATTGTATTTTGTCTTGTCAAGGTATTGATAGACAACGTTTCCGCTGATGAGTGATATTTTATATTCGCTTGAATACCCGCCCATGATGATGGCAATATTTTTCATTTTATTCAGTTTTAAGTGATGTGTTTTTTGTTTAAAAAAGGTAAGACAGCTTATGATTTGTTTTAGCCCCGATAGCAGCGGTATCCTTTGTTTTTTTTTCTTTAAAAAAGCAAAGATACAAGCGGATAGCGGGAATAAGCTCCAAAAAAATAGCGCGTATAATTCCTAAAAACGATTAAACAAAATTATCATTTTTTTTGAAACGAAATAGCTTTATCTTTGCCACAATTAAAAATTATTTTATGAATTTACGTAAGTATCTTACCAGTCGTGTTTTTGTTGTTCAAGTAATTTTAGCACTTGGGATTCTTGTTGCTTTAGTGTATTTATTCATGCATTGGCTTACATTTACCACAGATCACGGTAATGAAATTTCGGTTCCAGATTTAAGAAAATTAACAGAGGAGCAGGTAGAAGAAAAACTCGACGAGCTTGATTTAGACTATGAACTATTAGATAGTGTAGATTATAGAAGTGATTTTCCTCAGTTTAGTGTTGTAGAGCAAGATCCTGCACCAGGTACTAAAGTAAAAGTAGGTAGAAAAATTTATATAAAAATTAATACCTCAGGATATTCATCTGTGCGAATTCCTGATTTAGTTAATAAAACGTACCGTGAAGCTGTTCCTACCTTAAAAGCGCTAGGACTTGATGAAGGTTCTATTACATATGTACCAAACTTAGGAAAAGATATGGTGCTTGAGATGCGATACAAAGGAAGAAATTTGAAAGCAGGTGATAGAGTGCTTAAATCGTCCAAAATTGACTTGGTCTTGGGAGATGGAAAAATGAGTTTTGAAGAAGAAGAAAGCGCTGCAGATACCCTTGCGGCACCAATAGAAGAAATACCAGTTGATGAACAATAATATAGATACAATAGATTTAGAAGACAAATTATTTGAACATTTTAGGTTTGAAGTTCCTAAAGGGCAAGCCTCTTTAAGGATTGACAAATACTTGATGGGTTTAATACAAAATGCAACCCGCAATAAAATTCAAACTGCAGCCAGTGAAGGTAATATTTTTGTAAATGATGCCACGGTTAAATCAAATTACAAAGTTAAGGCACATGATATAGTGCGAGTTATGCTTTCGCATCCTCCGTATGAAAATCATATTATTCCAGAGGATATTGCGCTTGATATTGTTTATGAAGATGATACTTTATTGTTGATCAATAAATTACCTGGAATGGTTGTGCATCCTGGTCATGGGAATTATACTGGAACCTTAGTTCATGCGTTAGCCCATCATTTTGATAATTTGCCTATGAATAGTAGTGAACGTCCTGGACTTGTTCACCGAATTGATAAAGACACATCAGGCTTGTTAGTCATTGCAAAGACCGAAGCTGCCATGACGCATCTTGCCAAGCAATTCGAAGCGAAAACATCTGAAAGAGAATATGTTGCTCTTGTTTGGGGTAATGTGGCTGATGATAGTGGCACGATAGAAGGAAATTTAGCGAGACATTTGAAAGATCGTATGCAAATGGCCGTTTTTGCTGATCCTGAAATTGGGAAACCAGCTGTAACGCATTATAAAGTATTAGAACGTTTTGGATACGTTACTTTAATAGCTTGTCAGCTAGAGACTGGACGTACACATCAAATTCGGGCCCATATGAAACATATTGGGCATCCTTTATTTAATGATGAGCGTTATGGAGGTCACTTGATCTTGAAAGGAACTACATTTACAAAATACAAACAGTTTATAGACAACTGTTTTAAAGCGTTACCAAGGCAAGCACTTCACGCAAAAACACTAGGATTTATTCATCCTACAACTGGTGAAATGATGCGTTTTGATACAGAGTTGCCTCAAGATTTTCAAGATTGTATTGAAAAATGGCGTGGTTACTCTAAATCACACATGACAGACGAAGAGAACTAATAAAAAAAACTCCAATTTCTAATTTAGAAATTGGAGTTTTTTTTGTGCTATAAGCTTTTAATATTATTCTTTACGTTCTAGAAGCGCCATGTAAAAGCCATCAAAACCTGACTCTGATGCTAGGATTTTATGATCTTTAACGAAAGTAAATTGTTTTCCAATTTCGGTAGTTAAAAAACGTTTCACTTGATCTTGGTTTTCAGATGGTAAAATAGAGCAAGTTGCATAAACTAATTTCCCTCCTGGTTTTACAATTTTAGAATAACTTTCTAAAACTTCAGATTGTACTTTACGAATGTTATCAATGAACTCGGGTTTCAATTTCCATTTAGCATCAGGATTTCTTTTTAAAACCCCTAAACCGCTACATGGAGCATCAATTAAAACTCTATCAGCTCTCTCGTGTAATTTTTTTATAACTTTAGTAGAGTCGATAATGCGGTACTCAATATTAAAAGCACCATCTCTTTTGGCTCTAATTTTTAATTGCTTTAATTTACTTTCATATAAATCCATTGCAATTAATTGTCCTTTATTTTCCATCAAAGAGGCGATGTGAAGTGTTTTTCCGCCTGCACCTGCACACGTATCAACTACTCTCATTCCTGGTTTTACATCTAAAAATGCTGCAACTAGTTGAGAATTTGCATCTTGTACCTCAAAGAATCCTTGTTTAAAAGCATCTGTCAAAAATACATTGGCTCTTTCTTTTAAAACAAGTGCATCTGGTTGATCTTTGAGCGTATCTGTTTCAATGTTTAAATCCATTAAAATAGCACGCAAAGCTTCACGGGTTGTTTTTAAGGTGTTTACTCTAAGGATTACTTTTGCAGGTTGGTTTTGAGCTGTGATTTCTTTAGACCAAACTTTTTCTCCAAGTTCGCTTACGCCAAGCTCATCCATCCAATCAGGTATAGATTCTTTCAGAGCTCTTACTTTTGACAGTTCATCAAAACGACCTTTTATTTTTCGTTCAGGAGTGCCTTCAAGCTGGCGCCAATCAGGGATTGGGTAGCCTCTTAAAACGGCCCATACAGAGAACATTCTCCATAAATTATCTCTATCGTACGGCTCTTTAACCTCCGCAATTTCAGAGTATAATCGTTTCCAACGCACAATTTCATAAATGGTTTCGGCTACAAACTTCCTGTCTGAACTTCCCCAACGTTTGTCTTTTTTTAAGGATCGTGCTACTACTTTATCGGCGTATTCGCCTTCATTAAAAATAGCGTTTAAAGCATCTATTGTTGTGTAAACTAAATTTCTGTGTAATCTCATTTTAAATAATTGAGGTGCAAAGGTACTATTAATTGATTTGAATGTTAAATTTTAGTACTGAATGTTGTTTAAAAAATTTTCATAAAAAAAGCATTGTATTGCTACAATGCTTTTTTTAAAGGATTCTTAATTTATTTTACTCGCGTGAGCCCTATGTTTTCTGGTGCATGAAGTACCATTGGGAATTTTTCAATTTTTACAGAACTACTGTCTAAACCAAAAGCGCGCTCCTCAGAAAGGCTTAGTTTTTTAATAAAAAAGTATGAGTTCATGATTAATTTTTCATGCCATCTTAAATCACTATCGTTTGAAAGGAATTTTTCGGATAATACGAATTTAAAATCTCCAATGATGTTGTTTTTGTTTAGAGATTCGTACCTACTTGTGATATCTACTTCACCTTTTTTCACCATGTCACGAATTACTTCACGGAACATGAGATTGATTTTAGTAGGTTCTCTAAAACCGAGATTAAAGTCAACACGGTATAAATCGTCTTTTACAATTTCGGTAACTTTGTATTCGGTTTTGTAAGGTTCTGTAAGAATGTTGACATGTACAAACCAATATATGTCAGCTCTTTTGGGTCTTTTTTGTAAGATAGAATACATTACTTTTTCCTCAATTTCATCAACTCTTCCAGCGTTAGTCATGTAGACTAAATGTGTTGCATATTTTGGGATTGATAAATCGGCACTTAATTCAACAAGTACTTTCTTGTAGTCTTCAATTTTAACCAATTTGGTGTAACTTTTATTAATTTTCTTAGCCAAATACCAAATTGTCATTACTGATATTAATGCTATAGCGATAAAAAGTGTTACGTAACCACCTTCGGCAAATTTGGTGATATTTGCAGCTAAAAAACTGAATTCGATTACTAAATAAATCGTGATTAAGGGAACTATAAAATATAATTTTACCCTTTTCATAATCAAATAGTAATTCAATAGAATGGTGGTCATGATCATACATAGAATAATAGCTAGTCCGTAAGCATGCTCCATGTTGCTAGACTCTTCAAAATGTAATACAATACCAACGCATCCTATAAATAACAACCAGTTGATTGACGGAATGTACAATTGTCCTTTTAATTCTGTAGGATATTTGATTTTAACTTTTGGCCAAAAGTTAAGCCTCATAGCTTCGTTTATTAAGGTAAAAGAACCACTAATCAAAGCTTGAGAGGCAATAACAGCAGCAAGTGTAGCTATTACAATCCCTATAGGTTGAAACCAATCTGGCATGATTAAGTAAAACGGATTCCCATTCTTTCCACCAATACTTTGTAATGTTTCACCTTCATGTTTTAAAAGGTATGCGGCTTGTCCAAAATAGTTTAGTACCAATGCTAGTTTTACAAATACCCAACTAATTCGGATATTTTTACGCCCGCAATGTCCCATATCAGAGTACAATGCCTCAGCACCAGTTGTACACAAGAAAACAAAACCAAGTACAAAAAATCCTTCAGGATGGATAGATAATAAGTGGTAAGCATAGTATGGGTTGACTGCTTTTAAAACTTCGGTATTTTGAGTAATCTGCGAGACACCAAGGATCGCTAGCATTGCAAACCAAATGAGCATCATGGGAGCAAAGAATTTACCGACTAATTTTGTCCCAAATTGTTGAATCATAAACAATATGAAAAGTATTGTTATTACAATTGGAATGGTATTAATTTCAGGATAATACGTTCTTATACCCTCAACGGCAGAGGAAACCGATATGGGTGGTGTAATGATACCATCGGCAAGTAAAGCGCTTCCTCCTATAATTGCGGGTACAATAAGCCATTGAATTTTAGTTTTCTTGACTAGTGCGTATAGTGCAAATATTCCGCCTTCACCGTGATTGTCTGCACTAAGTGTGATAATCACATATTTAATGGTTGTTTGTAGTGTTAGAGTCCAAAAAACACAGGAGATACCTCCTAATACAATATCTGACACTATTAAATGAGTGCCAAGGATGGCTTTCATCACGTACAAAGGCGAGGTACCTATATCTCCGTAAATGATTCCTAATGAAATTAATAACCCGCCTAATGTCCATTTAGTATGGAGGTCTTTGTGTGAAGCGTTCATGAAATTTTTTTTAAAAACGTTTCAAATTTACACTTTTAAAATATATTAGAAGCTTTTTGTATAAAAAAAAACACGACTATTAATGTCGTGTTTTTCTGTTATTTTTGAATTTTAATTAAGATCTTCTATTTTCTAATCTTTCAGAACTTCCTCTTTGATTGCTATTCCCTCTAGTTTCAGATCCTCTGTCTGAGTTACCTCTGGAACTTGATTCTTGTCTTTGAGGTGCAACTTGAGTTGACGAACTGGTTCTATTTTGAGAATATTCTCTTGGTGTGCTTTCTCTTCTTGATGGTAAACTGTTTTCAGAATTTGATCTGCTTGAGCTATTAGCACGAGGGGATTCACTTCTTTGCGATTCTCTTTCGGTAGTTGTTGTACCTCTATTTTGCGAGTAGCTTCTATCAGATCTACTGTTTATAGTGTTTGAATCACCATTAGTTCTTGAGCTATATCTGTTGTTTTCAGTACTTGTAGCTATTCGATTTGAATTGGGATTACTCTCAGTGCGTGTTCTCCCTTGGGATTCATATCTGCCCGAAGTATTGTTTTGTGTGGTTCGGTTTCCTCTAGTATTGTCTGTATTGTATCCATTATCTGTAGTTCTTCGGCCGTAACTGTTCTCAACTCTGTAGCTTGTTCTTCTTTGATCTAGTTCATATCGGTTTGAGACAGCTACATTACGTCTTGAAAAGGCATAGTTAGGATATTGTTTTTCATAGCTATTACAACGTCTGGAATTATAAAGTATTACTGATCTGCTGCTTGATCTATAATTTACATAATTGTAGCTATTATAGCTATTTAAACATATTGAAATATTATTTCGATATCTAAAAACAGGAAAAGGATTCCAAGTATAATAGTACGAAGGGTAATATCCCCAGTTCCATCTCGAAGTATAGGCACGGTAAGAAGGTCTCCAAAATGATGCGTAAATTACAGGCGTAGTATAATACACGGGCTCATAAATATAATTTTCACCATACATGTATACATCGCCTATTACTTGTACCTGAACTTTATTGTTTCTATCTCTTTCAACATCTATTGTCGCTACATCTTGATATACATCTCTTTCAAGTACAGCTTGAACAACAATTAGGTGTGTGTTGCTCTCTACTGATTCTACAACTCTTAAATAATCAACTTGATTGTCATTATTTAAGTCTAGATTGGATATCTGAGCTTTTGGGTCGTTTAATCTTCTTTCAAAATCATCAAGATCTTTGGAATCACCAAAAATAGAGGCAATTGCTCTTAGGTCAAGATTATCACTTATTTCAGCATTCGTAGCGCTCACAGAGGTTCTGTCTTGTGCCTGTAACGTATTGACTAATAGTATAGTCATTACGCTGAATAGGAGTAGTTTGGTTTTCATATTATTTCGATTTAGTTTCACATGAAAGTGGTATCCAATTACTGTGCCAGTATTTTTTTAGCCAATTACAGTTGATTTTTAATTGTACATTAGCGTAAAATTATTATTTTATGAATTGTCGTTTTACCTTTGTTTTATGGATCCTTTTTACCATTTCTTGTAAAAGTCAAGTTGATGCTAATCAAACTAGTGTGGAAAGTTCCGTTTTTAAGAATGTAAGTATTGATACCTTATTTGAGGATAAAATTAGCATTCGATCTTTAGTGGTTGATGGTACTAAAATTTGGTATGCAGCTGATAAAAATCGATTCGGGTATTTTGATTTGGTAGCCAATAAAAAAACTGAAAGCAGAGTTTTAAAAGATACGTTGCAACTCGAATTTAGAAGTAGTGCACAAACTATAGATTACGTTTATGTTTTAAGTGTATCAAATCCTGCTTTGTTATATCAAATTTCAAAAAAAGATTTATCTTCTAAATTGGTCTATCAAGAAAATCATGAAAAGTTTTTTTTTGATAGTATGCAATTTTGGAACAATAAAAAAGGTATAGCTATGGGAGACCCCGTTTCTACGGGTTTAAATGTGATTGTTACTCGTGATGGCGGTGCTTCATGGGAAAAAGTTCCTGATGCACTAATGCCCAAAACCAGTTTAGGAGAAGCTGCTTTTGCGGCAAGCAACACTAATATTGTAGTAAAAGGGTCTTCAACTTGGATTGTTTCTGGGGGAGTTAAGTCAAGAGTTTTTTATTCGCCAAATAAAGGAAAGTCTTGGACTGTTTATGAAACGCCTATTGTACAAGGTAAAAGTATGACAGGGATATTCACGGCTGATTTTTATGATGAAAAAATAGGTTTTATATCTGGTGGAGATTATGAAAATAGAGATCAAAATCATTCTAATAAAGCCATAACTGTTGATGGAGGAAAAACTTGGAAACTAGTAGCTGAGAATGTTGCTTTTGGTTATGCATCTTGTGTACAATATGTGCCTAATAGTAAAGGGCAGGGTATTGTTACTGTGGGGTATTCTGGAATATTTTATTCTGGGGATGGAGGTATTTCTTGGAAACAATTAGCAACAGATTCAAAACTTAATACCATTCGTTTTATTAATGCAACCACAGCTGTTGCTGCTGGTCAAAATAAAATGATTCGGTTGCGATTCTATAAATAAAAACTACCCTCAGTATGCTAGACACTGAGGGTAGTTCTTGAATTAATAAAAAAGGAAATTAATTTTTTTGTCCGTTATTGCGGTATTGTTGGAGTAGCTTTTTATTGAAATCTTCTTCAGCCTTTTTTAATTTTACAATCTTTACAGCTGGTAAAAACGTTCTTAAATTTTGTAAAAAACGTTTTCGTACTAAAAATAATTCCTCTTCTGTACCTTCAATTTGGGCTAAAAAAAGTTTGGCTTCTTTCTCGGTAATTTTATCCAGTGAGCCATCACTCATTCTTTTCACATAAGACTTCATTTTTTGATGCCTTAATTCAAATTGTTTATCGTCATAAGTATTATAAACTGGCCAAAATTTTTCGGCTTCAGTGGTTGTAAATCCTATTTCAGTGGTAAAAAAAGCGACTTTTAAAACTTTAATTTGCTCTCTTTTTTCTTTCATACTTTCGCCTTGAGCGTAAAAATTAAAAGAAACAAATAATAAAGCAAGAAGTATTATTTTGGAATTGTTCATCGTGTTTTATTTAAATCTTTAAATTATTCTAAAATTAAATTTTCTAAATTAGCATTTGTTGAAAAATGTTCTTCAATAGTCTCGTCTTCTAGAGCAATTGGGGTTTTCATGTTTTCAATTTCTTCATAATTCAACCCATTTATCAAGTCGTACTGATTCATATTAGATTGATAGGTTATGTAATTTTCTATAGCAGCTGATTCCATTTCATCATTTATTACATTTTTATTTTGGAATAATAAAGGAATCGTTAAAGCGATCAAAAATACGGCCGCTATAGCCGAAAATAGTAAAGTCTTCTTTTTTTGAAAAATAGAAATTACTGGAGTTTCATTTTGTTCCAATTGCTGCAACATTCTTGCAGAAAAAGTGTCAAAATAATGATCTGGAACTTTAAATCCAGGCTCTATTTTAGGTTCGTTATCTAATTTAAATGTCTTCATAATAGTGTTTAGACCAATGTATTGCTAAAAGGTTTAAGTTGAGGAAACAAATGCTTCTATTTTTTTTACCGCAAGATGGTATGATGCTTTCAATCCGCCTACTGTTGTGCCTAAAATTTCAGATATTTCTTCATATTTCAGTTCTTGAAAGTATTTCATTTTAAAAACCAACTGTTGTTTTTCTGGTAATTTGGCTATGGCGCGTTGCAATTTTAATTGCATTTCATTACCATCAAAAAAAACATCAGCTTCAAGATTATCCAGCGTTTTGTTTTGCAAAGCTTCTGATGAAATGTTATTGGCTCGTGCTTTTTGTTTTAAGAAAGTTAAGGCTTCATTTGTTGCTATCCTGTACATCCATGAAAAAAGTTTACTATCTCCTTTAAAACCTTTAAGATGTTGAAATATTTTTATAAAACAGTTTTGTAAAACATCATCTGTATCATCGTGATTTAAAACAATGGTGCGAATGTGGTTGTATAAAGGTTTTTGATATTCCAATAACAACCGTTGAAACGCTTGATTTTGCGTTTTGGGGTTTAATAATTGGTTTATAAATTCCTGTTCTTCCTGCAAAATATGTTTTTTAGTATAAGACAGTTTTTGAATAATAAGGTTTAATACTGATGATTATTTTTTAAAATTCAGTTTCCTCTTTTTCCTCTATTGCAGGTGGTTCTAGTTTTCTGATTGGTGTGGTTGCTGCAGCAGTTGTAGTTTTTACAGGAACCATTACAGGAATTACTTTAGGTGGTAAAGGTACGTAAATTTCAGTTTCCCATTTTGAGGCATTTTTAACCTCTGTTTTATTGATTTTAAAAATTTCTAAATGACTAAAATTTGGATTTACAATAATCTTATTTTTAGCAATATAGGCATTTGATTGTTGGATGGCTTTGTTGATGTGGGTGTAGTTACCTGTTAATAAGGTTTTTACAGCTTCGAATGGTTCAAGGTTTCCAGATAAAATATCACTTCCTGAACTGGTTAAAATTCGATTCTTTGTAGGTACGCAAAAAGATATTTTGGCTAATCCTGTAGTGGTATTGTAACTATGAAAAAGTAAAAAAGGTTTTCCGTTTAATTCGATACCATTATTTGAGCAAAAAGTAGTTATGGTATTAAATATTATTAATGCATTTTTATACACACTAGGAAGCTTGCTGGTAAAGGTTTGTCTTAGGAAATTTGTTCCAGATTTAGTTGTTAATCCAATTACTTTTACATTGAATGTATTAGTCTCGAAAACCAAAGTTTTTTCTAATTTCTCTAAACTTTTCTCGTAAACGCGCCCCATTATTTTGTCAATTCCCCCTTTCATTGCAGCCATTATTTTCATGGTGAAGCTCATCTTTCCTTGAGATTTCCATGTAATTTTAGTTCCATTTAAGGTATCCTTAAAACGAAGAACAATTGATAGATCACTTCCCTTGTAATCCATTTTTTGGAAAATACTGTCGTTTTCTTTTGAAGAGAGGTTTTTTAAAGAGCCTGAATTATCTTGACTTTCCCATGTCATGGTAGCTCCATTTCCCGTTGATTTTTCTGAATATGAAAGTTGCGTTGTAGGGTCCTCTGTTGTCCAAGTTGCAAAATCCTCCCAGTTTCTTAAATCATTTACAAATTGATAAACTGTATTTTTTGGAGCTTTAATAATATGACTTCTTTCTACTGTGAAATCTCCTTTTTGGGTGGCTATAAATATGGTTAAAGCTACAAGACTTAACAAAAGTAAAAGAAAAATATATTTTAAAATTCGCATGATGGTTTAGTTTGTTAATTTTTGTAAAGTTATTGATTTTATTTAAAAGTATTTCAAACGCTAAAACTTTATAAATTGATTTTCTATAGCAGTAAAAGTACTATAGTATTTTATAACGAATAATTAATTGCTGTTTTTTTATGGTCTTATAAGTCCGTTATTGTTATCAATAAAAAAGCCCACAAAATGTGGACTAGTTAACAGGTAAAAAAAAACTACCTTTTAAAAAATACTTTAATTAAAAAGAGTATTCCAATGAATGCAATAAAACCTAACAAGATTTTATAGTTCCCTTTGTAAAATTCTTTGTGAATATTGATGTCCTTTCTATAAGAGTATATCGCGGCAATTACAAAAGCGATAAAAAATATGATTCCAAAAATGATTTGACCTTGACTGAACATGTTTTATAATTTTTTGTAAAATTAATCAATAGTTTAGAAATAGTTGCTATTTTGCTGTCTCATTTAATAAGAATCAACATGAAAAAACAATTTGACGCAGTAAAACAATTTCATTCAGCTTTTAAGTTAGGATTTCATGAGACGCCAGTAGCTAATTTAGGCGAAATGAAGCATATGCTTCGTTACAATTTGATGAAAGAGGAAAATGAAGAGTACCTAGAAGCGGTCAAAAACAATGATTTGGTAGAAATAGCTGATGCTCTTGGTGATATGATGTATATTTTATGTGGAACTATTATAGCCCATGGATTACAGGATAAAATGGAAGCCGTATTTGAAGCCATCCAGCTTAGCAACATGAGTAAATTAAATAGTGACGGAACTCCTATTTATCGTGAAGATGGTAAAGTGATGAAAGGACCTCATTATTTTAAACCCGATTTTTCAAGTATATTAAAGCAGGAATGAAAAAAAGTGATTTCCGAGAGAAAATCACTTTTTTTATTTTATTGGATTCAAAGTTATATTTTAACGGTCCAGCCAAAAGTATCTTCTTCAAGTTTATTTTGAATGTTTGTTAATTTTTCTTTCAGTAGAATGGCCACTGAATGATCCACTTTAGGGAGATCATAATAAACATCTTGGAATGAGAATCCTGATATTGGACTAATAACTGCCGCTGTTCCAGCACCAAATATTTCTTTTAACGATCCATTTTTTGCTGCTTCAACTAATTCTGATACTAGTACAGAACGAACTTCAACGTCAATCCCTTCACTTTTTGCTAAGTCAATAAGGGTTTTTCGCGTTACACCATCAAGAATTCTTTCGCTAACTGGTGCAGTCAATAAGGTGTCGTTTATTCTGAAAAACACATTCATAGTTCCCGCTTCTTCTAGCTTAGTGTGGGTAGCATCGTCTGTCCAAATAACTTGTTGAAAACCTTCTTGATTTGCTAAAGTAGTAGGGTAAAATTGTGCAGCATAGTTACCGGCAGCTTTTGCAGCACCAATTCCTCCATTTGCAGCTCTACTGTAGTGTTCAGCAATAAGAACCTTAACATCTCCAGAATAATAAGAGGTAACTGGAGATAGTATAATCATGAATTTATAATCGTTTGATGGATTTGCTATCACACCTGTTCCTGTAGCAATCATAAAAGGTCTTATGTACATTGAGTTTCCGTTCCCTTTTTTAATCCAGGCTTCGTCTAGTTGAAGCAATTGGTTTAATCCAGACATAAAAATAGCTTCAGGAACTTCGGGCATTGCCATACGTACCGCAGATTTATTAAAACGATTGTAGTTTTCGTCAGGTCTAAAAAGCCAAATGTCATCATTTGTATCTTTGTAAGCCTTCATTCCTTCAAATATTGCTTGTCCGTAATGAAAAACCCTTGTTGATGGATCTATCAAAAATGGAGCATATGGCTTAATGACAGGGTTTTGCCATTCACCGTTTTTGAAATCACATTCAAATAAATGGTCAGTAAAAACAGAACCAAAGCTTAAGTTTTCAAAATCTACATCATTTATTTTTGATGTTGTGGCTTTTATAGTTTCAATTTTAGTAGTTAGAGTGTTACTCATAATAGTTTACTGTTTGTTTATTTTTGGTTCAAACAAAAAAATAATTCTTATTAATTAAGTATTACTTATTGTTTAATGCCTGCAAAATTAAATAAAAAACAATGAATACTTTTATGCAATTCGTTTAATTCTGCTTTAAATGTGTGATTTGTTAGTTATTTAAAAAAATACCTTCAAGATGTTTCATTTTATTAGCGTTTTCTAAAAAATACGGACAGTATGTAAAATAAAGTTTTTGTTTTCACTAATTTTGGTAAAAACTTCTGTTTATATTCATTTATACCTATACTATTTATTTTGAAAAGAGAGATTATTCAAACCTTAGATGGTTCTACAACTATTCGTTTACCTGATTGGGATGAATGTTACCACTCAAAACACGGTGCTATACAAGAGGCAGAGCATGTTTTTATCAAAAACGGATTGGCACTTTTTCCTGATTCAAAAGTGTCTATTTTAGAAATTGGTTTTGGAACGGGGCTCAATGCCTTTATCACTTTTTTAGAATCGATAAAAAGAAATCAAACCATTAATTATGTAGGAGTAGAGGCGTATCCTGTTGCTGCAGATGAAGTTTTGGCAATGAATTACGTAGCTGAACTAGATGCAGCGCAACATGCTGCAATTTTTGAGGTTTTACACACCAGTAATTGGGAGGAAAAAAATACTCTTGCAAACCATTTTGAAATTACAAAAAGAAAACAATTTTTTGAAGAAATCGATGATATCGAGTTGTTTGATTTGATTTATTTTGATGCTTTTGGGTATAGAGTACAGCCGGATTTATGGAGTACAGCAATATTTGAAAAAATGTATAAAGCCCTAAAGAAAGAAGGAGTTCTAGTAACATATGCTGCAAGAGGAGTAGTTAAAAGAAGTATGATTGAAGTTGGTTTTACGGTAGAGAAACTTGCTGGACCTCCAGGCAAACGCGAGATGTTTAGAGCATTTAAAAAGTAATTTTATTGGGTTATAAATTCAAAATTTATTTTCAAAACTAAAAACAAAGTTAAATAATAGTGAGATGAAAATATTTTTATACTAAATTTACATTGTTTAAAATAAGAAATTTAAATAAATTGCACTATGTCGAAAATAATGTATGACTATACAAAAACAATTTTAGAAAGGGTAAGTTTTGACCCTGCATTGTTTTGTAAAGAGTTAGAAAAAGCAATAAAAGCATTATTGCCATACGAAATGGAGCTTTTAAGAGAATGGCTGTTAAATTACACCGTAAGCAAGCCCGAGTTAAAACAGTGTTTAATATTAGTAAATTCATAAAAAAAATAAGGAACCTAAGTGTTCCTTATTTTTTTGACATAGAACTAATAATTTGTACGTTTTGAAATACAATAGCTCCTTTAATGACTCCAGCGATTGTTGATCTTAAGGCATCAATGATTTGAATTTTTAATTCGCTTTTAGGGAAAATTAAGCTTACCTCTCTGGCAGGTTTTGGTTCCTTAAAGTGTCTCAGTTTTAGAGCGTCACTTTCTTTAAGGTCTAAGGTGTGTAGGTAAGGTAATAATGTTGTTCCTAGGCCTTCATCAGCAAGTTTAATTAGGGTTTCAAAACTTCCGCTTTCAATCTGGAAATGACTGGTTTCGTTTCTATCTCCGCTTTTACAAAGATTCAAGATCCCATCTCTAAAACAATGACCATCTTGAAGTAATAAAATTTCGTCTAAATTTAAATCAGATACTTCAATTTCATTTTTTTGAAAATGATGATGGCTCTCTGGTATGTAAGCAACAAAGGGTTCATAGTAGAGCACTATTTCTTTAATTTTTTCTTCAAGTAAAGGCGTAGCGGCAATTCCAGCATCTAGATGGCCGTTGTTGAGTTTTGTTATAATTTCATTTGTGTTTAATTCTTCAATTATAAGTTTAACTTTAGGATATTTCTTTATAAAATTATTCAAAAACATAGGCAAAAGCGTAGGCATAATGGTAGGAATGATTCCAAGTCTAAATTCACCACCAATAAACCCTTTTTGTTGTTCCACAATATCTTGAATACGATCAGCCTCTACAACTATATTTTTTGCTTGGTTAACAATTTTTTGTCCAATGTCTGTAAGCTGTATCGGTTTTTTTGTTCTATCAAAAATTTGAATACTCAATTCCTCTTCAATTTTTTGAATTTGCATACTCAATGTGGGTTGCGTAACAAAACATTTTTCAGCTGCAAGTGTGAAATTTTTATGTTCTGCAACTGCCAAAACATATTTTAGTTGTGTAATTGTCATGTATAGTATTTTATGATACAAAGATAAAAACAATCAATTTACTTTATGATTAATTTGTAAATATTATGCAAAACATTAATACTTGTCGGTTTTTTGTTTAAAAAAATTAAATGATTACAATTTAAAATATTTATTATCTTTATCCCAAGATTGCACATAACTTAATTTATTATCTTTTCAACAATTTTGTAGTTCTATTTACTTGAATTTATTACTTTATCAATGAAAGTGTTTGCGCGTTTTTTTTTATTTTTATTTTTATTTTTAGCTTTCTTAGCTGCGCCCACTATTGTAATTATTATTAAAAAGAGCTGTGACATTTCTGTATTCTTTGATTTTGCCGAAGAGGAAGAAGACTCTCAAAAGGAAATAAAGAATTTTGTTTATCAAGAATTGGTAAATATTGATCTTATTAATGTTTCTTTTGAAGAAATTGAGTTTCTTTTTTCAAATAAGATAGCTAAACATGATAATGTAATCTCTTTTATTTTTGCACCTCCTCCTAACTTAGGGTAATGTAATTTTCTAGAAAAAAATGTCTATATCTTTTTGATATGGATAATTCTTTGTATATCAATTATCATTATCTTATGAAAAACAAAAATAATCTTTTTGCTCACCTCAAGTCTGATTTTGCATCTGGATTAGTGGTTTTTTTAGTTGCGCTTCCGTTGTGTCTAGGTATTGCTTTGGCAAGTGGGGCACCCTTATTTTCAGGTATTATTTCAGGAGTTGTTGGAGGAATTGTAGTAGGCTATTTAAGTCAATCGCATTTAAGTGTTTCAGGACCTGCGGCTGGTTTAACAGCAATTGTTCTAACAGCAATTACCGATTTAGGTTCATTTAATTCTTTTCTTTTGGCAGTTTTAATCGCTGGAATTCTTCAGTTAATTCTAGGTTTTGTTAAAGCAGGAACAATTTCAAATTATTTTCCAAATAATGTTATTGAAGGAATGCTAGCAGGGATTGGAGTCATTATTATTCTAAAACAAATTCCTCACGCTTTCGGTTATGATCCAGACTTTGAAGGTGACGAATCCTTTTTTCAAGTTGATGGTCAAAATTCTTTTTCTGAAATTTTTCAAATTGTTAATCATGTTCAATTAGGTTCTATAATTATAGCTTTACTATCTTTAGGGATTTTGATTCTTTGGAATAAAGTAGCATTTTTGAACAAAATCAAATTAGTACCACCTGCTTTAATTGCTGTAATAGTGAGCATTCTATTAAATGAATTTTTTATTCAATCAGGTAGTGATTTAGCTATAGTAAAAGAGCATTTGGTGAGTTTGCCTGTTCCATCTACTTTAGAAGAATTTAAAAAAATCATTGTTACTCCAGATTTCACCTCAATTTCAAATTCAAAGGTTTGGATTGTTGCTATTACAATTACAGTGGTTGCTTCCATAGAAACGTTATTGTGTATTGAAGCGTCTGATAGAATGGATGCATTAAAAAGATTTACCAACACTAATGTTGAGTTAAAAGCACAAGGAATAGGCAATATTTTGAGTGCACTTTTAGGAGGTTTACCAATGACCTCCGTTGTCGTTAGAACTACAGCCAATAATAGTGCAGGAGCAAAATCAAAAATGTCGGCGATAATTCACGGTGTACTTTTGTTAGTAAGTGTTTTAGCAATTCCATCATTATTAAATAAAATTCCATTAGCAACATTGGCGGCAGTTTTATTATTAGTTGGTTATAAATTAGCATTTCCTAATATCAAGCATTTTTTACATTATATGCCAAAAGAAATTAATCTATTGATTACTTCGTTGGTAGGTATAAAAATTGCTTATGATGCGGTTCATAAATTTAATAATGTTGTTATTTTTTTCACGACTATTTCTCTAATTATTTTAATTTTTTGTTTTTTTAAATTCAAAAGAGATATTGATTTTAAAAAAACAATTACACGTAATCAGTATTTGTATTTTCCTTTTTTTGCAACTACAATTGCAGTTATATTCACTGATTTACTTAAAGGTGTAGCGCTTGGTATCTTTATTAGTATCATTTTTGTATTAAAAGGAAATTTAAAACGCGCTTATAACTTTCGAAAAGAGAAGTATGAATCAGGTGATGTTATTCACATTGATTTGGCTCAAGAAGTTTCGTTTTTAAATAAAGCAGCCATCAAGCAAACTTTGAATGACATTCCTGAAAAGTCAAAGGTAATTATTGATGCTAAAGACACCGTTTATATTGCTCACGATATTTTAGATCTTATTCATGAGTTCAAAACAATTAAAGCTGTTGATAAAAAAATAAAAGTAAAACTGAAAGGATTTAAAGATGCTTACGAACTTGAAAACTCGGATGATTCTAACAATCATGTCACATTTGGACATTATTATGATGCAGCTAAACGAGTTATGGTTAAGAAGCCCATTGGAGATGAAATAGATTTTTAGTTTAAAAGAATTATATAAGCTATTAGAAAAAAATTTAGAAACATTAAATTAAAATAGAATGAGTGATTTTTATAAAAAAATATTAGATAATAATAAAAAATGGGTTGAAACATCACTAGCAAGTGATCCTAATTTTTTTGCTGATTTAGCCAAAGGTCAAACACCACCATTATTATGGATTGGATGTTCAGATAGTCGTGTTCCGGCTAATGAAATTGTAGGCGCAAAGCCAGGAGAAGTTTTTGTTCATCGAAACATTGCTAATATGGTGGTGCACACAGATATGAATATGCTAAGCGTTTTAGATTATGCTGTAAATGTTCTAAAAGTAAAGCATGTAATCGTATGTGGGCATTATGGTTGTGGTGGGGTTAAGGCCGCTATGGGTAATCAATCTATTGGTATTATTGACAACTGGATTCGTCATATTAAAAATGTGTACCGCTTACATAATACTTACTTAGACAGTATTGAAGATGAAACAGAGCGTTTCAATACTTTTGTAGAGCTCAATGTAAAGGAACAGGTTTTTGATTTAGCAAAAACATCTATTGTTCAAGGAGCATGGAGAAACAATCAGGATCTTACGTTGCATGGATGGGTATACGGTTTAAATTCAGGTTTTGTAACAGATTTAAATGTAAACATAAGCTCAGAAGATGACCTTGATGAAGTATACCAATTAAAATTTTAAATTATTTAAGGCCCAAAAAGTAAATAGCTTTTTGGGTTTTTTTATTCTTCGTCGAGGTTTTCGTTGAACGCATTGGGTAGTAGAGTAGGAATGAATTTTATCAAAATAGGCAATAATAAACTTCCCCCTGGGAGTAAAAAAATAGTCAAAGATGGTATGGTTTTACAAATTTCTAACAATTGTTTTTTGACTTTTTTCTTTTCTTTTTCATCAAGATCTCTTCGGGTTGAATAAGCAAGTAAAACCATTAACTCCTTACTTTGATAGATTTCTTTTAATAATCGATTTTTATTTCTACTTATTAACGTGACAACGCTCTGTGTTGTTTGATCGTAAAAATGTTTTACCGGATTTGAATAATTAAAATATGGAATGTCTTTTTTGTGTAGTGCAATAAAAACAGTTGTGCTTTTTAAGCTTTGTACTACAAATGAATCATTAATGTTTAGAATAGTGCCAAGTGAGTGTAAAAAATAATTTTCTTCATTTTCAATTTCTCCATCGCTCCATAAAGCCATACAGGCTAGATCTATCAAATAATATTTTTCAAGATCATTTGTAAAATAATCCAGTTGTAGTGTATCTAAGTTCTGTGTTGTTTCTTTAGAAAACTTACTGTATCGTATTGATGCCTCAAAAAGTTTGATTAAAAGATCATCATATTGTGATTTTTTTGATTTTATTTTCAGAGCAATAGTCACCACATTTACTATGGTTTCTTCTATTTTTTTTAAATACTTTTCTGGAATTTCTCCTTGAACAAGATACTGTTGAAATGCAATAACATCTATGAATAATAAAGCATTGGTAACCAAGTGTGAAAAATTTTTATTGATAATACTCTCGTTCGTTTGTACTCGATCATCAATAATTTTTTCAAGTGTAAGCGCTAGTGAATCTTTGGGTAATATTTTTTTAAATAAATTAAATCCTTCAGGATTCATTTGATGATAAAAAGCTACCGTTTCTTTTATGAAAAGATCACTTTGATTTTCTCCTTTTGTCAAACAAAAAACATCATAGAGTAGTGTAAGTAATGCTACCTTTGATATTTCATCTTTAAACCAGCCTTTGGTTTGAATTTGAGTAGGTGTGTTAAAACCAATGATATGTCCATAGATAAAACCGGTTGCTCTTACTTTTTCATAAAAGGCATCAGCGGTTAGTGCAACTGATTTTGTTGAAAAATCTTGCTCACTAAAAAATTTGTCTATCCAACCTATTGCTGACGGGTTAATCATTGTTTTAATTTCAGATTACAAAGCTATTCTTTTTTAGATAAGTTTTTCAACCATTAATTTAGTTTAACAAAAGAATTACAAATGCTTTAAATTATGCAAAAAAAAAATAACAATATAACCTTTTAGTCTTCTATCGAAATTAAAGTAGTAGGGACAATGGGAGTGAAATTTAAGGTCAATATTGCTGATTTAATTATTTATCAGTAATATTAATTAGTAGTTTAACCTGATGTAATATTTTGATTTTCTCGTAGCTGTAGTATTCAAATTTAACCAAGTCTCAAAAAATATTGAGACTTGGTTTGCAGGAAAGTATATTAAAAAAAAAAATATTAAGAATTAAATAGTTGTTCTGCTTTTTCCCAGTTAATAACATTCCAAAAAGAGTTAATGTAATCAGCTCTTCGGTTTTGATTTTTGAGATAATAAGCATGTTCCCAAACATCTAAGGCTATGATTGGTTTACCTTTAAGACCTTTTCCTTTCAAACGCATTATAGGATTGTCTTGATTGGCTGTGGAACCAATTATGAGTTGACCATCTTTAACTACTAGCCATGCCCAACCTGAACCAAAACGTTTCATAGAAGCGTCAGCAAATTGTTTTTTGAATTCATCAAATGATCCAAAACTACTAGTAATTGCTTCGGCTAGTTTCCCCTTGGGCAAACCACCTCCAGCAGGAGATAGTAACTCCCAAAATAAGGTGTGATTGTAATGGCCTCCAGCATTATTTCGTATTGAATCAGGAAACTGTGACATTTTTTCAAATATAGTTTCGAGTGAGCTAGAAGATTCAACAAGTTTTTTATCAAGAGTTTCTATTGCCTTATTTAAGTTGGTTACGTAGGCTTGATGGTGCTTTCCATAATGAATTTCCATTGTGGCTTTATCTATGTGAGGCTCAAGAGCATCAGTAGAAAAAGGTAATTTTGGCAATACAAATGGTCCTCCTTCAAAGCTATTAGTTAACATATCGCTCCCAGTTTCTTCGGGTAGGGGCTGAGTAGTATTTGCAAAAGCGTCCTGTAATAAAGTATTCCCTATCAAGGTTACTGTTGAAAGTATTGCTGTTTGCTTTAAAAAACTTCTTCTGCTAGTATTATTTTCCATTAGTTTTTTTGTTTTGACGTGCCTTAATATTTAATTTATAAAATTATGTAAATACATTTCAAATGGGGTTAAGAAAGACTTAAATTTTTGGATGTTTTATTTTTATTGGTTGTTTAAAAATATTTTGAATTAAATTATATAAAATTCATTTCAATTCGGTGTTCAACTTCTTTGTAATTTTGGTATTCACAATCGCGTTGAGACCTAAGATAAATTAGGGTTCTTTTAACTTCTAGATAGTAATCTTATTTCAAATGAATAAAAGAAAGTTGGCTAAAGATGGTTTGAGCCTTTTAAAACGAACCTATGAAGAGTTTGAAAATGATAATGCAATCAAATTGAGTGCATCTTTATCTTATTTTACTATTTTTTCGTTACCTCCATTATTAATAATTATACTGTCTATTTTTAGTTTTTTCTTTGGAAAAGAGGCTGTTACTGGGCGGTTTTTTGGTCAAATAAACGGTATGGTAGGCAATCAAGCTGCTTTGCAAATTCAAGAGACTATTAAGAATATTGAACTTTCAGATAGTAATACTTTTGCAGCCATCTTTGGTGGAATCATGCTTCTTATTGGAGCCTCGGGAGTTTTTGCTGAAATTCAAAGTTCTATCAATTTTATTTGGGGTTTAAGAGCAAAACCTAATAAAGGGATCATGAAGTTTGTTAAGAACAGATTAATGTCTTTTTCAATGATTGCATCTGTAGGGTTCTTGCTCATGGTAAGTTTAATGCTCAATACAGTTATGGATGTTATAAATGCACGTTTGATAGTTTATTTTCCTGATACAACGGTATACATTTTTTATGTACTCAATATTATATTGCTTTTTTTTACAACAACTGTTTTGTTTTCGGTGATTTTTAAAACATTACCAGATGGCGAAATAGTGTGGAAAGATGCCTTAATAGGTTCTGGTTTTACTTCTTTCTTTTTTATGATAGGGAAATTTGCAATAGGTTTTTACTTAGGAAGCTCAACGGTTGCCACTGTTTATGGTGCAGCAGGCTCTATTGTAATTATTTTAGTTTGGGTTTATTACTCGGCAATTATATTATATTTTGGAGCTGAGTTTACCAAAGTATATGCCAATGCTCATGGCAATAAAATTGTCCCAAACGACTATGCAGTAGCCATTAAAGTAGAAGTACTAGAGGTGAAAGAAGTGAAATAATTTTTTTGAAATATTTATTGGATCTTATTTTATTTAAATATCATTTTTAAGTAGTGGAAGATTTTTTAAAAATAGTTTACATAAAAAAACCGCCTTGTTTTTTTCAGGTACAAGGCGGTTAAAAAAAAAACTAAAAACTAACTTTTATTAGAAACAATATTCATTTTCTGCTACTAGTTTAGCAGTGATTATTTCTCTTAATGCCACTACATTTGGCATGTTTGTGTATTTTGTAAAACGACGTAATCCCATTAACATCATACGTTGCTCATCACCTTCAGCAAAAGAAATAATGCTTTCTTTTCCTTTTTGGTTTACAATATCAACGGCTTTGTACAAGTAAAGTTTAGCCATTGCAATTTGCTCTTGAACTTTGTCTTCTCCCTCTTTTTTGGCTAATTTTTCAGTTCTCAAGATAGTACTTTCTGCCATGTAAACTTCTATTAGCATATCCGAAGCAGCCATTAATAATTGTTGGTGTGCATCTAAGTCAGCTCCAAATTTTTGAACAGCACTACCAGCAACCATCAAGAAAGATTTCTTTAAGTTTTTGATGATTTCTTTTTCCTCTGCAAATAATTCTGAGTAGTCTGGTGTGTCAAATGATGGAATTCCCATCAACTCTTCAGATACTTTCATAGCAGGTCCTAATAAATCAACATGCCCTTTCATTGCTTTTTTAATTAACATACCTACTGAAAGCATTCTGTTAATCTCATTTGTACCTTCGTAAATACGAGCAATTCTGGCATCTCTCCAAGCACTTTCCATTGGAGTATCTTCAGAGAATCCCATACCTCCAAAAATTTGAATTCCTTCATCAGAACAGTTTTGAACGTCTTCTGATACAGCAACTTTCAAAATAGAGCATTCTATAGCATATTCTTCAACACCTTTTAATTCAGCTTCTTGATGAGAAGTTCCTTCTGCTTCACGAGCGATGATTCTGTCTTCAATATCTTTTGCTGCACGGTAAGAAGCACTTTCTCCTGCGTAGCAAGAAGTTGCCATCTCAGCTAATTTAGAACGAATTGCACCAAATTGAGAAATAGCTGTATTAAATTGGATTCTCTCATTAGCATATTTCACAGATCCTGTGATTACTCTACGTTGTGCATCAAGACATGCTGCTGCCAATTTGATACGACCTACGTTTAGTGCGTTCATCGCTATTTTAAAACCGTTACCTCTTTCTGATAACATGTTTTCAACAGGAACTTTTGTTTCGTTAAAGAAAACTTGACGAGTAGATGAAGCACGAATTCCTAGTTTATGCTCTTCTTCACCCATTGAAATTCCGTTGTTATCCGTATTTTCAACTATGAAACCTGTAATGTTTTTATCATCACCAATTCTAGCAAAAACAATAAACAAGCTACAGAAACCTGCATTTGATATCCACATTTTTTGACCAGTGATAGAATAATGTGTACCATCTTCAGATAAAACTGCTTTAGTTTTTCCTGAATTTGCATCAGATCCAGCTCCTGGTTCCGTTAGGCAATAAGCACCAAACCACTCTCCTGAAGCAAGTTTAGGTACGTATTTTAATTTTTGCTCCTCAGATCCATATAATGTGATTGGCATAGTACCAATACCTGTATGAGCTCCAAAAGCAGTTGAGAACGATCCAGTTGCTCCAGAAATGTAATCGCACACTAACATAGTTGATACAAACCCCATTCCTAATCCACCGTAAGCTTCAGGAACTGCAACTCCTAAAAGTCCTAATTCACCTGCTTTTCTCATGGATTCTTCTGTGTAAGCATAATCCTTTTTTTCAAAACGATCTTTGTGAGCCCACAATTCTTTGTCTACAAACTCTTTTACAGAGTCACGCATCATTAATTGCTCTTCTGTAAAATCTTCAGGTGTGAAAATATCTTCACATTTTGTTTCTTTAACTAAAAACTGACCACCACGGGTTACGTTTTTTTCAATTGTATCTGCCATTTTTTTATTTTTTTAATATGTTTTTATTTTAAATCTAAGCTTACAAAAGTTCGTAAATACCTGCAGAACCTTGACCAGTCCCTACACACATGCTTACAATTCCGTACTTGCTTCCTCTACGTTTCATTTCATCAAATAGTTGTACTGATAATTTTGCTCCCGTACATCCTAGTGGATGACCTAATGCAATGGCACCTCCATTTACATTAATGATTTCTGGATTTAAGTCTAATTCACGGGTTACAGCTAATGCTTGAGAAGCAAAAGCTTCGTTTAACTCAATTAAATCAATGTCATTAATTGTCAAACCTGCTTGTTTTAAAACCTTTGGGATTGCTTTTACTGGTCCAATACCCATAATTCTTGGTTCAACTCCTGCCGAAGCGAAATTTACCAAACGAGCAATTGGCTCTAAGTTGTACTCTTTTACCATTTCTTCGCTCATGATCAACACAAAAGCGGCACCATCACTCATTTGTGATGAGTTTCCTGCAGTCACACTACCATTTGCTTCAAAAACAGGACGTAATCCAGCCAAAGCTTCTTTTGATGTTCCAGCTCTTGGACCTTCGTCTTTATTTACAACGTATGATTTGGTTTCTTTTTTTCCGTTTTCATTAAGGAATGTTTGTTCCACTGTAATAGGAACAATTTGCTTGTCAAATTTACCATCAGCTTGAGCTTGTAAAGCTTTCATGTGAGAGTGGTATGCAAATTCATCTTGATCCTCACGAGATACTTTAAATTGTTGTGCTACTGCCTCAGCAGTAAGACCCATTCCCCAGTAGTAATCCTCGTTTCCAGCTTTTGCAACAGCATAATCCGGAGTTGGTTTGTAACCTCCCATTGGGATAAAACTCATGCTTTCAGCTCCACCTGCAATGATACAATGTGCCATTCCTGATTGAATTTTAGCTGTAGCCATACCAATAGTTTCCAAACCAGAAGCGCAATATCTATTAACAGTTACACCAGGAACATCTTCTACTTTTAAACCCATTAAAGAAATAAGTCTTGCAACGTTTAGTCCTTGTTCTGCCTCTGGCATTGCATTTCCTACCATAACGTCATCAATGCGTGTTTTATCAAAACTTGGCAACTCATTCATCATAAACTCGATGGTTTCTGCTGCTAATTCATCAGGACGTTTAAATCTGAACACTCCTTTTGGGGCTTTCCCCACGGCTGTTCTGTATGCTTTTACTATATAGGCTGTTTTCATAACTAGTATTTTGAATTTTGACTCGTAAATTTTTAAACGATAATAATTTTTAATTTATAAGTCTTAATTTATTGTTTAAAATTAATTTCTCAACGGTTTCCCTTTGGTCAACATAAATTGGATTCTTTCTAATGTTTTTCTTTCTGTACATAATGACAAGAAAGCTTCTCTTTCGATATCCAATAAATATTGTTCGCTTACTAGTGTTGGCTCAGATAAATCACCACCTGCCATTACGTAAGCTAGTTTATTAGCTATTTTTTTATCATGTTCAGAGATGTATTTTCCAGCTTCCATTTGATCTGTACCTACTAAGAACATACCAAGAGCTTGTTTTCCTAGTACTTTTACATCCTTTCTACGTATTGGTTGTGTGTAACCAGCTTCGGCCATCAATAGAGCATGTTTTTTTGCTTCTGCAATCTGTCTGTCTTTATTGATTACAATAATATCTTTACCGTGCTGTAATAATCCACTGTCAAATGCTTCGTATCCTGATGTAGATACTTTTGCCATTGCAATAGTCAAGAAATATTCTTGCAGTACATTTAACTCCACATCATTTTTATGGAATAAATCAGAGGCACGCATAGCCAATTCTTTAGATCCACCACCGCCAGGAATAACCCCAACACCAAATTCAACTAATCCCATATAGGTTTCTGCCGCAGCTACAACTTTGTCAGCATGCAAACTCATTTCGCAACCACCACCAAAAGTCATTCCGTGTGGTGCTACTACAACTGGAATTCCAGAGTAACGTACGCGCATCATCGTGTCTTGGAACATTTTGATAGCCATATTCAATTCATCATACTCTTGCTCCACAGCCATCATGAAAATCATTCCAATATTAGCACCTACAGAGAAGTTTGCTGCTTGATTCCCAATAACCAATCCTTGATATTCTTTCTCAGATAAATCAATTGCTTTATTGATAGCTTGTAAAACATCACCACCAATTGTATTCATTTTAGATTGGAATTCTAAATTCAATATTCCATCTCCTAAATCTTGGATGATTGCACCGCTGTTACTCCAAACTTTTTTGCTTTCGCGAATATTATTTAGAATAATAAAGGCATCTTGTCCTGGAATTTTTGTTTGTGATTTTGTATCAATATTATAGAAAAACGTAGATCCTTCTTTTACTGAATAGAAACTAGTGTTTCCAGAAGCTAACATTTCA
The DNA here is from genome assembly GCF_009764685.1 of Flavobacterium sp. I-STPP5a. Lineage (GTDB taxonomy): Bacteria > Bacteroidota > Bacteroidia > Flavobacteriales > Flavobacteriaceae > Flavobacterium. Next base: position 21,122 of record NZ_VHLM01000063.1, on the reverse strand, counting down.
TTTACCCATGCAGCAGGAGCTAAACCTTCTGCTTTCATGATTTCAATTCCTTTTTCAACACCTATAGCATCCCAAATTTCAAATGGTCCATTTTCCCATCCAAAACCTGCTTTCATAGCATCGTCTATCTTGTAAAATTCATCTGCAATTTCAGGAATTCGGTTAGACACATAAGCAAATAATCCAGCAAAACTTTTTCTGTAAAATTCACCTGCTTTATCTTTTCCTTTTACAAGAACTTTAAAACGGTTGATTGGTTTATCAATAGTTTTGGTAAGTTCAAGTGTTGCAAAAGATGCTTTTTTTGCAGCTCTATATTCTAATGTATCTAGATCTAAGGTTAAGATTTCTTTTCCTTCTTTTTTATAAAATCCTTGTCCTGTTTTGCTACCCAACCATTTGTTTTCCATCATGGTGTTTACAAATCCAGGAAGTTTAAACAAGTCGTGTTGCTCATCATTTGGACAGTTTTCATAAATACCATTGGCAACATGAACTAAAGTATCTAAACCTACAACATCAACAGTTCTAAAGGTAGCCGATTTTGGACGACCAATAACAGGTCCCGTTAATTTATCAACTTCTTCAATAGTAAGTCCCATTTCTTTTACCAAGTGAAACAAACTTTGAATTCCATAAATTCCAATACGGTTTCCAATAAACGCTGGAGTATCTTTGGCCAAAACCGAAGTTTTCCCTAAAAACTTCTCTCCATAAACGGTAAGAAAATCTAAAACCTCTGTGCTTGTTTGTGGCCCAGGAATAATTTCAAATAATTTTAAGTAACGCGCTGGGTTAAAAAAGTGGGTTCCACAAAAATGCTTTTGAAAATCTTCACTTCTACCTTCACTCATAAAGTGAATAGGAATACCAGAAGTGTTAGAAGTAACCAATGTTCCAGGTTTTCTAAATTTTTCAATTTGTTCAAAAACTAATTTTTTAATATCAAGTCTTTCTACAACAACCTCAATAATCCAATCTACACCAGCAATTTTTGCCATGTCATCTGTTGTATTACCAGTTGAGATGCGGTTTGCAAATTTTTGACTGTAAATAGGAGATGGCTTTGATTTTAAAGCTGTAGCTAAACTATCATTTACCAATCGATTTCTAACAATTTTACTCTCTAGTGTGAGTCCTTTTTTTGCTTCGGCATCCGTTAATTCTCTTGGGATAATATCCAAAAGCAATACTTCAACTCCAATGTTAGCAAAATGACAAGCAATTCCAGAACCCATAATTCCGGATCCTATTACTGCAACTTTTTTGATGGTGCGTTTCATACTTCGTTTATATTTATTTTTTTTTAATTTGTATTGATTTATCTATGTAGTGATACATTTGACTCTAATTCAACTGTTTCCTCAGTGTTTACTTTTTCGACAAGCACATCAAGTGAGTTGTTGTTGTTGTTGTTGTTGTTGTTGTTGTTGTTGTTGTTGTTGTTGTTGTTGTTGTTGTTGTTGTTGTTGTTGTTGTTGTTGTTGAAAATGTTTTTTTCTACAATTAATTCGTTAATAATATCAGCAACTTCAATAAAGTGTTGTAGTTTTTCTTCTGAAATTGATTTCCGTACGGCATCATTAAATTTTAGAACTGTATTTTTCGAAAGCTCTCTTTTTTCTTTTCCAAATTCTGTTAAGTAAATCAATACTCCACGTCCATCCTCAGGATTTTTCTTGCGAATAATCAAGCCCTTTTCTTCCATGGATTTAAGAGTTCTGGTTAAGCTTGTGGCTTCCATTCCCATTTTAGGTCCTAATGAAGTTGAGGGTGTGCCTCCTTCTTTATCTATGCTCAGTAATGCAAAACCAGTTGCCATGCTAGCATCATATTTAGATGCCTCTTCATTGTACATTCTTGCGACAGCCTGCCAAGTTGCTCTTAATATGTAATCTATTGTTTTATCTTTCATGGGAGACTATATCGATTTCAAATATAATAAAAAAAATACTATGCACGCATAATAAAAACGTTTTTTTTATTAAATATTTATTAAATATAAAAAAACATTATTGAATATGAGAACTTTATAGCGTTAAGTGTCGTGGGAATGGATCTGATCACTTTGTTGTAGCCATTAAATTCTACACAAAAAAAAGCCACAAGCAAATCTTGTGGCTGATAATGGGAAACATTATATTTTAAATTTATTAAAATTAATATTATGAATTTAGGACCTCATATTAATTGTAAATCTTATTAAATAAGTCGGCATATTTTTGTAAAACTATTTTTCGTTTTAATTTAAGGGTAGGAGTAAGTTCTCCACCTTCTATAGACCACACATTTGGGGTAAGTTCAAAACGTTTTATTTTTTCCCAATTTCCAAATTTTTCATTTAAAGTATCTACTTCTTGCTGAATGCGTTCTATGACTTTTTCATTGGCTACAATGGCTTCATTACTGTTACCTAATTCAATTTTATGAATTAAAGCCCATTCTTTAATGAAATCAAAACTAGGTTGAATGAAGGCTCCTGGCATTTTTTGCCCGTCACCTATTACCATGATTTGCTCAATAAAGCGAGATTGTTTCATGGTATTTTCAATAAGTTGTGGTGCAATATATTTTCCTCCTGAGGTTTTAAACATTTCTTTTTTACGATCTGTTATCTTCAAGAATCCTTCTTTGTCAAATTCTCCTATGTCTCCAGTATGAAAGTAATTATCTGTAATTACTTCGCTTGTTAGTTGTGGGTCTTTGTAATAACCCATCATTACATTAGGACCTTTGCAAAGAATTTCACCATCTTCCGCAATCACTACTGATACGTTATCAATTACTTTTCCTACCGTACCTACTCTAAAACCTTTATTTCTAATGTCGTTTACAGATATTACAGGAGAAGTTTCAGTTAAGCCATATCCTTCCATAACCGGGATTTCTGCTGCTGCAAAAATTCTGGCTAATCTAGGTTGCAAAGCAGCACTTCCAGATACCATCAGGTCAAGTTTTCCGCCTAAACCTTCTTTCCATTTGCTAAAAATTAGTTTTCGCGCAATTTTAAGCTGGAATTCATACCAAAATCCGTTTTTGCCGTAAGGCTCATAAACAAGACCTAAATCAATAGCCCAGAAAAAAAGTTTTTTCTTTATTCCTGTGAGTTCTGTTCCTTTGGCATAAATTTTATCATATACTTTTTCAAGAAGTCTAGGAACAGCAGTAATTACCGTAGGTTGAACCTCTTTAATGTTGTCACTAATGCGTTCTATAGATTCTCCAAAATAAATAGATACACCATAATATTGGTATAAATAAAGGATCATTCTTTCAAAAATATGACAAATTGGTAAGAAGCTCAATGCTCTACTTTTTCCTGCTTCAAAAGGAATTCTTTTGGCGCTGTCTAACACATTTGAAACTATGTTTTGGTGCGATAGCATTACGCCTTTAGGCCTTCCTGTTGTTCCAGATGTGTAGATGATTGTGGCTAAATCTTCTGCTTTTACTTCGTTTTTACGTTGTTCTACTGCGTCTTGATAGCTCATGTCTTCGCCTAAAACTAGCAATTCTTTCCAGTTAGCGCATCCTTCGATTTCGTTAAAAGAATAAATTCCTTTTAGGGTAGGAACATTTTTTTGAACCAAAAGCAGTTTTCGTAAAACCTCACTATCTGATACAAAACAGTATATAGATTCAGAGTGGTTCAAAATATATTCGTAGTCATCCTCAGCTATGGTAGGATAAATAGGTACAGTTTGCGCTCCTGTTTGTAGCACACCAATATCCATTACATTCCATTCGGTTCTATTATTGGTAGAAATAATAGCTATTTTATCATTTTTTTGTATTCCTAGTTTGATCAATGCACGAGATATGGCATTGGCATTAGCAATATACTCCTGAGTAGAAGTTTTAATCCATTCTCCATTTTGTTTGGTAACCAAAGCATCTGGAATAGATGTATATTTTTCTTGCTGGTAGTAAGGGAAATCAAAGAGGCGGGTGATATTTATCATTATGGAAAAGTTGTTTTGATGTGCAAATTAAAAAAAAATTAGTGATAAATTTTTAAAATTAGAAATTTTATAGTGAAAATTAATCATAATTGATGTTTTATAGCGCTCAATTCAGGTTTTCTACTACATTAAGGGGTAACTATAAATACATTATATGACGTTCAATTATGTAATTTAGAACTATATTAATACTTTTAAAAAATATTGAATTTACTTGTTGCCCTGAGTTGAAAAGGAATTAATTCGCTTAATTATTTTGATTTAATTAAGCGAATATAATGTAAACAAGAAATATTGACGTTACCGTATTTGAGTACTAATTCAAAATATCAGAAATCGAACTACAATATTTTATTTAACTTCATTAAAGAACTAATTCCCCAAAAAAAAAGCTTCTTAAATAATTTTTTTGCTAAAGTAATATTTAAGATACATTAATTTTTATTTATATTTGTAATGATTATCATAAAGTATATATATGAACTACACGCTCCATCAACTACAAATATTTCTCAAAGTAGTTCAAACCAAAAGTGTTACTAAAGCAGCCGAGGCGTTGCATCTTACTCAACCTGCAGTTTCTATTCAATTAAAAAATTTTCAAGATCAATTTGATATTCCTCTTTCTGAAGTTGTGGGTAGAAGGCTTTACATCACTGATTTTGGTCAAGAAATTGCAGATGTAGCGCAAAATATAATCAACCAAGTGGAGACTATAAACTACAAAACAATGGCCTTCAAGGGGCAATTGAGTGGTAGATTAAAAGTGTCAGTAGTGTCTACTGGTAAATATGTTATGCCGTATTTTTTATCTCGTTTTATGAAGCTGCATTCAAGTATTGAACTTCAAATGGATGTGACTAATAAAAGTATGGTTTTAAGTAGTCTTGAAAAGAATGAAATAGATTTTGCCTTAGTTTCTGTTTTACCTTCTAATTTGAATGTGGAACAATTAGACCTTTTGCAAAATAAATTGTATCTCGTTGCTAATTCAAATTTAGACTATTCAAAACTTAAAAGTTCCAGTGCTATTTTTGATGAAGTTCCTCTTATTTTTAGAGAAAAAGGATCGGGAACACGCCAATTAATGGAAAATTTTATAGATAAAAATGCTGTTATGATTCCTAAAAAAATGGAATTAACCTCAAATGAAGCAGTAAAACAAGCTGTAATTGCAGGACTAGGATGTTCTATTATGCCACTTATTGGAATAAAAAATGAGTTGGCTAATAAAGAACTTCAGATTATACCGTTTAAAGGATTACCTATTACCACAACTTGGAGTATTATATGGCTTAAAGGAAAAAAACATGCACCAGTGGCAGCAGCATTCTTAGCGCATTTGGCTGATGAAAAAGCAACTATTATTAAAGAAAAATTCAACTGGTCTGAAGGGTATTAATTTTTTTTTTTGGTACAACCAAAAAAAATAGCCTTACTTTAGGTAAGACTATTTCATTTATATTAGGAGTTATAATTTTTATGGTAATAAAACTTTATCAATGATATGAACCACACCATTGCTGCATTGGATATCAGGAATAACCATGTTAGCTGGAATAGTATTACCATTACTTTTAACTGTAAATACTCCGTTTAAGAACGGGCTGTATGTTAAAGTACCACCACCAGCTGTTGTAGCTGTTGTTGCAGTTTGCTCAGATGTAAATTTACCACCACTAATTGCATGGTTTAAAAGTACTTGTGCTAATACTGCCTTAGGAGCATTGGCTACGTCTTGTATTGTTGCAAAACCAGCGGCTTTAAATGCAGCATCTGTAGGCGCATAAATGGTAAAATTATTATTAGGATCTGCTAGTGTAGGTGCTAATCCAGAAGAAATAACAGCTTGAACTAAAAATGTAAGTTCTGGTGATTTAAAAACTTTAGAATCTTTAAGTAGTATTGCTGATTCTACAATGTTTACTCCGGTTGCAATCATTACTTTATCTATAGCGTGTACTGTTCCGTTACTTGCTGCTACGTTGGTAAGAATTATTTTTGATCCGTTGATGTATAAATCACTTCCTCTACTAATAAAACGTCTGTTTATGGCTAATGCAGATGCAGATGTACCTCCAGCAGTAATTTGGTTTGCCATTAAACTTCCGTTAGAAACGTGGTATAATAAGGTATTCGTTAAAAAACTGTTTTGCAAAACGCCAAGGCTTCCACTATTTACAAATCCTAATTTTGCAAAAGCATCATTAGTAGGAGCAAATACGGTATACTGTCCAGATGGATCGTTTGGGTTGTTGTTGCTTAGTACACCTGCAACTCCACCTTGAACGGCAGCGCCTTCAAGAGTACTAAAATTTGCGTTTGCTACTGCAATTGCTGCAATACTTGGTTTCTCATCTTGGTAATCATTCTCACATGATGACAATGTAGCTAGTAATGTTAGCGCAACTACGACGCTTTTTATGTTTACGTTTTTCATTTTTGTTATCTGTTTTTTATTAAAATTTGTATACTAAACCACCGTATAAACCAGTTGCTTTACCTACGTTTCTACCTTCAATTAGCGTGCTTGCACCTGCTGAAATACCTACCGCTTTAGTAATTGGGGTATAAAGATTTAATCCTATTTTGGTATAATTTACTTGGGTGCTTGGGAAAAAACCTGTGAATCCCTGTCCAAGGATATCAACTCCGCTTGTTGATGTTTGGTTAGCAATAAAAGCATCAGCGTAGAATAATGATGCTGCATATCCTAATTTTACTTCACTTGAATAAGAATTTGGAACTTCATCTGAAGCAAAGTTTCCAGCAAATTGCGCGGATGCAAATACTCCCGAATTCATTTTATACATGGCCATACCTGTTGTGCTTACTGTTGTAGAACGGTTTCCAATAGCGATGATAGATTGTAATCCTTCATTGACATTGTAATCTCCTAGCGGTGTTTTAAGTCCTAAAGCTCCGATTAGGCGGAGCGATGAGTTGTCGAAATCAAAATAAAACGGACTGTACTTTACAAAAACAGAAATATCTTGAAGACCTTTTCTTTCGTTTTCAAAATTATTGTTTGTCAATACTTCTTGTGATGCATTACCAGTTGCTGTGATGTATGGTAAAACCATAACTACATCAACTTGGTCTGAAATTCCATAAACACCATAAATGGATGCGCTAGTAATTTTTACATCATTAAATACAGGAACGCTCTCAACTTCTTCTGGAACCAGAAAAACATTATCATATTTCTCAAAACTATAAGAAAGCGCAACATTTCCCTTTCCTTTTCCTTGCATAAAACCGCTAATTGGGCTTTGTGAAAATGCAGTGGTTACACATCCTAGTGTTGTTACTGCAAGCAATAGTACTATTTGTTTTTTAATCATAATGGTTGTTGTTTATTGTTGAACTTTATTTTTTCATTTACGGAGATACTTCTCTTTTGGTTTTATTTTTGTTGAAAAGAAATCAATTTATTTATAAGTGTTAATTTTTCAATGTGTTATGCTTGCTAAAGTAAGGATTGCACACCTCCCTGTAAAGTCTCTTTCTTAATTTTTATTTATTTTAAATAAATCCTGTATCGCGTTGTTTTAAGTAATTAGATTCCGTGAAGTATTGTATTAATTCTAGTTTAATTGAGATTCTTTACTAGTTAACGTTCAAAATAGTGATGAAGATCAAAGTATTATATAAAAAAAGGCGCTTTTGTAAAAAAAGCGCCTTCTTAAAAGTTAGTTTCACTAAAATGATATAACTTATTTTTTATTTTCTATCCAAGTTCTGGCATTTACAAATGCTTCTAACCAAGGTGAAACTTCATCTTTTTGATCTCTTTCTGGATAATTAGCCCAGTTCCAAGGGAAAGTAGAACGCTCAATATGTGGCATCATTACTAAATGTCTTCCAGTGGTGTCACACATCATGGCTGTGTTGTAATCAGAACCATTTGGATTAGCTGGATATTCTTCGTAGCCATATTTGGCAACAATGTTATAGTTTTCTTCAGCCATTGGTAAGTTGAATTTTCCTTCACCGTGAGAAATCCAAACACCTAAAGTAGCTCCTTCTAAAGTAGAAAGCATTACCGAATTATTTTTCTGAATTTTCACAGAAGTAAAACCACTTTCATGTTTGTGCGAATCGTTGTGTTTCATTTTTCCATGCACTTCATGTTCTGGATTAATCAACTCTAATTCCATCATTAACTGACAACCATTACAAATTCCAACAGAAAGTGTGTCTTCTCTTTTGAAGAAGTTTTTTAAGGCCGTATTCGCTTTTTCATTATATAAAAAGGCTCCAGCCCAACCTTTTGCCGAACCTAAAACATCTGAATTGGAGAATCCACCAACAGCTCCAATAAATTGAATGTCTTCTAAGGTTTCTCGTCCAGAAATTAAATCCGTCATGTGAACGTCTTTTACATCAAAACCTGCTAAATACATCGCATTCGCCATTTCACGTTCCGAATTACTTCCTTTTTCGCGAATAATTGCTGCTTTTGGTCTGTTCGTATTGGAAACTACTGGTAATTTTCCATCAAAATGCGATGGGAAAATAAACGATAAAGGTTGATTCGCGAAATTTTCAAAACGCTCTAATGATTTACCGTTTTTAGTTTGTTTCTGGTCTAATAAGAAAGACGTTTCAAACCAAATTTCTCTATATTTTTTTGAAGAGAATTCAAATGTGTCTTCATGATTTACAATAGAAATAGTATCCGAATTCGTAACCGATCCAATATTGAAAATTTCAACACCATTTGCTTTAAATGTAGCTTCTACTTCAGCATCCGCTTGGAAAACTACTGCAATATTTTCAGAGAATAACAATTTGGTAGAATCCTTTTCGTTAATAGAAGTTAAGTCGAAATTCGCACCTAAATTCACATCTGCAAAACACATTTCTAATAAAGTTGTGATTAATCCACCACTTCCAATATCATGTCCTGCTTTGATTTTTCTATTTTTAATTAAATCTTGTAACGTATTAAATGCCGTTTTAAAGAATGCAGCATTTTTGATAGTTGGCGTTTCATTACCTACTTTATTTTGGGTTTGATTGAATGAAGAACCACCTAATTTAAACGAATCTTGCGATAAGTTTAAGTAGTAAATGTTTCCACCATTTCGTTGTAAAACTGGTTCTACAACTTTCGTAATGTTTGAACAATTTCCAGCAGCAGAAATAATCACTGTTCCTGGTGCAATGACTTCATCATTCGGATATTTTTGCTTCATCGAAAGCGAATCTTTTCCGGTTGGAATATTGATTCCTAATTCGATAGCAAAATCTGAACAAGCTTGAACCGCTTCATATAAACGAGCATCTTCACCTTCATTTTTACAAGCCCACATCCAGTTTGCCGATAAGGAAACAGAATCTAAACCATCTTTCAATGGTGCCCAAACTAAGTTAGAAAGCGATTCTGCAATAGCATTTCTTGTACCAGCAACTGGATCAATTAATGACGAAATAGGAGCGTGGCCAATGGATGTTGCAATTCCTTCTTTTCCTTTGAAGTCTAAAGCCATTACACCTACATTATTTAAAGGTAATTGTAACGGTCCAGTACACTGTTGTTTCGCTACTTTTCCACCTACACAACGGTCGACTTTGTTAGTTAACCAATCTTTACAAGCCACAGCTTCAAGTTGTAAAACTTGCTCTAAATAGGTTGGAATTTCTTTTGAGTTATATTCTGAATTGCTATAATTTCTAACAATTGTTGAATCAGTCATAATGGTTTTTGGCGAACTTCCGAAAAAGTCTTCCAAAGCATAATCCATAGGTTTTAAACCTGTAGATTTCGATTCGAATGTAAATCTGTGGTCATTAGTAACTACACCTACTTCATACATTGGAGAACGTTCTCTATGTGCAATTCGTTGTAAGATGTCCATGTCTTTCGCACCAATTACTAATCCCATTCTTTCTTGAGATTCGTTTCCGATGATTTCTTTAGCAGAAAGCGTTGGATCGCCAACGGGTAATTTATCTAAATCGATTAATCCACCTGTTTCTTCTACTAATTCAGACAAACAATTTAGGTGTCCACCTGCACCATGATCATGAATCGAAACAATTGGATTGTGATCACTTTCCACTAAACCACGAATAGCATTTGCGGCACGTTTTTGCATTTCTGGATTAGAACGTTGGATGGCATTTAATTCAATTCCTGAACCAAAAGCTCCTGTATCTGCAGAGGAAACCGCAGCGCCACCCATTCCAATTCTATAATTTTCTCCCCCAAGAATAACAATTTTATCACCTTCTTGTGGTTTCTTTTTAATCGCTTGATCTAATTTTCCGTACCCAATTCCACCTGCTTGCATGATTACTTTATCGTAACCAATTTTGCGATTTTCTTCTTCGTGTTCGAAAGTTAAAACCGAACCAGTAATTAAAGGTTGCCCAAATTTATTTCCAAAATCCGAAGCTCCATTTGATGCTTTAATCAAAATATCCATTGGCGTTTGATACAACCAAGGACGTTCTGCCATAGCTTCTTCATACTTACGATTGTTAGTCAATCTCGAATAAGAAGTCATATAAACTGCAGTTCCAGCTAATGGTAACGAACCTTGTCCACCAGCCAATCTGTCACGAATTTCTCCACCTGAACCAGTTGCAGCTCCGTTGAAAGGTTCAACTGTTGTTGGGAAATTGTGTGTCTCTGCTTTTAAAGACAATACAGAATCAAATTCCTTTTCTTCATAAAAATCAGGTTTGTCTGCACTTTTTGGTGCGAATTGTGTGACTTTCGGACCTTTAACAAAAGCTACGTTATCTTTATAGGCTGAAACGATATCGTTTGGGTTTTCTAGAGATGTTTTTTTGATTAACTTAAATAGGGAAGTTGGTTTTTCTTCTCCATCCACTACAAAAGTCCCGTTGAAAATTTTGTGACGACAGTGTTCTGAATTGGCTTGTGAGAAAGCAAAAATTTCAGAATCTGTTAGTTTTCTTTCTAATTTGGTTGCTAAATTATCTAGATATTCTACTTCTTCTAAACTTAAAGCTAAACCTTCTTGTTTGTTATAGGCATCAATATCATCAATTTCTAAAATAGCTTCTGGTTGAATAGCAATTGTAAAAATGTCTTGATGTAATTCGGTGTATTTTTGAAGTAACATCGGATCAAAATCAGTGAATTCAGCAGCTACTTTTTCGAATTCTTCAATTCTAATAATTCCAGAAATCCCCATGTTTTGGGTGATTTCCACTGCATTGGTACTCCATGGAGTAACCATAGCGGCACGTGGTCCAACAAAAAAATCCGTTAGTACGGATTTTTCTAGGATATGTGCGTCGGCAAAAAGCCAATTGAGTTTTGAAATGTCTTGAGCTGAGATTTCGTTTTGCGTTTGTACTGCAAAAACGGTTTTACTTTGGTTTTCAAAGAAATGAATCATTGTTGTGTAGTTTGTTGTATTGCGGTGCAAATTTAGGTAATTAAGATTAAATTCAACGCATAAAAAAAGCGGCAATTTTGCCGCTTTTAGTATTATTGAATAATGAGTTTTTTTATAATCTCGTTTGAGTCAATTTGTAATCGTACGAGATAAGTTCCTGGTGTGCTATTCGGAATCGTTATTTCAGATTGAGTGGTGTTTTTCAAACCGTAAATTTTTTGACCAAGAATAGAATACACTTCAATTGAATAAACAGTATTAGCGTTGTTGATACTAAATGTGCCTCGTGATGGATTAGGATATATCTCTACCGTATTTGTTAATGTATTTATGCTGTTTGTTGGAGTTTTACTTGTAGTTCTACTGCCTAAGTTAGAGCAGGTGTCTAAAGCAAAGACATCCCATTGAGTAGCTTTGTTAAAAGTGGTTGAAGGCGCCGTTACAGTCGCTTTTCTGCGGATAGTTTCATCTATAGAGAAATTGGCAGTTCCTCCATTAAAAGTTCCAATGATATCTATAAGAACTCCGTTTTTAAACAAACCTACAGCGTCGTTTCCGTTAAAAGTCATTTCGGTTGCGGATGTTGACAAGTTGGCTGAACTCGTAGGATAACAACTAGAAGCCATTAAACTGTTCACAATAGTGTATTTTCCACCACTGCTGATAGTTCCTGTTAAAGCCAAACCGGTACTCCATGCTCCAGCGCCATTCGCTTGCCTCTTGATACTATATAACGACAAATTGACTGATGTACCTGTTGCATTTGAAATCTCTAATGCTTTGTTGTTTGAAGAGCCTTCAATGTATTCAGAGAAAAGTAAATCAGTTGCGGTGTTGTTTGAATTGGTAACAACAGTCACTGTATTACTCACACCAGAAAGATTTCCTGCTGCATCTTTTGCTCTTACAGTAAAGGCATAGCTAGTAGCTGCTGTTAAGCTACTAACCACCGTGTTTAGCGTTGTTACTGTAGTTCTTAAAACACCATTAACATATACATTATAACCTGTTACTCCTATGTTATCAGTTGAGGCATTCCATGCAAGTGTTACTGATGTTGTAGTTTTAGCTGTTGATGTTAGTGATGTTGGTGTGCTAGGAACCGTAGTATCGGTTGTACCACCTCCTGTAGTTCCACCCCAAATAGCGTTAACGTAAGCGGGGTTGTCTATAAAAGGATTTCTATTACCTTGTCGTGCATAAATAGCATTGTTTCTTTCAATTTCTCTTGAACTTACAGGATCATTAGCATGCCAAGAAAGAAGTACGTTTAAAAAAGCAGTTGTAAAAACTTGATTGCTACTTCCATTAAACATAGCAAAAGGATAGCTAGCTACCGTATTTTCATAACGTGTAGCAAAATAAAAATACATACGAGCTATATCGCCTTTGAAAGCCGCGGCAGGTTCAAAAACAGTTCCAGTATATCCAGAAACAGCACTTGTGCCTAATTTACTTCCGTTTAAAGTGGTTGTTGAAGCTGTTGCTACATTTCCGTGCGGAAAATTAGATCGTAAACCGTTTACTTTTCCATCAGTTGGCGGAATAAAATGGGCATCCGATACCATAGGTGCTGCCGAGTTAAACACAGATTGCGGAATCATGTGTTCTCTGTTGTAGCAATCACCTTCTACTGCATAAGTACCACATTGCTCTGTTGTAAGAATAAAAGTATATGGATCAGTTCCATTTTGATTTTCAGAATACAAGTCGAAAATAGTGTTGTCATTTTCATTTTGATGGTCTCTATCCGATGTTGCATAGGTGGTCCATAATCCGGCATACCCTTGATCAGTATGGCCTTTTATTACATTGTATAGTTGGGTTTTTAAAGTGTATCCCGTTCCCGTTGCTGTACTGTAATAGCCGCTCGGTGCTTGAGCTGACGCAATAGATATAAATAAAAATAGTAATGCATTGTAGATGTGTTTCATAATTGTGTTTTAAAGTAGTTTGCTTTGTGTTTGTTTTAAATACCTTACAAGTTGTTTATGAGGGTTTTAAGATGACGCAAATTTATAATTTTAAACAGCTTTAATGTTATGAAATTGTAAAGATAAGTACGATTTTGTTATATAATATTGTAAATAATTATCAAAAGTAAAATTATTCTTATTTTAATTTACGAATTTTGTATTTTTAATCCGCTAGTGTATTTTATAGATTTTTTTTAGAATTCATTCTAAAAGAATATTTCTTACATCCTCTATTTTTAAACTTTATAAGATGTTATAATAGTATTTTAATTCTAATTAAATTGAAAAATATGGATATAAAAAAAGCGGCACTCAGTGCCGCTTGGTATCTTCTAGAATGCTCTTAATTTACAATCAATTTTTTTGTAAATGTTTTGCTTGAAGTTGTAATTTTAACAATGTAAATTCCTCTTTCAAGACCATCTAAAATTGCTGTGTTACTATTGTTAAAGTTTTCTTCAAATACTTTTTGCCCTATAATTGAATACACTTGAACAGCATATTTTTCGTTTTCACTTGGGAAATTGACTTTTACCACTCCGTTTGATGGGTTTGGATAAAGCAAAATTCCGCTGCTTTCAAAATCTTCGCTAGATAAAGTTGTTACTGTGTGAGTACCTATTCCGTCACAAGTATTGCTTGCGAAAGAGTCCCACTCTGTAGTTTTGTTAAAAGTAGTATTAGGAGCAGTAATGCTTGGTTTTCTACGTATGGTAACATCTGCGCCAAATTTTGCTGTACCACCGTTGAAAGTTCCAATAATATCAATTAATACTCCGTTTTTGAATAGTCCCATAGGATCATCTCCATTAAATGACTCTTGCGCTGACGATAAATTAGCATTTGCTACCGTATAACATGTTGTTGCCATTTGTGGATCAACCAAAACAAATACAGCACCCGAGTTTAGTGTTCCTGTTAAATTTAATCCTGTTGTCCATTCTCCAGCACCATTAGATTGTTTTTTAATGGAATAACCAGTCAAATCAACAGCAGCGCCTGTGAAGTTAGCTATTTCTAATGCTTTGTTAAAACTACTTCCTTCTACATATTCAGAAAAGAAAAGTTCTGTAGCGCCTGATCCGCCTGCAGGTGCAGCAGTAGTTGTTACTGGTACTGATTCACTAGCCACAGATAAGTTTCCAGCCTCGTCTCTTGCTATAATGTAAAACGTATAACCGGTCGATGGCAGTAATCCGGTTACAGTTTTAGTTAAGCTAGTGGAAGTGGTTTTTAACGAGCCATTTAAATAAATATCATAACCAGTTACAGCAACATTATCAGTGGCAGCGTTCCATGTCAAAGTAACAGTATTAGAAGTTGTACTACTAATGGTTAAATTGCTAACTACTGAAGGGGCTTGCGTATCTCCGGGTTCCGTAGTTCCTACTACTGATTCACTTGCCACAGAAGAGTTTTTCTCGTCGTCTCTTGCTATAATATAAAACGTATAATCAGTTGAAGGTAGTAACCCAGTTATAGTTGCAGTTAATCCAGTGGAAGTAGTTTTTAATGAACCGTTCAAATAAACATCATAACCAGTAACGGCGACATTATCAGATGCGGCGTTCCATGTCAATGTAATTGTATTAGAGGTCTTATTGCTAACCGTTAAATTAGTAACTGCTGAAGGGGCTTCTGTATCTGCAGGTTCTGTTGTCCATACAGCTGCAACATAATCTGGGTTGTCAATATATGGATTTCGGTTGTTTTGACGTGCATAAATTGCATTGTTTCTCACAATTTCTCTTTCACTTACAGGATCTTGATTGTGCCAAGCAATCAATTGAGCTAAAAAAGCGGCTGTAAAAACTTTCCCAGTTGAGTTATTAAACATTGGAAAATTATAACTTGCAACGGTGTTTTGATAGCGTGTAGCAAAATAGAAATACATACGCGCAATATCTCCTTTGAATTCATCAATAGGTTCAAATACTGGTCCGCTGTATCCTGAAATGGAACCTGTGCCTAGTTTACTTCCATTCAAAGTTGTTTGTGATGCAACTGTAACATTTGCATGCGGGTAATTGGAACGTATAGCGTTTACTTTTCCATCTGTCGGAGTAATAAAGTGTGCATCAGATACCATAGGAGACTGGTCGTTGAATATAGATTGTGGTATTATATGTTCTCTGTTGTAGCAATCTCCTTCTTTGGTGTAATTTCCACATCTTTGTGTTGATGCGATGCTATAAGTATACGGATCAGTTCCTGCAGGGTTTTCTGAGTACATGTCTAATACTGTTCCGTCTTTTTCAAAAAAATTATCTATATCAGATGTCGAATAAGTTACATATAATTCTCCATATGATAACGTAGTATGGCCTTTTATAATATTGTACAATTGTGTTTTGAGGGTGTAACCTGAACCTGTTGCAGTAGCGTAATACCCAACTGGAGCTTGGGCAAAAACAACAGTAAAAAATAATAAAAAGAACAAAGAGTAAATTTGTTTCATAATCTGATTTAAAGTTAGTTGAATTAAAATTGATTTGTTTTTGGTTTTAAAAATCGCGCAAAACTACTACTTATTTCTTAAATGTAGGTTTCTAAATCTTCAATTCAAATAAACTTTATTTTTTTACGGTAGAAAAAATGTAAATAAATGATTTACAGTGTTTTATTTCGGTAAAACTTTGTTTTGAAATGCTCCTAAATCCGGCGGAAGTGTTCTTGTATTTCCAATAATATCTTGATTTATAAGATAAGACGTATTTCCTTTGGCGAAAGCCGCCGAAGTATTATCAATATTTAATTTGTTTTTTGATATGCTTAAAAATTTAGGGTCTTTATTGAGTAAAATAGCATTATAGTGAGCAGGATCTGTATCAAATAGATATAAAGGATTTGTAATTGCAGTACTTGAGCGGTTATCAAACTTAATCAAGCAATTGTTAAATTGGTATTCAAATGCAGCTGTTGTTTTTTTACTCAATGTCATTTCGGTTGCATACGATCCGTAAATAATACAATTATTAAATTGAGCTTTCGTAAGGTCTTTAGCCTCTGGAACAGCACCCGTAATAAAATTGCTTACAATCAAAGCTTGTTGTTGTGAGCTATTCCAGTTGTTGTTAAAAGTGCAATGTGTAAAAAGGTAACTACCTCCATAAGTACAAGCAAGGGTTGCTTGTCCTGCTGCATTTATTACAATGTTTTGACCTTCAATTTTTGCGGTCTGCGCCAATATTCCGTAGTTGCTGCTGTTGTAAATTTGGGTATTCTTAATATGAACTGTGGATCCGTCATTATTTTGAATCAACAAGCCTATGCTGGCATTTTTTATGGTTAAGTTTTCAAAGCTGTTGTTAGTACTGCCGCTGCTAAGCCATACAGTTCCCCATTGTCCGGGCACGTCAGCAAATGCGGGTTCTAATCGGTCGCCTTCAAAAACAACTTCGTTTTCCATTTTAGGTGTTAAGGATTGTTTTCCTTTGACTTGAATAGATCCTTTATTGGCCACTACAATTCCCGAATTGGCATGAAAATAAACACGAGCGCCTGCTTCAAAAATGGCTGTCTTTTCTGGAGGCACTGCGGCGTAACCATAAATTACATAGGATTTTGTTTTGGTAAAAACCAATTCGTTGCCATGTACAGGATCATTTTCGTTGAGGTAAAAACCATTTATTTTTTCATTACCCACAGGAAGTGTTTCGGTTGTTCCATCGGCAAAGCGTTCGGGATATAAAAAAATAGCATCTTGAACAAGCGTAACTAGTTCTACGTTTTGTTGATTGCTTCCACTGTCAAATTCAATTTGATCAGTATATAAAAACGTATCCGAACTGACATCAGTACTCGCTGCGGTAGTTTCTATAAAAATAAATAAGCTGTCGCGCGCAAGTATGGGAACATTACTAAAAATTTTCCCATTGTTTCCTTGTAAACCGTCAACTGTCATTCGGTATTTTGAATTCAAACCTTTACCAAGTTTTATGGTAGGGATTGAAATATCATTTTTACTGCGGTTATATACCTTTAGCATGTAGGTGCTTGAGCTGATATTTGAAAAAACAGTATCCAGATAAACGGTATCTTTTGAAAATTTTAAATCACCAGTACTTGCTACTGTTTCAAAATCAGATCGGCAAGAACTGAAAGCAATTGTTAGTACACCAAATAGGATAAGTAATTTGAAACGCATGGTAATTTTTTTGTAAAAATAACAAAAATCTATTTTGTAAAACATATTAACAATTGTATTTGCGCATTGCTATTGTTACTTTATTTATTTTTACATTCTTAAACCAACAATTATGACTTTCGATAAAGAGAAAATTTTAAACTACTGCAATCATGTTTCTAAAAACACTTTAATGCAAACGTTGCAGATTGAGTATGTAGATGCTGGTGAAGATTTCTTAGTAGCTACTATGCCAGTTAATGCTACAGTTCATCAACCTATGGGATTGTTGCATGGAGGTGCATCTGTAGCATTAGCAGAAAGTGTAGGAAGCGCTGCATCTATGATTTATGTCAACTCGGATGTTAGCGAAGTACGCGGAATTGAAATATCTGCCAATCATCTTAAAGCTAAAAGAGAGGGAATTGTTACGGCAACAGCTCGAATCATTCACCGAGGTAAGAGCATTCACTTGTGGGAAATCAAAATTACAGATGAAAATAACGCTTTAATTTCACTTTGTAAATTGACAAATATGGTGCTTCCTAAACGTAAAACTACCGATAAGTAATGGATGAAATGTTCCAGAAAGTACAAAATCATTTGCTTGACAAGCTACCCTTTGTTTTGTACAGGAAACCCAATCAAAAAGAAATTACGGGTTATTTACAACAAGAGGATACTTTATTTTCTATTAATGATTTTAAAGAAAAAGGATTCGTTATTTCTTCATTTGATGGAGCAAATACGTACTATATCCCTGAAGAAAAAGCCGAAAAATTCCAATGGAAGTACCAAGAATCATTTATTCAAAAGGAAGAAAAAAGCGTTCCTTTTTTTGAAAGTAAAGATAAGGAAGTATTTGTAAGCGTGGTTAGTAAAGGGGTTCAAGCTATTAATAATAAGGAGTTTGAAAAAGTAGTATTGTCTAGAAATGAAATTGTAGCTCTAGAAAATAAAAGTGTATTTGAGATTTATGAATCCTTGGTGTATAGCTATCCTACCGCTTTTGTCTATTGTTTTTATCACCCAAAAATAGGCGCTTGGCTGGGCGCAACTCCAGAATTACTGCTAAATATAAAAGAGGGTGTTTTAAAAACCATTTCACTGGCAGGAACTCAAAAAAATGCTGGTACTCCAGCTGTTTATTGGCAAAACAAAGAAATTGAGGAGCAGCAATTTGTGACTGATTTTATTGTTTCAAAATTGCAGAACGAGTTGGAAGCAGTTACAGTGTCTAAACCTTACAGTTATCAAGCGGGTTCTTTATGGCATATTAGGACAGATATCTCCGGAAGAATTACACCTGAAACATCATTTAAAAAGACAATTCAAGTCTTACATCCTACACCAGCTGTATGTGGCTTACCAAAGGAAAGTGCTAAAAAATTTATTATTGAAAACGAAAATTACGATAGGGAATTTTATACGGGTTTTTTAGGTGAGTTGAATTGTGATGTGGATAGCGGTCAACAAAACGCTGATTTATATGTAAATCTGAGATGCATGCAAATTAAAGCTAATGAACAGGAACTGATAGACAAGCAAAGTATAAAACAAGTACATTTGTACATGGGTTGCGGTGTAACAAAAGACAGTATTCCCGAAAAAGAGTGGGAGGAAAGTGTTAATAAATCCATGACCATGAAAAAAGTGTTGTAATCATTATCATATCAATTAATAATAATAAAAAAGTATGAAGCTAGACATATTAGCCTTTGGCGCTCATCCAGATGATGTAGAGTTAGGATGTGCAGGAACTATTTTAAAAGAGATCTCACAGGGTAAAAAAGTAGGTATTATTGACTTAACTCGCGGAGAATTGGGCACGCGTGGCTCTGCAACCATTAGAGATCAAGAAGCGGCTGCTGCTGCAAAAATACTCGGCGTAACTGTACGAGAAAACTTGGGGATGCGTGATGGTTTTTTTGTAAATGACGAAACACACCAATTAGAGGTAATTAAGATGATTCGGAAATACAAACCTGAAATAGTGTTGTGTAATGCCGAAGACGACCGTCATATTGATCATGCTAAAGGAAGCAAATTGGTATCTGATGCTTGTTTTTTATCTGGGTTAGTTAAAATTGAAACTGCTCTAGTTGGGGAAGTACAAACGGCTTGGCGCCCAAAACTGGTATATCATTACATTCAATGGAAAAATAGCGTTCCAGATTTTGTGGTGGATATTACAGGTTTTACAGATTTAAAAGTTGCATCTATATTAGCCTATGGTTCTCAATTTTATGATCCTAATTCAACAGAACCAGAGTCGCCAATTTCAAGTAAAAACTTTCTAGAAAGTTTAAATTACCGTTCTAGGGATTTGGGAAGGCTCACGGGCGTAGATCATGCTGAAGGTTTTACGGTAGAAAGATGTGTGGCTGTCAATAGTTTAGGTGATTTGATCTAAAAATGATGTAAATTTTTTTAAAAAATTTTTAAAAAACGTTTGCAAAAGTAAACTTTAGTTGTATCTTTGCCACCGCTAAGCAAATGGTGGTTGTAGCTCAGCTGGTTAGAGCATCGGTTTGTGGTACCGAGGGTCGCCGGTTCGAACCCGGTCATCCACCCAAAAAAGCAAAAGCCTCGAAGAAATTCGAGGCTTTTTTTGTATCTATAATTCAGCTACATTTTGTGGGTTTTAGAAATATTATAAAGCCTATTTTTTTTGATGTGTGGTAAAGGAGTCGTTTAGTTTTCTAATGGCTTAAAACAGGATTAAAATAGTATTTAGTTGCACTCAATAGTTTAATTTGCTTTGGAAGGAAAGAGATCTGTTTAATGTTTATAAACGGTTAGGAAGTACGGTTTGTACTGCTAGATTGTTTTGGGTTTTGAATAAAAAAAATACGCCTCAAAATAATTGAGGGCACTGAAAAAGTCCCTCGAATAAGGAAAATGAAAATAACTAAAAAGGAGCGAAAACACAATGGTTTCGCTCCTTTTAGTTATTACAAACCCCTTGTAATCTAAGAAGATTAAATTTGACTAAAAAAAGACGATTAAATAAAATCAAAGCCTTATTTAATCACTTTTTTTAATGATTTTTGAAAACAGGGACTTTTTCAGTGCCCTCTAGCCCGACCCGCAGTTTTTACGGACGGTCATGCCCAAAAACAAAAAACCCTCACATTACTGCGAGGGCACTGAAAAAGTCTTTTTTCGAATAAATTGATAAATAAAAGAAGTAGAAAGCTTAGTATTTCTACTCCTTTTTTGGTATATTTAGCTGTAATTATAAGAGCTTTTAGATGTTAGTACAACAGCAATCAATACAGTTCAGTGAACATTCTTCTTTATATGATTTAATTATTCCAAAGAATAACATTCTGAGAAAAATCAATGATTTAATAGATTTTTCCTTCATTTATGATGAATTATTAAATAAGTACTGCACCAATAATGGACGTATGGCAGAAAGCCCTGTTCGTATGTTCAAGTATTTGCTTCTTAAAACAATTTACACTGTTTCCGATGTTGATGTAGTGGAACGTTCGCGTTACGATATGTCCTTTAAATATTTTTTGGATATGAATCCAGAAGAAGATGTTATCAATTCTAGTTCGTTGACAAAATTTAGAAAACTACGCTTGAAAGACACCGACTTATTAAATCTATTGATAAATAAAACAGTAACTATTGCTATTGAAAAAGGAATAATTCGTTCGAAGTCTAT
>NZ_VHLM01000010.1 GCF_009764685.1 Flavobacterium sp. I-STPP5a | reverse complement strand
TGTCCCGTCCTAAAATAGCGATACACAAAAAGTATCCTTATGGAAAATCCTCAAGAATCACGCTACTTAAAGCGTACCCAAAAAGACTACACGATGTCTTTTAAATTACAGATTGTACAAGACATAGAGCAGGGAAAGATGTCTATTTCGCAAGTCAAAAAAGTTTACGGTATTCAGTCACGCTCGACAATTGTGCAATGGCTCCGGAAATTTGGTAACTTTGATTGGGATAATCAAACACCATCAAATATGCCAAAATCACCTGAACAAAGAATAATGGAACTTGAAGCACAAGTTATGTTGTTAGAAAAGCAGAAAGCATTGCTAGAGAGAGAAGCTTATGTATCGGATAAGAAAGCTATCATCTTTGATAAAATGATTGATATTGCAGAAAAAGAATATCAAATTGACATCAGAAAAAACTCATCACCCGAACAATCGACCAATTCAAACAAGAGCAACAAGAGACAGTAATGTTTACCTGTACTTTGTTCGGGATAGACAGACAGGTTTATTATCGAAAAATAAAAAGAAGAGAAGCAAGACAATCCAAGGCTTCTAAGATAGTTGCTATGGTTATAACAATCAGGCAGACGATGCCTAGGATTGGAGCAAAAAAACTCTATTTTCTTTTAAATAACGAATTAAAGCAACTAAAAGTCGGAAGAGATAAATTTATCAGTATCCTAAGAGCTAATCATTTATTGATTGTTCCAAAGCGTTCGTATCATATTACAACCAACTCGCATCATCGCTTTAGAAAACATCAAAATCAGATTCTGGAACTAGAAATAAAACGTCCGGAACAAGTTTGGGTTTCAGACATAACCTATATTGGAAAAAGAGAAAATCCGTGTTACTTAAGTTTGGTAACTGATGCTTATTCTAAAAAAATAATGGGGTTTAATGTAGCTGATAATATGAATACAGAAAGTAGCTTAATAGCATTGGAAAACGCAATAAAACTAAGAAAGGACAAGAATTTATCATTAATACATCATTCCGACAGAGGAGTGCAATATTGTGCAAATGATTATCAAAAACTACTCAAGAAAAGCCTTATAAAGTGTAGCATGACACAAAACTCAGATCCTTATGAAAATGCAGTAGCAGAAAGAATAAATGGTATTTTAAAACAAGAATTTGATATTGATAAATTCAACAAAGACCTTCCAATTATGAAGTTGTTGGTTAAAGATGCTATTGAAATCTATAATCAAAAAAGACCTCATTACTCCAATTATATGCTAACACCAAATCAAATGCATCAGCAAAGTAAAATTAAGATGAGAACCTATAAAAGAAAAAACACTTGCAAGAACGATCCAGCAAGTGTTTAATTAATTATTTTTGTTTAATAATCTGTATCGATTATTTAGGACTAGTCATTTTTTTATTCATTGGTTTATGTACCAATGCACAAAACACAGATATCGAAGTTCAAATAGACTCCATAACAGACCAAGATCCTTCTACTAGCGAACGTATATTTACGGTACATTACCACATCCAAAACAAAACAAAAAATCTTATTTCAATAGTTTTAAATACTAAAGAGTTACGATCTAACATGTTCAACGGTTCGTCTTGGATTCCCTCTTACAGGCTGTTTCAAGAAAAAAACATGATAGAAACGAATACTGTATTCGATTCTAAAAAAAGTGATGTAGTACTTAAAAAAATAATGCAAGACCTAGAAAATAATCGCAAAGGTTTAGCTAATTATTTACTGATACAGCAAAAAGAATTAAAGATTAAAAAGAGTAAAAAAATCATAGAAAGTATCATCAAATTTCAACCTAATGAAACAAAAAACTTTTCTGCAACATTGTCTTGGGATAAAAATCGGTATCACAAATTTGAAGACAATGAATATTTTTTAGATCAAAAAACCACTCATTATCTTGATTTGTTTTTGTATTTTAACAAAGAAGAACTAGCCTCAACTCTCCTCCCTGAAGACTTAAAAATCATACTTAATGACCCCACAATCGGTACAGGATGGATATACACTAACAAAGTAGAAATCAATTTTAGAGATTAAACCACATAAAAATTCCCAACAACTCATTGAGTTATTGGGAATTTTTTATAATTAGAATAGAGAATAATTTGTTTATCTCCTTAAACAACTCTCACTACAAAATAATTTTTCTTTCCGCTTTGCAACAATACAAATTGATTGTTGATTAAGTCTTTGCTAGAAAGCACAAATTCTTCAGTAACTTTTTCACGGTTTACAGAAATAGAATTAGCTGTTAGAGCTCGTCTTGCTTCACCATTCGATTTTAGAAATCCTGCTTTTTCGTTTAAAACGTCAACAATATTGATTCCCGCTTCGATTTCGTTTCTGCTGATTTCTGCCTGAGGAACTCCGTCAAAAACATCTAAAAATGTGGCTTGATCCAATTGTTTTAAATCATCTGAAGTAGAATTTCCGAACAAAATATTCGATGCTTTAATCGCATTTTCTAAAACATCAGCTGAATGTACCATCACGGTAATTTCTTCGGCCAAACGTTTTTGTAACAAACGTATGTGTGGCGCTTCTTTATGTTTTTCAGTTAACACATCGATATCTTCTTTCGATAAAAAAGTAAAAATCTTAATGTATTTCTCCGCATCCACATCTGAGGTATTCAACCAATATTGGTAAAATTTATATGGAGAAGTTCTAACCGAATCCAACCAAATATTACCACCTTCGGATTTTCCAAACTTGGTTCCATCTGCTTTTGTAATCAACGGACAAGTTAATGCATAGGCTTTTCCGCTAGCAATTCTACGCACTAATTCGGTTCCTGTAGTGATATTTCCCCACTGGTCACTACCTCCCATTTGTAACGTACAGCTCTTTTCTCTGTACAAATGCAAAAAGTCATACCCCTGAACCAATTGGTAGGTAAACTCCGTGAACGACATTCCTTCAGCAGCTTCTGATGACAAACGTTTTTTCACAGAATCCTTTGCCATCATATAATTAACAGTGATATGTTTCCCTACATCACGAATAAAATCTAGAAAAGAAAAATTCTTCATCCAGTCGTAATTATTTACTAGTTCAGCAGCATTTGGCGCAGACGAAGTAAAATCTAGAAAACGAGCCAATTGTCCTTTTATGGCTTCTTGATTGTGACGCAAAGTAGCTTCGTCTAATAAATTTCTTTCATTAGATTTACCAGATGGATCACCAATCATTCCTGTTGCACCACCTACTAATGCAAGAGGTTTGTGTCCTGCAAGTTGAAAATGTTTCAATAACATTACGCCCACTAAATGTCCTATATGCAATGAATCGGCAGTTGGGTCAATTCCCACATATGCCACGCGCATTTGTTCCATCAAATGTTCTTCTGTGCCCGGCATAACATCGTGGAGCATTCCTCTCCAAGTTACTTCTTCAATAAAATTCTTCATCTTTATTAATCAATTTACTTTCTTCGGTTCAGCCAACATGGCTTGGTGATTACAAAGATAAGAATTTCAATGGCAATGGCAATTTCAACACTAATTTCTAATTTAAACACAAAAAATAGTTTCAAAAATCACATTCAGATTTCTAATTTGGCTGAAAAATGGCATTGTCCTTGGCGTTGATTTTATTACTTTTACGATATGATTTTAGTTACAGGAGCAACCGGTTTAGTAGGCGCACATTTATTGATTCATTTGATTGAAAATCAAAATAATGAAAGCAGTACCATACGTGCTATTTATCGAAATATTGCATCAATCGAGAAAACAAAATCCTTATTTGCCTTTTACAAAAAAGAGTTCCTCTTGCAGCAAATTGAATGGGTTCCTGCAGATATAACCGATGTACCATCTTTAGAAATTGCTTTTCAAAATATTAAAACTGTTTACCATTGTGCTGCTATAATATCATTTGATCCAAAGGACGAAAATAAACTCCGGAAAATAAATATTGAAGGAACCGCAAACGTGGTGAACTTTTGCATTGCTTATGGTATAGAAAAATTGTGCTTTATAAGTTCAATAGCAACTCTTGGTGATTTGTTACCCCACGAAAAATACATTTCAGAAGAAACAGAGTGGAACCCAGAACAAAACCACAGTGACTATGCCATTTCTAAATACGGTGCCGAGATGGAAGTGTGGCGCGGCCACCAAGAAGGTTTAGATGTTATAATTATTAATCCGGGAGTTATTCTGGGACCTGTACTAGATCACAAAGATTGGGAACAAGGAAGTGGCCAATTATTAACTCAAGTAAAAAAAGGACTAAAATATTATACAAAAGGCACCTCTGGATTTGTTGCTGTTACAGATGTTGTACAAATAGCCATGAGTCTTATGGAAAGCAATATAAAAAACGAACGCTTTATTGTTATTGCTGAAAATATTGTTTTTCAAGAAATACTCAATACTATGGCCGATGCGCTGCATGTAAAAAGACCAAACACACACGCTAGTCCTTTTTTAATGGAAATTTTATGGCGTTTAGACTGGTTATCATCTGTTGTTTTTAGAACTAAAAGAAAGCTATCTAAGATTACTGCAAAGGCAACATACACTCAAAACACCTATTCAAACCATAAAATTAAACAGCAACTCAATTTTAATTTTACAACTGTAAAACCCTATTTACAATCTACTATTAAACCAGTGAAAAAAGTTTAATTTACGATCTCCGACTTTGTGGTAGCAACTGGATTAATTTTATTTTTTTTAGCCTTAGCTTTCTTATCATCTAGTTTAGCTTGAGTCTCTGCTTTTTTAACATTCGCTTCTAAACGTTTTATTACTTTTTCATACATAGTTTTGTAGACCTCATCATCAGCGGCGTAGTACTGTGTGTTTTTTATATACTGTACACTATCTACCTTATACTTTTTAAAAATAAAAGCACTTGCATTGATTTTAAAAGAATCTAAAGAGGCCGGGTTTTGGTATTTTATGGCCTCTAAAACTGACAAATCATACATGATATCCACCATAACATCTTTCTCTATGAGCTTTTCAGGTTCGGGAATGCCATTATGATCTTTACAACTCAATAAAAAAAGAAAACATATTACGGAGATATAATGTTTAACCATGATAATTATCTTTCAAATTCTAAACGTTTTCCTGCGCGAATGTCCTTTACCTTGAATGCGTTGTAAACCAATTGTCCATTTACAAAAGTGTGCGTAATTCTGGATTTAAATGTAAATCCTTCAAAAGGAGACCAACCACATTTAGCCAAAATATTTTCTTTTTTAACACTCCAAGGCAAACCTGTATTTACAATAACTAAATCGGCAAAATAACCTACTTTGATAAAGCCTCTTTTGTGAATTTGAAAAATCTTAGCAGGATTATGACACATTTTCTCAACAATTTTCTCCACGCTAATTTTACCTTGATGATGTGCTTCAAACATGGCTACTACTGCGTGTTGCACTAATGGCCCACCAGAGGGAGCTTTTAAGTAACTAGACTGTTGTTTCTCCTCAAGTGTATGTGGAGCATGATCTGTAGCAATCACATCGATGCGGTCATCAAGAAGTGCCTGCCATAATGCCTTGCGGTCAGTATCGCTTTTTACTGCTGGATTCCACTTTATTAAATTCCCTTTAGTTGCATAATCCTCATCAGAGAACCACAGATGATGAATACAAACTTCGGCTGTAATTTTCTTGTCTTCTAATGGTATTTTATTGGTAAAAAACTCAAGCTCTTTAGCCGTTGATAAATGAAAAACATGTAATCTAGCGCCTGTTTTTTGAGCTAATTTAACGATACGTTCTGTAGATTTGTAGCAGGCCTCTACCGATCTAATTTCGGGATGACATGCTACGGGAATAGCATCGCCATATATTAATTTGTACTTTTCTAAATTTTCTTTAACCGTTGTTTCGTCTTCGCTATGTACAGCAATTAAAAGTTTAGTAGAAGAAAATATTTTTTCTAATGCTGCCGAACTATCTACTAACATGTCTCCTGTTGAAGACCCCAAAAATAATTTCAAACCCGCTACATGTCGTGGATCTGTTTTTAAAATCTCTTCCAAATTATCATTAGTACCGCCCATCATAAATGAATAATTGGCAAAAGACTTTTGGGAAGCCAAAACATATTTTTGTTCTAATATTTCTTGAGTTATAGCATTAGGTACTGTATTAGGTTGTTCAATATAACTGGTAATTCCGCCTGCTACAGCTGCCCTAGACTCTGATTCTATATCGCCCTTATGCGTAAGTCCTGGTTCTCTAAAATGTACTTGATCATCAATTGCTCCCGGAATTAAAAAATTTCCTTCGGCATCAATAATTTTACAATCAGAAGATTTAGCGCTAATACTTTCGGCTATTTCAACAATGATTTCATTTTCAATTAACACATCTCCTTCAAAAACTACCCCTTCATTTACAATTTTGGCGTTCTTAATTAAAATCTTATTCATATTCTGTTTTTATAGTGTGTTTATCATTTTTTTTAATCGCAAAGCAATTACACCAAATACGGCTTCAACAATGATGGAATTACTCATCTTAGATTGTCCTTTCGTTCGGTCTGTAAAGATAATAGGAACCTCAACAATCTCAAATTTTTTGCAATAGGTACGGTATTTCATTTCTATTTGAAAAGCGTAGCCCACGAAACGAATTTTATCTAAATTGATTTCTTCAAGAACTTTCCTTTTATAGCAAACAAAACCTGCGGTGGCATCATGAATTTTCATTCCAGTAACCAAGCGCACATATACTGATGCAAAATAAGACAATAACACCCTACTTAACGGCCAGTTCACCACATTTACACCAGTTGCATAACGAGAACCAATGGCTAAATCAGCATCGCCAAAATGGCAAGCGCTATAGAGTTTTTCTAAATCTTTTGGATCGTGAGAGAAATCAGCATCCATCTCAAAAATGAATTCATATTCATGCCGCAATGCCCATTTAAATCCGTGCACATAGGCTGTACCCAACCCTGATTTTTTTTCTCTTTTTTCAAGAAACAAGCGTCCTTCAAACTCTTTTTGGAGAAGCATAACTTTATCCGCAGTATGATCTGGAGAGTTGTCATCAATTATTAAAACATGAAAAAGCTTGTGCTGTGATAGCGCAGCTCTTATGATACTTTCAATGTTTTCAATTTCGTTATAGGTAGGGATTATAACTATACAATCATTCATTTTTTTCAACTAAATTCAGTGCAAAAGTAACCATTTTATGCCATTTCATCCTTAATAAAATTATAATAAAAAGAATGATATAAAAATTAGTAATTTTGCAACGCTATGATTGAAAACGTACTTCATCCGAGAATCATTGAGAACAAAGATTGGGCTACTGCGCTATTTGTTCTTTCTTTTGCTATAATAGCAATCACTAAATCAGTATTTGAAAATAGATTTGGTGAGTTTGCCAATCTTATTTTTTCTAATAAATACATTAAAGTATATAGAGATAGCAGTCATTTAAAAAGTAGTTTTACAATTGCACTATTCTTTGTACAAATAATTTCATTTGCCTTTTTTATCCAGATTGCATTAAACCAATTTGGTTATGCATCAAAAACAGATTGGATTTTATACATCCAAATTGTTACTTTTTTGATATTTTTTATTCTATCAAAATACCTTATTGAAAAAATCATTGCTACATCATTCAACATAGAGGAATTCATGGAGCAGTTTAATCTTCAAAAAGTTACTTATAGAACTTACATAGGACTCTTTATACTCCCAATTAACATTATTTTATTCTATTACGATACAATTTCAAGAAATATTCCACTTGCAGTAATAGCTACTGTATTGATAGCTAATACACTAACTTATTTGATTTCAATAAAAAATTATCAAAATATAATATTCAGTAAGTTGTTTTATTTTATTTTATATCTTTGCGCCTTTGAAATAGCACCCTATTATTTTATGTATTATTGGTTTACAAAAGGGATTGCTTAGAAAACGCTAAATATGAAAGTGAAAACAATTTTGGTGTCACAACCCGAGCCTAAAGTGGAAAATTCCCCTTACTTTGAACTTCAACAAAAGCACAAAGTAAAAATTGATTTCAGACCTTTTATTCATGTAGAAGGAGTAAACGCTAAAGAGATTCGACTACAAAAAATTGATCTTAACCACTACACCGCAATTATTTTAACAAGTAAAAATGCGGTAGATCATTTTTTTAGAGTTGCTGACGAAATGCGCTACAAAGTCCCCGAAGGATTAAAGTACTTTTGTCAATCTGAAGCTATTGCTTTTTACCTTCAAAAATACGTAGTGTACCGTAAGCGCAAAATTTACGTAGGACCAAAAGACTTTGCTGATTTATCTCCGCTGATAAAAAAATACAAAGACGAAAAGTTTTTACTACCAGCCTCGGATCAATTGAATGCTGATGCACCAATAACGCTAAATGCTTTAAAGGTTGACTGGACTCCTGGTGTTTTTTACAAAACTGTAATGAGCGACTTATCTGATCTTGCTGATGTATATTATGACGTACTGGCTTTTTTCAGTCCTACTGGGATAAAATCATTGTTTATGAATTTTCCTGATTTTGAGCAAAACAATACACGCATAGCAGTTTTTGGAAGTACAACTCAAAAAGAAGCACTAGATCATGGTTTAAGAGTAGACATTCTTGCACCAACACCAGCAACACCTTCTATGACTATGGCTTTAGAAAAATACATTACCGAAGCTAATAAAGCAAAATAATTTTTTTATAACATACATATTAAAGCCATTCGCAATCCGAATGGCTTTTTTTATATCACTACATTTCTTTACTTAATGTTACTAATGCTACTTATTATTGTAAATTTGGTTTTCGATAATAACAAAATATCATTATCCTATTTAAATTTATAAGCTATGAAGATAAATTCACTAGTAGTAGAAATCGATGGTATCGACAAAGAAATTTTACGCGATCTAATGGAGGATGCCCGAAAACCAATTCTTCAAATTGCGAATAAAATAGGGATTTCAGGAGCTGCAATTCACCAACGCTTGCGAAAACTAGAGCAATCTGGCGTGATTTCAGGATCGAAATTTACTGTAAACAACAAAGTATTAGGCTACAATACTATGGCTTTTGTAGGCGTTTATCTAGACAAGGCTGCTAGGAACGCTGAAGCCGTTCGCGATCTAAAAAAAATTCCAGAAGTTTTAGAATGCCATTACACTACCGGAAATTGGTCTATTTTAATTAAAATTATATGCCGAGATAATGAACATTTGATGCAGCTCCTAAATACAAAAATTCAAGCTATTGAAGGCGTTTCTAGAACTGAAACGTTTATTTCACTAGACCAGCAAATAGATCGACAAATACAACTTTGAGGAAAGTGAGTTGTGAAAAGTTAAATGTGAGAAGTGTGAAAAGTGAAATGTGAGAAGTGAGAAGTGAGATATAAGAAGTAAGAAATAAAAAATCCAAACTCCATAAGATTGGAATTTGGATTTGATAATTAATCCTTAGAAAATTAGAGAATTAGTCTCTTCTACCGCCCATGTAAATCGAGATATAATACAGTAAAGTTGCTATAGAACCTAAAGCGGCTACAACATACGTTCTGGCAGCCCATTTTAAAGAATCTTTGGCTCCAGCCTGTTCTTGAGGCGTAAGCATTCTTTTATTTTCTAACCAAGCCAAAGCACGATTACTTGCATCATATTCTACTGGCAAAGTAACTATTGAAAATAAAGTTGTTGCCGCAAAAATAATAATTCCCACTAATAACAATCCCGGAAAAGTCTTGATCATTAAGATTCCAGCTAGTAAAATCCATTGCATATAACTAGAGGCTACGTTTACAACAGGAACAAGTTTAGATCTCATGGTAAGCCACTCATACCCCACTGCATGTTGCACTGCGTGTCCACACTCATGCGCAGCTACGGCAGCAGCAGCTGCATTGCGCTGGTTGTACACGGCCTCGCTTAAATTAACTGTTTTATCAGCAGGATTGTAGTGATCCGTCAAACGTCCAGGGGTTGAAATCACTCTTACGTCACGAATACCATTGTCCGCTAACATTTTCTCGGCAATTTCGGCACCTGTCATTCCGTTTTGCAAATGTAATTTTGAGTAGTGTTCAAATTTGCTTTTAAGTCTTGAACTAACTAACCAGCTAAAAAGCATTATTGCTCCTGCTAGAATTAAATAACCCATTCCCATATCTTTGTTTTTTAGATTTTTTATTAAAGTTACTAAAGAAATAGCAAATTCTGCACCATTTTTTGTTAATGTCAAATTGGCATTGAAAAATAAACATTTCATTATATCCACAAACCTGCAAATGCTGTACATAAGAAATTAGCACTAAGCCACCTCATCTGAAGCTTCTTTTTTTGATACTTTTTAATCCTCAAACTGCTTAGTCAACACTTCAAACTTGGAAATCAAATCATTTATTTTGTCTCGCTCTTTTTTTACTTGTTTAGGTCTTAAGTAAAACCAGTTCAAGGCAAACCAGGAAAGCGTTACAAAATATGTGGCAATAGCTATATACAATGGCATTTTAAGCGCATATTCATACAAGTACAAACAAATTCCTGTCCCTAACAAAATAAAATACAAACTCAAAACGCGAGATTGCAAAAACTTTTGCTTCACTTGAATAGCAATTAAATTTTGTAAATATTCCGTATTGCTTTGTTGCCCATCAATTGCCTTGTAACTCACTGCAAGCTTGCTATAAAAAAACATAAATACCAACATAGCAAGAATGGTAAGTGTAATCCCTATTTTTGTAGTTATTAGCTGTGGTTGAAATATGTACCAAATAAAGGCAACAAAACCTATGGTAGCCACTAGCAAAATACTGGTAAGAATTAATTTTCTGATGCCTTTGTTCTTAAATTGCTTGAGTTTTACTAACAACTCATTAATATCTGGCGGACTCACGGTTTGCTTACTCCATAAATCTTTAAAATCTATACTACTGCCCATTTTGTTTGAATTTTTGAGTGAGTTTTTCTTTTATTCTATGAATTTTAACTCTAATATTAGCTTCAGAGAGCCCTACAATTGTAGCAATTTCAGCTTGTTTCACATCTTCTAACTCTAGAGAAATTATAATTCTGTCAATCTCAGGTAGCGCTGCAATACACTTATATAAAAATTGTATTTGCGGCTCTATAGACACGCTTTTTTCTTGAGAAATATGCACTGGAAGTTCTCTTTTAGGAAATCGCTTTTCTTTTTCTATTTGGCGTAAGCAATTGTTTGTCGCAATCCTAAATATCCAAGTACCAACAGAAGATTCATTTCTAAAACTTTCTAATTTTTGCCAAACTAGAATAAATGTTTCTTGTGCTAAATCTTGTGCCAAGTCATAATCATTGACATATCCCATGCACAATCGAAAAATCTTGTCCCAATAGGTTTTATAAATTACTTCAAACTCCATTATCTAGATCGTATAAATGAGTTTAATTGTGCTTCATACCACTCTTTATCATCATACATAATAAAATGAAGCCCTTTATTTGCATACGCTAATTGAGCAGTTTTAAGATTTTTATATTGTGCTTCAATAACTGGTTTAGAATTGTAAAAAGAAGATTGTAACAATATTAATGTAGGACATTTTATGGCTGCAATCTTATCTCTTAAATCAGTGTTAGAAAAATCGCAATACATATCACAAAAAGTATTTCTATCTGATTTTACACTCCAGCTTATCACCAATTCTTGCTTAGAAACATTAGTCATCAGTGTACCAATGCCTCTTTTTTGCATTTGATAAAAAGCATCTTCAGACATTGTAGTAATTTGATTTTTCATTGGCGTGCAATTGGTGTTTTCTTGTGATTTAAACATAGGATTGCCAAAAGCCGCAAGACAAGGTAGCGCATCAACTACTACAATTTTATCTATCAACTCTGAATAGTCCGCCGCAATGGCAAGTGCAAGTCCGCCACCCATACTGTGTCCTACAATAATAGGTCTCTCTATTTTTTGATCCTGAATGTAGCTTGCAATTGCTGATTCCCAGTTTTTAAAATTAGCATTTATTTCTGGTTTAACGCCCGCAAAGCCAGCCATTGTTAAGGTGTAACAAGTGTACTCATTTTCAAAATTAGCTTTTGTTTCGTTCCACACTGCTCCAGAGCTTGCAAATCCTGGAATAAACACTATACTTTTTTTACCTTTTCCTGATTTTATAACCTCAAACGGATATGATTTTGTTTGTCCAAAAACAGTACAAAACAATACAGATAACATAATAGCACCAATAATTAATATATACTTTTTCATTTTTATAGTTTTTTAAAGTGTTCATAAAATGGATCCGCCTCTTGGATACGAGAACTATTAAAATGTTACAAAAAATTAAAAAAATATTTAAACTGCTACATGTGGTTATAAAACTAAAAAAAAATTCCAAACCCAATTGTGAAATTAGAATTTGGAATTTTAAATATTGAAATTGATAGGCTATCCCACCAAGTTAATTATTTTTCCTGGAACAATAATCACCTTGTTTGGTGTTTTACCGTCTAGTTGCTTGATGGTTCTTTCGTCTTTCATAACGATTTCCTCAATTTGTGCTGCGGTTAAATCCAAAGGTAAAACCATGGTAAAACGCATTTTTCCGTTGAAAGAAACTGGATATTCTTTCTCACTTTCTACCAAATGTTTTGGATCAAAAACTGGGAAAGAAACTGCTGCTATCGAGCCTTCATGACCTAGCAAAGACCATAATTCTTCGGCAATGTGCGGCGCGTAAGGCGAAATCACAATTGCTAAAGGTTCTAAGATATAACGAGAATGACAATTTTGTGCTGACAATTCGTTCACACAAATCATAAACTGTGAAACCGAAGTATTGAAAGAGAATCCTTCAATATCCTCAGCTACTTTCTTGATGGTTTTGTGCAATGATTTTAAGTTGTCTTTCGTTGGTGCATCATTGGTAACAATCAAACCATTTTCATCGAAATACAAACGCCATAATTTTTTCAAGAATCCAAAAACTCCCGAAATTCCTGCTGTGTTCCAAGGTTTCGCTTGTTCTAATGGCCCTAAGAACATTTCATACAAACGCAAGGTATCGGCTCCGTATTCTTCACAAATAGCATCTGGAGTCACCACATTGTATTTGGATTTCGACATTTTTTCAACCTCGCGGCCTACAATGAATTTACCATTTTCATCTTTAACATATATTCCTCCAGCATTTATCTTTCTAGTTGGACTCTTATCGTAATTTTCTACATCTAGCTCATCTGAAGAATTAACTAACGAAACATCAACATGAATAGGAGAAAACGAAATATTTGAAATTTTTATATCCCGTTTGTATTTTAAAGTCTCCAAAGAACCTTCAGGTGAATCTTCGATATGAATGTCCATTAATTCCTTTAAAAAAATCTTTATTTCATCTGGAAGATCTTCAAAAGTCCCAAATCGATACTCCTCCATTTTATTTTTGGAGAAAAAATACTTAGTTGACATTCGAACTTCTTGAGTAGCTTGCGTACCTGCTGCAAGATTATTAGCAACTATAAACTTTTTAGACTCTTCAGTTATAGAATATTCAACTATTAATTTCACTTCCAATCTAAAGATAAATGCACTTGTTCCCAAAATCATCCCTTGATTGATCAATTTTTTGAACGGTTCTTCGGTAGGCGCAAAACCTTTGTCTTTTAGGAATTTATTCCAAAAACGAGAATACAACAAGTGACCGGTTGCGTGTTCGCTTCCGCCAATGTATAAATCTACGCTTTCCCAATAGGCTAGCGCTTCTTGGCTTGCAAATTCAGTTTCGTTATGCGCATCCATATAACGCATCCAATAGTATGAACTTCCTGCCCAACCTGGCATGGTGTTCAATTCAAGAGGAAAAACAGTTGTATCATCAACCAAACTCGTTTCGACCACTTTGTTGTTTACACTGTCCCAAGCCCAAACTGCCGCATTTCCTAAAGGTGGCAAACCGTCTTCGGTTGGTAAATATTTCTCAACTTCAGGTAAAATGATTGGCAAATGTTGCGCATCAATCATTTGCGGCAAGCCATTTACATAATACACCGGGAAAGGCTCTCCCCAATAACGCTGGCGAGAGAAAACTGCATCACGCAAACGGTAATTGATTTTCCCTTTTCCTTGATTTATTTTTTCTAATTCCTCAATAACTTTTTGAGTTCCTTTTTTATAATCTAATCCATTTAAAAAATCAGATTCGACCAATTGAAACCCTTCTTTGGCTCCATAAGCCGCTTCAGAAATGTCTTGATCAAAGATATTTTTGATGGCTGGCATTCCGTTTTGCCCTTTGAAGAAATTCGCAAAAGCATAATCTCTCTCATCGCCACAAGGAACCGCCATAACTGCGCCTGTCCCGTATCCTGCCAAAACATAATCGCCAATCCAAACCGGAATTGGTTCTTTCGTAAAAGGATGTTCTGCAAAAGCTCCTGTAAATACTCCTGAAATGGTTTTTACATCGGCCATACGCTCACGCTCAGAACGTTTTGACGTTTTTTCGATATAAGCATCTATTTCTGCTTTTTGTTCCGCAGTGGTAATTTGAGAAACCAATTTGTGTTCCGGAGCCAAGGTCATAAACGTAACTCCAAAAATAGTGTCGGGTCTGGTGGTGAAAACCGCAATTTTAGCTTCCGAATTTTGAACGTTAAATTCTACCGTCGCTCCTACACTTTTACCAATCCAGTTTCTTTGACTTTCCTTGATGCTTTCGCTCCAATCGATATCATTCAAACCTTGCAACAAACGTTCCGCATAAGCCGAAATTCGCATGCTCCATTGGGTCATTTTCTTGCGCACCACTGTAAAACCACCACGTTCTGAAACACCATTTACAATTTCATCATTGGCCAAAACCGTTCCTAAACCAGGGCACCAATTTACTTCCGTCTCTGCTAAATACGTCAATCTGTATTGCAGTAAAATTCTCTCCTGAGTCTCTTTTGCGAAAGCGTTCCATTCACTTGCTGAAAAAAGATCTATATTTTCATCGCAAACTGCATTGACAGTTGCATTTCCTTCTTTTTCAAACAAGGTAGTTAGGGTTGAAATATCTTCCGCTTTATCGCTGTTTTTATTGTACCAAGAGTTGAACAATTGAATAAAAATCCATTGTGTATGCTTGTAATAATCTGGATTTGAAGTACGCACTTCGCGACTCCAATCAAAAGAGAATCCTATTTTATCTAATTGCTTTCTGTAACCCGCAATTTGGTTTCCTTCTTTATCCACACCACCGTCAATGTTCACACGAGTAGTATCTTCTGGACGCTGACCGGTTTGAATGGCGTATTGCTCAGCAGGCAACCCAAAACTGTCGTAACCCATAGGATGCAATACATTAAAACCTTGGTGTCTTTTATATCTAGCAAACACATCAGAGGCAATATACCCTAGCGGATGCCCTACGTGTAAGCCCGCTCCAGATGGATAAGGAAACATGTCAAGAACGTAATATTTAGGCTTATCAGCGTTGTTTTCGGCTTTGAATGTTTGGTTTTCTTGCCAGTATTTTTGCCATTTGGCATCAATTTCGTTGGGATTGTATTTCATTCCTTTTTTTATTGTTTTTTAATTGAGTCATGCTCTCGTAAACTCAAGTCATTTTTATAAGGTTCTGAGCAACTGAGTAACAAAGGTTCTAAGTTTTATTGCCATGACTATTTTTAGGTGCCAAATTTACGTTTATTGTACGAAAGTTAAAACTTTGAGCGTTATTAACTTTAAATAAAGAATTTCTTTATTATTTTTACCCAATAATTTCAATAAACTATGAGCTCTTCATTTGATAATTTTCAAAAACGCCGTTTAATTTCCTCTTATTTTTCAGTAGTATTAAGTGTATTTTTAGTCTTATTTCTGCTAGGAATCTTAGGATTATTTATCATTAATTCAAAAAAATTAGCCAATGATTTTAAAGAAAACATTGCTATGACTGTTTTTTTTAAAAACGAAGCTAATGATACTTTTGTAAAACAATTTGGCACACAATTAAAAGGGAGCCCTTTTGTAAAAACGTACAAATATGTAAGTAAGGAAGACGCTGCAAAAGAACATACTGATATTATAGGCGAAGATTTCATGACTTTTCTAGGCGAAAATCCATTGCAAAACTCCTATGATATTCATTTAAAAGGAGACTACGTAGTAAAAGATAGCATCGTAAAAATAGAATCTGATCTTAGGAAAAATGCTATGATATCTGATATTGTATATGACAAGCAACTTGTTAATTTAGTGAATGACAACATCAAAAAAGTAAGTATGTGGATCTTGATCGTAAGTAGTTTTCTTGCCGTTATTGCCGTTTTATTAATTAACAGCTCTTTGCGTTTATCCATACACTCTAACCGATTCATCATTAAAACAATGCAAATGGTGGGTGCTACAAAATCTTTTATCCGAAAACCATTTGTAACGCGTAGTATTAAACTAGGAATGATTGGAGCTG
The DNA here is from genome assembly GCF_009764685.1 of Flavobacterium sp. I-STPP5a. Lineage (GTDB taxonomy): Bacteria > Bacteroidota > Bacteroidia > Flavobacteriales > Flavobacteriaceae > Flavobacterium. The sequence continues at coordinate 303,672 of NZ_VHLM01000010.1, read as the reverse complement.
GACTAGCGATTTTTGCATTACTTGGAGTACTGTTCTACATCAATACTAATTTTCCACTTTTAGGTATTTTTAATGATAAAGGGTCAATCTTTATGGTATTGTTAGGTGTCCTAGCCGTTGGAATTATTATAACGTGGTTAAGCACTTATTTTGCTACACAACGATTTTTAAATTTAAGAACTGACGATCTTTATTAGTATTCAGCGTTCAGTAGCAGTTCTCAGTTACAGAGTTAAGTAAATAACAACAGCATAAAAATGAAAAATAACGACACGAAATCAGAATTCCTTTTTGATAAAATAAATTATAAAATCTTATTAGTAGGTATAGGAGTTATTGCTTTAGGTTTTATCCTTATGTCCGGTGGAGGAAGCGAAGATCCAACTGTTTTTAATGAAGATATCTTCAATTTTAGAAGAATTAGATTAGCTCCAACAACTGTTTTAATAGGTTTTGGGGTAACCATTTATGCTATTTTAAAAAATCCAAAAAAAGCATAAATGAATACATTACAAGCTTTTTTAATAGCTATTATTGAGGGTTTAACAGAGTATCTACCGGTTTCGTCAACAGCTCACATGGTTTTTTTGAGTTCTTATTTTGGAATACAAGAAGACGATTTTGTAAAACTGTTTCAAGTTTCTATACAATTTGGAGCCATATTGGCTGTAGTAGCATTGTATTGGAAAAAATTCTTTGATTTTTCTAAAGTTAGTTTTTACCTCAAACTGGTTTGCGCCGTAATACCTGCGCTTGTCTTGGGGAAACTATTTGATGATAAAATAGAAGCCATCTTAGGAAATCCTATTCCAATTGCGATTGTTCTTATTTTAGGCGGTGTTGTTTTACTTTTTATTGACAACTATTTTCAAAACCCAACGGTTTTAAAAGAAGAGGACATTTCTATAAAAAAAGCGGTAACCATAGGTTTCTGGCAATGCTTGGCTATGATGCCAGGAACTAGCAGATCTGCAGCATCAATTATAGGTGGAATGCAGCAAGGTTTATCCCGTCATGCTGCTGCAGAATTTTCATTTTTTCTAGCGGTTCCTACCATGATGGCTGTGACTTGCTACTCTGTTTTTTTAAAGACATACGAGAGCTCACAAATGAAAGGTTACGAACTCATTTTGAAATCAGATCAAAACATTCAGCTCTTCCTTATAGGTAATGTGGTAGCCTTCGTTGTTGCTGTGATTGCCATAAAATTTTTTATTGAAATTATAAAAAAATATGGATTTAAACCTTGGGGATGGTACCGTATTATTGTGGGTGTGTTTTTACTAATTTACTTTTCTTATATAAAATAATTCCTATTGAAAACAGCTGATGAATACCTAGAGGGGCAAATTTTATTGATTGACAAACCATTGCATTTTACTTCTTTTCAAGCGGTAAATAAGCTTAAATATGCTTTGATCAACAAAGTAGGTTTGCCAAAAAAATTCAAAATTGGCCATGCTGGAACCTTAGATCCATTAGCAAGTGGTTTATTATTAGTTTGTACCGGAAAATTCACCAAACGAATTACAGAACTTCAAGGTCAAGCCAAAGAATATACGGGAACTTTTTACATAGGGGCCACAACGCCATCATATGATTTAGAAACAGAAATTGATCAAACCTTCCCTATTTCTCATATCAACGAAGAATTAATTCATGAGACGGTAAAGCAATTTCTTGGCGAAATTGATCAAATACCTCCTATTTTTTCGGCAATAAAAAAAGATGGTGTACGCTTGTATGAGCATGCCCGTGCAGGAGAAAGTATTGAAATTGCAAGCCGTAAAACTACCATACACGAATTTGAAATTACCCGAATTGCTCTTCCTGAGATAGATTTTAGAGTAGTTTGTAGCAAGGGAACTTATATTCGTTCTTTAGCGTTTGATTTTGGAAAAGCCATGCAATCTGGCTCTCACCTAACGGTCTTAAGACGCACAAAAATAGGTGATTATGATGTGAAAAACGGCATTAACGTTCTTGATTTTGAAGAAAGTCTCATCTCAAATACCCTTTAAATGAGGTTATTCATTATTTTATTATTGTTTCCTTTTTTTGCTTTTTCCCAAAACAAAACACGTTCCTTCATTCAATTTGATGTTTCCATACCCATTAAAGGCAATCAAAACAATGGATCGAAAAACAACAATCAACAATCTAATAATAGCTGGTTTCTGCCAGATGGTATTAACAGTAAAATAGGCATTGGTTTAGAACCTAAGAAATGGATAGCACTAGGAATACACTCTGGAATAGACTGGACATGGTCTGAAAAAATTGTTCTAGTACCCGTTTTTGCTAATCTTAGATTGAGTCCAAACATTAGTGATGAAACTCGTATTGCATTACAACTTGGATTAGGAAAAGGAACTGCTCTTGGCAGAGGAACATTAAATGGTACTTACAAAAAAATAAGCTTAGGCATTCAAACTGATGAAGATTTGGTTCTTTTTATAGAAATGAGCCATTATGACATAGCTTTTAAAAATCAAAAAGAAACTGTGAGCATTAGTTTAGGACTGGCGTTGCTTACATTTTAAAGTAGCGCAGTACTGTAAAAAAGCAAAAACACATGAAAAAAACTTTTTTGTTTTATCATGTGTTTTAATTTTTTAAGACCAATAGTTATAAACTTAGTTGTAATAAAGGTCACCGTCATTAGTTAATAATTAGTCGCTCCTTTTCCACCAAAAAGTAAAAAAGATAGGTAATCATAAACCCTTTCTAATAATTTTTTCATAATAATGTTTTTAATTGTTATACAACAGACAAACACCTATAAAAAAAGCAAACTAAAAAGTAGACTTGGTTAGCAATGAGCAAGTTACAATTGTTTTTGAATTTAAAACTAAAAAAAACAAAAACTTTTCAAATCTTTTTTATTTGACTTAGAGCATGCTGTTCTTCTTTTTTTAAACTAGAATATTCTTTTATCAATATCACTCATTAAGGTCATCAATTCCATTTGGGTGGATATTCCTTTATCATGGTGGTACCAAAGTTGCAAATTTGTTTTTAGAGTTTCATCTATTACACCAAACTCTTTTTTGTACTCTAAAACTAGATCTGTTGCTGCTTGAGGTCTTGGTCCCCAATGCCCTAATACACCACCCGTATTTTTTTTAATAATCACTAAAATAGGTATTGACCTAGCCTTATTGGTTAAGAAATGATCCATTAATTCCAGGTTCTCATCTCTTAAAACAATCTTTAAATCAATCTTATCTGTTTCGGCTGCCATTTTATGATATATGGGTAAAAGCTGAGCAGCATCGCCACACCAACCCTCAGAAATAACCAACCAGATATATTCTTCTTGCAAAGATTGTAACATTTGCACTGTTGAAGGAGCTAAGGTTATTGTTTTGTCAAGCCGTTTCATGCGGGTTTCATTGAGATCACTATAATGTGTTAAATCTATAGACTGTACCAGTCCTGTAGATTTTTTTTCTAACAATAAATCGGTAATTCTTTTTCTATATTCAGTATATGAAAAGCTATTGAACAAGGCTTTGGCTACAGGAATTTTCATGATATTTAATTTGTTTTTACAAAGCTACCATAAAAAATGATGGTATAAATTGATATATGTCATTCTCTTGTAGCTAAAAAAGAGTAATTTTAGCACAAATAGTGAATATGGATCTCAAAACACAATCAATAGGACTTGTTCTTTCGGGAGGAGGTTCAAAAGGATTAGCACACGCAGGTGTTATAAAATTTCTGGAAGAGCAAAAAATAAAACCCAGCCAAGTTGCCGGTACCAGTGCAGGATCTATTGTGGGAGCACTCTATGCCTGGGGCAAAACACCCGAAGAGATTTTAGAATTTTTTAAATCTATTTATCTTTTTCATTGGAAACACTTAACTTTTAAAAAAGCGGGATTAATAGACTCAGAGTCATTTAGAGTTTATTTTGAATCTATTTTTAAAGATGCCACAATAGGTGACCTGAAAATTCCTGTACAAATTACAGCCACTGATATGGTAAGAGGCAAGCTCAAAATTTTTGGACCAAGTACAAAGATTGTAGATGCCATATTGGCCTCATCTGCATTTCCTGGTATCTTATCCCCATATGAAATTGATGGCAATATTTATAGTGATGGCGGAATCCTTAACCATTTCCCTACAGATATTTTACAAGGACAATGCGAAACTATCATTGGTATTTACGTGAGTCCCATTCAAAAAATTGAAGCTAAAGATTTACGCTCTATTAAAGCTGTTACTACACGCGCCTTTGACATTCTTTCGGCTAACTCAAACATTCATAAATTTAATATGTGTGATTGGGTAATTGAACCAAAGGATTTATGCCTTTACAGCACTTTTGAAACCAATAAAATAAAGATGGATCAAGTATTTAATATTGGCTACCAAGCCGCAAAAAAATCCTTTGAAAAACTTAGTTTATAAATTACAATCAAGATTATTTTAAAAAAAAAGAAAATTCTATATTTGCACCAATCAACGCAACACACACATGAAATACAAAAGAATTCTACTGAAATTAAGTGGGGAAGCTTTAATGGGCGACTTACAATACGGAATTGACCCAAAAAGACTCGCTGAATATGCTGACGAAATCAAGCAAATTCATAACAAAGGAGTAGAAATTGCCATTGTAATAGGTGGTGGAAACATTTTTAGAGGAGTAGCTGGTGCAAGTGCAGGAATGGACAGAGTACAAGGAGATTACATGGGAATGCTAGCAACGGTAATAAACGGAATGGCATTACAAGGCGCTCTTGAAGAAAAAGGAATGAAAACCCGTTTGCAAACTGCCTTAAAAATGGAATCCATTGCAGAGCCTTACATTAAGAGAAGAGCCGACAGACATCTTGAAAAAGGTAGAATTGTAATTTTTGGAGCTGGAACAGGAAACCCGTATTTCACAACAGATACCGCTGCTGTTTTAAGAGGAATTGAAATCAATGCTGATGTCATACTTAAAGGAACTCGTGTTGATGGTGTTTATGATTGTGACCCTGAGAAGAATGCATCAGCAGTAAAATTTGATTTTATTTCTTTTGAAGATGTATTGAAAAAAGGATTGAATGTAATGGACACAACGGCTTTTACACTAAGCCAAGAAAATAAATTACCTATTGTAGTTTTTGACATGAACAAAGTAGGGAACTTGCTCAAAATTTGCGAAGGAGACAATATAGGAACCGTAGTTAATATATAATAGACAGTCACAAGGAACAACTGCTGCAATAGCAAAACCGTACGCTGAGACTGAAAACTGAAAACTAAAATTATGACTGAAGAAATTGATTTTATATTAGATAGTACACAAGAATCCATGATAGGATCTATTGCTCATTTAGAAAAAGAATTCTTAAACATTCGTGCCGGAAAGGCGTCACCTGCTATGTTAGGGAGTGTTTTTGTGGATTATTACGGATCAGCAACACCATTATCTCAAGTATCAAAAATCAGTGTTCCTGATGCTAGAACTATTACGTTACAACCCTTTGAAAAAAACATGTTACACCCTATTGAAAAAGCAATTATGATTGCTAATCTTGGGTTTAACCCAATGAACAACGGTGATGTTATCATTATAAGTGTTCCACCCTTGACAGAAGATCGTCGTAGAGATTTAGCCAAACAAGCAAAATCAGAGGCCGAAGATGCAAAAATAGGAATTCGTAATGCGCGAAAAGATGCCAATACCGACATCAAAAAATTAGAAAAAGACGGTACCTCAGAAGACATTTGTAAAAGTGCCGAGGAAGAAGTTCAAAACTTAACTAATACGTACATCAAGAAAATTGATGAACTATTAGTGGTTAAAGAAGCCGAAATCATGAAGGTGTAAACCTGATTTGTAAATACTACAAAACCGCCTTGTTCATAACAAGGCGGTTTTTTTGTGGCTTTTACTAACTAGTAGTTCGATATATTTAATGCTAAACTAGTTTAGAGAAGAAGCAATAACCTAGCGCTTTACAACACTCACTGCTGTTCCAGTTATCATTACAGTGATTAATCCTTCTCCGCTTTTCAGCTCTACATCCACTTGAATTCCTACCACTGCATTAGCGTTCATTTTTTCGGCATTTATTTTTAGGTTGGCAAATGCCTTCTCTCTTACTTCTGCTATACTTTCACTGATCCCGTCATAATATTTTTACATGCTAAAAGTTAGACCCATTTTTTGCATGTTGATGGCTGTACCTGACACTATGCCGTTATACTCTAATATTTTGTAATCTTCAATAGAATTAGTTGTCGTTAAAATCATAATTATAAGGTTTAAGTTGGTTTCTTCATTAGACTACAATTTCATACTCATGTTACGCAATACCATCTGATAAAGTTCTAATTTATATTAGCAGACTAAAATACCACAGTTAACTTAGATTTTATGACGTTACAATTGTAAAAGGAATGCATCATTGCAATAGAATTACTTCAGCTTTGTCTCTACAAGTAGGATTGAAACTTATTAGAAAACATCAATTCATTCCTTCTCCAAAAAGATAATATTCTAACTTTATTTTAAACAAAGTTCCTTCTACTAAATCTTTAACAGCATTTAATTCCTCCATAGAAACGGCCAAATCAATTTGAGAACAAGGTGTTTTCAACAAAAACTTATGGCATTTTTTTTTTAGTTCGCAAGAGGCGCAACAGTTATTTTGGATGTAACTCTCGTCAATACAGCACTTAAATAGCTGCAATTCTTGTGGGGTAAAATAAAATCCCGTTTCTCTAAAAATCAGTTGGACTTTGTCCCATAGAACTGCATTGTCTTTTTTCCAGTAAAAAGCGCTGCCTAAATTATTTCGATATATCTGTTTTATTTCTTGCATCTGTATTCCGTTTGACACAAAAATACGTATTATTTATATTTATTCTAAATAATAAAAGCTAAAAAAGACATAAAATAGTTTGAGAATGATAATGGGAATCGTCTTTTAAGTAATGACTATGAGGTACTCATTTCAAAAAAAATTATTCTTCGCTTTTTTCATGATCTTCAACATCTTGTTGCAGGTCTAATTTTCTAAAAGTTGGCGATACAATACCTGTCAAGAGAACAGTAATTAAAGTCATGCTTCCGCCAAAGACCACTGCGCTCACAGTTCCCATCAGTTTCGCAGTTAAGCCGCTTTCAAAAGCACCTAATTCGTTTGATGAACCTACAAAAATTGAATTTACAGCCGCTACACGACCGCGCATGTGATCAGGAGTTTTCAGTTGGAGAATGGTTTGACGTATCACTACTGAAAATCCATCAAAAACACCACTTAAAAATAACGCGGCAACAGACAACCAAAAAATAGAGGATAGTCCAAAAACAATGATGCAAATTCCAAACGCAAAAATGGCTACCAATAATTTCATTCCCGCATTTTTTGTAAAAGGAATGTATGCTGAGATAATCAACATTAAAAAAGCGCCAACAGCGGGTGCGGCTCTCAAAACACCAAAGCCCTGCGGTCCTACTTTTAAAATATCTTGCGCAAAAATTGGTAAAAGAGCTACAGCACCACCAAAAAGAACAGCAATCATATCCAGCGACAAAGCTCCTAAAATAGTCTTGTTATTGAACACAAATTTGACACCTTCTTTTAAACTTTCCATAACAGGCTCACCAATTTTTGGATTCAAAATAGGCTTGATACCAATTTGAGTCAAAGCCAGTAACGCAAAAAGCGAACAGCCTAAAACAATACACATAGACCAATGAACGCCAATCCAATTGATAGAGAAACCCGCTACTGCAGGCCCTAAAACCGAACTGATTTGCCAAACGGAACTGCTCCATGTAGCCGCATTTGGATACACTTTTTTAGGAACAATCAAAGCCAAAAGAGAGAATATGGTTGGTCCCAGAAAAGCTCGGACTAATCCACCTAAAAACACACAAAAGTAGATAGAATATAAAATAGTTTGGGTTGCAAAATCTTTTATAAAAGGAGGCCACGTCAATAAAAATAACCCCAAACTGATGATTGCAAAACCTAATATACATTTAAACAGCAATCCTTTTTTCTCCTTTTGATCTACAATATGACCCGCAAATAAGGCCATTCCTACTGCTGGAATAACCTCCATTAAACCTATTATACCCAATGATAAGGGACTTTTAGTCAAACTATAAACTTCCCATTCTATGACGATAAACTGCATAGACCAGCCAAAAACCATCGCAAAACGTAGTAATAAAAAAATATTAAATTCTCTGTAGCGTAATGCGGAGTACGGATCATTTTGTTTCATCGATTCTAATTTTGTGCTTTAATATCTCTTAGACGCAATTGCAAACTTACTTTGCCGTTCCACTCATTTTCATCAATACAATACACGGCTTGAAAAGGTTTTTGATGTGCAGTTAGTTCGATTTTGTTTCCTAAATTAAACCCAATAGCTGCCAAACCTTCGGTTCCGAAGCTTCGGGATTGTTTTACAAAAAGTTTTAGATGATCGTCTTCTTGTCCCATTGTTTTCCCATAGCCTGTGTCTTTAATGTTTTGGGTTAGGAAAATAGGGGTCATATTTTGTGGCCCAAAAGGTTCAAATTGTTTCAGTATTCGAATAAGTTTTGGCGTAATATCTGTAAAATTAATTTCGGCATCAACAGCAATCTCTGGTGTCAACAAATCAGGATGAATCGTATTTTTAACTTCTTTTTCGAAAGCATCTTTAAATTCCTGATATTTTTCTGGAAGTAATGTCATGCCTGCTGCATACATGTGACCTCCAAATTGTTCCAAATGTTCAGCACAAGATTCAAGTGCATTGTATACATCAAATCCTTTTACAGACCGAGCCGAAGCAGCGTACTTATCGCCACTTTTAGTAAAAACAAGTGTCGGACGGTAGTAAGTTTCTATCAATCGAGAAGCAACGATTCCAATCACACCTTTGTGCCAATCTTCTTGAAAAACAACCGACGTAAAACGTTCTTGTTCCCCTTTATTCTCAATTTGTTGCAGTGCTTCTTTGGTAATTAATTTGTCTAAATCCTTACGTTCCACATTGTAGGATTCGATTTCGGAGGCAAATTGTTGTGCTTGTTCAAAATCAAATTCGGTTAACAATTCCACAGCGTGGTTGCCATGTTTAATGCGACCTGCGGCATTAATTCTAGGTGCAATGATAAAAACTACATCGGTAATGTCCAATGTTTGTTTTTTTATTTGATGAATAATTGCTTTAATTCCTGGTCTTGGATCACTGTTGATAACCTGTAAGCCAAAGTATGCCAAGACTCTATTTTCACCAGTCATAGGAACAATGTCGGCCGCAATAGCTGCTGCTACTAGATCCAAGTACGGAATCAAATCAGTAATACTTTGCTCTCGGTTACTGCCTAATGCTTGAATGAGCTTAAAACCTATTCCGCAACCACACAACTCGTCATACGGATAGGTACAATCGTCACGTTTTGGATCCAAAATTGCAACTGCATCAGGCAAAGAATCACCTGGTCTGTGGTGGTCACAAATGATAAAATCAATATTTTTTGCTTTAGCATAATTGACATGATCTATGGATTTTATACCACAATCTAATGCAATAATTAAGGTAAATTCATTGTCATCAGCAAAATCAATACCTTTAAATGATACTCCATAACCCTCATCATAGCGATCAGGAATATAGGTAGCCACATTGGGATAATACGTTTTTAAATACGATGATACTAGCGAAACAGCAGTAGTGCCATCTACATCATAATCACCAAAAACCAAAATATTTTCACCATTTTCAATCGCTGTTTCAATACGAGACACTGCTTTATCCATGTCTTTCATCAAAAATGGATCGTGTAAATTGTCTAAACTTGGACGAAAAAAAGCTCTAGCTTCCTCAAAAGTGGTGATGCCACGTTGCACTAATAAAGTCGCCACAAAGTCTTCTACATTTAAGGCTTTCGCCAAATGTTTCACAGTCTCCTCAGGTGGATTTGGTTTAAGAGTCCAACGCATATTGATGTTAAATTATAAATTTGAAATTTCGATATGAAGTAGTATCGAAAGGGTAGTTTAGCTGTTTTATTTCAACGTTAAAGCACTGCCGTAAAAAGCGATACCGTCCCTGCCCGTTTTCATAAAATTGCGAATGTTTTGATGATCAGTCCCGTCAGGATTTCCTAAAACATCTTCAAAATAGTAAGCGCCAAAGCAAGCTAAAGTTGCTTCTGGAGTTAGCTCCTGCATTTCTGCAAAAGCAAATATTTTACAAGATCCTGAGTTTTCACCAGCAGCATTGTGTTGGGTCCCATTCTCAAAAGCTGTAGGTTCAAAATCATAATGTTGCTCAATAACTGCAATGGTATCTGCAAATAAGATTGATTCTGGCGTTGTATTTAATTTTTCTAAAAAAGTGTTGATTGTCATAATCAAAAATATTAAAATTGAGATGAAATAGTTTTTGCGGCAGCTACCGCACCATCCATATAACCTGGGTTTTGCAAAGCGGTTTCTGAACCGGATAGATACAGTTTTCCCTTCAAAAGCGGTTTTTGAAAAACCATGTGGCCGTTGTTTTGATGTGCTAAAACAAGTTGGTCGTACGGATGAAATGTTAGAGATTCTTCTCTCCATACCTTTTCATGATAGGAAACATAGTTAGCTGCTTCGGGACCAAAAAAAGTCGTCAATTGGGTGATTACTTTATCTTGGCGCTCTTCTCTAGAAAGTACAGACGTTCCCGCATTTAAAAATCCTTTCAAAGCAAAACCGGAATGATCAAAGGAAGTATGGTCATACATTTCCTGAATAATACTTGCTTGGCTGAATAGCGTTCCTGAGTAATTTAGCTCCCTCCAGAAAGGAGTTGTGTAAGCTACCGCAAATTTAATACTTTCGCCCATCCACGTATGCGTTTTCTGGGCTACTTGAACTAAATCGTCGGGTAAATTGGGTTCAAAAGTTATGGTGTTAATGCCCAAATTAGGCGGAACAGTACTGATAACTTTATCAGCTAAGTAGGCGCTTCCATTGGTGTCGGTCACAACCAATTGATTACCTTGCTCTTTGATCGAGGTAACTTTAGTATGTGTTTTTATATGCTCAATGCCAACTTTACTGATGAGTTGCTCCATCAATACCTTGGTTCCGCCTTCTATTCGAAATGAAGGTTCTTCAGACTCTGAGATTTCGAATTTTTGTGGTGGTACAAAGGACATCGTTTCAAATAAGGAAATACCTTGAGTATGTTGTCTGAAATAGGGAATATTGAATTCGTGAACTAATTCTAAGAGATTGCGGTGTTGGTTTCCAAACCAAGTAGCGCCCATTTCGATGGTAACTCCAGTTTCGGCAGTAACGGTTTTTATGCGTCCCCCTATTCGATCATTCGCCTCCAAAACTAAAACTTCAAATCCTTTTTGCTGTAGTAAAAAAGCAGTATACAAGCCACACAAACCAGCACCAATAATGATTACTTTATCCTTAGTCATGTAACTCCTCTCCTGAAAATTTACTTTTTTTAGGTTCTTTTGTAACAGGCTTACCTGCAACAACAACCACGATTTCCCCTCTTGGTGCTGTTTTATCAAAATGCGCTGCAACCTCTTTTACAGTACCTCGCACATTTTCTTCATGTAATTTTGATAATTCTCTAGAAACACAAATTTGACGGTCTTCGCCAAAATAAGTACCAAACTCTACTAAAGTTTTTACTAACTTGTGCGGTGAGACATATAAAATCATCGTTCTAGTTTCTTCGGCTAAAGCCAAATAACGGGTTTGACGGCCTTTTTTATCGGGCATAAAACCTTCAAAAATGAATTTATCATTGGGCAAACCACTGTTTACTAAAGCGGGTACAAACGCAGTAGCACCTGGTAAACATTCTACTTCAACACCGTTTTCTATGCAAGCACGCGTTAAAAGAAAACCAGGATCAGAGATGGCTGGCGTTCCCGCATCCGAAATCAAAGCGATGTTTTCACCCGCTTTTAATCTTGAAATAAGGTTCTCAACGGTTTTATGTTCGTTGTGCATGTGATGGCTGTACATGTGTGTGCCAATTTCAAAATGCTTCAACAATTTGCCGCTCGTACGCGTATCTTCAGCAAGAATCAGGTCGACTTCTTTTAGTATTCGAATGGCTCGAAAAGTCATGTCTTCGAGATTGCCAATGGGTGTAGGAACGATATATAATTTTGACATGGTCATAAAGGTTGCATACAAGCAATTGCTTGTAATTGTTCAAATTGATTGCTCAAAAAGGAGCTGGATTTACAAAAATTTCTTTTCGATGATATCCATAAAACGGTCTTCGTAATCTTGTTTTCCAACCCAATTGTTATAATCTGGTTTCACCATTTCTTGAACGAAATCGCGAGTTTCATAAAAAGAATTAAAGGAATTTAACTGACTTAAAACTCTATTGTAATCTTCGCTACTGTTCCCAAAAAGATGTTTGATAAATGCCAAACGGTCATTCAAATCGATGTTTATTCCTTTGGCCAGTTTATCGTTTAATGAAACTGCTTTTACAGCTGGTATTTCATTTGTAGTTTCTGCAACTGGCTCTGGCGTTGTAACTGGTTTAGCAACAACTTCCTCTTCTATTTCAAGATGCTCTATTGCTGGAGTATTTTCAACTGCTTGTTTTTTTACAAAAAGCGTATCATGGTAATCGCCTCCTAATAAATCCTGAAAAGAAATCTGAATAGGTTCCTGATTTACTTTTTTAGGTGTTTCTTCAACCGTTTCTATCTCTTCTGAAAGTTCAAATGCTGGTTTAAATTCTGCTTCAAGTACTGGCTGCTCTGCTTCTATTTCTAAATCGGTTAAGACCACTGATTCTTGAATTTCTTCGATAATTTCTTCCTCAGCGTCCGTATTCGTTTCTTCAGGAGCTACTTCTACAACTTGTTCCTCAGCTGCTAGTTCTGGTTCTTCTAATATTAGTGTCGCTTCTTCTAGCGGTGTCACTTCTTCTGGAACCTCTTGATTTACTTCTGGCTCAGGAACTAGAACTTCTGTAGGTTCAACAATACTTGTATTTTCGTTATCAATTGCAACGATTTCATTTTCAATAGGTGTATCAAGTTTTTTAAAAACTTCAACTACTTGGTCTGTCATTGCAGCAAGTCCAATAGTTGGTTTTACATCCCCAAAATTCTCCTCTACAAAGCGTAAAACAGTAAGTTTTTCATACAGTTTTTGGGTCTCAAAATACAATTGATTGATATCGGATTTGTTTTTTAGCTGTAATATTCGGTGTGCAATACTGATCAAATCGGCTTCCAATTTCTTTTTCATAACTGTTGACATTATAGCGTTTTAGGTAGTTTTTATTGTTTTATTATTTGTTTTGGGTGCTTTGTTGAATTGTTTCAAAACCCATTTCTAGAAATCTGCTACTTTTATTTTTTTGAAATAAGTGTTCCCGAATCTAGGATTTGATATAAATTGTATACTTTTGAAACGACGTAAAAGTATAAAATTTTTAAGTCTAAAATTCTATTACAAAGTAATAAAAACTATTCATTTTTTAAGTCAGAAAAAAACAAAATGTTTCTCGAAAATACAGTAAATCATAAAGAACAATTTGGTTGGATCGAAGTCATTTGTGGCTCCATGTTTTCGGGTAAAACCGAAGAGTTAATCCGTCGTTTGAAAAGAGCACAATTTGCCAAGCAAAAAGTAGAAATTTTCAAACCATCAATAGACACGCGCTATGACGAGGAAATGGTAGTTTCTCATGATGCCAATGAAATTCGCTCTACACCCGTTCCTGCTGCAGCAAATATTGCTATACTAGCACAAGGCTGTGATGTTGTGGGCATTGACGAAGCACAGTTTTTTGATGATGAAATTGTAAAGATCTGCAATGATCTTGCAAATCAAGGAATCCGAGTGATTGTTGCAGGATTAGACATGGATTTTAAAGGAAATCCCTTTGGGCCCATGCCTGCTTTAATGGCAACTGCTGAGTATGTAACCAAAGTACATGCGGTGTGTACCAGAACTGGAAATCTTGCGAACTACAGTTTTCGTAAAACCGATAATGACAAACTAGTAATGCTTGGCGAAACCGAAGAATACGAACCTTTAAGCCGTGCCGCTTATTATCATGCGATGCGGAAAGATCAAGAGAAAAAATAAAAATCCTCTCCCTTCGCGACGTTTCGGGACTCTCCGAGGGAGAGTGAGCTAAAACTAGATTGAAATATATAAAAAGAAACCCTTTCAAAATTCATAATTTTGAAAGGGTTTGTTAGTTACTTTAAACAGTGGTTTTTAATTTAATTCACCGAATATTTACTTTGTTTAACCAGCAATTTAGCTACTTGATTATTAATTTAATCAGTAGATACAGTATTTCCTGCATTAATCAAAGTTTGTTTGTCTATAATTCCTTGACCTGTTGGAGGTGCAGGTGGTTTTTGACTATTTAATGATATAAATTTTCCTGAAGAAGGAAGTGTTGTCAAAAATTTATTCAAAAGTGTATTTATTTGCGAACTTGGTAATGCATTTCCACCAAGAAAAATGGGGCCACAATTAGATAACAAGGGTAATCCAATAGATGTTAATGATAAATTACCATTAATGCCTAATTCATTTTTAACATTTGCAAGCATAGGAAAACTAATCGAAGTTATTATTGGGTTTTTACTAATATTAATTTCTGAGATAGTTGTTAACACCGGAAATGATATTGAAGTTAACACTGGGTTTTCATCAATTGAAAATTCACCATTTGACGGTGTTATCTTTAATACTGGAAATGAAAGGGCGTTTAAAGCTTCGTTGTCTGCAATATAACAGACTTCATAAATTGCTGTAAGACCACTCAAGTTAATACTTGTCAAATTAGTGTTTTCAGATATACTTATATTAATTAAACTTGTAATAGCGCTTAAATCCACAGTAGTCAATCCAGATGTATTTTTGATATAAATATTTTCAGTATACGGCCCAAATTCTGCTGCAATTTGTGTTGCCGCTTGTGCATTTGTAATATTTCCAGTTATTACGATAGACGTTTTTCCTTTGTTTTGACTACTTCCGGCATATAGTGCATAAGGCACACTCAATAATTGACTCGTGCCACTTATAGTATAATTAGTCCCACCAGTAGGATCGGTTTCAGTTTTTATAAAATAAGTGCCTGTTCCCCAATTTATCCCTGCAAAAGTTCCTGTCACAGGTGCTCCGCCTCCAATGGCTAAAGTTGCTAAACCGTTGGCATTTGTAGTCACCGTCTGCGTTTCTACATAGGTTGCTGTTCCGTTTTCAGAACCTTGCAGTATACTGATTTTCAAACCAACCACTGTATTAACTACAAGTGTTCCATCGGTTTTACGAATTACCGATTGGTAACTCATTTTTTGAGGAGCTTGTGCAAAAAGTATACTGAAAGTAGATAATAATAGTACGATAAGAGTAGTTTTTTTCATTTTGTTAATTGTTATTTTTTGATAATTTTAAAAGTTTTTATTGTCTTTAAACCATTTGTTATGGTAAGAAAGTAAATACCGCGTTGTAATTCTTGCATCGATATGCTTGTTTCAGAAGTTATCATTTTTTGAAGTTTTGATAATGTTTTGCCATTAAGATCAAAAAGCTGATAAGACATCCCGCTCCATTTTTCATCGCTCACTACAAGATTAAGAACATCTATAGTTGGGTTCGGATATGCAGACATGACAAGGTTAATTTCTGCAAAATCATTATTGCCCAACGTTACAATTTCATAAGCTTGTTGAACTCCTGCAGTAACATTTCCGCCAGAACTTATTTGACTTGTAAAAGTTGTTTGCCCAATAGAGTAACTGGCAGTTCCACCCGTTCCTGTTGCAGTACCGCCAGAAACAGTCACGCTTTCTTGCGAATAGCTTTTAACGACTGAAATACTTGTGAGAAATAGAATAAATAGATAATAATTGTTGTTTTTCATTTTAAATATAGTTTTTTAATGAAATTAAGACTACGAACTTTACAAAGGTGCATTTACAATCTTCTTGTATTATAACACCTGCAATTTGAACCAATTTAATTTCTTGCACAATACCCACTTTTAATGATATTGTACAAAAAAAATAGGACAAACTTGCCCATAAACAAATTTGTCCTCTTCTTTTTTTTAAAACCAAAATTTTACATTTTCTTCCTCATTCTCGCTACAGGAATATCCAGTTGTTCTCTGTATTTTGCAATGGTTCTTCTTGCAATTGGATACCCTTTTTCTTTAAGAATTTCGGCCAGTTGATCGTCTGGAAGTGGTTTTTTCTTGTCTTCTTCTTCAATGGTGTTTTGTAGAATTTTTTTGATTTCTAATGTCGAAACGTCTTCACCTTGATCATTTTTCATAGCTTCTGAGAAGAATTCTTTGATCAATTTAGTGCCATATGGTGTTTCTACGTATTTACTATTGGCCACACGAGAAATGGTAGAAATGTCAAGACCCACCATATCAGCAATGTCTTTTAAGATCATTGGTTTCAACTTGGTTTCATCACCATCAAGAAAGAATTCTTCTTGGTAATGCATGATCGCATTCATGGTAACAAATAAAGTTTCCTGACGTTGACGAATGGCATCAATAAACCATTTAGCCGAATCCAGTTTCTGCTTAATAAACTGCACTGCATCTTTCTGCTGCGCTGATTTATCGCGTGAATCTTTATAGGTTTGCATCATTTCCTGATAATCCTTGGAAACGTGCAGCGATGGCGCATTACGTCCATTAAGAGTCAGCTCCAGTTCGCCATCTACAATTCTAATGGCAAAATCAGGAACTACATTTTCGGTTACTTTATTGTTTCCGGTAAATGAACCGCCTGGTTTTGGATTCAGTTTCTCAATTTCGTGAATGGCTTTTTTAAGCTGTTCATTAGAGACACCGTATTTTTGAAGTAATTTGTCGTAATGTTTTTTAGTAAAAGCATCAAACTGATTTTCGATGATATCGATAGCTAAATCAACGGACTCAGTAGGTGTTTTGTGCTTGAGTTGTAGCAGTAAACATTCTTGCAAATCTTGTGCACCCACACCTGATGGTTCTAGTTCGTGGATAACATGGAGCATTTTCTGCACCATTTTTTCATCAGTGTAAATGCCTTGCGTAAACGCCATATCATCAACCATATCCGCTATACTGCGGCGGATATATCCCATGTCATCAATACTTCCTACTAAGAATTCAGCAATTTCGCGCTCTTCATCATTTAAGATAAAAGTATTCAACTGATTGATTAAATCTTGGTGAAAACTAATTGGCGCAGCAAATGGTGTTTCGCGATCATCATCATCGTCACTGTAATTGCTGGTTTGTGTTTTATAATCAGGTGTTTCATCGTTGCTTAAATACTCATCTATATTGATATCTTCGGCATCAATTCGTTCTGATTCGGCATCGTCATAATCATCGTAATCTTCGTTTTCGAACTCGTCTTTTTCGTATTCATCTTCTTCCTTTCCTGATTCCAGTGCAGGATTTTCGTTCATTTCTTCGAGTAAACGTTGCTCAAAAGCTTGCGTAGGCAATTGAATTAACTTCATCAGCTGGATTTGCTGTGGAGATAATTTTTGTGATAATTTTAAATTTAAGAATTGCTTTAGCATTTTATATTTTGTTGTTTTTGTTTCAGGTTTAAAGTTTCAGGTTGTTGAACTTGAAACTTTAAACCTTGAACTTGAAACTTTTTTTAGAATTCCGCATTCATTGGTGTTCTTGGAAAAGGAATTACGTCACGAATGTTAGTCATTCCGGTTACGAACAATACCAATCTTTCGAACCCAAGTCCAAAACCAGAGTGAACTGCAGATCCGAATCTACGAGTGTCTAAGTACCACCATAATTCTTCTTCGTCAATTCCTAAGGCTTTCATTTTTTCGACTAAAACATCAAAACGCTCCTCACGCTGAGATCCACCTACGATTTCTCCAATTCCAGGGAACAAGATATCCATAGCGCGAACTGTTTCTCTGCCAGGTTCTGTATTGTCATTCAAACGCATGTAAAATGCTTTGATATTGGCTGGATAATCAAACAAGATTACCGGACATTTAAAGTGTTTCTCTACCAAGTAACGCTCGTGCTCACTTTGTAAATCAGCACCCCATTCGTTGATGATATAGTTGAATTTTTTCTTTTTATTTGGTGTAGAATCTCTTAAAATATCAATAGCTTCTGTATAAGAAACGCGCTTGAAATTGTTCTCTAAAACAAAATTCAATTTTTCTAGCAAAGCCATTTCACTGCGCTCCGCTTGTGGTTTTGATTTTTCTTCTTCTAACAAACGACCTTCTAAGAATTTCAAATCCTCTGGACATTTGTCCATTGTGTATTTTATCACGTACTGAATAAAATCTTCAGCTAAGTCCATGTTGTCATTCAAATCATTGAAAGCAACTTCTGGCTCAATCATCCAAAACTCCGCAAGGTGTCGCGAAGTATTTGAGTTTTCAGCTCTAAACGTTGGTCCAAAAGTATAAATCTGACCCAAAGCCATTGCAAAAGTTTCTCCTTCTAATTGTCCAGAAACCGTAAGATTGGTTTCTTTTCCAAAGAAATCTTCTTTGTAATTTACTTTCCCATCCTCAGTTCTTGGAGTGTTGTCAAATGGCAAAGCAGTAACTTTAAACATTTCACCAGCACCTTCAGCATCAGATCCTGTGATGATAGGTGTGTTTACATACACAAAACCTTTCTCTTGAAAATAGCTATGAACGGCATAAGAAAGTACAGAACGTACTCTCATAATAGCACCAAAAGCATTCGTACGCACACGCAAATGCGCATTTTCACGCAAGAATTCTAGTGAGTGCTTTTTAGGTTGCATTGGGAATTTCTCCGGATCAGAGTCTCCTAAAATTTCCAATTTTGTAACCTGAATTTCAAATTTTTGACCTGCTCCTTTACTTTCTACCAAAGTTCCCGTTACAGATACTGCAGCTCCGGTTGTAACACGTTTTAAAGTTTCGTCTGGCGTATTTTCAAAATCCACCACGCATTGAATATTATTGATTGTTGAACCATCATTCAACGCGATAAATTGATTGTTTCTAAAAGTTCTCACCCATCCTTTTGCATTTACTTCATGAAGTGTCGTTGTACTGTTTAGTAAGTCTTTAACTTTTGTATGTCTCATTTTATGTGAATTGTTGATATTAAAAATTGTCTCGTGACTGAACTGCAAATATAAATGATTTGTTTGAAAAGTCCTTGTGTAAAATTTAGGAATGAGGAGCTGCTTCCCGCTATTCATTACAATCTTATTGTTTTTTGCAAGCAACAACAATAAGGATTTCCATTTCTATCGGGGCTAGGGAGCTAGTTTCAGGACCTATTTTAGATTAATAATTGGAAGTATCTTCTTTTTGAAGCTGTTTAAAAACTTGGCTATCCGCACAACACTTTGTATTTTTGCCCCATGAACGACAATTTTGTAACAGAGTATTTCGGCATTGGCATCCAAAACGGTAAAACACCCGAAAATCTTGGTGTATTGTGGCGCACCGCACAAAACCTGGGTGCAAGTTATATTTTCACCATAGGAAATCGATATGCCAAACAGGCTTGTGATACGCACAATGCTGTAAAATCTTTACCGTATTTTCATTACGAAAATTTTGAGGATTTCTACAACAACTTACCCAAAGGTGCTCGATTGGTAGGCGTGGAACTTGATGAACGCGCTACCGATTTAGAAACATTTGAACACCCTAGACGCTGTGTCTATTTATTAGGAGCTGAGGATAACGGACTCTCCAAGGCTGCTATTGCCAAATGCCATCATTTAGTCAAATTCAAATCTGAGAAAAGTTTGAATGTATCTGTTGCAGGCAGTATTGTACTTTACGATCGTGGCCTTGCAAAACCAAGATCGTAAAGCATGAAGTGAAATTCTAATACTGATTTAATTTATTTTTTTTGTTCTAATTCGTCAATTTCGGCATCGCTAGGTTCAATGATGTCAATTTTAGGCTCAATAAAATCTTGTTCGTTTGCCAATGTTTTATTTAAGGTAAGCACCAATGCAGGTAGTAACATTAAATTAGATAGCATTCCGAATAATAATGTCAAGGAAATCAATCCGCCTAGTGCAATAGTACCTCCAAAACTAGACAACATAAATACCGAAAAACCAAAGAACAATACAATAGAGGTATAAAACATACTCAAGCCCGCATCCGTAAAAGTTGCATAAACGGATTTACGAATCTTCCAGTTATTTTTCTTTAATTCCTCTCGATATTGCGATAAGAATCGGACGGTGTCGTCTACTGAAAGTCCAAACGCAATTCCAAAAACCAATATGGTTGACGGTTTTAAAGGAATATCAAGAAAACCCATCAATCCAGCGGTAAGCATCAACGGAAGTAAATTTGGAATAATAGAAACCAAAACCATCTTGAACGAACGGAACATAAATGCAATTAAAAGCGCCGTTAACAAAAATGCAAATGCCAGCGACGAAAGTAAATTATCTAGCAAGTAACCAGTTCCTTTTTGGAAAACCAAAGCTTTTCCTGTAATGGTTACTTTATATTGATTGGCTGGGAAAATCTTATCCGCTTTCTTCCGAATTTCCGCTTCTATTTTAGCAATTTTATCGCCACTTTCATCACGCATGAAAGTAGTAATTCGGGCATATTGACCGGTTGCATCCACATAGCTTTTCATTACATTATCTTTCGAATTTTTAGTCGAATTTTTAGCATACGATAAAATAAAAGATTGTTCCTGTGAGCTAGGCAATTCATAATAATCAGGATTTCCGTTGTAATACGCTTGCTTGGAATACTTAACCAGATTGACAATTGAAATAGGCTTAGACAATTCTGGAACCTCATCAATAGCTTCCTCAAGTTCCTCCATTCGCTTCAGGGTAGACAATTTCATAACCCCTTTTTTGCGCTTGGTATCAATCATAATTTCAAGCGGCATCACTCCATCAAACTCTTTTTCAAAAAAAACAATATCCTCAAAAAAGGCTTCTTTCTTAGGCATGTCCTCTATTAAACTTCCCGAAATTCGCATTTCATATATCCCTATAATACTCACAACTAATAGAGATACGGCTACTACATAGATTGAAAATCGATTGTATTTTACATTTCTTAAAATCCAATCCATGAAAACTTTAACGTAGTTGCGATCCAAGTGCTCAATGTGACGCTCCTTAGGTGCTGGAATAAAACTATGAAAAATAGGGATTACAATGATACACAAAAAGAAAAGCGCCATAATATTGATGGATGTTACCACTCCAAACTCTAATAACAATTGATTGTTTGAAGCAATAAAGGTGGCGAAACCTATGGCTGTGGTAAGATTAGTCATTAAAGTTGCCATTCCTACCTTTGTAGTTACACGTTGTAAGGCTTTAGCCTTATTATGGTGAATTTTATATTCTTGATGGTACTTATTGGTCAAGAAAATACAATTCGGGATTCCAATTACGATGATTAAAGAGGGAACTAAAGCCGTTAAAACCGTAATTTCATAATTCAACAATCCTAAAAACCCAAAAGACCACATCACACCAATAATTACAATAATCATAGATATTAAAGTGGCTCTAAAACTTCTAAAAAAGAAAAAGAAAAGCAATGAAGTTACCAGTAAAGAAGCACCTATAAAAATGCTAATTTCATCCGTAATGGTTTTTGCATTCAAGGTCCTGATGTATGGCATGCCCGAAACTCGCAAATCAATTCCGGTTTCTTTTTCAAAAACTTCGACTGCAGGGACTAGTTTCTCTAAAATAAAATCTTTTCTGGCGGCTGTATTTACAATTTTCTTGTCCATGTATACCGCAGAACGAATACTTCCTGATCTTTTATTAAATAGCAAACCCTCATAGAAAGGCATATCATTGATAAGTTCCTTCTTTATGGTTTGTAAATAGGCAGGATCCAATGTTTTATTTTGGTCAATAAAAGGAACTAGTTCAAAGGTTTCAAGGGATTCATTTTTTTGAAGCTTTTTTAAATCATTAAGAGATACCACAAGATCTACAGCGGCATCCTTTTTTAAAGAATTCATCATTCTAGACCAAGAAGCGAATGCCTTTGGGGTGAATATAGCATCATCTTTGACACCTATAATGACAAGATTCCCTTCTTCTCCAAATTTATTTAAAAAAGCATCGTACTCAACGTTTACAATATTGTCATTAGGTAATAAATTTGCCTCGGTAAAAGTAAAATGAATATTTTTCCATTGTAAAGCTAAAAGTGCTGTTATTACCACAATAATAGACAGCATTAAAATTCTATTTCTAAGGACAATACGAGCAATTAACTCCCAAAATCCCAAACTAAACCACTTGATCATATTTCCTATTTATCGGGCGCAAAGGTAATTAAATCGACTTCAAATCATGGGTAATCTTTAAAAGTTTTTCTTGTGTTTACTGGATTTTAACGGTTGTTTTTTATATTTACAATTAATTAATTTTAAACTGTAAAATTTATACATTTGGTTTTACCATCTTTGTCATAATTAAAAAAATAATTTGTATCCACAACACTATGAAAAAATATAAAAACTCAATTTTTTACTTGGTTGTGACTGGCGTATTTCTCTTTTTGATGTATCTCATTATCAATAAAGGAAAAACGCTCGAAGCTAATGAAACAATTGTATCCCCAATTAGTGACAAAGGATCTTGGGGCGATTTCATTGCCTCTATGCTTCATAATTTTCAGGATCCATTGGCCATACTATTGGCTCAAATTATCACTATTATTCTTGTAGCACGCATATTTGGATGGATTTTCAAAAAAATTGGTCAGCCCTCAGTAATAGGAGAAATTATTGCTGGTATTGTTTTGGGACCCTCTTTATTGGGTTTGTATTTCCCTGAAGTATCTGCTGCATTGTTTCCAGTAGCATCTCTAGGAAATTTAAAATTTTTAAGCCAAATAGGACTGATCCTTTTTATGTTTGTAATAGGTATGGAGCTGGATTTAAAAGTCTTAAAAAACAAAGCTAACGAAGCCATTGTAATCAGTCACGCTAGTATTATTATTCCGTTTACACTGGGCATAGGGCTTGCCTATTTTGTGTACAATCAATTTGCTCCAGAAGGCGTTAAGTTTTTATCTTTTAGTTTGTTCATGGGTATTGCACTAAGCATCACTGCTTTTCCAGTACTGGCGCGTATTGTGCAAGAAAGAGGCATACACAAGACAAAATTAGGCGCTATTGTAATTACTTGCGCAGCAGCAGATGATATTACTGCTTGGTGTATTTTAGCAGTAGTAATTGCAATTGTAAAAGCGGGAACCTTTGTCAGTTCACTATACATTATCATGCTTGCAGTACTATATGTTGCAGCAATGATCTATATCGTAAAACCATTTTTAAAGAGAATTGGAGATTTATATGGAACTAAAGACAGCATTGTAAAACCTGTTGTAGCCATCTTTTTTTTGGTGTTAATTGTATCCTCTTATGCAACAGAAGTAATTGGAATTCATGCTCTTTTTGGAGCTTTTATGGCAGGAGCTATTATGCCAGACGTGCCTAAATTTAGAACCATATTTATAGAAAAAGTAGAAGATGTTGCCCTTATCCTACTTTTACCGCTATTCTTTGTGTTCACAGGATTAAAAACCGAAATTGGTCTTTTAAACGATCCTTATTTATGGAAAATAACGGGTTTCATAATTCTTGTAGCCGTTGTAGGTAAGTTTTTTGGAAGCGCACTAGCAGCCAAATTTGTGGGTCAAAGTTGGCGCGATAGTTTTACAATAGGAGCCTTGATGAACACCCGAGGATTGATGGAGTTAATTGTATTGAATATAGGTCTAGAACTAAAAGTACTTACACCCGAAGTTTTTACAATGATGGTTATAATGGCACTCGTAACTACATTTATGACAGGGCCTGCACTAGATCTTATTAATTATATTTTTGACACAAAAGATGGTCCCGAACAAGCTGATCTATCAGATGATTCCAAGTTTAAAATACTAATCTCTTTTGGCAACAATGAAAAAGGAAAATCACTGCTGAGAATTGCAAATAGCTTGGTAAAAAAACAAAAAAATACCGCTAGCGTTACCGTTATGCACTTGTCTTTAAGCGACGAAGTACATAGTTTCAACCTAGAGGACAAAGAAAAAAACAGTTTTCACCCTTTGGTTGAAGAATCTCAAATTCTAAAACAAGAAATCACTACCGTTTTCAAGGCTACAACAGATATTGAAACTGAAATTGCCGATGTTGCTAATCAAGGAGATTATGATTTATTGCTAATAGGTTTAGGAAAATCTATTTTTGAAGGTACTATCCTCGGAAAAGTGATTGGGTTTACCACTAGAATCATTAACCCTGACCGTTTAATAGATAAGTTTACAGGTAAAGAAGGCTTGTTTGAAAATTCACCATTTGATGAGAGAACAAGACAAATCATTTCCAAAACCAAAATGCCGATTGGAATTCTTATTGATAAAGATCTACAACAAGTAAATCAAGTTTTTATTCCGGTTTTTAGTTCTGAAGATTATTTTTTAATGGACTATGTTCAAAAATTAATTTACAATAATAATTGCAAAATTATACTCTTAGATGTTAATGGAAGATTAACTACTAATTTTGTGATGAATAGCGCCATCCAATCACTAGAACAACAATTCCCGAACAACATCAGTGTTATTACCGATAAGATTATCAAAAAAGATTTCTTAGATCAGCAAGATTTAATGCTTATTAGCCTTGAGAGCTGGAAAGCACTTGTAGATTCAAGAAGTACTTGGTTGAGTGGTGTTCCTTCGGTATTAATTGTTAAGCAATAATTATGAATTGGGTCTTACTGGTAATTGGGGGTCTTTTTGAAATAGGTTTTGCAACCTGTTTGGGCAAAGCCAAAGAAAGTTCAGGTGCTACAGCAACAATATGGTTGATAGGGTTTTTAGTGTGCTTATCTATAAGCATGCTATTACTTTACAAAGCCTCTCAAACATTACCCATAGGAACTGCCTATGCCGTTTGGACAGGAATTGGCGCAGTAGGAACCGTTCTTGTTGGGATTTTTGTATTCAAAGAACCCGCTGATTTCTGGAGGATATTTTTCATCACGACCTTAATAAGCTCCATCATTGGATTAAAATTGGTGTCCAGTCACTAATATTTACATGACTGTTAACCCAATTAGGATGGAAAATGATTACTTATCGTACTTTTTAATTTCAAAATTCTCTCCATCAAAAACGCCATAGGTAAAATATACAATCCAATCTCCTAAGTTGACATACTCTGCATTTTTACCAACGGAAACTTTCATCGGTAAATGGCGGTGACCAAAAATAAGGTAATTGTAGTGCTTGGTTTCTAGTTTTCTTTTGGAATACAGAATAAGCCATTCTTTGTCTTCGCCAAGAAAAGTCACATCTTCATCACCCGAAATCAGTTTGTTTTTGACCGATAAATATTGTGCCAATTTCACTCCAATATCCGGATGCAACCACCTGAAAAGCCATTTGAAAAAAGGATTAGTAAAAACTTTTTTCATGCGTTTGTAACCCTTATCACCAGGACCTTTTCCGTCTCCGTGACCAATGAGGAATGTTTTGTCTCCAAAAGTGTATTCTTGATTGTCATGAAAAACTGGAATGTTCAATTCCTTCTGGAAATAATCAGCCATCCACAAATCATGATTTCCCACGAAAAAATAAATAGGAATCCCACTATCTCGCAGTTCTGCAAGTTTACCCAAAACACGGATGAAACCTTTTGGGACAACCGTTTGATATTCGAACCAAAAATCAAATAAATCGCCTAATAAAAATAGGGCATCGGCATCACTTTTAATTTCGTCCAGCCACGCTACAAATTTTTGTTCTCGGGGATAACTTAGCTCAGGCGTTGGCGCACCAAAATGCTGATCAGAGGCAAAATATATTTTTTTGTTAGGAGGTACAGTCATGAAAATAAACTAAATTTTAGATATTGTCGCTCGCAAACCATTCTGCAAAAGACGATTCAGTTTCTTGTAATTTCAACGAAAAGAGCGCAATTCCTTCTGGAAGTCTATTACTGATACGTTGCGCAAAATCAATAACCATGTTCTCACTTGTGGGTTGATAATCAACTAGAATAACATGATGCCCGCGGGCGATCAACTCATTAGCCAGATCAATATGAGGTGTTGTTCCGTTAAAAACTGTGGCGTGATCAAATTGATCTACAATTTCTTCTTTTACAATTTTCTTTAAATCCGTAAAGTCAATTACCATTCCGAATTTCACGTTAGAACGGTCAGTAATTGGCGTACCTATCACGGTTACTGACAATTTATAACTATGTCCGTGCACATTTTTGCATTTGCCGTCATAGCCATACAAAGCGTGACCAGTCTCAAAACTAAATTGTTTTGTAATTCTAATATTGCTCATTGGGATACATTTTGGTGCAAACTTAGTGATTTTTTGAGTTCCCGAATAATCTTTATGCACCAATACACTTTAATCCCAATAAAACGGCTAACTATCAGAAATAAACACATTAGAATAACAGGTTATATCCGATTAAAATTTACAATAAATTAACACACTAAAACTATTTTCTTACATTTATATTTTATATTTGATATTCAAATAATTGATATTAAAACGGTAGCCTTTTTATTTTATATAAAAAGTGCCTAGTAGGCATTTTCAATAATTTGAGTAAACTAACTAACCAATACTATTTACTTTTATGAATAAAATTACTTTAGCTTTTTTTCAAGCAAAAAACAAAACAACAATCAAAGGATTGTTACTATTGTTTGCCTTTTTATTTTTGAATACACAAGCGAGTTGGGGGCAGGTTAACATTACTCCTGTTCGTACAGATGTTTCAGGTTTTGCAACTTGGACTGATACAGGTCTAGCGGGGACTACTTATCTACAGTTGTTGACTGCATCATCGCAAACAATTAGCCCCGCTATGGATTTTGATGGCTACACAGGTGAAACTTTAAATTTTAAGGCAAGAACTTTTGGAACAATAACTTCTGGTGAGCACGTAATCACTGTTTGGATTTCTATTGATAATGGAGCAAATTGGACTAATTTGGGAACAGTAACTCCAACTTCTGGAACTATGACTGCACAAACTCCTTTTAATATAAGTTCATATAGCGGTACTCAAGTCAAAATAAAATTTACTGTTGGTGGAACTTCAAATACCATTGGAGTAGGTATTGACGACATTTCAATAACAGGAATTGTATCTTCTTCTGGCCCCGAAATCAACATAAAAGGAAATGCTGTTTCTATTGTTGATGGAGCAACACCAGCATCTACAAGTAACGCTACGGATTTTGGTACAGTTGCCACAAGCACCAATGTTACCAAAACCTATACAATAGAAAATACTGGCTCTGCAGATTTAGTTTTAACATCCCCTTTTGTACAAAAGTCATTAGGACTAACAGAATTTACAATCACACAACCAACATTAACTACAATTCCTGCAGGAAGCTCAACTACTTTTTCGGTTGCTTTCAACAGTTCAACAGCAGGAACTTTTAACGAAAATATTGAAGTATTGTGTAATGACACAGACGAAGGTGTGTATAATTATGCCATCAAAGCAATAGCAGAAGTGCCAACACCAAACATTGCTGTCAAAGGGAATAATATTAATATCGTATCAGGAGACAGTACTCCAAGTGCTACAGACCTAACTGATTTTGGTACTTCAATTATTAATACAAGCTCATCTAAAAACTTTACAATAGAAAATGCTGGAACCGGTCCTTTAACTGTTAATAGTATTACAATGAATACTGGGACTTCATATACTATAGCAGGTATTGCACTTCCTGCAACAATAGCGGTAGGTGGCTTTACTACATTTACTATAAATTTCAACAGTTTGGTAGCAGGTACTTTTACAGATACTGTGATTATTACAAATGACGACCCAACGGACTCCTCTTATACTTTTAGAGTTACTGCTAAAGCTGTTCCACTCAACTTTGGAGTTGGCGATATTAGCATTATTGCTATGACAACAGATGTTCCTGATAGTTTCTCTTTTGTAAACTGGGTGCCTATTCCTGTAGATGCTGAAATAATTTTCACAGATAACGCATTTGAAGCAGGAGCATTAAAAAACAATGAAAATTCATTAATTTGGAAAAACAACACAGGTACAACAATTTCAATTGGGACAGTTATTCTTATAAATGACACACCATTAACAGATTTAGGTACAATTGTTAGTGGTAACTTGAACGGTTTATCTTCTTCATCTGAAAATCTTTTTATTTACGAAGGATCAGCCTCCAGTCCAAACTTTATTTATGGCTTATCAAACCTTAGTTGGATAACTAGTGGTACGGCAAACACCAATAATTCGTATCTACCAACAGCTTTAAATACCACAAACGGTAATATTGTAACTGGCGATTCTGACAATGTTGAATATAGCGGAACTTTATCTCCAAAGGACGAAAAATCTTCATTCATAGCATACAAAATATTGGTTAATGACCCTGCAAATTGGACAAAAAACAATACTTATTTCGCCCTAAATAGTATAGATTTTGAACTAGCATCCGTATGGGAAACTGCTGCTTGGACAGATGGACTAACTCCAACACTAGCTTTAAAAACGGTAATAAATGATACTTACGGTACAAGCACAAACGGCACATTTACTGCCAAAAAATTAACTGTAAATTCAGGAAAATCTTTGACAATAAACTCTGGAACAAACCTCACTATTCAAAACGAAATCATAAATAATGGCACCGTTACATTAGAAAATAATGCCAACTTAATCCAAGTAAACAATACTTCAAACACAGGTGAAATCACTGTCAATAGAAACGGAGCTTCACTTATGCTTTTAGATTACAGTTTATGGTCTTCACCAGTAAGTGGTCAAAAATTAAAAGCTTTTTCACCTAATACGCTAGACAATCGTTTTTATACGTACAATTCAACCACAAACATTTATGTACCAGTGGCTGCTCCAGCTACTACTGATTTTGCATCAGGAAATGGGTATTTAATTCGTGTTCCAAATGATCATCCTACCACACCTACTATCTGGAGCGGAATCTTTAGAGGGGTTCCAAACAATGGAAACATCTCTGTTCCTGGTTTGACTTCAGGAACTTTTAATGCAGTAGGAAATCCTTATCCATCTACCATCAGCGCTGATGCTTTTATCACTGTTAATAACCTTACAGAACCGTTGTATTTTTGGAGAAAAACAAATGCTGCTACAGGAACTGCTTACGCTACTTATACAATGGCAGGAGCTGTGGGGACACCAGGTAATGGCGGAATCACGCCAAACGGAACTATTCAAGTAGGACAAGGATTTATTGTAAAAACAACTTCAAATTCAGTTGCATTTGCTAATACAATGCGTACTGCCAACAATTCAAATCAAATACTAAAAACTACTACAACTGAGAAAAACAGAATCTGGTTGAATCTATCTAAAGGTACTGAACCTGTGAACCAAATGATGGTTGCTTACATGGATGGCGCCACTAGCGAAATTGACAATACATTAGACGGAAAATACATCAATGATAATGAAACTGCTCTAACCAGTTCTTTAAAAGGAGAAGAATTTGTTATTCAAGCCAAAGGATTACCATTTGATTCTGGTGACATTGTTCCTTTAAGCTTTAAAACAGAACTTGCGGGTAGTTTTACCATTGCAATAGACAAGGTAGACGGTTTGTTTTTAGGAAACCAAGAAATTGTACTTAAAGATCTAAAAGCAGGAACAGAGCAAAACCTTAAAACAGGTTCATACACATTTACCAGTGAAGCGGGAACTTTTAAAAACCGTTTCGAAATTGCTTTCAAAAACAACCAAACTTTAGATATCAACACTCCTTACTTTGATGAAAATAGCGTAATTGTCTTCAATCAAAACGGAACATTAAACGTATCTACAGGAAAAAATGCTATCAAAAACATCCGCGTTTTTGATATAAGAGGCGTTTTAATTGCAGAACAAAAAGAGGTAAATGCAAATACAGCAAGTATCAAAAACGTTACGGCAAGCAAACAAGCTGTTTTAATCCAAATTACTTCAGAAGATAATAAAACGGTAACTAAAAAAGCTATTTTTTAGGCTGTAGCCAATAAAAAACACATACTGGAATTAAAATTTTAAAATTAAATCATGAAAAACATAGTAATACAATTTTATATCGTTGCTTTTTTTATACTCTCTAGTGTTACCATGCTAGCACAAGCTCCGGGAGACACTGATGGTACAACCGGCGGACTAGAAGGAGCTGATGCTCCTGCAGCACCAATAGATGATTACCTTTTGCCAATGGCACTAGTGGCTATTTTTGCGGGATATAAATATTCTAAAAACACGGCTCAAAAAACAGTTTAAATAGAGTTGATTTTAAAACTGTAACCCAATAAAACCCCCCGAAAAAATAATTTTCGGGGGTTTTGCTATTTTATATTGAGATACTAAATCATGAATTTGAATGGCTCGTTATTTCATTCTATTTTTTAAACTGTGCTAAAGCATTTTTAGTAAATTCAGACAAAACCAACTTCCCCGAAATAGCGGCACGATCTAATAAAAGCGTGTCCCAATGTTGTGTTCCTTCCCACAGTACTTTTTTCATTTCCAGTAATGCCTCGGGGTTATAACTTGACAAGGTATTGCTAAAGTTACTTACTGCAAGATCCAGCTCCTCTATACTATCACAAACTACGGCATAGAGCCCTTTTGATTTGGCCCAGTCAGCCGACTTCCACTCTTGTGCCGCAAGAGTCATTTCAGACATTGCTGTTTTCCCTATTTTTCGGGTCACAGCAGGTTCAATTACAAACGGACCTATTCCTATGGCTAGTTCTGATAATTTAATTGCGGCATGCTGCGTAGCCATCGCGTAATCACAAGCCGATGCAATTCCTACTCCACCTCCTACTGCTTTTCCATGCACTCTACCAATAATAAGTTTAGAACAGTTGCGCATGGCATTTATCAAGTTTGCAAAACCAGAGAAAAAATGTGTCCCAGCAGCTTCATCTTGTACTGCAAGCAACTCATCAAAAGAAGCACCTGCACAAAATACTCCAGTACCACTACTTTGAATCACAATTACAGACACGTTTGGGTTTTGGTCTAATGTGCTAAATTCAGCTGTCAAGCGATTTAATAGTTCTCTTGGAAAGGAGTTACTCGAGGGATGACTAAAAGTTACCGTTGCTACTCTATTATTGATGCTGGTCTCTAAGGAACCCATTGCGTTTTCAGAAATCATACTTTTTTTGGGTAAAGTTAAAAAAAGTAATGCGGAATTCACCAACTCCTTGTAAGAATGAATTTGTCTTTAAAATTTGTTTTTTGGTAGATTTAAATAGTATATTTGCGCACACCTTGGGGGATTAGCTCATTTGGCTAGAGCGCTTGCCTGGCAGGCAAGAGGTGGTCGGTTCGAATCCGATATTCTCCACCAATGATAACAAGGCTTTACAGAAATGTAAGGTCTTTTTTAATTTTACGACTGCAACTATACTGCAACATTTTATATTTTTGTATTTATGGCTGACCAACAAAACTATATTATCCTTTTTAATTTACAAAATCTACTAACTTTTAAAAATATTGATTTTTTGAAAGAAACATTTATTTTGAAAAATCTAAAACATGAAGAAACTCCTATACATTTAAATACTGACATTGGTATAATTGAATACTATGACGATTATAATGAAGAATACATAACGATAAAATTTGAAGACCATTTAAAAGAGATACTTTGGAATGAAACTCAAATTATTAAGAAGGATATAGATTCAGTAATTATTTCATCAGATTCAATTCAGAAGAATAAATTTATAGAATATATAAAAAAAACTATCAGCTATATTCAAAGTAAAGAGGATGATTTGCTTCAAAAATTCACTATTTGCCAGAAACCCTTTGAAGAAATTGTTTCATATTTGAACGAAAAATATAAAATTGATTTATATAATACAGCTTTAATAAACTTGACCAATTCTTTCTTTAAAGTTAAAGTAAACATTAAAAAGAGTAAGTTTTACGAATTATATAATATTACTGCTGATAATGACATAATTGATGCCGACCAAATTTCTAAAGAATCTTTTGTTTCGGTTTTAACCGATAATGACACTAATGAAAAAATTCAATTCAATTGTAAAAACGGATTAGCAATGAAATATCTTGAAACAATAAATGTTTTATTTGATAATTTAACTGGTAAATCAATTGAAAGTTCTAAAAGATTTTACACAAAAGGAGGTAAAACACTAATAACCGAAACTAATTACAACAAGGCAAAAAATGATATTTCAGATAAGGAAATTGATAAACTATCTTCATTTATTAAAGATTTCAAACTATTGTAAGCCAAAAACATTACACTTCCCCTTACACCTTTCTTACACTTTTTCATAATACGCTTTTTTGTAAATTATCTTTGTACAAGATTTTTGCAAAAATCAACGAGTTTTCTTTTAATAATTTAATTTTAAGAATATGGAGAAGAACACTTTATCAATAAGTGATGAGTTCCAAAATATGGTAATATTACCACAAAAGGAAATGTTGAGTTTCAAACAAGCATTGGATTATTTAGACGTTAGCATTAGTATGTTGTACAAACTAACATCAAGTAGATTGATAACTTATTCCAAGCCAAATGGTGGCAAACTCTACTTTAAAAAATCCGATTTAGATGATTGGATGAAACAAAATGAATTAAAATCTATCAGAGTTTTAGAGAATGAAATAAATAACCATTTAAAAAAATAAAGATGGAAAGAAGATTAATTAGTAAAGAAATTTACAAAAACTTACCAGAGGAATTAAAATCAATAACTGAATCATTTGAAGGTCGAGAAAAGGATATTGTTTTAATGTCAAGTATTGGAGTATTGAGTAATTGTTTACCAAACATTAAAGGTTATTATGATGGCGATGATGTTTATTCAAATCTTTATGTTTTAATAGTCGCCCCACCTGCTAGTGGAAAGGGTGTTATGAATTATTCGAGAATTTTAATAGACAAAATCCACAACAAAATATTAGAAGACAGCAAAGCTGAATTAATTTTGTGTGAGAACAGCAAAAAAGGGAATAAAGAATCAAAAAATGAAGTTTGCCCTAATATCAAAATAAAAATTTTACCAGCAAATGTAAGTACAGCAGAAGTATATTCATTCTTAGGTAGTTCAGAACACGGATTATTAATAATGGAAAGCGAAGCCGACACACTTTCCAGTATGTTAAATAATGATTGGAGTAATTATTCTGATGTCCTGCGTAAGGCTTGGCACCACGAACCTCTTTCTATTAGCAGAAAGATGGATAGTGTTTTTGAAGAAATCAGTGAGCCGAAATTGTCAATGGTAATTTCAGGCACTCAAAATCAACTACAACCACTAATAAAATCAAAGGACAATGGTCTTTTTTCAAGATTTATAGTTTACAGCTTCGATGAAATAGCAGAATTTAAAAATGTATTTGCTGTAAAATCAAAAGAAAACAGAATCGCATTTGAAAATTTATCAAATGATATTTTTAATTTATACGGTGAATTATCAAACTTGAAAAAGCCAATAGAATTTCAATTTACAGAAAATCAAATAAAAAGATTTACCAGTAGGTTTAAATATATTAGAGCATTTATAATAGATAAACATTCTGAAGCTTTCTTGTCTAATCTTAACAGACATGGATTAATTATGTTCAGAATATCAATGATTCTAACTGCATTAAGATTTAAAAGTAAACTTGCAGAAACAGAAACTTTAGTTTGTACAAATAGAGATTTTCTAATTGCATTAGAATTAACAGATACTCTTTTAAGACATTCTCAGTTTACTTTTGACACCATTGAAAGTGGCGTTTTATCAATTCAAGATGAAGAAATTTTAGATGAATTGAGAGACCAATTTACAAGACAAGATGTGTTAGAAGTTGGAATAAAAAGAAATATCCCGAAAAGGACAATTGATGATAAATTATCACAATTTCAAAAAAAGAGATTTATCAAGAAAGTTAAAAAAGGAGTTTTTAAAAAATTATAATGTAAGTATGTAAGACCTGCAACTTATGTAATACCGCCCCTATCCTTGGGGCGGTTTAATCTAAAAATTTAAGAAATTATGACAAATGCAAGTATCAAAATCGTACTTGGTAGTAAACCTATGTCCAATGGTTATCATACGGTATATTTAAGTGTAATAAAAAATAGGAAACGAAAAAATATCAGTTTGGGATTAAAATGTTTAAAAGAAAATTTTGGAAACGAACAATTCACAAAAAAGCACAATGACTATAAAGCCGAAAATTTACTTTTAAACAATTATAAATCAAGGGCAAACCAAATTATTAGAGATTTTCAATTAGATAATTTAAATTATACTTTGGCAGATTTTGAAGTAAAGTTTAGAGGAACTGATGCTATAGAAAAAGACATCAATGTTATTGATTTTTACAATGAAATTATTGATGAAATGACAAGGTCAGGAAATATAAGTAATGCCAGAGCATATCAAAGCACCCGAGATTCAATTGTAAAATTTAAAGGAAAAAAAATAAAATTCAAAGATATAAACACAACATTTTTAGAAAAATATGAGGTGTTTCTTCGTGAAAATGGAAATCAAAATGGCGGAATATCATTCAAAATGCGAGGCTTTAAAGCACTATTCAATAAAGCAAGAAATAGGCAAATTATACCTAAAAATCCTTACCCATTTGAAAATTACAAAGTTTCAAAATTGAAAGGGGCTACTACTAAAAGAGCATTGACGATTGAAGATGTTAAGAAGGTTTTAAAAATAAATATCTTGGAATATCCACATTTACAAAATACGTTTAATTATTTCTTGTTTTCTTATTATTGCAGAGGCATTAATTTTATTGATATGATGAAATTAAAATGGTCTAATATACAGGGGGAAAATATTTACTATACTAGAAGTAAAACCAAGAGACAATTTGTTATAAGAATACTTGAACCAGTTAGTTTGATTTTAAACTATTACAGAAAATCACAAATTAATTCACAATTCATTTTTCCAATTTTAGTCGATGAAAATATGAATCCGACACAATTTGCAAATAGGAGAATAAATACTTTAAAAAAATTTAATAATGACTTAAAGGAATTAGCAAAAATAGCTGGAGTTGATAGTAATATTTCCAGTTATGTAATCAGGCATTCATACGCAACAAATATGAAGTTTTTAGGGGTATCGTCTGACATTATCTCACAATCTATGGGGCATTCAAACGTAGAAATTACACAATCTTATTTAAAAGAATTTGAGAATGTTACGTTAGATATTGAAAACGAAAAATTACTGGATTTATGATGAATTTTAACCTGTTTACTCAAGATTTGGATATTATTGTAGGTCCGAATAAATTTCACAATTTTAGAGAAGCTGCCGAAATTATTAATCAAAAAGGTCTAGGTCAAAAAAATCTCTTTAAACTTTTGCGAGAGAAAGAAATACTTGACAGATACAACTTGCCATTAGACGACTGGAAAGAAAGTGGTTTTTTTGAGGTTACTCAAAACCGTTACCTTACTGTTTTAATATCATCATACGGTATAAAGTATATTCAAAAATACATTTTGTAATTATACAACTTACATTTTTAACCAAAGGTTAATTTCATTTTGAGATTAACCTTTTTTCATTTAAAAATTAATCAATTCAAATTAATATTAACAATTTTAAACATTTAACTCATGGAATTAAGGAAGTCAGAAAGGAAGAAAGCCAAAATAAAAATGGCAATACAAGGTCCTAGCGGGTCAGGTAAATCGTACTCAAGTTTACTTTTAGCACAAGGACTTACAAATGGAGATTTTAGTAAAGTAGCTGTAATTTGTACAGAAAACGGTAGTGCAGACATCTACAGCCATCTTGGGCAATATAATGTACTTACATTGAAACCTCCTTTTACTTCAGAAAATTATGTAAAGGCTATTGAAGTTTGTGAAAAAGCAGGAATGGAAGTAATAATCGTCGATTCTATGTCACATAACTGGGAGTGTTTGTTAGAATATCACAGTTCATTAGCTGGAAATTCGTTTACCAATTGGTCAAAAATTAAACCATTAGAGAAATTGTTTATTGACAAAATTCTTCAATGTGATGCCCACGTTATAGCTACAATTCGCACAAAACAAGACTACGTTTTAAATCAAAAAGATGGAAAGTTCATTCCTGAAAAAGTTGGCTTAAAAAGTATTCAACGTGATGGTATTGATTTTGAATTTACAATTGTATTCGATATTGATATTAAAAATTTTTGCGTCAGTTCAAAAGACAGATCAGGATTATTTTTTGGTAAACCAGAGTTTATAATCAATTCCAATACAGGTAAAAAAATATTGGATTGGTGCAATAGTGGAACTAATTTACAAGATGCAAGAGGTAAAATCACAGCCACTAAAAC
The DNA here is from genome assembly GCF_009764685.1 of Flavobacterium sp. I-STPP5a. Taxonomy (GTDB): domain Bacteria; phylum Bacteroidota; class Bacteroidia; order Flavobacteriales; family Flavobacteriaceae; genus Flavobacterium. Next base: position 267,288 of record NZ_VHLM01000010.1, on the reverse strand, counting down.
CATTGATGAATTAAAAGTTCTCTACAACCAATACAGCAGTTGGAGGGAATTATTGGAGTATGATTTCAAACTTCAAAAAGAAACTATCAATGCAAAAGAATTATTGTTAAACCCTCAAACTTTCTCAACAAATGGACACACTCACCATTGAATCAAGAATTAATCAGGATGTTTATGTATTACAACCTGTAAAGCCAGTTTTAAATTTGGAAACTATCAGTAATCATTTTAAACCTACTGGTAATTTAGAAGTTCCAACCGTTACCACAACAGTAGTAAAAAAATCTATAAACAATCCTTTTATCGAAGCCAATACAGAAGTTTCAACTTTATATCAATTAGAAAATGAATGTACTACAAGTATTTTTGCCAAAGATAACGAATTGACAATTCCACATCAGGATTTTATAAAAGCTACCCAAGATTGTGTTCATGAAGTTTTTGGTAACGAAGAAATATTAGAACCTGATATTCGTGTGTCCCATATTTTAAAAGGGAGGACAGCCGAAGCATTAAGAAAACCAGTACATGAACTTTTGCCACATGAAAAAACTTTGAATTGGGAACGTATGGCTTTTTGTATAGAAATTCCATCAATTACTAGAGTGATTGGCGGGAATACGTTGACTTTATGCGTTGGTGGTGTGAGAGCTTTGAATCATCAAAATTTGTACAGTAAAAAAAGTCCAGAACGCTTTAAAGCATTTATTGGCTTCAGGAATTTAGTTTGTTTAAATACTTGCATTTCTACAGATGGTTTTTTGAGTGATGTAAAAGTTATGAGTGTTGATGAGCTAAAAAAGCATATTTTGCAATTACTCAGTTCATACGATATGGAAAATCACTTTACACAAATGCAAAGTTTAGAAAACCAGTATTTGACTGAAACTCAATTTTGTCAAATCTTGGGTAGAGGAAGATTATATCAACATTTACCAAAGAATTTAAAAACAGAAATCCCAGAACTTCAATTTAATGATGGTCAGTTAAATGCAATTGCCAAAGCCTATCTTGAAGATGAAAACTTCTGTAAAGAAACCAATGGCAAAATAAGCCTATGGAAATTCTTTAATCTTTATACTGGTGCAAACAAATCAACTTATATCGATTCATTCCTAGAGAAAGGATTGAATGCGTTTGAGTTTACTCAAGGCATTCAAAAAGCACTAGTTGGTAGTGGAGACTACAATTGGTTCTTGAATTGAGAAGAACCCAACTCCTTAATTGGGGTTGGGTTTTATTTACAAAAAAGCAATAAGAATTTTTTAAATATTAAGTTTTTAAACACTGTTTTATCTCCATAAAAAGTATTTGGCATAAGGCTTTTATCCACTTTAAAACTCCATAAATTAATATCTTTTTTTTGGCATAAACTGTGTAAAGTAACCAAATTATGATGAAATTTATACAAAGAAAAACTTAGTTCATTCATGGTTTGAAAATTCCAATCTGGAGTAAAATAATAACCTTCTATTTTTTCTTTTCTTCTATTAATAAATTCTTTAACCCTATGATTTCCGTCAACGACAATTAAATTACCAATTGGTAAATAATAGGAAACGTAAATTGGTTTAAAATCTTTTTCATCTTTATTTGAATAAAAAAGGGATTTATTTGGGTCAAGATTTTCTATATCTGAAAAAAGACTTTTAATATTAAAATGTACTTTTGGCAAATTATTTTTAGAAACTAAATTATCTATTTTCCCAATTAACCAAGAAACAATATAATGGTCATCTTTTATTCCAGTATCTATTACTTGAAAGTATTCTTGAAATAAATCAATATTTGAGTTTTGTTTATCAGAATTATAAATTATTTGATTATACTGTGAAAGCAACTCTTCCTTAAGCTTTGGAAAAACCCTAAAAAGTTTTTTATTTTCAAAAAATGAAAAATAAAAATCTATGGTGTTTTTTAATTGCATATTTCTTTTAGGAAATCTGATTGTTTTGTATTTACTAAACCCCAAATACCATTATTAAAGTATTTAAAAATATTACAGTCATTGCTTTAAGATGTCGTTCAAAAGATTTACAACATTAAATAAACTCAATTGGTTTACACAAATTATTCCCCATTCCGAAAGGAACTAATTTTAAATGTTGTAATCGTCCAATTATAACAGCTGGATGGGTTTGAAATTTTTTGGCAAATCTAATTACATCTGTTTCAGTTAATCTATGATTGCTAATAATTTCATTTTCTTGCCCTTTATTCAACAATAAATCAGCAGAAAAAGCATCAGCTTCTTTCTCGTAAACTTGATTTTCTCCATCATATTCAATATTTTCAATTGAAATGTATTTTTTACCGTGAAGCAAAATATGCCCTATTTCATGAAAAAATGTAAACCAAAAAATATCATTTCTTTTATAGCGCCCACTTAATTGAACTAATGGAACATCATTTAACCATCTTGTAGAACCGTGAATTGGTGCTTTTGGCAAACAAGGCGTATGTACAACCTTTACGCCTGCATAATTGCATAATGATTGAATCTGACTAAAAAAATCATTTGGTTGAGATGCCATTATTGCTTTTAATTTTGGTAAAATCTCGGTTAACTTCTTTTTATCAAATTCTGGAATATTAAAAGCATCTGCTTGAATTTCTCCTTGTCTTAACCAAGCAGCTATAGCTCCCGCATTTTCATTTTCTTTTAATGAAATTCTAAAATTGACTAAAAGCTTTTGATTATGGTAAAAATCAAAATATCCTTTAGTATTTGAGACTTGAAAATATTCAAATAGATTAATGACTTTTACTTCTTTTTTTGTAGTTGGTTTTACCCAACCTAATGACGCCATTTTTGCATAAGGAAAAGTTTTTGACCATTCTATACCTTCTTCTATTGTTTTTTGATATTCAACTCTTGCTAAAAATTCATCATAAGTTCGTTGCCTATTAATCCAAAAATGAGAAGGAATTTTTAATACTTGTTCAAATAAAATCCCCATTTCGGGAGTAATACTGCTTTTTCCATTCAAAACATCCGAAATTGTTTTTTCTGGTTTTCCTGTTCTAACCGCAAATTCTTTTGCTCCCATTTCTTTTTCAACTAAAATCTCAGCTAAAGTTGTACCGGGATGCGAAACTGTTTGAGGGTAGTATTGATTTAATGTTGCCATTTGTTTTTTTGTTAGTGATAATCTTCAATTTCAATTATTTCAACTCCTTTTATCTCTATCCAGAGATATTGACCGTCTTCATTTGTTGGGATTGGGTCTTCGTGAGGCTCAAAAATTAATCTGTAAGGATGAACTAAATTACAAGCCCATTGTCCTTTTCTGTTCCCAACTAATTCATGGTATTTGCCAGGTAAATTTCTAACATCTTCTAAAGTTTGTGCTGCTTCTAAATCATCTAGTCGCTGTTTGTATAATACAGCTTCACGTTTGCCAAGCTTCTTTTCTGCTAATCTATCGTCATTAGCATACTTCTTTAATTTGTTATTATCAAACGTAATTTTCATGCAAATATATTTTTTTTTGTTAACAGATAGTGTTAATAAAAATATTTTTTTGTTAATATTTTATTATTTATAATTGATTTAAATAAAATAATTTTATTTGAATTCTTTCAATCAATTGTATGCTGTGCTAATCTGAAGTTTTAGGTTTTTGAAAATTTCAACATTCAAATCTATACTTTATACAAAATGACTATCCTTTAGAAACACTCATAAATCCTAGCTTGCATTCGTTTTTTAAGTTATTGTAGTGATATTTTCCAAAGGCACTATCTATTCGATTACTATTGTTTAATTTTCATTAATTATTTCTTCGGAATCTTCATATACTTCAAGTTCCTGATTTGAAGTTTCTTGAGGTATAATCATTTTATTAAGTGCATTTGCAATTCTTTTTAATCGATTGTTGTAAAATAAATCGTAATCATTTTCCCAAATACCATCTTTTTCAATATCAATAAAATGAGTTTTCATTGTTTCTGCTAATTCATCATTTTTTGAATTAAAGCTTTTCATATAAGTTGCTGGACTTTTTGCTTTTATTACATTCTTATTTAAAAAATCATCTACGATAGTTATATTAACAATATGATTTACAAAAAAATAGTCTTTTTCTTTTTTATTTTTAGCCATCCATGATTTTGGAAAAAAATGATGGTAATTTTTACTAGAAGCAATTTTTAACCAACTATTGTCAATAATAACATCTAAATTATTATCAAATGATTTCGGTTTTTGTTTTGCAAATAAACATAAAATTGCCTTATTGAAAGATTTACCAGTACTGAACCAACCTTGAGACTCAACAAACTCTTTATTAACAGTAACACCCCATTCATATTTTGGCAATTCGTTAGCAATTATTTTATCAATTTTTGCAATGTCTTGAACTAATTTACCTTCAACTCCCGAAGAATACCTAAAACCTAATGAAACACGCCAAAAGAAATCTTCTAATCTTTTTTTCATATCTCCAGTTGGATTATTCTTGTGTTTATAAAAGAAATAACTAAAAGGTACTAATAAAGCATTATACGGTAAAATTCTTCCTACTACAATTCCATAACCTCTAAAAAAATCTATACTACTTTTAATACAGTTACAAGCATCATCCCAAATTTGAATAAATTCCATTTTATCAAGTTTTAGAATTGTTTTTCTGGTACAATCTTTTTCTAATAAAATTGAAACGACTTGTAATATTGTTGCTGAGGGGATTGTATCATAATGACTTGCACTTAATTCGGCTGATAATTCTTCATATTTAACTGATAAATCAAATATTGCTTCTTCATCATTGCTTTTATTTTTTTGTTGAAAAATATGATATGTTTTTGCTACCATAATTTCAAATAAAGTTAAAGCCTTACCACCAACGTTCAATCTTGTGAATACTTCGGTTGCTACATCAATTTGAGCGTTTTTTAAATTAATAACAGAAAAAGTATAACCTGTTAAGACTTCCTTTAAATATTCTAATTTTGTATGATATTCCTCAGGATACAATTTAAAAATTGCATAACCACCTTTCATTAAATCTGTTATTTTTATTATTTGTTGTGGATTTCTTCCTTCAATTTCGGTTGTTACAATTTCATCATCTTCAACGGCTAATAAGTCAACATAAATTTCTGAATAATCAGTTGTTTTACCATCTTCTTCACCAATTCTAACACCTTTTAATGCCGCATAAAGCGATGTTAATCTTTGTTGACCATCTAAAACATAATTTACAAATTCACCATTGTTTGGTTCTGGCAAAGTAATATTTCCTAAATTTCTAACAGACCTTAAACGCTCATTAGTTCTCCAATAAATAAAAGTCCCAATTGGGTAACCTTTCATTATACTATCTAGCAATTTTGCAGAAGCTTTTATGCCCCAGACGAACTTTCTTTGAAATTGAGGTATTTTTACTTGCCCTGTTTCTATTTCACTTAATAAGTCAGAATATTTAACTGATGTGTTTTGTAATGATGTATTCATATATTTATTTTTATTGAATTTTTATATATTAATTTGGTTTTTAGTAGTTCACTTTTCTTTAGTAATTAGAATTATAAACATAGTGTAATATGGTTTAAAATTACTTTTTCCAATCATACTTTGCAGCATCACAACCACAGCGAATTTTTTGAGCTACATTATCATAATTTTGTAAACTTACTTTTGGTCGTTTACAATTTACTTCTTGACAAAGAAATATTTTTTCTAATTCAATAATATCATTCCAAAATGCTTTAAGATCTCCCAATTTAGGATTAAACGGATTATCGTGTGAAAGTAAATTACCCATCAGTGCAGAATTACCTACACGTTCAATTATTGGTATTTTTACTTTAAGCTCTGAACTTTTACCATTAATTCTAGATTTTATCTCACCAATAAGTTCATCTACCATTCGCTTTTCGTTTTTATCATTTAATCTAAAACTAACTTTAACATCAAGATTTAAACAAATTTCCTTTAAAAAATGTTCAAGATATATTCTAATCGGGTTTCCTAGATTTTCTATGTTACTATTTGCAATAGAATTTTCAATGAAAGTTCTTGTTTCAATTGGTTCTTCTTCAATATGAGTTCCTTTGGTTTCTGTCCATTTAATTTCATTTGTAAGCCAACCTTTTTTCTTTGCAAGTGGACTTACAATATTTGTGAACCATTCTTGCTCGTGGGTAAGCAAAATTATTTGATATTCTGCAAATTTTTCAAATAACAATTCTGCAAATCTTTTACGATGTGTTGAATCAAAGCTAGAAATTACATCATCAAGCACAATAAATTTATTTTCTTTATTGAATGCCTCTACAGATGCTAAAAAAAAGGATAATCCAAAACAATTCAAATGTGATTCACTGAAATATTTTTGAGGCGGAGAAACCCATTTTTCATTATATTTATATTGTATCGTGATACCATCTAATTCATCATCTTCTCCAATAGTAATAATTTTTATTTCATGAAAAGGCTCGTCAGGATTCATATATTGATAAAACTCATTAATTTTTCCAGAGAATGTATTTATAAAATTTTCAAGACCTTCTTTTTGCTTTTTCACAAACTCATTATAAATAATCTCTAATGTTTTACGTTGTTTTTCTAATATATCTTTTTGATTTTCATACTTTTTTATATTTAAAAACGCATCTTTTGAAGCCGTAATATTTGAATATAAGACCGTGGCGTTATCTCCTTTTTGTAATTCCTGTATTTTTAAAACTCTGTCATTAATTTCTTTTTGAATATTATAATCAACAACTTGTAATTTTAACTTTTCAGCAGTTTGCAATTTTTCGCCTGATGTAACTTTTACAATACTAGCTTTTTGATATTCGGATATTTTGGTTTTAACAGCAATTATTGCGTCTTTTATCTCCTTGTTTTCTTCTTTATTTATTTCGTTATTTGCAAGTATAAAATCTAATCTTTTAATTCTCTCTAATGCAATATCGTTAACTATTTTTTTTGCTTTTTCAAATTCAGCTTTTTTCTTTGATGATTCTTCAATTTCAATCAATCTTTCTTGAATTTCTATTTGAAGATCATTGGTGTTTTTTGTTTGTAAACAAAGCGGACAACTTTGGTCTTTATGATACTCTTTAGATAAAACAGTTTTTCCTATATTAAGTAATTCACCCAAAAATGTCTTCATTATTGCATCAACATCATTGGCTATTTTTTCAAATTCCTTATAATATTTCTCATACTCTGAATTAATTAAATCTGTTTCACTGATTAGGACAGCCAAAGCATTTTTTGTGTCTTCTAAAAACTTTAATTCAACTTGTTGGTTATTATTGACAGACTTGTTTAAGTGATTGAGTAATGTATTTATTTCCTCAATAGATTTTACTTCTATACCAGTATTTAGTTTTTTAGCTTTATCATTAATAGTGTCAAAAAGATTTTTTTCTTGACTAATTGATGCACCTAGCTTATCAATTAGAATCTGCTTTTGATTATTTATTTGATTTTCAAAGTTTTGGGCTTTAATTTCACTTTTTAATGAATTATGAGATTTTTGCAATACAATTTTTTTGTTGGTTACTTCTTCAAATCCTATTATATCAGATAAGTATTTTAGTTTTTCTCCAAGTGTATTATCAACAAAATTTCTAATGTCCTGGTATCGTAATGATAAATTTTCACTTTCTGAATCAATAATATATTTTCCAAATTCATCAGAAGTATTTAAAATTTCTGTTATTAATTTATTCTTTTTGAAGGTAAGGGTTTTTGTTACGTTAAAATTTGATTTACTAAATGAAATTGCTACTTCGGATGTATCCAAATCAGTTAAAGTGGCGTTTCTAATAGCATCCTTTAAATCTATTTCTTTGCTAGATAAATGAGAAACCTTATCAGTATAAAACCATTCAATAGCATCTGAAATACTACTTTTTCCAGTACCATTATCGCCATAGAGTAAAATAGATTTTCCGTTTAATGGCAACTCTAAAGTTTCTTTTGCACCTCGAATACCTTTAATTTTGAGATTATTAATTTTAATTGCCATCTTTTATTCGAAGTTTTGGAAGTTCATTTTTAACATTCACATCAGTAAGCTTATTTTGCTTGTACAAGTCTGCCAGCATTTTTGCTATGTCTTTATCAACATTTTCGATGTTTTCAATATTTTCAAAAAAATCATCTAATATTTCTTTACCAGATTTTACTTTATTTTCCATAGTATGTTATTTAAAATAATCCCAATCAATTTTAAAACTTGTTGAGAGTGTATTATTTAGAATTTCAAATCCTGTTTTGTTATTACAAATAGGATAGACACCATAATGCTCTACAAAATTTAATAAAAAAAAACTTTCTAAATCTTCAATCCTAAAATGCCAAATATTTTGTAACATTTCAAAATTGATATAAGTAAATAAAAGAGGCTCAACTTTTCTATAATTTGTTAGCCCTATGTTTTTGGATTTACCATCAAAATGCCCAGATAATCTACTAGCTATACTATTTGTCTTTTTTTCGCTCATTCCAATATATAACAATTTTGATTTATCGAAAGGATATTGAATATCAATAGATTGACTAAATATAAAATACAATCCAGCAATCCCATTTAAAGGTCTTATGTTAGCCAGTTCAAATGATTTTGGACTATCAAAAAATATAGTTACTTCTATACTCATTTCTAAAAAAATTGTTCAAATAATTATAATTCTTAAAATATTTTTTCTTTCAAATATTCTTTCTGAAAAGTTGGGAAAGAAACTTCTTTTTTTACATTTCTATTAGCAATATTCTTCCTCTACGTTTTTAATAATTCTGGAATAAAATACAATTGAATTGGTTTCTTTTTTATTAAATAAATTACCCTTGTTAAAATACCAAGCATCTAAATAACTTCCGTAAATTTTGACCAAATAAGGGAAATCTAAAATTAAATTACCAATAAATTCAATATTGTTTTTTGCCAATGCAAGTATAAAGTAGCCTTCAATAAGTTCCTTATGGTCGATAGTAAATTTTGTGTTTTCTTTTAAAAAATATTGATGGTGTTTTTCGGCTTCTTTAAACTTATCATTCCATAATAAAACACAGCAAATTATATGAAATCCTGCTGCTTTACTAAATTCATCATTATCATTCAAACACATTTCAGTAGCAATATTTACACTTTCTAAAGCAAAAGATTTTAGCGTTTTTATTTTTTGACTTAGTATGAGATATGATAATTTAATTAATGCGGTATGACTTTGATTGCTATTTATAGTTTTAAACAATAAATTTATAGTATCATTATTTACAACTCCTAAATTGAGTTCGTTTGTGGCTATAGTTTCTGAAATTACTGCAACAAAATCTTCATCTAAAAACGATAATTCGCTTATTTCATCTAATGCTTTTATTAGATATTCATTAGATAACTTTTTGTTGTTTAAATTTTTATGCGCGAAACCAATGATAATCCCAGAATAAGGAAATATGTCAATTATCGTTTCAAGTATTCCTATACATTTTAAATTATCGGTTCCTAAATAACTGTATCCTAAATTATAAACCTCCTTTGTACTCTTTTTTGATAGTTGAACAATAAATTTATTATCTAAAATATCATAGGTTTTTCCTTCATCAATTTTATCTAAAAGCAGTAAAAATTTTATTACTATATTTTTTTGATTATCAATTGTAAATTCAAAATTATCGGCTAACTTAAAAATATTTAGAAACCCTTCAAAACAAAAGTTTCTCCAGTTAATATAATTATTTTGATAGTATTTTTTGTGTACTATTTCGTTATAAACTGTTTCAATAAAAGTGCCTTTAATTTTTGTAGCCTTCCAATTTACTAAAAATTCAAAATGGGAACTTTTATATGTCATGGATAAGTTTAGCTTTGTTTCGGTATTTAAAATAGTATAGTTTGGTAAAACTGCTATATCGTGCAGTAAACTATTGAAGCCTTTACAGTAATTATCGTTTAAATTGAAATGTTTAGAAATAACACTGGTGTTAATATTACTGTAAATACTTTTCCACATGAAGTCATTATAAAAATACTGTTTCTCCATAACTAGCTTTTCTCTACAATTTCTATTTCATCATCACTTAACCCATACAACTCATAAACCTTTTTATCAATTGCTTTATCAGTAGTGTCAATTTCATTTTTTAAGACTAAAACTTTGGTGGCTTCTTGCGTAAAATAATCTTCCCATTCTGCTTCTTGCGAAAGGCCAAGTTTTATTTTTAGTTTGGTTAACTCTTTTACAAAATCTGTATAAGACAATAAATACCAATCTTGTAGTTTTTTAGGCAAATTTTCAATCTCAAATTTTCTTTGAATGGTTCTTTGAAACTTTTGGGATTGTTGAATTAACTCTTTATTCAAAGACAACATTAAATCCACTTTTTCAATAAATGGCTTCTGTTCTATTGTAGGTATTTTTTTTATTGGCAAAGGATCAATATATATGATTTTTACTTGAGCAAAAACTTTTCCTCCTTCATTAATTTGAGATTCATATAAAAATCTTAATAATTTACTATTTAGAATTGAAAGAATAAACTTCAAACTAAACTTATCATTGATTAATAAGCCATTGTGAACAGTATCTAAAGTGTAATGCTTTTCATTATCAATCATACAAATAGGATATGCCCCAGTTTGTCTTAATAAAATTTTCTCTTCAACTTCAAAAACTTCTCTTTTTCTTGGTCTATGCAATTCCTTTGTATCATATAATATTAGCTGATTCGTGTCATGTAATAAATACCTATTAAAATCTGAACCTGTTAATATTTTTTCTGTGATTTCAGATTTTACAGTAGTTAAGTATTTACTATTTCCCCCTGTAATTATGCCTTGATTGAAATTTACTATTTCCTTTAATGGAATTGTGTTTTTTGTAACCCTTTTAATTAATTTGTCATTTATTGTAATAAGCATTGATAAATCTTCATTTGATAATATTTCAGACAACTTAAAATTATCAATTGTATAAGATTGGTTTTCAAATGATTTTATATTTGAAATCTGTTTAAACTCATATTTATCACTAATTTTCTTTTCAAGAATTAATATTATTGAATCAACAGCAGCATCTTGAAAAACTAAAATACCTTTGAAATCTATTAATTCTATTATTGTTGAATTTTCAAGTATAAACTTTCTGGATTCTTTATAATATTGATTTTTTAATATAGTGTATGGGGTAATGTAACCAAGAACTCCATTATCGCTCAATACTTTTAATCCTTTTTCATAGAAAATAGGATATAAATTCATTCTACCATATGCAGATTGATAATTTTTTTCTAAATAAACTTTATCATCATCACTTATATATTCAGTTGGAACATAAGGAGGATTCCCAATAACCACATCAAAACCCCCTTTTTCAAATATTTGAGGAAATTCATTTTGCCAATTAAATGCTTTGTCTCCTGCAATTGTGGCATCGTCTATCAAAGAGTTACCACATTTAATATTGTTGTTTAAATCATTTAGTTTTCTGTTGGGTTGTGCAGTGCGCAACCATAAAGATAGTTTGGCAATTTCTACACTTTCTTCGTTTAAATCTACTCCAAACAAGTTATTCTCTAAAATGCTTTTTTCAACATCACTTAAAATTAAGGCATCTCCAAAAAGTTTGGCTTGTAATTCATCTATATAAGTGTGTTCAGCAATTAAAAAATTTAATGCTTCATTCAAAAAAGCACCAGAGCCACAAGCAGGGTCAATAATAGTAATTTGTAATAACCAGTTGCGGTATTGGGTCAGTTTGTCTAATAAAGGTTGTTTGGTTTTATTGGTTCTTTTCTTATCTGTAAAATAATCTGCTTCTGTAATAATTATTTCCAATTTCTTTTCGGTACACAATTTACCAACTGTGTTTTCTACTATATATTTGGTGATGTATTTTGGGGTATAAAAAACGCCATCTTTTTTGCGTTTAGTTGTGGCTTTTTCAATGATAGCGCCTTCTAGTTGGGCTTTCATCTCATCTAATTCATTAAGAGAATTCTCGAAAATATGCCCTAAAATATTCACATCAACTTCGCTAGCAAAATCATAACCAGAAAGTTTTAAAGTGTGATTGTATAATAAATCATCGTCAATTTTAATGTCGTCTAAAATTTCATCAGGTTTAAAAAGTCCACCATTATAGGCAAAAACATCATATCTTTTGCCTTTGTAACCTGTGTTGAGGTATTCAAAGTATTTTTTAAATCTATCGTATAAAGGGATTTCTACATCTCTATCTTGTAAATCTTTCCAATCGGCAAGTATCAATCTTACCGAGTTTGGAGGTAACAATTGTCTGTCTTCTGCAAAAAAAAGAAATAAAAAGCGGTCTAATAATTTTTGTGATTTTTTAAACAATTCTAAAGGTTCATAATTAGCATTTAAAGCCGTTAGATTATGAAATAAATTGTTTTTAAAAAGAGAATAATCCTTGTACAATTCCTTTGTTATTTTATCCTCTTGGCTCAAAGATTCCTCTTTAAGTTTCTTGGGTATATGCGCAGAAATATTGGTATAAGCCAAACACAAATGCAATATTTCAAATTGGTTGTAAGTCAATTGAAATAAGTTAAACTCTATGTGTTCAATAGCATTGTCAATATAAAAACGTAGTTTTTCAAAGTTAGAAGTAATTACATAAACACAATCTTTCTGATTGTTTTTATAGCCAAATGCCTGAACTTCAATTTTGTTTAAATCGGTGGTGTTTGTTCCTTTTAGTTCTATTACACCAAAAACTTTGTCATTTACAATAATTCCGCCATCGGCTTTTTTGCTGTCTTTTTCGTTTTTTAATTCGGTAGTTAAATTAAAATTTGGAGTCGGATTTTTGGTATAGCCCAAAACATTCACAAACAAATCAATAAGAAATTCGCCTTGATATTGTTCTTCTTTACTATTCCTAATATTCTCTTGAATAACAGGATTTAGAAAATGATTTTTGTAAATAGTCCATTGCTGTAAAATAGTGTTTTTATCTTGCGCATTGCTATATTTGGTAACTACGGAGTTTTGGAATAGAGGCATAAAAAAAATTAAACGCTAAATATACTACCTTTTTTTAAATTTTTTTTGGTAAAATTTTCGAGAGCTCAACTTACCCCAAACAAATACCCGCACCAATGTTGGCATCTGAAACTCCCCGCCCAATATTTATCAAGTTACTTTTTTTACCAGGAGTAAATTAAACTTTAAAAATATTCAATTCCTTTACAATTCAAATCAAATATTTTCAACCTTGAACAATAAAAATATAGTTCATTTTAAAAATGAATGACTTCATAAACATATAATTCTATTGACTACTGGTACAATTGTTTATGATAGAAATCTTGTTGAAATATAAAAACTGTATTAACCAAATCTATATTATTTTACAAAAGCCCAACCTCCTTAAAAACCCTCACTTATTTTGAGCAATGACAATCATTGTGCTAAAAGTTATATAGATAATAGGCTCAAAATTCAAGGTGATAGTTGAAATTTCAGAAAAATTGAAAATATTCCTTTGGCAAAAAACTCAATTCAAAGACTCAAAAAATGGTAACAATTATTAATTTTAAAGAAAGAGAGACAGAAGATGGAAAATCATTTTTTGTTTTAGAACTGCAAGGTGGCATAGAAATGGTGCAAAGCAAAGCCACAGGCAAATTTTATGCAACAGCAAGGAAAACATCAATTGCAACAACCTTTGATGAAATGACTTGCAAAGCACTTATTGGCACTCAAATGCAAGGAGAAATCATTAAGGAACAATGTGATGCTTACGAATTGACTGTAAAGGAAACTGGCGAAGTGATGCTATTAAACCACAGATTTGTTTATACCCAACAAGTACCCGAAACCAAAAAGCCACAAGAACCAGTTTATGAAAACTTGAAACCTAATGTTGAAAGTTTCTCGAAAAATGGCAAACACGAATTAGAATATGCTTAACAAATTAGGAATTAACCTGTTCTATATTGAATTGATTTTCAATATAGGGCAGGTTTTCCTTTTTTTTAAAATTTTAATTTATGGAAGTAGCAGAAATAACAGTTTCCTATTCTACCAGTAACGATAACAAGATTAAATTATCTACTTGTAGCCAAACATTTGAATTTATTTTATCTCAATGGAATTTGGATATTATAGAATTTCAAGAAGAATGTAAAATTATACTGCTCAATAGAGCAAATTTTGTTTTAGGTATTCACGAACTCTCTAAAGGTGGCATTTCAGGAACTGTGGTTGATATTAGAATTATTTTGAGCGTTGCTTTAAAATGCAATGCATCAGGTATTATTTTAGTACACAATCATCCAAGTGGAAATTTAACACCAAGTGAAGCAGACAAGAAAATTACTAGAAAGTTGTTTGATGCTTGCGAATTGATGGAATTTGTTCTGCTTGACCATTTCATTATTAGTAAAAACGATTTTTACAGTTTTAAACGAGATGGTTTTTTCTAAATTACCTATTCGTGAAAGTAACTTGATTTCTGATTTTTAAGGTAATTTAAAAAACCTGAAAAAATCAATTATAGGTATTAATAGCGAAAACTTTAAATGCCGAGAGGTTTAAAGTTCAATAATTCCGAAGTTTCAACATTAAGTTTTAATGAAATAGAATACAAAACGTAGGCAGATGGATTTATGTTTCCTGCTTCAATTCTATTCATATTTGACCTTTCAAACTCACACAAGTTGGCTAGTTCAGTTTGAGACAAATTTCTTTCCTCTCGCAACTGCTTTATCCTTTTACCAACCAATATTTGAAACTCTTTTTTAGTCAAAACTTTTGAAAATTAATTTTCAAAATTTGAACTAATTATTAAATTTGTTGTTATCGGATTGGTTAACAACGTATATTTGTAAACTTTTTAAAAATTAATTTTATGAGAAAATATCTGTTACTACTTCTAATACTTATGGTTAATGAAGTTTTTAGTCAAAAAAATATTGGAGTGCCAATTTCGAGTATTAAGAAAAAATATAAAGAATCGAAATATCAACTTAAACAAAATAAGGAAGATAACGGCACAATTACAATAGATATTAGATTACAAAATGCAGCTGCGACATATACTTTTGATAATTCAAAATTAAGCACAATGCTTGTTATTACTCCTTTTGACCGAAAATCGTTGAATAAATACATTTCAGAATATGATTCAAAATACAAGCGATTAAATTCAGAGACTACAAAATGGGAAGTTGAAACCAAATATAGTGAAGAGGTATCTATTGTAGAACATATTATATTATCACAAATAACAGCAAAAAATGGAGAAATTTGGTATAACCTAATTTGGGTATTTGAATGATTTTCCAATTTCCTTAACATAAACAAAACAACTACTTTAAAACTCTTAAAACAAAACGTATGTATTTAATTTATTGCCTAATTGCAGTGCTAAGTTACTTTTGGTTTATTGCAAATTATGAAATTGCCGAAAAAGAAAAAAATTTCGCATCCATAAACAAATCTTTAGGAATGGCTTGGTTTGGGATTACAGGATTACTTTTACCAGTAATCGTTTTATTCTATAATTTGAAATGGTATATAGCGATTTTGTATTTTATCGGAATTGTGGTAATAATAAATTTTTTATCTAAACTTTTGATTGGAATTTATGATTCATTTTTTCCGCCAACATTCACTAGAATAGATTTTAGACCAACCGTTGTATTGAGTTTATTGTCAATATTTTTACTTGTATTTATTGCATTTAGATGAATCCAAAAATCTCACTACAAAATCATTTCAAATTCAGTTATAAAAAAGAAATTGATAAAGTATATCAATTATCTGCAATTAATAAAATTTTAGAAAAGTGGAAGGATGATTATAAATTAATGGTAGAAATTGACAAAAACAATAAATGTATTTGCAATTCAGAAATGCATTGGATTCACAAACTTCAATGTCCAGAAAAAGTTTATAGTGAAGGTTATGAATTTAAAAGACTTTATGAATCATTAGTTTTTGCCACCGAGGTTGGAAAAATAAACAAAGATTGTTTAAATCTTTACAATGAATATTTAAGTTTTCAGCACAGCCCAACTCAACTAATTGAATGGGAGCAAAGAATGGAGTATTTCGTCAATATAAATAAATCAATATTTGATACTATTTGGTTTAAGCTTGTTTTCAAATACCAAGATGGTAATAAGTTATCATCGGCAGAGCCATTTTTAAGTGATGATTTTGATTTTGAAATTCAGATTAGTCCTGATAATTTTCAAGGAGTATCGTCTTTGTTTGGACTTTTGTATTCTGATTATCCGCAACATATTAAAATTTAAAAATTAACTAATAAATACATCTAAACATGAAGAAAACAATCTATTTTATTAACATGCTATTAAGTTTAGCTTTTTTTACCAATTGCTCAAAAAATGATGATACAACAACACCAACTTTAAATGAAAATGGGCAAAAATTAATTGGGCAATGGTATTTTAAAGACCCAAGTACAAATCCTACAACAAATAACAGTTTTACTTTCTCAACTGATGGAAAAATAATTTACAGATATTCAATTCCAAGCGGTACTAGCTATGATAGTGAAACAGGCACTTATATTGTAAATGGGGATAAACTAACAATGACATATCCTCAAACTGTTACTTTAGCATATATTCAAAAAATGGTTTTTATAACAGACAAAAAAGTGCAATTTGTAGCAACAGGAAATCCTAATGAAACCCCTTATAATGGAACTTATTACAAGGTTAATTAAACTTAATTTTGTAAATGTTTAAAAACTGACAAAAAAGTAATTGATGTAAAATTATTTTATTAGTTTTACACCAATTGCAAGAGTTACATACTTACATTAAATAAAATGTTTTTAAATTTTGACTGCAACTATACTGCAACAAATTGCTAAATAAATGAAATTTAATGAAAAAAAATGAAAATCAGAAACAACTTAAATTGTTCAATTTCAAATAATTGAAAGAGAATGAGAAGAAATGAAAACGAATTATTTCTGCCTGGCAGGCAAGAGGTGATCGGTTCGAATCCGATATTCTCCACTAGTAAAATTTAAGCCTTACAGCAATGTGAGGCTTTTTTTATTTTAAAGCCTATGTTTTATACTTACATTATTTTTTCTAAAACTTTGGATAAATATTACACTGGGTCCTGTGAAAATATTCAAAATAGACTTAATGATCATTTAAATAGTAGAAGTGCTTATACAAAAGTGGCTAAAGATTGGATATTAGTTTATTTTGAAATTTTTGATTCTCGTTCATTAGCTGTAAAAAGAGAGATGGAAATCAAAAAGAAGAAAAGCAGAAAATATATTGAATTTTTAATATCAAATAAATCATTTGAATAGAGCGTCCCGAAAGCCTTCGGGAAGGTAATCGGTTCGAATCCGATATTCTCAACCAATACAATTAAGCCTTACAGCAATGTGAGGCTTTTTTGCTTCATATCACTTTAATATAAAAGTTTTTTTGATTTCAAAACACAAAAAAACTGTAATAACTACTAACTAGCTATTACAATTTTTTTTTACAAATCTACTCTATAACCCCAAGACCTACTTAGGATAATTGACTTTACCTACAGTCCTCATAACCCTAACAATTTTAGCTTTTCGGTTGTTAATATACGTTGAGGAACTTGTTGCTGAGTATTTACGCGGGTTAGGTAATATGGCAGCTATACCAGCAGCTTGCTTCGGGGTCAAGCTTGAAGCTCCTTTTCGGTACCAGTGTTCGGCTGCAGCTTGCGCTCCGTAAACACCATTACCCATTTCAATACTGTTCAGGTATACCTCCATGATGCGTTCTTTGTCCCATATAAGTTCAATCAAAACTGTGAAATACGCCTCTAAACCTTTTCGTAAATAACTACGGCCTTGCCATAAAAATACATTCTTAGCTGTTTGCTGTGAGATAGTGCTTCCGCCCTTAATACGCCTACCCCGTTCATTATTTTTGAAGGCTTTTTGCATGGCAACAAAATCAAAACCATTGTGCGTCAAGAACGTCCCATCCTCACTAGCAATAACTGCTTTTTGTAAATTCATGGAAATATTCTCAATGGGCTCCCAGTCGTGACTGAAAAAAACTTCTTTACCAGCAACTTTATTTTCAAAAACTCTAATAACCATCAAAGGCGTAAAGGGCACTGGGACAAACTTAAAAAAAACCACAAAAAAAAGAGATAGCCCAAAAAACCAAAGTAATACTTTGAGCAAAAACCTACTGATCTTACTGCCAATAGAGCTTGTGCTTTTTTTGACGGGTTGTTTGGATTTTTTTGGTGTAATTCGTGTTCCCATTATAGTAAATCTGCTAATTCTGTACCTATTAAACTCCCTATTGCCACACCCATCCCTCCTAGACGCACACCGCAATATACGTTGTCTGAAAGAGCCGAAACAATGGGATTCTTACTTGTTCCTATTCCCATGATTCCGCTCCAGCTATGCGCTATTTTAAAATCATGATTTGGTAAAATTACTTCTTTTAAGAGTTGTTCCAATTTTTTTTGTATAATTTCTGTCTGACCAAATTCAGTGGTGTTTTCTGTTGCAAAATCTAGATTTCTGCCGCCACCTAATAAAATCCTATTGTCAATATTCCTAAAATAATAATAACCTCGGTCTAGATGAAAAGTTCCTTTTATGTCTAAATCAGCTATCGGCTCTGTAATAACAACCTGAGCTCTTGCTGGCTGCACCGCATTTTCTGTTAATTTTTGAGCAAAACCATTGGTAGCAAAAAACAATTTTTTGGTATTAAAACTAAACGATCCTAAAGCTACAGTAACCTGGTTTCCATCGTCATGAAAATCAGTAACCGTTTGTGTATTTAGGATTAAAATATTCTTATCTATCGCCTCTTTGAGCAGGGCATGCATCATTTTTCCGGTATCAATTTGTGCCTCAAAAGGATTAAAAATAAGGTATTCATGAATTCCTTTAAACCCAAAACGATCTATTTCTTTTGCAAAAACATCCGATTTAAACAAAGGTTTTAAAACATCATTCACAAAAGGGAGTTTCACCATACAGTCCTGAAAAACATCTTGGTCTCCGTCTAGAAAAAGCTCATAACCGCCATGAGGTTTAAAATCAATGGCAGCATCCCCAAGTTTGTTTCTCAGTAATTGAAGTCCTTGCCATCTTTTCTGTATCAATTGAACAACTTCTTCCTCTGTGTGTGTTCTTAAATCGTCTATAACCTCAGAAAGACTACCAAAACAAGCAAAACCAGCATTCTTAGTGCTTGCTCCCTGTGGCAAAACACCTTTTTCAAGAACTAAAATCTTACTGTCTGGAAATCTTTCGCGCAAGCGCAAAGCAGCATGCAAGCCCACGATACCACTTCCTACAATGGTATAATCTACATTAGTAAACCAGTTTTTCAATTCCCAGTAACTCAGGTCCATTTCGAAATTTTTTTATAAAAATAATACTTTTTAGGAGCTAATCCCGCTATCCGTTGCAATCTTTCTAGTCTTACACACATTTCAGCGACCTGAAATACGTGTAAGACTAGAAAGGATTTCCACTGCTATCGGGGCTAAAAAACCTTCCTCTACAAGACTAAAATAGGAAAAAAAGAGCTATTTTTAACATCCTAAAAAAGCAATTTTACCCATGAAAAAAACACTTTTTATATCCTTACTAATGATCAGTTTAAACACAATGGCACAAAATACAATGACTCCAGAATTACTCTGGAAACTAGGTCGAGTAACCCCACTAGGAATCTCCTTAGATGGTAAAAATGTGATTTACAAAGTAAGCACGCCTTCTGTTTCAGACAATAAATCGGAATCAAAAATGTATGCGCTTCCCTTAGATGGTGGAAATCCTACTGAAATTAAAGATACAAAAGACATTCTGAAAGACAAAAATATTTCGCCAGATGGGAAATACGTGGTGTACCACGAAGAAGTAAAGGTTGAAAAAGTGCACGGAAAAGATTTTTATCCAGAACTTCAAAAATCAGAGGTACAAATCTACGATGGATTGAATTACCGCCATTGGGACACTTGGAATGAAGGCAAATACAACCATGTTTTTTTTAAAGAAAATAAGGAAGGTGCACTAGGAATTGACATCCAAGAAGGAGAAAATTTTGATAGTCCACAAAAACCTTTTGGTGGTGACGAAGATTATATTTGGTCGCCAGACAGCAAAAATATTTATTACGTGTGCAAGAAAAAAGCGGGGACTGAATATGCTATTTCTACCAACACCAATATCTTTGAGTACAATCTAGAGTCAAAAAAAACTACAAACATAACCG
The DNA here is from genome assembly GCF_009764685.1 of Flavobacterium sp. I-STPP5a. Taxonomy (GTDB): domain Bacteria; phylum Bacteroidota; class Bacteroidia; order Flavobacteriales; family Flavobacteriaceae; genus Flavobacterium. The sequence goes on along the minus strand of NZ_VHLM01000010.1, from coordinate 247,064 downwards.
AAGAAAACCAAGGTTATGACACTACTCCACAGTTCTCACCAAGCGGAAATTTAACATGGCTACAAATGAAACGCGATGGCTATGAAGCGGACAAAAATGACATCATTGTTCTCTTTAAAGGAATAAAAATAAACCTTACCGCAAATTGGGATGGCACAGTGGATCATTATATGTGGAGTGCTGATGGAAAGAAAGTTTATTTTGTAGCCCCAATTGATGGGACAAAACAGCTTTTTGAAGTGAATTTTCCAGGTGCAACACGCATAGCCATAACCGTTCGTCAACTAACTGAAGGTGATTTTGATGTAAATGATCTTATTGGTTTAACTGGTGAAAACATTCTAGTGACACGCACCGATATGAATCATGCTTCAGAAATATATTCTTATAATTTGAGTAAAAACACTTGGAAACAACTATCGAATGTTAACACCACTACGTACTCCACTTTGGCGCTAAGCAAAACAGAGAAACGATATGTAACCACTACAGATGGTAAAAAAATGTTAGTTTGGGTGGTACTTCCTCCTAATTTTGACGCTTCAAAAAAATATCCAACACTCTTGTATTGCCAAGGCGGACCACAATCTGCATTGACACAATTTTATTCCTACAGATGGAATTTACAATTAATGGCCGCAAATGGATATATTGTAGTAGCTCCTAATCGTCGTGGAATGCCGGGTCATGGAGTGGCTTGGAATGAGGAAATCAGCAAAGACTGGGGCGGACAGGTTATGGATGATTACCTATCAGCCATTGATGCTGTGGCCAAAGAAAATTATGTAGACAATACTAGATTAGGATGTGTGGGAGCGAGCTATGGAGGGTATTCTGTTTTTTATTTAGCAGGAATTCACAACAACCGTTTCAAAACATTTATCGCCCACGATGGGGTCTACAATACTCAAAGCATGTTTGGAACAACTGAAGAAGTTTTCTTTAGCAACTGGGATTTTGGTGGAGCATATTGGGAGAAGAACAATACCACTGCTCAAAAAAATTATACCACATTCAACCCTATGAATTTAGTAGAAAAATGGAACAAACCAATTTTAATTATCCAAGGTGGGAAAGACTTTCGTGTACCAATAGGACAAGGACAGGAAGCTTTCCAGGCAGCTCAACTTCGCGGTTTAAAAAGTAGATTTCTATACTTCCCCGAAGAAAATCACTGGGTTTTAAAACCTCAAAACGCTTTAGTTTGGCAAACTGAATTTTTCAAATGGCTGAAAGAAACGTTGTAAAATAGGTAAACAATAAATCAAAAAATCCCGTCAAAAAAATATTTGACGGGATTTTTTATTGTGATCTAAACAGATTCTTATTCAGGATCGTTCATTTTAAAAGTATCCATAAAAGCAGTAGTATAATCTCCTGCAATGTAGCGTGGATCATCCATCAATTGTCTGTGGAATGGAATGGTAGTTTTTATACCTTCAATTACAAATTCATCTAATGCTCTTCTCATTTTACTAATTGCTTCTTCACGAGATTGAGCAGTAGTAATAAGTTTTGCAATCATAGAATCGTAATTTGGAGGAATTGTATAACCAGAATACACATGTGTATCTAAGCGTACACCATGTCCGCCTGGCATGTGCAACGTAGTAATTTTTCCTGGCGAAGGACGAAAATCATTATAAGGATCTTCGGCATTAATACGACATTCAATAGCGTGTAGTTGCGGTAAATAGTTTTTACCAGAAATAGAAACACCAGCAGCAACAAGGATCTGCTCACGTATCAAATCATAATCAATTACTTGCTCAGTAATAGGATGTTCTACTTGAATACGCGTATTCATTTCCATAAAGTAGAAGTTACGGTGCTTATCTACTAAGAATTCTACTGTTCCAGCACCTTCATACTTGATAAACTCAGCAGCTTTTACTGCTGCAGCACCCATAGCTTGACGCAATTCGTCAGTCATGAAAGGCGAAGGAGTTTCTTCGGTAAGTTTTTGATGACGTCTTTGTACGGAACAATCTCTTTCAGATAAGTGACAGGCTTTACCGTAAGCATCACCCACAACTTGAATTTCGATGTGACGAGGTTCCTCGATTAATTTTTCAAGATACATTCCGTCATTACCAAAAGCTGCAGCCGACTCTTGACGAGCACTTTCCCATGCTTTCAATAAATCTTCTTCTTTCCAAACGGCACGCATTCCTTTTCCACCACCACCGGCAGTAGCTTTTAACATAACTGGAAATCCAAATTCTCTTGCTAACCCTAAAGCTTGCTCATACGATTCTAAAATTCCAACTGAACCTGGAACACATGGAACACCTGCTTCAATCATAGTTGATTTAGCAGAGGCTTTATCACCCATTCTATCAATCATTTCTGGCGAAGCACCAATGAATTTGATTCCGTGTTCTTGACATATCTTTGAAAATTTTGAATTTTCAGATAAAAAACCATACCCTGGATGAATTGCATCTGCGTTTGTAATTTCGGCAGCTGCAATAATATTTGACATTTTTAAGTAAGATAAATTACTTGGAGGAGGTCCTATGCAAACCGCTTCGTCAGCAAATTTCACGTGCAAACTATCAGCATCAGCAGTAGAGTATACTGCAACTGTTTTTATGCCCATTTCTTTACACGTTCTAATAACGCGCAATGCAATCTCACCTCTATTTGCAATTAGTATTTTTTTAAACATCTTATTTGAAATTTTAAATGTAAATTTTAAATCTAAGTTCTATTGATTTTCGAAATATTCGATATCAAAAATAATTTTATAGTTTAAAATTTCTTTATGATGGATCAACTAAAAATAACGGTTGATCAAACTCAACTGGCGACATATCGTCTACCAATATTTTAACAATTTTACCTGAAACTTCAGACTCAATTTCGTTAAATAATTTCATGGCTTCAATTACACATAAAACATCACCTTTTCCAATTGATTTACCTACTTCAACAAACATTGGTTTGTCTGGTGATGGTTTTCTATAAAAAGTTCCAATAATTGGTGACTTAATAGTAATATAATGTGCGTTTTCTACAACTGCTGCTTCTGGAGTTGCTGCAACTGGAGCAATTTGCTGAGGCGCTACTGCCTGAGGAATTGCAGCCTGAACTGGCATTTGTTGCACGTACGTAGTCTCAGTTACATTTCCTTCTAAAGTGGTTCTAATGGTAATTTTTACATCATCCATTTCTAATTTAACTTCTGCAACACCTGAATTTGCTACAAACTTGATTAGATTTTGAATTTCTTTTAAATCCATGATTATTTGTTTTTAGTTTAAATTTATTTTTTATCGTAAGCCCATTTTAAATAAATAGATCCCCAAGTGAACCCACCACCAAATGCTGCTAAAATTATGTTATCCCCTTTTTTTAACAAGTGCTCAAAGTCATATAAAACTAAAGGTAAGGTAGCTGACGTGGTATTGCCATATTTCTCAATATTCACAAGTACTTTAGAGTCTTCAAGCTCCATTCTGCTTGCTGTAGCGTCAATAATACGTTTATTTGCTTGATGAGGAACCAACCAATCAACATCAGTATTGGTCAAATTATTCCTTTTTAGTATCAATTCACTAGCATCGGCCATGTTAGTTACTGCGTATTTAAAAACAGTTTTACCATCTTGTACTATACTGTGTTTTTTATCTCTAACTGTTTCAAATGATGTAGGGGTTATAGACCCACCGGCATCTATCTTCAAGAAATCTCTACCTACTCCATCGCTACGCAAATACTCATCTTGCAACCCTAATCCTTCGTAATTAGGTTCAAAAAGTACCGCTCCAGCACCATCACCAAAAATGATACAAGTAGCTCTATCTGTATAATCTACAATAGAGGACATTTTATCAGCACCTATTAATAGTACTTTTTTATATTTTCCTGAAGCTATGTAAGCAGATGCAGTAGACATCCCGTATAAAAAACTAGAGCAAGCAGCTTGCAAGTCATATGCAAATGCATTTGTAGCACCTATTTGGGTGGCTACATAAACCCCAGTAGAAGCTACAGGCATATCTGGTGTAGCTGAGGCCAATATCACCATATCAATTTCAAGAGGATCAATATTAGCTTTTGCTATCAAATCTTGAGCAGCTTTTATAGCTAAAAAAGAGGTTCCTTTATCGGTATCCTTAAGTATTCTTCTTTCTTTAATTCCTGTACGTGAAGTAATCCATTCGTCATTGGTATCAACCATTGTTTCTAATACTTTGTTCGAAAGTACAAAATCAGGTACGTAGGCACCAACAGCGGTTATTGCGGCTGTGATTGTATTCATTGTTGCATTTATTTCAAGTCAAATGTTTCCATTTGAAAATTTTTTAAAAGACGTGAAAATTACAAAAAAAATTTCATTTTTTTCTGAATGTGTTGTTTTATAATTAGCTCTAATTATGATCAACAAAAAAAACTCTCACGATGTGAGAGTTCGAATATCATTTACCGTAATGTATTAAGCAACAGCTACAGATTTATCTATAACAACTTGCCCTCTGTAATACATTTTACCTTCGTGCCAGTATGCTCTGTGGTATAAGTGTGCTTCTCCTGTGATAGGACAAGTTGCAATTTGTGCTACAGTAGCTTTATAATGTGTTCTTCTCTTATCTCTTCTTGTTTTGGAGATTTTTCTCTTAGGATGTGCCATTTTACTATATTATTTATCCGTTAATAGTTGCTTTAATTTGTCCCATCGCGGGTCAATATTTTCTTCTTCTTTAATTTCTTCTTTCTCTTCGCTTACAGCAAGTTTACTAAGTTTTTGCAAAGCTTCTGTTTGCAAAGTACCATCTTTTACGCCAGGATGAACCCGTCTTAAAGGCACTGACAACACAATCATTTCATAAATATACTGCGCTACGTCAATCTCAAACTCTCCGTGAGGAAGTATTAATAACTCCTCATTATCATTATTAAATTCTTCACCAAAACGAACTATAAGTTTCATTTTTCCTTTTACAGCCAAGTTAAAATCTTCACTGGTCAAGTCACAAGGAACATTTACGTATCCTTTGTGTTTAAAACTTAATTCTAGAAATGTACTTTTTTTATCTAAAACTACATTTACTTTGATATTTGAATCTTGATATTCATTGTAATCAAAGATTTCAAAGAACTTATTATCAATTTGATATTCAAAATTATGTTCCCCTAGCTTCAAACCTATAAAAGGTATCAAATATTCTTTCGTGTTCTTCATTTTAACCACAATTTGACCCTAAACTTCGGGAGTGCAAAGATATAAATTTATTGCAAATCTAATAATCTTATTCACTTTTTTTTGTTCACAACTGTTTTTCTTTTATTCTAAGCGGTTTTTTACTGATTTCCGCATATTGATTTCTAGAATGAAACACGTCTATAGCTAAATAAACCGCCTCTTTAAATGAATTGAAATCAGCAATACCTTTACCCGCTATTTCATAAGCAGTTCCATGATCTGGCGAAGTTCTAATTTTATTTAAACCTGCTGTATAATTCACTCCTTTACCAAAAGACAATGTCTTAAAAGGTATCAATCCTTGATCATGATAGGTTGCTATTATGGCGTCGTATTTTTCATATTGATTGCTTCCAAAAAAACCATCTGCTGAAAAAGGCCCAAAAACAAGTGTTCCTTTATCAAATATTTTTTTCAAAACAGGATTCAAAACTAAGTTTTCCTCATTCCCTATTACTCCACCATCACCACAGTGAGGATTCAACCCCAACACTGCAATTTTAGGCTTGTTTATACTGAAATCTTGAATTAAAGACTGCTTGATTGTTTCAATCTTTCTAACAATTAACTCCTCAGTAAGATGCGCTGCTACTTCACTTAAAGGAATATGATCTGTAAGCAAACCTACCCTCAAATTATCTTGAACCATCAACATCAATGCATTTCCCTCTAATTCTTGATCCAAGTAATCTGTATGTCCCGGAAATGCAAACTCTTCAGATTGTATGTTAGATTTATTAATAGGAGCCGTCACTAACACATCAACTCCACCTTCCTTTAATGCCTTTGTAGCCGCAACAAAAGACTTTATTGCATACTCTCCTGCTTTACCATCAGATTTACCAAAATTTAACTCAACTCCTTCTTTCCAAACATTTAAAACATTGATTTTTCCATGGACCAATTGGTCTAATTTATCAATTCCGTGCAATAAAGAAGTTGATTGAAATGATTTTTTTACAAAAGACAACATTTTTACATTTGCAAAAATAACCGGAGTACACATTTCTAACATCCGAGAATCCTCAAATGTTTTCAAAACCACCTCGCTTCCAATACCGTTTAAATCTCCTATAGAAATCCCTACAATTATATTTTCTGCATTTTTCACCATGACTACCGTTATTTATTGCTAATTTTGAAGTGCAAATTTAGTAAAATAAAACAAGAAATGTTTACAGGAATCATAGAAACACTTGGCACCATCCAAGAAATAAGAAAAGAGAATTCTAATGTGCATATTACCATCAGCTCCTCTATAACAAACGAACTTAAAATAGACCAAAGCGTAGCACATAACGGCGTATGTCTGACAGTAGTAGCCATACAAGATGACCGCTACACAGTAACTGCTATAGATGAGACTTTACAAAAAACCAACCTATCTCACTGGAATGCAAACGATATTGTAAACCTGGAACGCGCCATGAAACTCGGCGATAGGCTTGACGGACATATTGTACAAGGTCATGTTGACCAAGTAGGAACTTGCATTCTTGCCGACGAAACCAACGGGAGTTGGAAATACACATTTGAATACGACAGTAATTTAAATAACATCACAATCGAAAAAGGATCGATAACAGTAAACGGCGTAAGCTTAACCGTAGTAGATTCGCAAAAAGATAGATTTAGCGTTGCCATTATCCCGTACACGTATGAACATACCAACTTCAACACTTTTACAATTGGCACAAAAGTAAACTTAGAGTTTGATGTTATTGGCAAATACGTATCCCGACTTCATCAAACAAAATAAGACACATATAAAAAAAGAAAACCTTTAGCAAATCTAAAGGTTTTCTTTTTTTATATGACGTCCAATGAGGTAATATCCTAAAAACACCGCCCCGATTACTGCTATAAAAACATAATCATCAACTGGAAACTCTGGTGGATCACCAGGTGGTGGTAAAATTGGCGGCTGAGCCTTTGCAAAAATCACAAAAGCCAACGAGAATACGAATGAAAGGTGGTATTTATTTAAAAGTCGCTTCATATCGCAACAAATATAAACAAACTTCACCACACAAAAAAACAACTAACATATATTAACTTGTTTTCCACCAATACCATTGCCTTTTTTACAACAAAATAACCATTATCGTACAAGAATAATAGTCATCAAGCGTTCGTAAATTTTATTTCTGATTCTGATTTTAAAATAGATTAAATAAAACTTTAAGCACTTTACTAACTTATTAAAACAAACAAAAAAGCCTCTACATTTCTGTAAAGGCTTGATTTTAAAAGTGGTCCCACCTGGGCTCGAACCAGGGACCACCTGATTATGAGTCAGGTGCTCTAACCAGCTGAGCTATAGGACCGGTTATGAGGTTGCAATATTACTACTATTTTTTAATTACTACAAATAAATTTGACATAGTTTTTTAGTGTTTTATAAAAAAAAACACAAAGCAAACCGAATGCATTGACTACTAACAACCTACATTTTACAAAAATTCTAATTACTGTATTTCTTGACACAATTCTATTAAAACACCATTGGTACTTTTAGGATGCAAAAACACAACTAACTTGTTATCAGCTCCTTTTTTTGGAGTTTCATTAAGAACCACAAAGCCTTCTTGCTTTAATCGAACAATTTCGGACTCAATATCTGCTACATCAAAAGCAATATGATGAATCCCTTCACCTTTTTTCTCTAAAAACTTAGCTATTGGACTGTCTGGATGGGTTGCAGCCAGTAATTCAATCTTATTAGGACCGCTCTGAAAGAATGAAGTAGTAACGCCTTCGCTCAACACTTCTTCAAATTTATAGGCGGGAGCTCCAAACAATTTTTCAAAAACCAAGTTAGAAACCTCTAAATCTTTTACAGCAATTCCAATGTGTTCTATTTTTCTCATGAATGAATTTATTTTTATTTTAAAAAATCCTGTATTTTACCTCAATAACCAATTCTGTAAAATTAGTATTTATATTCATAGACCAAAATTATCACTAATCTATTGCAGCTACTATTGATAATAAATCCTTAAAAAATTTCGAAAGCATAAATTATAGTCGTTATTTTGTAAATTGAAATCAGAATTTATCATGTTGAAAAACAATCTCAAATACACATTTTTTTTAATTGCAATACTCCTTGCCAGTTGTGCAAAAAGAGGAAACATCACTGGAGGTCTCAAAGACACTATTGCGCCAGTGCTAAAAGTTAGTTTTCCTAAAAATTTCAGCACTAATTTCACAGGAAACAAGATTCAGTTGGTGTTTGACGAAAATATTAAATTGAAAAACTTAAACAAGCAACTTATCATTTCTCCACCCATGAAAAATGAACCTCTTGTTCTTCCTACTACGCCTACAAAAACGTTAACAATTACGCTCAAAGATACTTTACAACCTAATACTACTTACAGCCTAAACTTCGGTCAAAGTATTGCTGATAATAACGAAGAGAACCCACTAAATCAGTTTAAATACGTGTTCTCTACAGGAGCAACCATTGATTCTTTGCAACTAGGAGGAACCATAAAAAGCGCCCTTGATAAAGAAGTAGAATCTTTCGTTTCGGTTATGCTGTATGAAGTAAACGAAAAATTTAATGACTCTGTAATTTACAAACAAAACCCAAGATACATTACAAATACTCTTGATAGTTTGAAAACTTTCAAATTAGAAAACCTTAAAGCAGGGAAATATTTACTTGTAGCACTTAAGGACTACAATAACAATAATAAATTTGACCCTAAGAAAGACAAGATTGGGTTTGTAAAAGAATTTATATCTGTACCAAACGATACGCTTTATGAACTTGAGATCTTCAAAGAAAAGCTACCATTTAAGGCTATTAAACCAGTACAAGCCGCTGGAAATAAACTTATAATGGGTTTTGAAGGAACAGTAGACAACCTAAAGGATCTACCTAAAATAACACTGAAAAACAATAATACCGAAATAAATCACTTGGTTACCAAATTTCCAAAGAAGGATTCACTACAAATATGGTATAAACCTATAAAAACAGATTCCTTGAAACTTTTTGTAAAAAAAGATAAGTATGAAACTAAATTTTCCTTTAAAATTAAGGATCAAAAAAAAGACACTTTAAGTATTACTTCTTTACAAATGGGCGACTTGAAATTCAGAGAGCAGTTTACTCTTGAGACCAGCACACCGTTAATCAATATTGCAAACGAGAAAATAACTTTATTGGATAAAAACAAAAAATCAATTCCATTCAAAACTGAGTATGATGAATACAATCAACGCTTGTATTTTGACTTTAAAAAAGAACCTTCAGAAAACTACGTAATGACCGTTTTACCTGAAGCTTTCACTGATTTTTTTGAAAAGAAGAACGACACCTTAACGTATAAATTCAGCACTAGAAACACCTCAGATTATGGAAATTTGAGTGTGAACCTTCAAAAAGTTAAAAGTTATCCTGTACTTATTGAGTTAACAAATGCAAAAGGAGATGTGCTAGCCTCTGAATACACCACAGAAAACAGCACTGTCAATTTCAACTTAGTAGAGCCCGCACAATACACGCTTAGAGCCACTTATGATTCCAATAAAAACGGCAAGTGGGATCCGGGAGATTTCCTTAAGAAACTGCAAGCCGAAGAAGTGATCTATTTTTCGAAAGAAATGGATGTGCGCGCCAATTGGGATGTTAATCAACTCTTTGATCTAAGTATTCCGTACACCCCCGAAATTAAAAAGAAAGCAACAAACAAAAAACGACTTTAGTTATCTTTGATCTCAAATGCATCACGATCATTTAGAAAACCAAGTTTCTGTCTCGTTTCAACTAACTTTTCCTTATTTAATGTTACTACAAAACTACCTTCAATTTGGGTAGGCTCTTGTAAATAATGACCTAAAAAATCAACGGCTTGAGAATGCCCTACATATTCATACCCATTACCATCAGCTCCTAATCTGTTAACTCCTACAACATAACACATGTTCTCAACAGCTCGAGCCTGAAGTAAAATATCCCAAGCATTTACCCTTGTTTTGGGCCAGCTTGCTACATAAACTAATAAGTCATAATCCTCTGTGTTTCTGGAAAAAACAGGAAAGCGCAAATCATAACAAATTAAAGGACAAATTTTCCAACCTAAATAGTCAATAATACACTTTTCTTTACCTGCTACATAGGCTATATTTTCACCAGACAATGTAAACAAATGTTTCTTGTCATAATACTCTACCTTTCCAGTAGGCGCAACAAAAACGAACCTGTTAAAAAAATGATCATCCTCTGTGATCACGAGACTACCCATAAAAGCACAATTTCTACTAGAAGCAAGTTGTTTTAACCAAGTTAAGGTTTCACCCTGCATACCTTCAGCAACACGTTCAGGATTCATGGTAAAACCACTAGTAAACATCTCTGGCAAGACTATTATTTGTGCATCAAGTTGTATTTCATTGATTATGGATTCGAAATACACACGATTTTCCAAAGGGTTTTCCCATGATAACGGAGCTTGAATGAAGGCTATTTTCATTTTTTCTAATTTTCTATAAAAATAACAATTCTATACGAACCATAACTTCCTTACATTAGCAAAAAAACAACTCATGAAAAAAATATTAGTTGCCCTTGTGCTATTAACTCAGTTAATACTTCAAGCACAAGAAAAAACGGGCGCGCAACAATTTTGGGAAAACCTACAAAAACAGTGTGGTAAATCGTTCGAAGGAGAAATCAAAGAAGGTGCTTCTAATGATACTTTTAGGGATAAAAAACTAGTAATGCACGTAAGAAGCTGTACCAAAAATACCATTAAAATTCCGTTTTTTGTTGGCGAAGACAAATCAAGAACTTGGGTTTTAACGCTTGAAAACGACAAAATTAAACTTAAACACGATCACAGACACGAAGATGGAACTGAAGATAAAGTAACACAGTACGGCGGTACTAGTCCTAATTACGGCAGTGCTGGTATTCAATTTTTTCCAGCAGATCAAGAAACATTAAATTTAATTCCGAGCGCCGCAACTAATGTTTGGTGGATTACAATTGATGAGACCTCGTTTACCTATAACTTAAGACGCATAGGATCTGATAGATTGTTTACCGTAAAATTTGATCTAACAAAAACAGTATCAACACCCACTGCTCCATGGGGATGGATAGACTAGAACACTTTTTAACCCTAACATTTAGATAAAAATTTATTTAAAAAAAAAAAAAACGCATTCAACTTTGAAATTGAATGCGTTTTTTATAATTATGAATTGTTTGTCCTAAGAATTTAATTATTAAGACTAACTGATTAACCTTTTAAACTAGCCGATAAATATTCTCTATTCATTCTGGCAATGTTTTCAAGAGAAATTCCTTTTGGACATTCTACTTCACATGCTCCAGTATTAGTACAGTTACCAAAACCTTCAGCATCCATTTGAGCAACCATGTTCATTACACGATCAGCAGCCTCAACTTTACCTTGTGGTAATAAAGCATACTGTGATACTTTTGCAGAAACGAACAACATTGCCGATGAGTTTTTACAACTTGCAACACAAGCTCCGCAACCAATACAAGTAGCCGCATCAAATGCTCTATCAGCATCGTGTTTAGGAATCAAAATAGCGTTAGCATCTGTTGGTTTTCCTGAAGTATTTACTGATACAAATCCTCCTGCATGTTGAATTCTATCAAAAGCACTTCTGTCAACAACTAAATCTTTAATTACTGGAAAAGCTTTCGCTCTAAAAGGCTCGATAAAAATGGTATCACCATCTTTAAACATTCTCATGTGTAATTGACAAGTTGGTACACGTCTGTCTGGACCATGTGCTTCACCATTGATATACAAAGAACATGAACCGCAAATTCCTTCGCGACAGTCATGATCAAAAGATACTGGTAAATCTCCTTTCTCTATTAAGCCTTCGTTAAGCACATCTAGCATTTCAAGGAAAGACATGTCCTCTTCAATACCATCTAATGGATACTCTACGATTTTACCTTCTGCTTTGGCGTTGGCTTGACGCCATATTTTTAATGTAAGTTTCATATTTTCTTTCGTTTGAAAGTCAAAGAGCATAAGCGGATTTCATTCCATTTATTGCTCAAGGACAGATTCCTATTTATAACTACGCGTTACTAGTTTAACATTGTCATAGACTAATGGCTCCTTATGAAGTATAGCTTCACTTGGTTTACCCATGTACTCCCATGCAGCAACATAAGCATAGTTCTCATCATCTCGTTGTGCTTCACCATCCTCAGATTGGTATTCTTCACGGAAGTGACCTCCACAAGATTCGTTACGGTGCAATGCATCTTTAGCAAACAACTCTCCTAACTCTAAGAAATCAGCAACACGACCAGCTTTATCAAGCTCTTGATTGAAACTGTATGCATCTCCAGGAACTTTTACATCTCTGTAAAATTCTTCTCTTAATGCTGCAATTTCTTCAATTGCTTCTGTTAATCCTTTTGCGTTACGAGCCATACCCACTTTGTTCCACATGATTTTTCCAAGTTTCTTATGGAAATAATCAACAGAATGCGTACCGTTGTTATTGATAAACTGATCAATACGTGCTTTTACATTTTTCTCAGCTTCAACAAATTCAGGTAAATCAGTAGAAATTGTTCCTGTTTTAATGTCTGGAGCTAAGTAATCACCTATTGTGTATGGCAATACAAAATACCCATCAGCCAAACCTTGCATTAAAGCAGAAGCTCCAAGACGGTTGGCACCGTGATCAGAGAAGTTAGCTTCTCCAATACTGAAACAACCTGGAATTGTAGTTTGTAAGTTATAATCAACCCAAATACCACCCATAGTATAGTGTACTGCTGGATAAATCATCATTGGGGTTGTGTATGGATCCTCATCAACGATTTTCTCATACATTTGAAATAAGTTTCCGTATTTATTAGCCACGATAGCAGCTCCTAATTTTGTTACTAACGCTTTGTCATTGGCATCAAAACCTTTAACATAAGCTTGTTCTTTACCGTAACGCTCAATTGCTGCTGCAAAATCTAAGTAAACTGCTTCACCTGTTTTATTCACACCAAAACCAGCATCACATCTTTCTTTAGCAGCACGAGAAGCGATATCTCTAGGTACTAAGTTACCAAAAGCTGGGTAACGACGCTCTAAATAATAATCTCTGTCAGCTTCGGCGATTTGTGTTGGCTTCAATTTACCTTCACGAATAGCTTGTGCATCCTCTAATTTTGCAGGAACCCAAATACGACCATCATTACGCAATGACTCAGACATCAAAGTCAATTTAGACTGGTGATCTCCAGAAACTGGGATACAAGTTGGGTGAATTTGTGTGTAACATGGATTAGCAAAGTAAGCTCCTTTTTTGTGCACTTTCCAAGCTGCAGTAGCGTTACTACCCATTGCATAAGTTGACAAGAAAAATACGTTACCGTAACCTCCAGAAGCAATTACAACTGCGTGTGCAGAGTGACGCTCTAGCTCACCTGTTACCAAGTTACGAGCAATAATTCCTCTCGCTTTACCATCAACAAGAACTAAATCTTGCATTTCATGACGTGTGTATGATTTTATCTTACCACGACCAATTTGACGATTCATTGCAGAATAAGCTCCTAATAATAATTGCTGTCCTGTTTGTCCTTTTGCGTAAAAAGTTCTAGCCACTAATGTTCCACCAAAAGAACGATTGTCTAACAAACCACCGTACTCACGAGCCAAAGGCACACCTTGCATTACACATTGGTCAATAATATTTACAGAAACCTCAGCAAGCCTGTGAACGTTTGCTTCCCTAGAGCGGTAATCTCCACCTTTTACCGTATCGTAAAACAAACGGAAAGTAGAGTCACCATCACCTTGATAGTTCTTTGCTGCGTTGATACCACCTTGTGCAGCAATAGAGTGCGCACGACGAGGTGAATCTTGAAAGCAAAAAGTTTTAACGTTATATCCTAATTCAGCTAAAGTTGCAGCAGCAGAACCACCTGCAAGTCCCGTTCCAACAACAATAATATCAATATTACGTTTGTTCGCTGGGTTTACTAAATTAATGTGATTTTTATAATTTGTCCATTTGTCCGCTATTGGACCATTTGGTATTTTTGAATCTAAAGCCATTTATAATTTAATATTAATGATTAAAATGATGAAATAATGCAATGAAAATAAAGCCAACAGGAACTACAATTGCAAAAGCATATCCCAATTTGTGTAATGATCTAGAGTATTTATTGTTGAACCCTACAGATTGAAACGAAGAGTTGAAACCGTGCCACAAGTGCAATGATAACAAAACAAATGACACACAATAAATAGCAGTACGGATAGGATCAACAAATTTATGTTGCAACTCACCAAAATAACGAGTCTCATCAAGTGGATTTACCTCTACATACTTGTAAACCATTTCTGGAATCCAAAAATCGTAAAAGTGTAAAAGCATAAAAGCCAATACTACTAAACCAGAAATAATCATGTTACGTGACGCCCATGATGAACTTGCTGCACCATTATTTTTCACATATTTAATAGGTCTAGCACTTTTGTTTTGAAAATCCAAAACGATACCCATGATAAAGTGAAAAATAACACCTATAATAAGGATCGGTTGAATAACAAACTGCACCAACGGGTTATTTCCCATAAAATGAGAAATAGAGTTAAAAGTATCAGGACTAAAAACCGAGGTACTGTTTATAAAAAAATGTTGTGCTAAAAATAAAATTAAGAAAAGTCCAGAAAGCGCCATAGCAACTTTTTTTGCAATCGATGACTTTAATAATGAAGATTTTGCCATAAGAATTTAGTTGTATTAATTTAAAAAATCATACAAAAATAGGGCAATTAGAAATGAACTACAACCTTTTCGCTATAATTTATAATCATTTTAAAGTGTTGTATCACAAAACTAAATAAACCCATATAAATCAAGACCTAGAACAATACAAAACAAGAATTTCGTTAGACAAAACCAAAGAAATCAAAAATCTTTACGAATCAAACAAAAACATAATTCTTAAAAAATTTCAGGTTTTTTATGACATCAATAATATATGTAAATCAAAAATTTAAATTTACTAAAAGTAGACCGAAGGCAGTTTAAAAAACACAAAATAAAAAAAGATTAGCGCGCTTATTTCTAATTTTATAGTCAAAACAATTTAAAATGAAAATCGGAATCGATGCCATCACTTATGATGTTGCAAAAATACATTTATCAATTGGCGCATTGGCAAAAGCCAGAAATATTGACCCTGAAAAACTGCAAAAAGGACTTGGATTAGAAAAAATGACTCTTCCGGATGCACACCAAGATGTTGTAGTTTTTGGAGCCAATGCCTTGACCAAGTTAATCCTTGACCACAACATAAATCTAAATGAAATAGCTCGTATTTATGTGGGTACCGAGAGTAGTATTGACAACTCAAAACCCATTAGTTCATTCTTAATTTCATTGATGGAACAAAAATTTGGAGAAAACACTTTGTCAGAATGCGATGTGGTTGATTTTACTTTTGCCTGTATTGGCGGCGTAGATGCGATGCAAAATTGTATCGATTTTATTCGACTCAACCCAACTAAAAAGGCCATTGTTGTAACGACAGATTTTGCCAAATACGATTTAAACTCTACCGGAGAATACACGCAAGGTGCCGGAGCTGTTGCCCTACTAATAACCTCAAACCCCCGAATTATCGCTTTTGGAGAGGCTTGGGCAACGAGTACCAAAGGTGTTTTTGATTTTTTTAAACCTTACAGAACATTAGCAAAAACGGCCATAACTGGAAACCAAGCAAACGACGCTTGGTTTGATAATTTAGAAAGCGAAATAGAAATCCACAAGGATCAACCTGTTTTTGACGGTCAGTATTCCAATCAATGTTACATGGATAGAACCCGAGATGCTTATTTTTCGTTCAAGAAATTAAAAAAATTATCTCAAACGGTTTATGACACATGGACCAGCATTGTCATGCACTTACCTTACGCGTATCAGGGCCGCAGAATGCTTAGTGAAATTTATGCTTTGGATGCCTCCAATAGTACCTTTTCAGTAAGTCAAGATACTGCAACCTACCAAAACAAACTCAAAGAAATCAGTAAATCAGAGGCGTACTCAGAATTTGTGTCTAAAAAATTAAAGCCAGCAGAATTAGCTTCGTCATTGATAGGGAATCTTTATACAGGTTCTATTTTTATGGGCTTACTATCAACATTAGCTCATTTTTATAATTCTAAAAAAGAAATTTCCGGAAGTGTATTTGGCTTTCTAGCGTATGGAAGCGGCTCGAAGTCAAAAGTATTTGAAGGAACCATTCAAGCAGAATGGAAAGAAGCACTGGAGCGTGTATCCTTATTTGAAACCCTCGAAAAAAGCTTTGAAATTGACTTTAAAACTTACGAAAAACTCCATAAAAAAGAACAACACCAAAGTATTCGTAGCCCAAAAAACGAATGGATTTTAGATCGTATTGAAAGCGAAAAACCCAACTTACTAGGCGCTCGTTATTACAAATGGGTTGAATAATATGGTTTTTAAAAAGAAAATTCTATTAAAAAAAAACACCGATTTCACCGATTTAAAATATCCATCGGCGGAATCTGTGTTTAATATTGGTACTTAATTTAAAGCTCTTTTTTAACTAAACTTCGTCATGTATTTCTGGACAATAGCTTCGGTGTTTTCATTTCTTATTTTTTGTTCCAATTGAACAGGAGGCGAAGCACGTTCTAGACAATCTTTTACAGCACAAGTTTCACAAGTAACTCCTACTATTTGCTTTTTGAGCGATTCATTCTCGATGAACGTAAATTTCTTTTTCATTCCCGGCGTAATTAATATTCCAACAGAAATACTTCGAATACAATTCGTTTTAAAAGGATCTGGCGTAGCCGATGAAAAAACAAGATACTCATTTTTACTGTTTTCGTAACTTGAGATTTGAGCGTCAAAAAAATGACTCTTATCCTGTTTTATAGACTCTTCAATCGTACGTATAGAAACCCACCTACGACAATAATGCTCATTCATTTCATTAGCATGCGGCTCTTGTTGATTAGTAATGTGCAACTCTTTGTTTATTTGATAGGTATCTGTTCCTTTTTGATGCGAAAGTCGTAAGAAGAACAAATTTTTGAGATTAAAATCTTTTGGTAAAATATTAGTTAAGCGCTGGTAAAAAGATTCGGGAGACACATTAAACTGATTCATCAACTGAACCATTTGTTGCGGTTTAGGATCTTCAAGAGCTAAGAACACATTTAGCTCATCTATTAGATGTTGACGCGGCAACAATAAAGCGCCTGCAAAATAAGAGGCATAAAAATTATTCAAAACTTGGTCAAAATTATCAAATTTAATCCAGCTAAAAGTATACAAACGCTCCTTGATTTCCATGAAGTTGTACGCTATTTCTTTAGCCAAAATAAACGCTTTTTGCCCTTCATCAATATCCTTTGAGAGCAACAAGGTTTTACTAGAGGCTACAAAAATGGAACGTAAATCACCCAAAGCTTCGTGCTCTGTAAAAACCAACTCCTGTATGGTGTAGCCGTATTCCTCAACCAAAATTGCCTCAAGCTCTGTGATAGAAATATTAGTAGTTAAGTCAACATGAAACGCTTTGCAGAACAAAAGAACTTTCTCCTCTAAATCTTCAAAATAATTATTATGGGCCTCTTGATAAGAACGAAGCGCTGCCAAGAAAAAACTTTCTCTGGTGAGGTTATAGTGTTGCGCGATTTCGATAATGGTACTTATAAAAGCATTGACTTTAGCAGGTGCATTGGCAATAATATCAATTAAATCAGCTTCTTGAATTCCAAACAGCTCCAGCGGAATCTCTTTTAAAATCCCTGATTTTAGTATTTCACCAATAGGCGCCAAATTATTATCCAGTTTCAATGAAACCATGTGATCATAAGTAACATCTAATTTTTCAGCCAGTAAAATAATCTTATCGGTTTTAGGATATTTCTTTCCTTTCTCTATTTCGTTCAAATACGATTTGGAGAGCGCTGTGATTTTGGCCAAACCAAATAAAGATAGATTTTTAACGGTACGCGCCTGCTTTAATTTCAGCCCAAATATAAGTTTGATATAATCTTTCTCTATGTTCATATCTCAAAGATAAGACAAATAATATTTTCGCCAAAAAAAATATTTTTAAAAAATAGCGTACGTTCGCTTTTTTAATCAAAAACTTTTTGTATCATTGCAGTGTTAAAAAATAATATTGACAACAAAAAAAGATATTTAGTTATGGAAACAAGTCGAAAAACAGAAATTAAAGAAATATATTCAAGTAATATGTTAAATTTTTCAATAGAGACTACAGAGCGCTATCCTGAAATTTTAACCGATGAAGCAATAACATTCCTTTCATTACTTCATGAAAATTTCAATAATGAACGTTTGTTACTATTACAAAACAGAATAAAACAACAAGACCTATTTGATGCAGGTGCACTACCTACTTTTCCATTGGAAACAAAAGAAATTAGAGACAACAACTGGGAAGCAGCAACTACACCAGATGATCTAGCTGACCGAAGAGTTGAAATAACAGGACCTGTAGATCGTAAAATGGTAATCAATGCCCTTAATTCTGGTGCCAAAACTTTCATGGCTGATTTTGAAGACAGTACCTCACCAACATGGAGCAATCTTATGACAGGGCAGCAAAACCTGAAAGATGCAGTAAACAAAACAATTAGCCTTGAGGATCCTATAAAAAACAAAAAATACAGTTTAAACGAAAAAACTGCCGTATTGTTAGTTCGTCCCAGAGGATTGCATTTGCCTGAGAAGAATATTTTAATTGGCGGTGTACAAACTTCAGGATCACTTATTGACTTTGGGCTATATGCTTTTCACAACTATAAAAAACTTATTGAAGATGGTACAGCACCTTATTTTTACATCCCAAAACTAGAACATTATCTTGAAGCAAGATGGTGGAACGAAGTTTTCCTATTTACACAAGAGTATTTAGGAGTAAAAAAAGGGACATTCAAAGCAACCGTTTTAATCGAAACTATAACCGCCAGTTTTCAATTGGACGAAATTATTTATGAACTGAAAGATCATATTGTTGGTTTGAATTGCGGCCGATGGGATTACATTTTTTCATATATCAAAAAATTACGAAACAATCCTAATTTCATTGTCCCAAACAGAGATCAAGTAACCATGACAGCTCCGTTTATGAGTGCTTACTCACAACTGGTAATTCAACGTTGTCACAAACGCAACATACACGCTATAGGCGGAATGGCAGCACAAATTCCGATCAAAAATAATGAAGAAGCCAATGCTATAGCTTTTAACAAAGTAATTGCCGACAAAGAACGTGAGGTTAAAAATGGTCATGACGGTACTTGGGTAGCACATCCTGATTTGGTTCCGCTTGCCATGACTGTATTTGACAAATATATGCCTGGCAAAAACCAAATTGATGTAAAACGAGAGGACGTTCACGTAACCGAAAGCGATTTATTAGAGACTCCAAAAGGAACCATCACCGAAGAAGGAGTTCGAAAAAACATCAGCATTTCTGTTTTATACATTGCATCGTGGCTTAATGGCCAAGGAGCAGCAGCATTGCACCACTTGATGGAAGATGCTGCAACTGCGGAAATTTCTAGATCACAACTGTGGCAATGGCTACAAAACAAGGTTACGCTAGAAAACGGAAAACAACTAAACACAAATTACTACCATAAACTAGCCATGGAAGAATTTGAAAAAATAAAAAAACTAGTTGGGGATGAAAATCACGAGAAACAAAAATACATTCTAGCGGAACAATTATTAGATCAACTGGTGGTAAACAAGAATTTCATAGACTTTTTAACCCTACCAGGATACAAATACATTTAAAAAACAATTGCAATAAAATATTAAACACCAAATAAACCATATAGACATTATGAAAACTACAGAAACAAGAATTCAAGAATTAGTTGCAGACTGGATTTCAAACCCAAGATGGAAAGGCATTGAGCGTCCGTATACTGCTGAAGAAGTTGTTAAACTACAAGGTTCTTACCAAATAGAACATAGCGTTGCAAGACTAGGAGCTACTACTTTATGGAACAAACTTAATTCGCAAGATTTTGTGGCAGGACTTGGCGCACTTACAGGAAACCAAGCTATTCAAGAAGTAGAAGCTGGACTTGAAGCCATATACTTGAGCGGATGGCAAGTAGCTGCCGACGCAAATGTAGCCGGCGAAATGTACCCTGACCAATCATTATACCCTGCCAATAGTGTTCCACTTGTAGTAAAACGTATTAACAATGCGCTCTTAAGAGCAGATCAAATACAAGTGGTAAACGGAACTGCGGATAAAAAAGACTACCTAGTTCCTATTGTAGCTGATGCCGAAGCTGGTTTTGGAGGAAATCTAAATGCTTTTGAATTAATGAAATCGATGATCGAAGCAGGAGCAGCAGGTGTTCACTTTGAAGACCAATTGAGTTCTGCTAAAAAATGCGGTCACCTTGGCGGAAAAGTATTAGTTCCTACGCAAGAAGCGATCAATAAATTAATTGCAGCTCGTTTAGCAGCTGATGTTATGGGAACGCCTACGCTTGTTGTTGCTAGAACTGACGCTGATGCAGCTAATTTATTGACCAGCGATATTGACCCGAGAGACGCCAAATTCATTACAGGAGAAAAAACTGCTGAAGGCTTTTTTTATGTGAATTGTGGAATTGAACAAGGAATTGACCGTGGATTGAGTTACGCACCGTATGCTGATTTAATTTGGATGGAAACTAGTAACCCTGATTTAGCATACGCTAAACAATTTGCAGAAGCTATTCACGCACAATTTCCAGGAAAAATGCTTGCTTACAATTGCTCTCCATCTTTTAACTGGGCTGCAAAACTATCTGTAGCTGAAATGGAAACTTTTAGAGAAGACCTAGCAGCTATGGGCTATAAATTTCAATTCATTACATTGGCTGGATTTCATGCCTTAAATACAAGTATGTTTGAACTTTCAAAAGCTTACAAAGAAAGAGGAATGGCGGGCTACTCTGAGTTACAAGAAAGAGAATTTGCTTTACAAAAACACGGTTTCAAAGCGGTAAAACACCAAGGATTTGTAGGAACTTCTTATTTTGATGCGGTACAAAATACCGTAACAATAGGAAAATCAAGCACTACAGCCATGAAAGATTCTACTGAAACGGCACAATTTTAAATTTCTAAAGAGCATAAAAAAACACGATTTCTTACGGAATCGTGTTTTTTGATTTCTGAGAAATGATATTTATTTCGATTCGAAAATTTCTAGATCAGCCACTACTTTCTCTTTGGCTTTTTGAATACTAACTTTGCTTACAGAAACGGGTAAATAATACTTTCCGTTTTTAGCTGCTTCCCATTTCATTTTTTTGTTTTTAGCCAAAGCTTTTTCAACAATTTCCTTTGGAACGGATAAATCATAAACCTGCTTGTTTAATCCTTTTTTTGCCAATATTTTTTGAGAAAAAAGGATCTCTTTATTACTGTTTTCAATTTGCAACACCACTTCGGCATCTTCATTAGAGTAAAACCAAATTTCAGCTTTAGGATCTGTTGGTTTAGCCCAAGCACTCCAACTATTACCCCATTCTCTTGATTTTTTTATCTTTTTCAATTCAAAAATATGAATAGTAGAAGCTAAAACTTTGTCATTTATATTTTGGACTTGATCCAAATTAACTTTGTAAATAGAACGCCCATGAGTTCCTACTACAAGATCTTTAGCTTTCTTTTGAATTACTAAATCGTGTACCGCAACATTAGGCATTCCATTGGAGAAATCCTCCCAAGTCTTTCCTTTGTTCAATGAAACATACAATCCGTTATCAGTCCCTAAATACAATACATTCTCATTGTTTGGATCTTCTGCAATTACATTCACTGGACTTACAGGAATATTACTAGCTATACTAGTCCAAGTTTGTCCGTAATCATCGGATAGGTATACATAAGTTGTAAAATCATCATTACGATATCCGTTTAAGGTGGCATAAACGCGTTCTTTTTTATGTACCGATGCAACTACTCTAGTTACCCAACGGTTTTGTGGCAAAGTTTCTGAAATTTTGTTCCAGCTCACACCTCCATCTTTCGTCACCTGAATTAGTCCGTCATCACTACCGGTGTATAGCAAACCAAATTGCAAATTACTCTCACTAATTGTAGCGAGTGTACCAAAGGCTACATTACCTTCCTTAACACCTTGGGTCAAGTCAGGCGAAATCGCAGTCCAAGTTTGACCTTGATTCATGGAGCGGTGTAAAAAATTCGACCCCATGTACAAGATATCTTGATTGTGTGAGGAAAGCAAAATCGGTGTTTGCCAATTAAAACGGAATGGTTTCTCATCCTTCTTTGGCTTTGGAGAAATATACTCTCTTTTGTTATTGGCACGATCTATTCGGTAATAATTTCCAAACTGAAATCCTGTAAAAACAATATTAGGATTGCGTTTGTCTATTTGAGTTTGCATTCCATCACCTCCCATTAAATTTTCATAAGGATATTTCCCTGTTTGTAACCACTCTGAAGAGAATTGATAGTTGCTTGGTCCAACCCATACCCCATTATCCTGCATTCCGCCATAAATATTATACGGCTCTTGCTCATCAACATTTACAGCATAAAACTGACTCACACTATGCGAATTGCCTTTGAACCAGTGTGCTCCATCATCATAAGAAATGTTCAAACCACCATCATTACCATTAATTAAGTGCCCAGATTTATTAGGATTTACCCATACTACATGGTGATCTGCATGCACATTTTCTTCGCTAATACTAGAAAACGTTTTCCCACCATCATCTGATTTAATTACCGGTACTCCCGATAAGTAAATTTTATTTGCGTTACTTGGATCTACTGAAATAGCTGCAAAGTAATATCCATAAGAATAAAATAAATCGTCAATGAAGTTTTGGTGTGTTTTTGTCCAACTTGTTCCCCCATTTGTAGATTTATACACTTCGGCACCAATAACCTCGGCTTCAGCCAGACTATTAATAGATGCTAAGACTAATTTTCCGGCTTCACTTGGTTGCAAATACCCATTTTGCACCCAATGTTTGATATTCTCAGCTCTGTATTTTTCGGTTAAACCATAGTTTTTTAGAATAGAGTTTAAACTTTTATTGGGTAATTTAAGAAACTCATCTCCAGGAACAGCAAAGGCTGCTGGTAATGAATTGCTTTTTTTAGCGTCTAAAGGTCTCTTGAATTGGTTGTCCAGAACGGCATAAACTGTAGCATCATCATAAACGGCTAAGCCAATTCTACCTGCACCTTCACCTGTGGGAAAACCACTATTGGCGTTAGAATACAATTTCCAAGTTGCTCCAGCGTCCTCACTTTTGTAAATTCCTGATGCTGATCCATTACCTTTAAAATCCCAAGCTTTTCTGTCTTTACTCCATGCAGCAGCATATTGTATTTTGAAATTTTTTGGCGAAACAGCCACATCAATAATTCCTGTTTCGTTGTTTACAAAAAGTGTCTTGCTCCATGTTTTTCCACCATCTGTGGTTTTATAAATACCTCGTTCTTCATTTTTAGTATACAAATGTCCCACCGCACCTACTACAATTTCATCCGAATTAACTGGATTTATCAAAATTCTACTAATATGGTGCGTGTCATGCAAGCCCATATTTTGCCAAGTCTTTCCTTTATCCGTTGATTTTAAAATCCCAATTCCAGCATAGGAAGAGCGCGAAGAATTCACCTCTCCAGTTCCTACCCAGATAGTTCCTTGTTTCCAATCTATTGCAATATCGCCCACGTTTTGCGTTGGCGCACTATCCATAACCGGTACAAAACTCATTCCGTTATTATTGCTATACCACAAACCTCCTGATGCGTAACCTACATAAAATTCGGTAGGGTTTTCAGGATTAACATCAACATCTACTACACGTCCGCTCATAACAGTTGGACCTACATTTTGTAAACTTAGGTTTTTAAAAAGCGATTGTTCTTGCAGTTGTTTTTTGGATACTAAACTATTTTGAACTGCCTCAGGAGAGACTTGTGCAGAGGCAACGGTTTGCGCAATAAAGGCAGCTAAGAGTATTCCTTTTTTCATAGAGTTGGATTTTGATGCCGAAATTTAAGGATAAAACAACGGACCAAAAAATTTTATACTCTAATTAACACCTGTTTCTCTCAAAGTTACTATTTTTGAATAATCAATAAAAAATATGGATTAGCATCTAATTGTTTTAAATTAAAGAGATAAATAAGCCATTCCAATTACATTTCACACCCATAAAAAACAAAACTCAACTCATGAAATACCATCAAATTGACCGCAATTTATTTATAAAAAACAGAGCCAAATTCATGGCTCAAATGAAGCCAAAAAGTGTAGCTGTTTTTAATTCGAATGATATTTATCCAGTTTCTGCTGATAGTACGTTGCCTTTTGCACAACACCGAGACATCTTTTATTTGAGTGGTGTTGACCAAGAAGAAAGTATTTTACTCTTATTCCCTGACGCACCTTATGAACACCAACGCGAGATGGTTTTCTTGAAAGAAACTAGCGAGCACATTGCCATTTGGGAAGGCGAAAAATTAACCAAAGAACGTGCTTACGAAGTAACCGGAATCAAAACCGTGTATTGGTTACAAGATTTTGAAAAAGTGTTATTCGAAATGATGACGCATGCCGAAACCATTTACATCAACACCAACGAGCATTACCGCGCCACGGTAGAAACCGAAACCCGCGAAGCACGCTTTGTAAAATGGTGGAAAGAAAAATATCCTGCACACGCCGTTGCAAAAAGCAACCCTATCCTACAACGTCTTCGTTCTGTAAAAGAAAGCGAAGAATTAGATTTGATTCAAAAAGCCTGTAACATCACCGAGCTTGGTTTCAGACGATTGTTGCCTTTTGTAAAACCAAACGTTACTGAATACGAAATCGAAGCTGAATTGATTCACGAATTCATCCGCAACCGTTCTCGTGGTTTTGCTTATACGCCTATCATCGCATCGGGTAACAATGCCAATGTTTTGCACTACATTGAAAACAACCAACAATGCAAAGCAGGCGACTTAATTTTACTTGATGTAGCTGCTGAATATGCTAATTATTCTAGTGATATGACGCGCACCATTCCCGTTTCTGGTCGCTATTCTACTCGTCAAAAAGAGGTTTACAACGCCGTACTTCGTGTAAAAAACGAAGCTACTAAAATGTTAACCACTGGCACACTTTGGAAACAATACCACATCGAAGTTGGGAAAATAATGACCTCAGAATTATTAGGTTTAGGTCTTATTGACAAAGCCGATGTCCAAAACGAAAACCCTGATTGGCCCGCTTACAAAAAATATTTCATGCACGGAACCTCACACCACATGGGGTTAGACACCCACGATTATGGTATTTTGACCGAGCCAATGCAAGCCAACATGGTCTTTACCGTAGAACCTGGGATTTACATTCCTGCCGAAGGTTTCGGAATTCGTCTTGAGGACAACATCATCGTTCAAGAAAACGACGAACCTTTCAACATGATGCGCAACATCCCTATCGAAGTCGAAGAAATCGAAGACCTCATGAACGCATAACAACTCTTTCCCATCCATAACAAGCAGTCTAGCGCAATCTAGGTTGCTTTTTTTTTGGGGAGCAGTAAATGTAATTTTCAAAACCACGACCTGTCCTGCTGTTCGTTATATTCCCACTTAAAAAACTACGGCACAAAAGCCTTGTTTTTTATAAGCGGGAGATACCACTGCCATCAGGGCTATCATTCACAGATCATTTTCAGTAGTCAAAATGTTAAAACAATTCTAAAGTTGTAACGTTACAAAACAGTCAAAGACTTATTCTTAAAATCGTTATCAACAACAATTAAAATATTAACTAGAAAAAAACTAAAAACATAAAAATCATGCAAGCACACGAAATTGATTACCACATTTACGGCGAAGAAATGCAGTACGTAGAGATCGAACTAGATCCTCAGGAAGTTGTCGTTGCCGAAGCCGGAAGTTTTATGATGATGGATAACAACATCCAAATGCAAACCATTTTTGGAGACGGTTCTGGACAAGAAAACGGATTGTTTGGCAAACTTTTAAGCGCTGGAAAACGAGTACTTACTGGAGAAAGTCTCTTTATGACCGCATTCATAAACCAAAACAATACCAAAAGTAAAGTTTCATTTGCATCGCCATATCCTGGAAAAATCATCCCAATTGATTTGATGCAATTTGGAGGTAAATTTATTTGCCAAAAAGACTCTTTTTTATGTGCAGCCAAAGGCGTATCAGTAGGAATCGAATTCTCTAAAAAATTAGGAACTGGGTTATTTGGCGGAGAAGGTTTCATCATGCAAAAAATTGAAGGTGACGGAATGGCCTTTGTGCACACCGGCGGAACATTAGCCAAAAAAGAATTAGCCGCAGGTGAAGTCCTAAAAGTAGATACCGGTTGTATTGTAGGATTTACAAAAGATGTAGATTATGACATCGAGTTTGTAGGCGGAATCAAAAATTCTCTTTTTGGTGGCGAAGGATTATTTTACGCTACACTACGCGGTCCAGGAACAGTTTATATTCAGTCCTTACCTTTCAGTCGCCTTGCCGATAGAATCATTGCATCGGCACCAAGGGCAGGCGGAAGCAGCCGTGACGAAGGCAGTTTATTAGGCGGTTTAGGCCGATTAATAGACGGCGATAATAGATTTTAAGACTCAAAGGCTCTCAGAAATGGGAGCTTTTTTATTTTAATGGTAGTTTAACTTGAGGTAATGGTTGACAAAGTGTTTTATTAACTATTTTCTCTCGCATTAATTTTTTCTTATTAAAGTGTCTAGATATATTTTGAATAATTTCTGTGTAATTATCTTTGATAACTTTCCCATTCTCATCTTTAATTTCATGATAAAACACTTTTATTGATCTACAATTAGAATGCTCAAAAATGGTATTTAAAAGAGTTCTATCTGATAATCCGCAAGAATGCCCCATAATTATAACTTGAAACTTATTGACATTAATAAAATCAAGTAGATTTTTATAATTAGAGTTCTGTGAGTAGAGAAATGATTTAAAATTTTTTAAATATTCATTATCATCTAAATTTTCGATTATTTTATAATCTTCATCCATTTCATCTCCGAAACCAAAATTAATCTGATTACTAAAATCATTTAATCTTCCGTGAATTTGTAAATTATAAACTTGTCCAAAACTCCTGTCTTTCCCAGATTCCGTTGTGTAGTTAATGTATTTATCAATCGTTTTTGTGTAATTGAAATTCAAACAAAAGGTGATTACTTCTTTTCTTTTGTCTGGGCTATCTTCAATATAAAAATCCTTTAGAACCTTATAATCTTGATTTGAAAATTCAGCAAAATATTCATCTGTTCCTCTATTAATTTTTAACAACTCAATAAATGATGATAAAATTTCTTCATTAATAAAGACTCTATTTTCGAGATAAGATACTAAGCAGTTTTTTACTTGATCAAACTCCTTATTTAATCTCAATATTTTGTTTCTGCGTAATAATTCAAATTCATCTTTATCTTGTGAAATACCAACCTGCTTAAAATCAACTATGCTTTTCAGTTGTTTATAATATTCATTTTCAATATCAACCCAATTCTGTACTGATTTTTGATTGATCAACTTAAAAAAATGATTCTTATAGTTGAGTATCTGTAATCTTGGATATTTACCACTGTGATTATTACCATACTCTTTGTATATCTCAGCATCCAAAAATTTAATCTCTTGATCCAATTGAAAAATACAATTTGCCAATCCTTTTAAATTCTCAACTTTTTCAAATTTAAAATGTTGATCTAAATTTTGAAATGAAATAAAGTCATCATCGTGATTTGTGCACACCACTTTCTTCCAATAATCATCTATAAAATCTTTGTAAGAAGTCGGTAAACCATGAGCTAAATCAAATCCGTTTCCAATTATAACAAGTCTATTCATTTTTCTAAGTTGCTTTACTCAAATATACTATTTTTAATACAAGTGAATTTATAAAATACTTACATGACCTTATATTTCTTATATGGTTAAAATCCTTTTTAGTTATATTGACATTTAAGATGACAGTTTTAGTTTGAATCACCCAAAAAAATCTAAAACTTAAATGGCTTATATGTTTTGAAAAAAATTAAAGCTTTAGCTTTGCATAAACATTACAAAATTGAAACAAATCCTCTTTAAAAACACCACTATTTCCTATACCAATACTGGAAAAGGAACAGCCATTGTTTTACTTCACGGTTTTCTAGAGAACAAAAGCATGTGGGATTTTTATGTCCCAGAATTGGCGCAAAAAAATCGTGTTATTAGCATTGACTTGTTAGGTCATGGCGCCACGGAATGTTTGGGTTATGTGCACACCATGGAGGATAATGCCGATGTGGTTCATGCCGTTTTATCAGAATTGCGCATTCGCAAAGCTATTTTTGTAGGGCATTCTATGGGAGGTTACGTGGCTTTGGCTTTCGCCGAATTGTATCCCGATACTGTCAAAGGATTGGTTTTACTCAACTCAACCGCAAGAGCCGACAGTGAAGAGCGCAAAAAGAATCGGGATCGCGCCATTAAAGCTGTGAAACAATCTTTTGTAAATTTTATTTCTCTTTCGATTGGTAATTTATTTAGTGAAAATAATAGAGAGCGACTAGCTGCAACGATTGAAAACGTCAAAAAAGAAGCTTTAAAAACGCCTTTGCAAGGAATTGTTGCCTCACTAGAAGGCATGAAAACCAGGCAAGATCGAGAAGTTTTGCTGCACCTTACGCCTTTTCCGAAACTTTTAATTTTAGGAGAAAAAGATCCTGTTTTGAATTATGAAGAAACCAAGGAACAAATAGAAAACACGGCGGTCCAACTTATCACTTTTCCTGATGGACACATGAGTCACATAGAAAATCAAGACGAATTATTAGCTGCTCTATTGTCTTTTTTTAAAAGTATTTAGAGCATACCAAATTTTAAATAACCTTTTTCAACGAGTTCGTTTTTATCTTTTAAATGATGCATTTTCCCATCTTTCATTAATGCCAGTTTGGTCGAAATTTGAATCACATTTTCATAATTATGATCGGTGATCAAAATCCCTTTTTTAGCAGACATTGTTGTGATTAACGCATTTATGTTTTCAATCATGATGGGTGACAATCCATTATAAGGCTCATCAAGCAGTACAAATTTTGAATCATTGTTCAGGATTAATTTAATTTCTAGATACCGCAATTCCCCACCAGATAAATGTTTGATTTTTTTACCCAACATAGACTGTATCATGGCATCTGCACAAAATTCTTTTACTTTCGCTTTGGCAATGCACAATTGAATGGTTTTATGAATGGAAAAAGAATTTGGAATAAAAGAATCCTGCGGTAAATAGCTTATTTCCTTTAACAGCTCACTTGTTTTTGACAGCACTTTTCCACCAACCCGAACAAACTTAAAATCAGCTGGTTCTATCCCGAAAATAATCTTCAATAATGTAGATTTACCAGAACCATTTCGACCCAAAATCCCGAGAACAGTACCCGTTTCACATTTCAAATACACATCCGAAAGGATAATTTTTCCTTTGTATTGTTTTTGTACGCTATCTACTTCTAAAATACATGTTGTCATAGGAAATTCAACATAAGATTCACAACAAGAATGAAGATCATCGAAAAGAAAAAATTAATGAGGAATCCATAAACAATCAACTGAATTTTTGAAAGACCGTTGTTGTAATAAAACAAGTATTCGTTTTTAGCATTCACCTCTTTAATCAAAAGACTAATAAAAAATCCAAAAAATAAGAGCACATATTTAAAGGTTTCAAAACCTCCAAAAACCGCCGCCAAAGTACTTATAGCGACGTTTATGGCTAAAGTACTTTTGTAAAACTCGAAACAATTAATTAGCTTTCTGATAGTAGTTGAATTAAATTATTTTTTCTTTGAAAG
The DNA here is from genome assembly GCF_009764685.1 of Flavobacterium sp. I-STPP5a. Lineage (GTDB taxonomy): Bacteria > Bacteroidota > Bacteroidia > Flavobacteriales > Flavobacteriaceae > Flavobacterium. The sequence continues at coordinate 216,902 of NZ_VHLM01000010.1, read as the reverse complement.
GCGTATTCACATCCAAAATTTCACTTAATAAAAGTACCAATTGTTCCAGATAATTTCTCAAAATATCATCGGTGATACTGCTATTAACAATTTTATCTACTTTAAAATTAAACGGTAAAAAACCTGCTTTTAGATTTTTAAAAGAGATAATACCTGCTTCGATGGTTTTTCCTTTTGCTTCCGTTTCGTACATGTACGCGTATGCAAGCACCTGTATGATTTTATCACTTTTAATATCTTCAATGAGTCCGTTCCAAGATTTTAAAGTCACATTGGCTTTATCCACTTTTCCCGTTTTATAATCGATGATTCGGATGTTTCCATTGCGTTCTTCAATTCGGTCCACATTTCCTTTTATCAATACTGGAAAAGGCAAATTAGGATGATGCAAAACACGTTCAAAAGTTTGTTCCAAAGCAATAATTTTGATCGCATCACCATTTTTGATGCTTTCTAATTCTACTTTCAAGAAATTAGAAACATTACGCTTGGCTACTTCAAAGGCTAATAAATTACGTCCTTTTTTGATTTCGCCTTCCTTGTATACTACTTTAAATTGCTTTAGAACCTCAACGTCTATTTGCTTAAAACAATTTAAAATATCGCTTTCTGAAATAAATTTATCAATAAATGGTTCATATAAAACACGCAAGGTCTCATGAATAATGGTACCCAGCGTATTCAAAGCAATATTTTCCTCTACCTCTTCGACTTCGCTAATGCGTAAAATCTTTTGGAAATAAAACTGAATCGGATTACGGATATAACTGGTCAAAGCAGAGGGTGAAAATCCTTTTTCAGCAATTTCTTTCAATCGTAACATCACACTATCCGACTTAGAAATTACAATAGGTTGGTACGCCGTATCGGGTAAAACCGCATTATAAATTTCATGAGTAATCGTGTGATTGTTTTGCTTTTCTACTTCCAGTTGCGTAATAAATCGACTTTTTTCACCAGCATCCAAACCTTCACTTTCGGTGTTATACAACAAGTAAATAGTTTTGGCACGCTGCAATAAATGATAAAAATGATAGGTATAAATAGCGTCTTTCTCCTTAAAAGTTGGTAAACCTAACTCCCTCTTCACGTCATAAGGAATAAAGGAATTTTGAGATTTACCAGCAGGGAATTTACCTTCATTCATAGAGGTGACAATGACTGTGTCAAAATCCAAAACTCTGCTTTCTAACACACCCATAATCTGCAAACCATTTAATGGTTCTCCCTCAAACGATACTTCGGCAAGATCAATAACCTGCTTATAAATAGAATATAGCGTTTCTATTTTATCAATATGTTCGTGTTTAGAATAGTAGTTAATAAGTTTATTAATTACTTTAAAAATAGCAAAAACAAAGGCCTTCGTGATTTTTTCTTCCTCATTATCGTTGCTTAAATTCTCTTTTATAGTTTGCAATAATTTAGAAATTGTTTCTAAAACAGGAATCGATCCGTTTTCCCATTTTTGAAATAACAACAAAAACAATTCACTAGGCTCAACTTGCAACTCCATCAATTTATGATGTGTAATGAAGGTATAATTATTTAGATTGATAATTTTTACGAGCGCATTGGTATTTGCATACGGTTCCACTAATGGATGTGTTAGAATATCTAAAACATCTTTATAATACAAAACGTAACTTTTAGCATTTCTTGAAAGTGCATTGGTATGCATTTTAAATAATTTACTTATCAAGATTTGAGCCGGATTATTCTTGCTGGAATAACCCATTGTAATATTTAAAGCGCCAACTGTTGATGGCAACGAATATAAAAGTGGCACCAAGAGATTTTCATCTCCTAATACAACTGCAACTTTATCAAGATGATCATCAATTCCTAACGTATTAGATTCAAGGATGACATTTTCAATTATACTTCCTGCTATTTTTGCTTGACCTATTGTTTTGGGTGTGCCAATAACCTTTATGTTTTTGGTTTGCGAAAAATCATCAACTATCCATTCAAAAGGGTTTACCTTATAATGTTTCCAGCTTTCTTTAAATCTTCTCACAAAAAGTCCTGCATCATGATACGGATCGTTGAGAAAAGTTTGATCTACGTCCCAAAAAATTTCAGCTTGTTCACCTGCTATTAGATGTTGAATTATTTTTTCTTCGGCAGCATTTAGTGCATTAAACCCCGCAAAAAGATACTTTTTATCTTGAACACTTTCTGAAAAATGAATTAGATTATGAACTGCTTCTCTATAAATTAATCCCTGATAACCAACTCCTTTATTTAGCAAATGACTGTACAGATTTTGGTAATAAACGGGTAATAATTTCCAAAAATCAATGTACTTTTCTAATAAAGTCGTTTTGTTTTCCACCTCAATTCCCCATTTTTTGATGTCTTCAATATCTTTCAAATAGGACAATACATATGTTGGATCTAATAAATACCGATCAATTTCATTAAAATCCTGCAATAAAGTTTTGGCCCAATTGGCAAATAACTCAAAGGTTTGTTGACTAGCCTTATCAGTTATAGATAGATACACTTCATAAAACTCAAATAACAACTCAATAGGATCAATAGTACGAATGCTTGCAATGTCTTGAATAAAATCCTCAATACTAATAATTTCTGGAGCGAAAACATTTGTAGTCACCTGACGTTTTAGAGCTTCAATAAGAAATATTTTAGCTCGTTTATTAGGCAGCACTACAATGGTATCCGAAAAACGAGTTGCATATTTTTCTATTAAAACTGTAGCTATTTTATCTAAAAAGGTAATATTTGTCATTTTATAAAAATAAAAAAAACGCCCCGATAAATCGAGGCGTTTTCTATAAATATTTTGAGGAAATTATTCTTTGATCAAAGAAATCTCAACTCTTCTGTTTTCAGCTTTTCCTTTTGCAGTTTTGTTTGGTGCAATTGGTTTAGTTTCTCCAAAACCTGTAGATTTTAATCTTTCAGTAGCAATTCCGTTTTCAACTAAATAGTTTTTAACAGCAGCTGCTCTATTTTCAGATAAAGATTGGTTTAATACATTACTTCCATCGCTATCAGTGTGACCTTCAATTTGGAAATTAGAATTTGGATATTCTTTCAAGATTGCAGTAATAGACTGTAAAACAGCATAAGTACCTTGTTGGAAAGTAGATTTAGCAGAATCAAATAAGATTACTTTACCGTAGTTATTTAAAGTTTTCATCACTTCTTCAGAAACTTCAGGACAACCTTGGTTAGCAACTGTACCTTTTACAGAAGGACATTTATCATCTTTGTCTAATACACTGTCTCCATCAGTATCTGGCCAAGGACAACCTGCGTTATCTCTAGGACCTGCTACAGTAGGACATTTGTCATTTTTATCAGCTAATCCATCTCCATCAGTATCAGGACAACCTTTTAATGAAACTGGACCAGCTTCGCTAGGACAAGCATCATCTTTATCAGCTATACCATCTCCATCAGCATCTGGACAACCATTTAAAGCTGGTAAACCTGCTGTATCTGGGCAAGAGTCAGCGCTATCTTGGATTCCGTCTCCATCAGTATCAGGACATCCGTTGAATTGCTTTAAACCAGCAACATCTGGACAAGCATCTTCTTTATCGTAGATTCCGTCTCCATCAGTATCTTTAGCTCCAAATTTGAAGATAATACCAGCAGAGTGCTGAAAGTGAGATCTTTGCAATTCTGCATCTCCGAAAGATTTTTTGTATCTTGTTACTAACTCAAGACCTACATTCTCAGTGAACCAGAAAGTTAAACCTGCTCCAGGATTTAAAGTTCCAAAGCTAGTATCTCCTAAGAAAGTGTATCCACCACCTACAGAAAGAGAAGGATCAATAACTTTTGATTTGATCATGTTCATGAAACTATATTTAATAGTAGCATCAATTCCATAATACATTAAGTCTCCAGGATTGCTTACTACATATCCACGAGAATCTCTACCAGCAGCAGTTGGATTAAATCTTACCCATTTATCAATTTTATTCACAGATCCTGAAAGACCTACAGAGAAATTATCTCCAACATATTTCGATACGCTTAGGTACGATACTGATGGTAAAATATTCCAGTTGTCTTTTACAGCAAATGGTTGAGAGAAATGACGATCAGCCCATCCTTTTCCTCCTCCTGCACTAGTTTTAGTATCTATAGCATTTACCCCGAAAGATATTGCAATAGGATTGTTGCTATCTTGTGCTTGAGATGTAAATCCCACCACCATCATCGCAGCAACAAAAATTTTGTTAAGATGTTTCATACTTAAATTTTTTAATTACATTTAGTTAATTATAAACAAAAGTAGCACGTAAATTTTAAACTACAAAACGAAATGTTAAAAAAAATCGATTTACGTGCTCAATGTGGGAATTATATAATATTAAGCATTGTACCCACTTCAACAAATGCTTGAATTGCCTTATCTAAGTGCACTTGTGTATGTGCTGCAGAGAGTTGCACTCTAATTCTTGCTTTATCTTTTGGAACTACAGGAAAGAAGAATCCAATTACATATATGCCCTTTTTCAGCAATTCATCAGCCATTGTTTGTGATAATTTTGCATCATAAAGCATTACTGGTACAATTGCCGAATCACCATCTATAATGTCAAAACCAGCTTTTTTCATTCCGTTTTTGAAATAATTTGTATTCCATTCTAGTTTATCACGTAAAGTGGTATCTTTCTCTAATAGTTCAAAAACCTTTATTGAAGCACCTACAATTGATGGCGCTAGTGAATTAGAAAACAAGTACGGTCTTGAACGTTGACGCAAGATTTCTATAATTTCTTTTTTTGCTGTAGTGTATCCGCCCATAGCTCCACCTAGGGCTTTCCCTAGAGTTCCTGTAACAATATCTACTCTACCCATTACACCTTTTGCCTCGAGCGTACCTTTTCCGGTTGCCCCAATAAAACCTGCAGCATGGCACTCATCTACCATAACCATAGCATCATACTTATCCGCTAGATCACAAATTTTATCTAATGGAGCCACTAATCCGTCCATAGAGAAAACACCATCAGTTACAATTAACTTGAATCGGGTTCCCGCCTCAGTAGCTTTTATCAGTTGCTGTTCTAAATCCTCCATATTTGAGTTTTCGTAACGGTAACGAGCTGCTTTACACAAACGCACACCATCTATAATAGAGGCGTGATTTAAACTATCCGAAATTATGGCATCATGCTCCCCCAATAATGGCTCAAAAACACCACCATTAGCATCAAATGCAGCCGCATATAATATTGTGTCCTCTAAACCGTAAAACTCAGATATTTTTCTCTCTAATGTTTTATGTATGTCTTGTGTACCACATATAAAACGAACAGATGACATCCCAAAACCATGTGTATCAAGCGCATCTTTTGCTGCCTGAACTACTTCTGGATGAGATGACAATCCTAGATAATTGTTTGCACAAAAATTAAGTACCGTTTCTCCCGTTGCTATTGTAATTTCGGCACCTTGTGGTGAGGTTATTATTCTTTCTTTCTTAAAAATCCCGTTATCTTCTATGGTTTGCAATTCTGCTTGAAGATGTTCTTTTATTTTTCCGTACATAAACTAATTATTAAAAGTTCTATTTTTTGCGAATTATTCATTTTTGAGTTACAAATTTACTACTTCGATTTCTTTTCCGATATAAATAAGTGCTTTTTTTGTCACTTTATAACCCATCAACTCTATTGCCGACTGATAACTTTCTAATTGTTGTTGGTACTTTACATTATGAGACCCTGTTTTATAATCTACCAACAGCACTTCTCTATTTGGAGTGACCACCATACGGTCTGGTTTTATAGATTTTGCTTGTTTTTGAATGATGGTTTGCTCATTTAAAACCTGATTCCCCTCTGAGAAACAAATTTCTAATTCAGGATGATTCACAATTTCTTGAATGGTAGCCAAAACCGTTTCTTGCTGCTGATAGGAAATTAAACCATTTTCTAATGCTTTTGTAATGGCTATGTCAACATCCTTTTTTGTTTTTACAAAGGATAAAATTTCATGAATTAAATTTCCGTATTCAATGGCTTCTTGTTGCTGCGTTCCCCACATTATAGATTCGCGTTGTGCAATTTTAATATTCTTTGGATTCAAAATTTCTGAAACAACAGGAATTGTTTTTGAAGTATCAACATGTTGCTTTACCAAGGACAACTTGACTGGTACACCCAATTCATATTCTAATTTTTGCTCATCAAAACCAATTTTATGATCTAGATAATTAATGAAAAAGCTACACATATTATTCTTTGGAATTTCGCCTTTACTAGATAGATTCATATTTGAAATCACATACAACTGTTCCTCTGCACGAGTTAAAGCCACGTATAGAACATTAATATTATCAAGCAATTCTTCCTGTTTTTTTTGATAGTATACCGCTGCTGCCGCTTCACCAAATCCCTCTACTGCACTACTATTATCAATTAAAACTTTTGGCAAACCAAAATCCTCCTCCTCAGCATGCAACCAAAGTTTGTCTTTTGGTTTTCTATTGTAATCTTCCTCGGCAAAAGGAAAAATAACAACTGGAAACTCCAATCCTTTTGATTTATGAATGGTCATTATTCGAACGGCATTCGTTCCCTCTGGTGAAGGAATACTAAATTTCTCTGCATTTTTATCCCAAAAATTCAAGAAATCTGAAATTCCTGCTTGATTGCGAATATCTCTTTCCAGAACAATGTCTAAGAAATACTGAACGTAGGCATTCCCCTCCCCTCCCGAAGCGTCGGGACTCCCCAAAAGGGAGGGAGATGAAACTGGAGCAATAATATCTAGAGAATTCTCCTGAACCATTAGCTCCTTTTTGATTTCTTTTAAAACCTCTGATATATTTTTTAACACTTGACCATTAGTAAATCGGATAACTTTATATCCTAACTTATTGAGCGTATTGGTTCTATTACTATCTAGCACAGCTTGTTCATCGGTAAAATGATACTCTCCATCTACTTCAATAACTAGTTTTTTTGACAAGCAAACAAAATCAACAATAAAATCATCTATTAAGTGTTGCTGCCTAAATTTATGATCATCTAGTGACTTAGATTTAAGCTCCATCCAAAGAACTTTCTCAGCAGGCGTTGGCTCTTTTCTCTTTTCTTTTGCTTTTTCGTTTAAAAGATGAGCATAATTTCCACCGGTCATGTATCCTAACTTATGTGATTCAGCTATAACATTTTTATCCAAACCATTAGCCGCTTCGTCACCCTTTCCTTTGGAGAGGGATGGGGAGAGGAATTTACTAATTATAGTTTCTACCGCCTCATACAATGATTTTTTTCGAATGTTTTGAAACGAAAGTGAAACATCAAAGCCGAGTAACCACGTTTCAAAATCAATTTCTTTATGCAAAGCCATTCCTTGGGCAATAAAATCATGAACAGGCAGCTTGTCTTGACTGTTTTGAGCTATGTATTGAAGGAAATTTGCCTTAGACTCTAAATCGGAGCTGTTTTTTAAATATTTTAATAAATGAATAATCAATCGTACTTCGGTGGCATTTTGAATCATCAAAGTCTCCGATGACAAAAGTGGAACTCCTTGCTCTGTTAAATAATTAGCAATGGCAATTCCTTGACTTCGTTTTCTGGTGAGTACCACAATATCTTTATATTGAAAACCTTGTTGAAGCGTTTTTTGAATGGTTTTCAAAGTGGCTTCAACGTATAAATCTATTTTGCTCTTACTTTCCTCATCTAGATTTATATCATATTCCTCTTCTCCTTTTTCTGGTTTTGGGATAAATGAAATGTTTACATGCCCTCCTTTTTTATCATTCGTTTTTTGATAGCTGTGGTTTTCATACAAATCTTTATAATCTGGGTGCTCAAATTCATTTGAAATTAACTTAAAAAAATCATTGTTAAACTCAATTATCTGGGAATAGGAACGATAATTTTTGTCTAAATGTTCCAGTCTTTTATCCGGATTACTAAATGGGTTTTGATCCTTACTTAATTCAATAAACTGTTCTGCTTTACCACCACGCCATCTGTAAATAGATTGTTTGGGATCTCCTACTATCATCAAAGTCCCTTTTACTCCGTAATCGTCCTGACCTGAAAGTGCATTGTCAATTAACGGAATCAGGTTTTGCCATTGCATTTCGGAAGTATCCTGGAATTCATCTATGAAAAAATGTCGGTAACGCTCTCCTAATCTCTCGTATATAAAGGGCGCTGGCTGATTTTGAATTTCTCTATGAATGATGGCATTAAACTCAGCTATTGAAAGGACATTTTGCTCCTGTTGTATTTTGGCCAATTCATTACTTACTGTATTCAATAATGATAAAGGTGTAATGTTTTTTAAGAATGCTTTGTAAAAATTTATTTTATCATGCAGTTTATAAATACTGTCTAAAAGCTGAAGTAAATTAGGAATGATACTTTCTATTACGGCTCTGTCTTGTGCTGTTTTATTAATTTTTATATCATCAAATTCATGATAGGTTTTATTTTTAGGATTGTATTTCCCCTCTTTAATGGCAACTAAATGATTGGGGAAATGTCCTGCCGAAAAGGATTTAAGATTGATTCCGTTTTTATCAATTATTGCCAACGCTTCTTCAGCTAAAACGATGCTCTCTTTTTGAAGAATCTTACAGGTTTCGGCTAATTTTTTTTTGACTTCGACAAATTCAGTGATGGATTTATCTTGAAAATGGGTGATTTCATTTCGGTTGTTTTCATTCAAGACCAGTTTCCCAGTTTGAAGAATTTCCCGAGATATATCCCATGACTTATCATCATCTGTTTTTTCCATTGTGAAATCAATTAACAATTTTGTTAATGTTTCATCTTCTCCAGCTTGAGCAATAATGGCATCAACAGCTTCTGTCAATAAATTTTCAGTGTCCAAAGTGACTTCAAAAGTCATGGGAAGATTCAGGTCATGAGCAAAAGCCCGAATCACTTTGTGGGTAAATTTATCAATGGTAGAAATATCAAAGGCAGCATAATTGTGAATAATATGCTTAATGATTTGCTGTGATTTGGTTTTGATTTGGATAATAGAGAGTTTGGTATCTGAAGCTAAATCCTGCATTAAGTCCTGCGCCTTTTGGTTGGGTTCTTCCTTTGCAAACTCAGATAAACTGCCTACGATCCGGGATTTCATTTCGTGTACCGCTTTATTGGTAAACGTGATGGCCAGAATGTTGCGATAGGCATCGTTTTTTGTTGCAACAAGAATTATCTTAAGGTATTCTTTGACTAACGCATAGGTTTTTCCAGAACCTGCAGAAGCGTCATATATAGAGAAAGAAGGTTTCCCCTCCCCTACCGAAGCGTCCGGACTTCCCAAAGGTGAGGGAGCCGAAACTGGATTTATTTTAGGTTCCAAATTGATATTTTTAAATATTGAATTTTACTTATCATTTTATAGAAATAGCGCACTACTGCACGGGATCTCCTAGCCCTGATGGAAACGGCATCCTTTTTATGAGGTGATTTTTCATCACCTTATAAAAAGATATAGTGAACAGCAGGAAATAGCTCCTAAAAATACGTGTATTAATAGGTTACTTTTTAAAATTTGCGCCGAAACTTCGGGATAAAACTTAAAAGTAGTATTTTTGCAGCATGGAAACAAATAGACAGAAAAAAATAGGTGGGGTGATCCAAAAAGATTTGGTTGACATTCTGCAAGGTGAAGTGAGAAAAAACGGATTGGCAAACTTAGTCATTTCGGTATCCAAGGTTACGGTGACTACAGATTTATCAGTAGCTACGGTGCATTTAAGTGTATTTCCTCAAGAAAAAGCAAATGAAATTCTGGAGGCTGTAAAATCAAATTCTAAGAATATAAAGCATGACTTGTCTCAACGTGTTCGTTTGCAATTGAGAAAAGTACCAAATTTGGTTTTCTTTATTGACGACTCTTTAGACTATATTGAAAAAATAGACAATGCTCTTGCTAACCGAGACAATCCTATTGAAAACAGAGATTTATTAGACAAACGTAGATTTCAATAACCTTTGAATTTTCCGCTTTATATAGCCAAACGTTACCTTAAAAGCAATAGCAAAAATAATGCTATTAACATCATCAATCGGATTGCCAGTTTGGGAATTATTGTTGGTGCGATGGCTTTATTTGTGGTTTTATCAGTGTTTAGCGGACTTAAAGTGTTTAGTCTTTCGTTTGCAAATGATATAGATCCTGATTTAAAAATAGGCAGCACTCTGGGTAAATCTTTCTTTGTTTTACCAAGTCAGGAAAAGCAGATTAAAAAAATTGACGGCATTGTTACTTATTCCAAAATTATTGAAGAGCGGGTTTTGTTTACTTTTGATGGAAAGCAAGAAGTTGCTACTCTTAAAGGAGTGGACCACAATTTTAATAAAGTAAATGCCCTTGATACAAAACTTTTTAACGGGCAATGGCTTAGCCCAGATACATACCAAGTAGTTGTAGGCTATGGAATAGCTCAAAAATTCTCCATGGGATTGTTGGATTTCAATAATCAACTGGAAGTTTTAGTTCCAAAACCAGGAAAAGGCGCCATTGAAAATCCTGAACAAGCCTTTAATAAAACCGGTGTAATACCTGTAGGCATCTATAATATTAACGATGACTTAGACTCAAAGTATGTTTTTGCTGACTTGGGTTTAGCCCAAGAATTACTGGAATACAAACCCAATCAAGTTTCGGGAATAGAATTTAAAGTATCTAAAACAGCCGATGAAAAGGCAATTACATCTCAATTAAACTCCATTTTTAGCCATAAAATCACGGTAAAAAACCGAGCCCAACTCAACGAGGCTCTTTATAAAATGCTAAACACAGAGAATATTGCTGTGTATTTAATTTTTACATTAGTGATTGTGGTGGCACTTTTTAACTTAATTGGCGCTTTGATAATGATGATTTTGGACAAAAAAGGGAATTTAAAAACACTATATAACCTGGGTACTGAAATAAAAGATTTACGCAAAATATTCTTACTTCAAGGTACTTTATTGAGTGTTTTTGGTGGCATTATAGGATTAACTATTGGGATTATTATTGTTTTGCTTCAAGAGCATTTCCAGTTGATTATGATTACTCCTACACTAGCCTATCCCGTTGTTTTCTCTCTTGAAAATGTTCTCATAGTGATGGGAACCATTGTATCGCTGGGTTTTATTGCTTCACTGATAGCAAGTAGCCGCGTGAGTAAGCGGTTGTTAGACTAAAATTCACACTTGAATATTTAATGCATTCATATTGTGACTACAAACAGCCAATAACTTTTATCTCAAAAAAGAAGCTGATAACCCTAAAATAAATTTTACAATTGAAGTCACTTAAACTTTTTTTAATTGATTGCAAAATTTGCTTTTGCCCCATATTTTAGTTTTTGCTATTCGGTAGTCCAGAAACGCAATAAAAAAAACCTTTCCAAAAAAAATAGTTTTGAAAAGGTTTTTTTTTATTAAAACAATACTAGTTTCTACTGTTTAATTTACTGAGCAATCTAAGGAATTCTATGTAAAGCCATACCAGCGTTATCATTAAACCCATTGCGCCATACCATTCCATATACTTAGGCATTCTCTCTTGAACTCCTTTTTCAATTCTATCAAAATCTAAAAATAAATTTAGAGAAGCAATTACAATTACAAAAACACTTATTCCTATGCTTATCCAAGAATTACCATGATGTACAGGAACAAAACTAGTAAACATTGACAGTAACCAAGAAATTAAATAGTACGTTCCTATAGCTAGTGTTGCAGCTATAACAACCGATTTGAATTGTTCATTTACCTGTACAATTTTATATTTATACAAACCAAGGCAGATCATAAAAGTAATAAAAGTAGCGCCAACAGCTTGAATTACTATACCCGTATATAACGCCTCAAAAATAGCCGAAACTGCACCAATAAATAAACCTTCAAAAAGGGTATATCCTGGCGCTAAGTAAGGCGACAATTGCGGTTTAAAAGCAGCTATAAGGACTAGTACTAATCCTACTACCGCACCACCAATAGCTGGGACAAATGGATTCATTCCATTAAAAGTAAGCCACCAGATTACGGTAGCCGATCCTATTAGAATCATAAACAATAGTAAGCTCTTGTTTATTGTACCAGAAATGGTCATTTCATCATTGTAATCAATGATTGTTGCTTGATTTATCTCTTCACTTTTTGAAACAGCAGTTGAAAATCTTTTACTATTTAAAAACGGGTTATTTGAATTCAAACTCATAATTTTAATGTTTTTTTTACCTTCAAATATAATTGTATTTCCTGTAAATTCATACTTATGATTTCGGTTTTTTAGCAAAAAAAAACCATCCACAAAATGTAAGGGATGGTTTAGATAGGCTGTAATTAGTGTTATTCTATTTCAGATACTCTCAGGGTGTTTACCATTCCTTTATCTTTGATAGGCATTGCTGCTAGATTGATAAGGAAATCTCCTTTTTGAACAAAGCCTTTTTGTTTCACAATCTCGTTTACATCTGTTACTGTATCATCTGTGCTTACATCTTTAGTGTACATGAAAGATTTTACTCCCCACAATAAATTAAGTTGCGTAAGGATTCTTTCATTTGATGTAAAAACTAAAATGTGTGCATTAGGTCTCCAAGCCGAAATTTGAAAGGCAGTATAGCCACTATTTGTCAACGTACAAATAGCTTTTGCTTTAATAACATTCGCCATAGTTGCAGCGTGATGACAAATTGTTTTTGTAATAAAACGATTCGTTTTGATTTGTGGTGTGTTTTGAGGAACTTGAATTAGCGGAGAATCCTCAACTGCTTCAATAATTTGAGTCATTTTTTGAATCACTTGAACAGGGTAGTTACCGGTTGCAGTTTCGCCAGAAAGCATTACTGCATCTGCCCCATCCATTACAGAGTTTGCAACATCATTTACCTCTGCACGCGTAGGAGTCAAGCTAGTGATCATAGTCTCCATCATTTGGGTAGCTACAATTACTGGAATTCGAGCTGTTTTTGCTCTTCGAATTAATTCTTTTTGCACTAAAGGAACTTCATGAGCTGGCAATTCAACTCCTAAATCCCCACGAGCCACCATAAGCGCATCGCAATAGGCTACAATTTTATCAATATTTTCTAATGCTTCAGGCATTTCGATTTTTGCCACAATAGGAATTTTATATTCAGAATGTTCTGCTATTAATTCCTGCAAATCTTGTAAATCTCTCGGTGTTTTTACAAATGATAAAGCAATCCAATCTACATTTTGTCCAATAGCAAAAATAGCATCTTCGATATCTTTATCAGTCATAGCTGGCAGAGAAATCTTTGTATTAGGTAAATTTACTCCTTTTTTAGATTTAAGTTCACCACCTTGTATTACTCTTGCAACAACCTCAGATTTTTTATCAGTTTCAACAATTTCAAAAATAAGTTTACCATCATCAAGTAATATTCTTTCTCCTGGATTTACATCATTTGGAAAGTTTTTATACTTCATGAATACTTTTTTTGCAGTACCAAGAATGTTTTCGGCAGTGGTAAATGTTATTAAATCTCCATCATGAACAACAACGCCTTCCTCCATTACACCTACGCGTAATTTAGGACCTTGCAAATCACCAAGAATTGCGGTTGTATAGCCAAACTCTTTATTTAAACCGCGAATAATATTTATTTTTTCCTTTACATCTTCGTAGTCTGCATGCGAAAAATTTACACGAAACACATTGACTCCTGCATCAATCATGTCCTTGATGGTTTCTCTTGTACTACATGCTGGCCCTAGTGTAGCTACAATTTTAGTTTTTTTGTTTGTAAGCATTTGTATTAAAAAATTAAATTGTTTTTAGATTTTATTTTAGTTGTCTCTACGCTGTAAACTGCAGAAACTTTATTTATGGTATTTAATAATGTTTTTATTTCGTTCAAATTCAAGGTGTCATCTGTATTTTCAATTTTAAAAAAATAGTCTACTTTTTTAAACTCAGGTAATAAAAATACTTTTGTAGCTACTTCCATCTTGATATCAGAAAATAAATTTTGAGAAAATTCTTTTTGTTTCTCTTGAAGCACTTCATTTTTATTTTGGATTAAATCCCAAGAAATTTCATTTTCAGGACCTTCATAGAAAAATCTTGAAAAATTTGTTTCTCCCTCTTTAATCTTAATTTGAATTTCATTACTACATTTACTCAAATTGACAGCTAATTTTTGATTGATAAAGTAAGCCAATCGATAATCTTCTAAAGAGGTATGTATTGCAATTAGATGATAGTCTATTGCATCAAATTCACCTAAATTAAGTTTAAGATTTGCCATTTCATCAAAAAATAAGATGTAAATATAGCATTTCTATTGAAGTGTATAGCCCTCTAAATAAGATGTTTTTGTTAATTTATGAACGAAAACGATATAGTTTTATAGAAAATTGTATTATTTTCTGTCCATTTTTTCTTGAAATGCAAAATAGGCGCGTTGGGATGCTTTTTCTTCTGCTTTCTTTTTGGAGGTAGCCCTTGCTTTTGCAATGACTTTGTCGTCAATACTAAGTTTAACACCAAAAAAACGTTGGCCATCAATAGAGTTGTCATCAAAAATATCGTAATGAAATATTTTTTTCTCTTTTTGACACCATTCAATAACTAAGCTTTTATAGCTAATTACCTTGCCTTCAAGGCGGGCTATATCTACATAAGGAGTAATAACTCTGTTTCTAATGAACTTTTCACAAAATTCGTAGCCTCTATCAAGGTAAATAGCACCCACTAGAGATTCAAAAATATTGCCATGAATATTTTCTCCAAAATGTTGAACAGGAACTTTACTCTCTATAAACTGAATCAAATTTAAGTCTTTCCCTAGTTCATTTAAATGTTCTCTACTTACAATTTTAGAGCGCATTTTGGTAAGATACCCTTCATCACCTGATGGTGCTTCATTAAATAAATGAGCGGCAATTACTGCACTTAACATAGCGTCTCCTAAAAATTCTAAGCGTTCATAATTGATGGGATTGCCAGATAAATCAAGTCTATTAGATGATCTATGAGTGAAAGCTTTGGTATAAAACTCAAGATTTAAGGGAGGAAATCCTAGGATTTTCTGGATAGAATCAAAAAAAATCCCGTCAGTAGCCGAACGGGATTTTTTAAATATTTTTCTAATTATGTTCATACAATTAGATGTCTAATTTTTTTACCAAAACGCATGCATTATGACCTCCAAAGCCAAATGTATTGCTCATCACTACATTCATATCTCTTTTTTGAGCTTTGTTAAATGTAAAGTTCAATTTTGAGTCAATATTCTCATCATCAGTAAAATGATTGATAGTAGGAGGTACTAAGCCGTATTTTAGAGAAAGTATAGCAGATATAGTTTCTACAGCACCTGCAGCACCTAGTAAGTGACCTGTCATTGATTTAGTAGAATTTAAATTCATGCTATAGGCATGTTCGCCAAATACGTGAAGAATAGCTTTTGACTCTGCCATATCACCAAGTGGAGTTGATGTTCCGTGCATGTTTACACCATCTACATCAGTAGGTTTTAATCCAGCATCTCTAAGACAGTTTAGCATTACATTTTTAGCACCAAGTCCTTCTGGATGTGGAGCTGTAATGTGGTAAGCATCTGCAGACATACCGCCGCCACCTATTTCGCAATAAATGGTTGCGCCACGAGCAACAGCATGTTCGTATTCTTCAAGAACCAAGGCACCTGCTCCTTCTCCTAGAACAAAACCATCTCTGTCTTTGTCCATTGGTCTTGAGGCCGATTTTGGATCGTCATTTCTTGTTGATAGTGCATGCATAGCATTAAAACCTCCCATACCAGCAATCGTTACTGCAGCTTCAGAGCCACCTGTAACCATAGCATCGGCATGGCCAAGTCTAATATAATTGAAAGCATCTATAATGGCATTTGTAGAAGAAGCACATGCAGAAACAGTTGTAAAGTTAGGTCCTCTAAAACCATATTTAATGGAGATATGTCCACCTGCAATATCAGCGATCATTTTTGGAATAAAGAAAGGATTAAATTTTGGCGTCCCGTCTCCTGCAGCAAAATTAAGAACTTCAATTTGAAAAGTCTCTAATCCGCCAATTCCTGATCCCCAAATAACACCCACGCGGTCTTTATCAATTTTCTCCATATCAAAACCGGCATCTTTTACTGCTTCTTCAGATGCAACCATGGCATATTGAGCGTATCGGTCCATTTTACGGGCTTCTTTACGGTCAATGAAATTTTCAACATTAAAGTTTTTAACCTCGCATGCAAAGTGAGTTCTAAATTTAGAGGCATCAAAGTAAGTGATAGGTGCAGCTCCGCTAACGCCATTTATTAGCCCGTCCCAATACTCTTGTACAGTATTTCCAATAGGAGTAAGAGCGCCTAATCCTGTTACTACAACTCTTCTTAATTCCATAAATTCTTTGTTATGTTATCTTTAAACAAATAAAACCCATGCTGATACAGTATGAAATACTACAAAATAGCTATGGGTAATATAATAATATCTTTTGGATTGGAGTTCAATCTTGAATTTAATATTTTTAAAAAATAATAACACCCGTTCACATGAATGCAAGCGGGTGTTTGATTTATTATTTTTTAGCTTCCTCGATGTAAGAGATTGCTTGACCTACAGTAGCGATGTTTTCTGCTTGATCGTCTGGAATTTGGATATCAAATTCTTTTTCGAATTCCATAATAAGCTCAACAGTGTCTAATGAGTCAGCTCCTAAATCATTAGTGAAGCTTGCTTCTGTTACAACTTCGTTTTCGTCAACGCCTAATTTGTCTACGATAATCGCTTTTACTCTTGATGCAATGTCTGACATAATCTTTAATTTTAGAATTTAATTTGTTGGCAAAAATAAAAAACTTTATTTTAAAACAACTATTTAGTTAATAAATGTGACATCTAATTTATGAAATATATTTTGACAAAGGTGTCACAATGTTATTTATTTTCAATTATTATGCTTTTTTTTGTGGCTTCAAATAGAATGTAATTATGAAAAAAATCGTGATTTTTGCCTCCGGATCGGGTACAAATGCTGAAAATATTATCCAATATTTCAAAAAAACAAGCTCAGCAGCTGTTGTTGCAGTGTTTACAAATAATCCTAAAGCGGGTGTGATTACGAAGGTTCAAAAATACAATTTACCAATAGAGATTTTTACCAAATCACAATTATTTGAAAATGAAGTACTACAAAAAATTCAAGCTCTCCAACCAGATTTGATTGTTTTAGCTGGTTTTTTACTCCAATTTCCTTCAAATATCATTAATGCCTTCCCTAATAAAATCATAAACATTCACCCCGCATTATTACCTAAATATGGCGGAAAAGGAATGTATGGAATGCATGTGCACCAAGCAGTTCTTGATAATAAGGAATTAGAAACAGGAATCACGATACACTATGTGAATGAGAATTACGATGAAGGTGCTATAATTTCACAGCAAAGTGTTGCATTATCTGCGGTAGATACGGTTCCAACAATCGCCGAAAAGATACATGAACTAGAGCAAGAATTTTTCCCAATTATTATAGAGCGCATTTTAAACCAAAGTTTATAATTGTAATGGAACACGATGTACACATATATACAGATGGTGCTGCCAAGGGTAACCCAGGAAATGGCGGCTATGGAGTGGTAATGGAATGGATAGGAAAACCGTATAAAAAAGAATTTTATGAAGGCTTTAGGCGAACTACGAATAATAGAATGGAATTACTAGGCGTAATTGTAGGACTTGAAAAATTAAAAAATCCCAATACGAGAGTATTAGTAGTTTCGGATTCTAAATATGTAGTAGATTCTGTAGAAAAAAAATGGGTTTTAGGCTGGGAAAAAAAAGGTTTCGTTGACAGAAAAAATACTGATTTATGGAAACGGTTTTTACTAGTATACCGCAAACACAAAGTCGATTTTAAATGGATCAAAGGGCATAACAATCATGCTCAAAACGAAAGGTGCGATGAATTAGCCGTTATGGCATCCATGCAAAAACAACTTTCTGTGGATGCTTTTTATGAAAAAGAAGAAGCCAAATTGTTGTAAATATGTTGTTTAAATTAGCAAAACTTTACATGTCTTGCGCTTTGCAACTTTACAACTTATAAACTATCTTTGCCCCTTAATTTGAAACGTATATAATGAATAAATTATTGATTGTTGGAACAGTAGCTTTTGACGCTATTGAAACTCCATTTGGGAAAACTGATAAAATTTTAGGTGGTGCAGGAACATATATTGGTTTGTCTGCTTCTTTTTTTAATGTGCAATCAGCCATTGTCTCTGTAGTTGGAGATGATTTTCCTCAAGAATATTTAGATTTATTAACTTCAAGAAATATTGATATCTCTGGATTAGAAGTAGTACAAGGTGGTAAAACATTCTTCTGGAGTGGTCGTTACCACAATGACTTAAACTCAAGAGATACACTAGATACACAATTAAATGTTTTGGCTGATTTTCAACCAAAAGTACCACAAGATTATAAAAATGCTGAGATTGTAATGCTAGGGAACTTACACCCATTGGTACAAAGCAGTGTTTTAGATCAAATGGAAACTCAACCTAAATTAGTAGTGCTAGACACGATGAATTTTTGGATGGATTGTGCTCTACCTGAATTGTTAGACGTAATCAAACGCGTTGATGTAATCACTATCAATGATGAAGAGGCTAGACAACTTTCTGGAGAATATTCTCTTGTTAAGGCTGCTGCCAAAATTCACACCATGGGTCCTAAATATGTGGTAATTAAAAAAGGAGAGCATGGCGCACTTCTTTTTCATGATAAAGAAGTTTTCTTTGCTCCAGCATTACCACTAGAAGAAGTGTTTGACCCAACAGGGGCAGGAGATACTTTTGCAGGAGGATTTGCAGGTTACTTGACTCAAAGCGAAAACATCTCTTTTGAGAATATGAAAAACGCTATCATTCAAGGTTCTAACTTAGCTTCTTTTTGTGTAGAAAAATTTGGTACCGAGAGAATGCTTACTTTAGAAAAAGCTGAAGTAGTGTCTCGATTAAAGCAATTCAAATCGCTAACACAATTTGACATAGAATTATAATATCTTAAAACCTCGGAAACGGGGTTTTTTTGTTTAAAAACGGTAGTCTAAAATTTTAAGTATTACCGTATTAAAAGTAAAAATTACCTACTATTTTTTTTAGAATAACACAACAACACAACAAATTACACTACAATGAGCGATGCTTTACAACATGAATGTGGAATAGCTTTAATAAGATTATTAAAACCGCTTGAATATTATAAAGAGAAATATGGAACCGCATTTTACGGAATCCAAAAAATGTATCTCTTAATGGAAAAGCAACACAATCGCGGTCAAGATGGCGCTGGTTTTGCAAGTATAAAACTAGATGTAGAACCTGGTGAACGGTACATCAGCCGCGTACGATCAAATCATGCACAGCCTATACAAGATGTCTTTGCACAAATAAACGACAGGATAAACGAAGAAATGGCAGCACACCCTGAGTATGCTGATGATGTAGCTTTACAAAAACAAAAATTACCATATTTAGGTGAATTGTTTTTAGGACATGTGCGTTATGGAACTTTTGGTAAAAATAGTATTGAAAGTGTTCACCCCTTTTTACGTCAAAACAACTGGATGCACCGTAACTTGATCTTAGCAGGAAACTTTAATATGACTAATGTTAAAGAGCTTTTTCAAAATTTAATAGATCTAGGACAGCATCCAAAAGAAATGGCTGATACTGTGACCGTCATGGAAAAAATAGGACATTTTCTAGATAATGCAGTTACAGATTTGTATCAAGATTGCAAAAACGAAGGATTGAGCAAGAGAGAAGCATCACCTGTAATTGCGGAACGATTAGATGTAGCAAAGATTTTAGCACGCGCAGCTAAAAATTTAGATGGAGGATACGCCATGGCTGGACTATTAGGTCACGGTGATTCTTTTGTATTTAGAGATCCTGCCGGAATTAGACCTGCTTATTTTTATCAAGATGATGAAATTGTGGTGGTAGCATCAGAACGACCAGTTATCCAAACCGTTTTTAATGTTCCTTTTGAATCGGTGCAAGAAATTGAACCAGGAAACGCACTAATCATTAAAAAAAACGGTACGATTTCTATGAAAGAAATTTTACCGCCAACGGTTAAAAAAGCATGTTCTTTTGAACGAATTTATTTTTCAAGAGGTAGCGATGCCGAAATTTACCAAGAACGTAAAACCTTAGGGAGATTAATCTTGCCCGCAGTTTTAAAATCTATAGATGAGGATACTGACAATACCGTTTTTTCATACATACCTAATACAGCTGAAACTTCCTTTTACGGATTAGTAGAGGCCGCTCAAGATTTCTTAAATCAAAGAAAAAACAATTTCATCCTTGAAAATAGAAATACCTTAACCAAGGAAACATTACAAGAGTTGCTTTCGGTTAAAATACGTACCGAGAAAGTAGCTATAAAAGATGCAAAATTAAGAACTTTTATTACTGAGGATAGTAGTCGTGATGATCTTGTAGCGCATGTATATGATGTAACGTATGGTGTAATCAAGCCTACAGATAATTTAGTTATTATTGACGATAGTATTGTAAGAGGTACTACCTTAAAAATGAGCATCATCAAAATGATGGATCGTTTGAATCCAAAACGTATTGTAATTGTTTCATCGGCTCCACAAATACGTTATCCTGATTGCTATGGCATTGATATGGCTAAACTAGAGGGATTAGTAGCTTTTAGAGCAGCGCTTGAATTACTCAAGGAAAGGAATTTATATCATATTGTAGATGAGGTATATGCTAAATGTAAAACACAAGAAAATTATCAAGATAATGATGTTGTAAATTATGTAACGGCTGTATACGCTCCTTTTGAAGCTCAAGAGATTTCAGATAAAATTGCAGAAATGTTAAGCTCACCAGAAATTAAAGCCGACGTAAAAATTATTTTCCAAACAGTTGAAGATTTGCACATAGCATGTCCAAAAAATTTAGGAGATTGGTATTTTACAGGAGATTATCCTACCCCAGGAGGAAACAGAGTAGTAAACCGAGCTTTTATGAATTTTTATGAAGGTAAAGATGCTCGCGCCTATTAAAAAATAGATTAAATGAGGTTTTAATCGATTTTATAGGTTTTTTATCTATTTTATTTGTTTAATCGGTTTTAATTGTATATTTTTATTTCACCATAATATTAGTAGGTTAAATTTATGGTAGATTTGGGGCAAAAAGGGTGGAAGCAATTCCACCTTTTTTATTGGAATAAAGTCAGGAAAGAAGAAAGAGCAGAGAATAAAGAGAAAAGACGAGCAAATTAGGTTATTTGGCTCGTCTTTTTCTGTTAGAATAAAATTTTGAGAATAGAAAGTTAATTTTGAGAATAAAAAAAATAGACAAACAACCTTTCAGTCATTTGTCTATTCTCTATGTTCTTTATTCTATTCTCTTAAAAGATTATTTCTCTAAAGCAAATCTTCTTGAAACTTCAGTCCAATTGATTACGTTGAAAAATGCTTCAATATAATCAGGTCTTCTGTTTTGGTAGTTTAAGTAGTAAGCATGTTCCCAAACGTCCATTGCCAAAATAGGAGTTCCGCCACAACCTACTCCTGGCATTAATGGATTGTCTTGATTAGGTGTACCGCAAACCTCAAGTTTCCCTCCTTTTTGTACACAAAGCCAAGCCCATCCTGAACCAAATTGTGTAGCACCCGCTTTGCTAAAACTAGCTTTGAACTCTTCAAAAGTTCCAAAAGCACTTTCTATAGCAGCAAGTAAATCACCAGTAGGTAAACCGCCACCATTAGGTGTCATTACAGTCCAAAATAAGTTATGGTTGTAAAATCCACCACCGTTGTTGCGTACAGCTGCGTTTTTTAAATCCAGATTAATTAAAATATTTTCAATGGTTTTACCTTCCATATCTGTTCCTGCAATGGCAGCATTCAAATTGGTTGTGTAAGCATTGTGGTGCTTAGAATGGTGGATTTCCATTGTACGAGCATCAATATGTGGTTCTAATGCATCGTATGCATAAGGTAATTGTGGTAATTCAAAAGCCATGATATAATTGTTTTATAAGTGAATTAATATATTATTCAAATTTAAACATTAAAGTTTGGAAACGGAAATTCTATTTCGTTATAATTTCATTAAATTAATTGACAGTCTGCTAAGTGGGATTATTACAGCTATTCTTGATATTGTCCCTCCATTGCGACCAAGACCTTGACCCTATCAAGACGTTTTGCATTTGCATTATCTTTTAATATTAAACAACAGCAACGAACCAAACATACAATTTGGCTCTTTGGTTGCTGTTTTTTATCTACATGGTTAGTAAAAGCGTTTAGTTACATATTTCCAGCTTTTTAAATTCACTTTCAGTAAAAATATAAGTGAATTTAAAATTATTGTCTGAAATTTTTTCATACCTATAGTTGGATATCACTAAAGGGCCCTCTCCTTCGATTAATGAAATGCTTTTATATGTTTTACACATGTCATTATTTACTTTAATTATTAGAATATCTCTAAAAGGTGGTAAATAATCATTTGCTTTCACTGCACACGAACCTAGATAATCATATTTTTCAGATAATTGAGAGTTAGGCAAAATTTTACCAATAGGTGTTTCTAAACTATAACTAGAACTGTTTATGTATACAAATTCGGAGATAACTAAACAATCCTTCTCTTCTTGAGAACAAGATATATTTAATCCGAATAACAATGTACTAAAAATCCCAAGTATTAAATAACGCATCCAAATTATTTTCTGTAGCATTGTTATATCTGTTTTTAATGTTATTTCTCCAACTTATCCATGACTTTTCACCATTTAGAGCGTCTTCGATTTGTCTTATTGTATATCCTTCTACCTGATCATTACCACCTACTACATCAATCATATCCACAACTACTCCTGTATATCTGTTATTATAGCCTCTGCTGTAATTGGGATAAACAACTCTTGTCAATTCCCACTCAACGCCAGCGGCCCAAGATTCTTTGATTCGAGATTCAGAGTCATCGAAACTACTTCTATTCATATTCCAATGCGAGGCATGTGCTAGTTCATGTATAACCGTGGAATAAGTACTCACTGCTCCACGTTGATAAGTATAAATCTTTACTTGAGCACCTAAAAATCTTCTTTCTTCTTTGTGAGTGCCCAAATTACCATCGCCTGAAACATTTTCTAAAAAAGCCTTAATTTTCATCTTTGTTTTCCAAAATGAATTTTGTGGAGGTCTTCTAAGCCCTTTAATATCTTTATAGTAATAATGGTGTGCTGCTCTAAAAATCGTAGCGTAATATTCTTGCTTATCGTCTCGAAGGTTTAGATCCCAATTGCCTTCTCTTTTTGGACCATTGAATGTAGCGCCGTTGAGCCAGTGGTCTTGCAATGCAAAATCATACCGATCCCAGTCTATACTATAATTAGCGTCTCTTTTAAAAGTGCCGTCACAGGAATAAAACCCATCAGCACCAACCCATCCTCTATGAGTGGTAAACCATCGTCTGGCTCTCACCTGAGCACCTTCTACGCCAACAAAGGTTTGCATAGAATCGTCCCATACTCTAATTCTGCCAGCGGGTCGCCAACTATTGTTCATTGTTTTACCGGTTATATTTGCGGTGCTTGATATGCCAAGATTATTGGTAATTCTTAGTGCTTCTTCTACTAATGCATCGATCAGTGCTACCGAGACCATTTTGCCGTTTATTTTTCGCATCGTAGCCTCTGGCTTCTCACTATTTCCAATTCGACTAGTAGGAGCATAATATACATCAGGAATAAAAAGTTCTTCTAGGATGATTGTTTTAACAGTACGTGATTCTGCAACTGATCCATCTGGATTATAAACAACAGTATTATCCGTGACTACATCATCAGTTACTTCTACAGCGCAGTATTGCGGTGTTGGTTGGTCTGCTGGGGTTTCTGGATCACGATAGTAATCCCCAGTAAGTTGAATTTCATAATCTAATGGATAATCATAAAGTACAAGGGTCGAATCTACCGTTAGATTATCCAATTCTTGCTCTGTTTTTGGCGCAAATTTGATATATAAATGCGTTGCAACAATTTCTAAATCTTCGGTAGCCATTTTAGCACCTAATTTTGATTTTTTCAAGTTCTCCAACGCTTTTTTCATATTCTTTACCGAATAAGGATTTTCTAATTTCCTGCCCAATTGCGTAGCCACTCCTTTTTGTTCCCTAGAGATAGTGTCATCCTATGAGTTGGATTCAATGTCGCTACACGGTGATACAACAGTTGCCAGAAATAATCCTAAAGCAATCATTTTAAATTTTTGTGTCACAGTTTTTTATTTTTTGGTTTCTCAAAGCTATGAAACCTATTTTAATTTGTAGCTATCATGTTGTAAGATTTTTTCTTTTTATACCTATTGTTAATTTTGATGCTAAAAGACGCCAGTAAAAAGACTATTGCTTTGTGCTGTAAACAGTTAAAATTAATAAAATAGTCAAAAGATTTATCATTAAAAATGCTGGCAGCTTTTTTTTTGAATATACAAATCAGCTTTATAACTAGGGTAAATAAATACCTTATTACATGTTGTTTTTAATTTGACCATAACTCTAGATTTAGAACTAAAGGAGTTGTACAATTTTGAAAATTAGAAATACTCAACTTTGCGCCATAGCCATACAAACAATACTTATCTTTGCTCCAGGAATTTTTAACAATGCCCTAGAGCAGGCTTCAAGCGTAGCGCCTGTAGTAATTACATCATCTACAATAAGAAAATGTTTGTTGTGATCTTTTTCATCAAATACAACATCAAACACGCTTTCTATTCCCTCAGTGCGGCCTAGTAGATTTTTCTTTGATTGTGTTTTTGAGTATATATTTCTGTGTAAAATAGTATCGTTGTAACTAATTTTTAAGTTTGATGAAAGTGCTTTCCCAAAAGTAGTAACTTGATTATAACCTCTTTCTCGAAGCTTCTTTGGGTGTAAAGGAACCGGAATTATGGCATCTACATCTTGTAGAGCTTCAACTTTTTTTAATTCATGAGTATACCAATCCCCAATAAGTGTTCCTACTTTTTCATGACCTTTGTATTTTAAATTGTGAATGAGTTGCTGGACAATGCCTTTTTTTCTAAAATAAAATAAAGCTGATGCATGAATTACAGGAATTCGTCCATAGAATTTTTTGAACGCTTCATTGTTTTCCATCAAATGATGATTTGTCAAGGGAATGTTGTGTCTGCAAAGGGTACAAATCACTAATTCATTGGCAACCAAAAAAGAATTGCACCCTGAACAAACTTTTGGAAAAAAGAGATTTATAAAGCTTTCAAACATAGAATCAGGTATTTATTGATAAAAATAAACAAATCAATGGTCCATTGACTCATAATTTTCTTTTTTTTATGTTCACTTTTTATATTTTTGCAGTACTATGGCAAAACAAGAAGATTTATTTAAGAATGTAATTTCGCATGCAAAAGAGTACGGATTTATTTTTCCGTCAAGCGAAATTTACGATGGTTTAAGTGCAGTCTATGATTATGCACAAAACGGAGTAGAATTAAAAAAGAACATTCGCGAGTACTGGTGGAAAGCAATGGTGCAAATGAACGAAAATATTGTAGGCCTTGATGCTGCAATATTGATGCATCCTACCACCTGGAAAGCCTCAGGTCACGTTGATGCTTTTAATGACCCGTTGATAGACAACAAAGATTCAAAAAGAAGATACAGAGCCGATGTTTTAATAGAGGATTATGCCGAAAAATTAAATGTAAAGGCAAAAAAAGAAATCGAAAAAGCAAAAGTTCGTTTTGGAGATGCTTTCAATGAGCAAGAATTCATTACAACTAATGCGAGAGTGGTGGAATATTTAGCCAAAGAGAGAGAAATTCTAGAAAGAATGGGTCGCTCATTAGGCAACGGAGATCTTGAGGATGTGAAGGCTTTGATAGAAGAGTTAGAAATTGCTTGTCCAGAATCTGGTTCTCGTAATTGGACCGAAGTGCGTCAATTCAACTTGATGTTTGGTACTAAACTAGGAGCCTCAGCAGATACGGCAATGGATTTATACTTGCGTCCAGAAACGGCTCAAGGTATTTTTGTAAACTTTTTAAATGTGCAAAAATCTGGACGAATGAAAGTTCCTTTTGGAATTGCACAAACCGGTAAAGCGTTTAGAAATGAAATCGTAGCGAGACAATTCATCTTTCGTATGCGTGAGTTTGAACAAATGGAGATGCAATTTTTTGTGCGTCCAGGCGAAGAAATGAAGCATTATGAGTTTTGGAAAGAAGCCCGACTAAAATGGCATTTATCTCTAGGTTTAGGGAAAGAAAGATACCGCTTTCACGATCACGAAAAACTAGCACATTACGCTAATGCTGCTGCTGATATAGAATTTGATTTTCCTTTTGGATTCAAAGAATTAGAAGGAATTCACTCTAGAACTGATTTCGATTTGAAAGCGCATGAACAATTTTCAGGTAGAAAATTACAGTATTTTGATGCTGAATTGAATCAGAATTACGTGCCGTATGTGGTAGAAACTTCGGTAGGATTAGATAGAATGTTCTTGGCGGTTTTTGCAACTTCGTTAAAAGAAGAAACGCTTGAAGATGGATCTACTAGAACAGTACTTAAATTACCTTCAGTGCTTGCTCCTACAAAAGCAGCTATTTTACCATTAGTTAAAAAAGATGGATTGCCAGAAATCGCTAGACAAATTATTGACGATTTGAAATGGGATTTCAGTGTATCGTATGATGAAAAAGATGCAGTAGGAAGACGTTACCGTAGACAAGACGCATTAGGAACTCCATTTTGCATTACCGTAGATCATCAAACTATTGAAGATCAAACAGTAACTATACGTCATAGAGATAGTATGAAACAAGATCGTGTAGCTATTGCGGATTTAAAAGCCATTATTGAAAATGAAGTTTCAATGAAAAATTGGTTGATGAAAATGTAATACATGATTATTATAGCATAAGAAAGCTTCTCAATTGAGAAGCTTTTTTGCTTAGAAACGGTAGCCTAATGTTATACCACCACGTGGTACAAGATCATAAACGTTATTGTTAAATAAATTTTGCCCTACTCCTGCATTGATTTCAAAGACAAAGCCACAATTGTTAATCCATTTAGAACCAAAACCAAACCTTAAGGACAAAACCTAAGGCAACAGCAGTAAGTCTTTTATCTCGTTGATTATAGTTTTGACCATCATTAAAGGAATAAGTCTCTACCTCAGAATTTATCAGACCAAATCCTTCTATAAAAAATCCAACAACTGGTTTTTTTTGTAATATAAGTACGGTTGTATGGTGTTACATAATAAAAAGAACTAACATCTTCTCATTTTCCATAAAGAAAAGATATACCAACACCAGCATCCTTAGTAACCAGCCGTTCCATACGTTA
Source organism: Flavobacterium sp. I-STPP5a (assembly GCF_009764685.1). Lineage (GTDB taxonomy): Bacteria > Bacteroidota > Bacteroidia > Flavobacteriales > Flavobacteriaceae > Flavobacterium. Next base: position 189,505 of record NZ_VHLM01000010.1, on the reverse strand, counting down.
TTTCTACTACACCCGCTATTAAAAATATAGCATTTCTTTTTTCTAGACGGTTGGCATTTCTTTTTCGTGGCTGAACATTATACAGCAGTAGAATAAGGATAATCAAGCACTCATTTTTCCCATAATATTTTTTTGATTAAAGTCCGATGAATTTAAATTAAAATCATTTTTACTGCAAAAATATCTTCATGGTTTTTGATTCTTTTTTTAGATGTGACATCATTAGATATTTAAAATTGCTAAAAAAAATTAGTGTTACTCGGTTTTAAATTGTTTCTACTAACCAACATATTCATTCTTCAATCTAGGTAGATTTGGTAGACAGAAAATTCATTTCCATAGTTTTTTAGAACCGAAAAGGTAATATTGTATATTTATATTGTTATTTTAATTACAATAAAAACAGTATTCTTTATTTGTTGAAAAACATGAAATAGAGTGAATTACACAATTTAAAAACTACAATGCAATATAAATACATAATTATAGATGACGACCCAGAAAGTCTCTTGGAAACCAAAGCCGTTGCTGATGGTTTTCCAGAACTACATTACTTAGGTTCGGCATTTAATGCCACCAATGGCTTAGATCTTGTATTAGAAAATAAACCTGAGATCGTTTTTATTGAGATAGATCCTATAGACCACAATTCTAATTTGGGATTGCACTTTATAGATAGTCTTTACAAATATTTGCCAATACTACCCATTATTGTAGTTATTACTCGTGATAAAAAACTAGCGTATGACTCTTTTCAATATGGTGTTAGAGAATATTTGGTTAAACCAGTTGAGCCTTCCACCATGGTAAAATTTTTGTTAAGATTGAACAAAAAGGTAGAAAAGGATGGAATTACAAATGAGATTGCAACATTTCACCATCAACTGTTTCCAGAAGGAAGTTCAGTTCCTGAAGTGCAATCCTTGCGGTTGTGTATTAAATCATACGGTGACTACCGGTACATTGATGCAAAAGACATCTGTTTCCTCAAAGCAGATAACAATTCTACAGATATTCATTTGAACAATGGGGAATTAATAACGGCTTTTAAAACCCTAAAATACTTTGAAACAGTTTTGTCTCAACCCTTCACGAGGATTCATAAAAGTTACATTGTGAACAGAAATTACATTTCTAGAATTCATAGCGGGAATGCTCTTTGCTACATAAAAAACTCCAACGCACGTATACCTTATTCTAAAATGTACAAAGTAAATGTTGACCAAATCATCACTGATTTTGCTAATGGAAATTATTTAGAAATATAAATTCCTACATTTTACCCTAGTTTCATACCCGTACACTCGTACACAGACTTGTTCTACCATTAACCCATTTTTATTGGTTGTTGTTTACTTTTTGTATAGTAGTTTTACCTCACGATAAGCTGTTAATCAGCATTATAAAGAGTTAAAATAATATAAATATAAAACCCCAAATCATGAAAAAATCAATTACAACATTAGGATTATTCGCATTACTATTGGCACTTACATCGGTAGAATCAAACGCACATATTACTCCATTAAGTAATAACAACGGACAAATCGAGATTTTGAATTTAAATACGATGAAGTTGGAACATGGTGGTAATGGTTCTGTTAATAACGATAAAAAAGATGATGACCGTCCTAGGCAATCACCTACTTTATTAGACAAAATTTCTGACTGGTGGGATAGTTTATAATTGTAAATAAAGCACGATTGACAAAAATCATTTTTAATATTTATTTATGAAAAATACAATTATTACAAGTTTATTTGTGCTCATGATATTGGCGCTAACTTCCTTTACGTTTAAAACTAAATCTATTTCTACAATTAAAAAAGAGTCTAAAAGAACAGTATACCAAATTGATAAACTTAAAAGAGATCTTAGTGGGAATACATCAATAGGAGGAAATAAAAAAAATGATTAATTCCTTTTACTGTTAAAATTAATTAAAGCTGTCAAATTCATGACAGCTTTTTTTTTGACAACCGTTTAATTCCCTATTTTTGATAGTTTAATACCTAATTCTATTGAAAAAATATTTTTTTGTTGTTTTATTATTTTATTTTCTGTGTAACGGTTGCACACAAAAAAAAACACAGACCATGGATAAGACATATTCAAAGGATAGTTTAGAGATATTTTTTTCTTTAGCTAATAATTTTGATTTAACACTTCATCAAAGACTAACTTACATACAAAAAGCTTCTACAATAGTTGATCGTCAAAGTAATGATTCTATTTATCGGAATAATTTGTTTAAAATAGCCAATCGATATTATAATTTAGATCGTTTTGAAGATTTTAAAAATACAGCTCATCAAATTATAAAAAAAGCGGAAGAAAAAAAAGATGCATATGGTATAGCAAAAGGCAATGCTTATTTGGGGGATTATTATTTGCTACAAGTAAAAGCTGATAGCACTTTTTATTATTATAACATTGCTGAGAATAAATATGTAGAGTTGAACGATACTTATAATGTTGCGTTAACTATTCTTAACAAAGCTACATTACAATATAAAGAGAGTGATTTTCTAGGTTCAGAACTGGCAATTTCTAAAGCTTTAAAGTTGATTAAAAATAAAAATTACAATGATATTCGTTATGATTGTTTTAATATTTTAGGCCAAATTTATAACGGACTTGAGGATTATGACCGAGCTGTTGCTTATCACAATATGGCTTTGGCAAGTATAGATGATTATCTTTTAAAATCATTTTCACAACCCAAAGCAACTTCATATAACAATATAGGTTTTGTATATTTAAACCAAAAAAAATATAAATATGCAAAAAAGTACTTTGAAGAGGGACTAACACAGGAAAACGTTTTTAAAGATAAGCCTTCTCTTTATGCAATGTTATTGAATAATTTAGCATATACTAAGTTTAAACTTGAAGAAAACAAAGGTCTTCCACAATTGTTTTTTAAATCGTTACAAATCCGAGATAGTTTACAAATAACAACTGGTATTATCGCTAGTAAACTAAATATTTCGGAATATCTTCTCTGGAAAAGAGATACTTTAAAAGCAAAACAATTTGCTAATGACGCTTTAATTTTATCAAAAAAGACCAATAATTATCGTGAAATTTTAAATTCTCTCAAACAACTCTCAATCATAGAGCCTAGAAACGCAACAAAATACACTAGAGAATATATCATTGTTAGTGAAAAACTTCAAAAATCAGATCGAGCGATAGGAAATAAATTTTCAAGAATTGAATACGAAACAGAAGAAGTTATTGAAAAGAATGACTATTTAACCACTAAAAATAGGAATTTATTGTACGGTTTAATTTCATTTGGAGTTTTTGGACTATTGTTATATCTTATTAAAAATCAAAAAAATAGAAACAAGGTATTGCTTTATAAACAAAGACAACAAAAAGCAAATGAAGATATTTATAATCTAATGATTTCGCAACAAAGCACGATAGACTTAGGTAGGGTTAAAGAAAAGAAAAGAGTGGCTCAAGAGTTGCACGATGGAGTTTTGGGTAGAATATTTGGTCTTAGGATTAACTTAGATACCTTGAACCAATTTGATGATTCAAATGCTATTGAAAAACGAAATGGATATTTAGTAGAACTGCGTAATATTGAGCAAGATTTACGAGAAATATCTCATGACTTGAGTCGAGAAAATAAAGAATTGATCAATAATTTTGTTGTCATATTGCATAATCTTCTCGACGAGCAAAGAAAAACATTCAGTATTCCTGTACAGAGCAGTATTGATAATAGTATTAATTGGGATACAATAAGTAATTCTATCAAAATCAACATTTATAGAATTGTGCAAGAAAGTTTACAAAACATAAATAAATATGCACATGCTAATTCCATACAAGTGAAGTGTTTAAAAAATGGAGATCAATTAATTTTAGAAATTATTGATGACGGAATTGGTTTTAACACTATCAAAGCAAAAAAAGGAATAGGTTTGCAAAACATCAGGTCAAGAGCCTTAGATTGTAATGGAACTGCAATAATTAATTCTATTATTAGTAAAGGAACCCACATTACAATAACAATACATTTAGTATAAAACCTTAATACTAGAAAAGAATGACAATTGAAGCCCCAGCTCAAGTACAATTTAAGAATAATATATTAATCGTAGACGATCACCCTTTTATAATTGAGGGGTACAAGAATGCAATTACTCGTTATAAAACCGATCAATACATATTTAAAATTGATCAAGCCAAAAACTGCGAAACAGCTTATGATATTATTACTAGTCCCGAAACGGCTCCTTTTGATATTGCTTTCCTTGACATCAGTATGCCTCCTTTTGAAAGTAAAAATATTTTCTCAGGTGAGGATTTAGCTAAGTTACTCCAAACATACATGCCGAATTGTAAAATTATTTTACTGACCATGTACACTGAATTATTGAAAATCAAAACGATTGTTAAAACCATCAATCCAGTAGGTTTGATTGTAAAAAATGATCTTAATTTTGAAGTTTTGATTTTTGCAATTGACACGATTATCAACAATAAAAAATACTACAGTGATTCTATTGTAAGTATGTTGGAATTAGTAGATGCAGATGCAGTTGAGATAGACGTTTTTGACAAACAAATATTATTTCACTTATCTAAAGGAACAAAAAAAAGTGAATTACCACAATATATTCTTTTATCAGCAGGTGCAATTGAGAGAAGAAAGAAAGATTTAATGTTACTCTTAAAAATTGAAAGCGGATTAGATAAAGATCTGGTTCAAGAGGCTAAAGCTAAAGGTTTGTTATATTAATTATTTTGTACCAATTTTATTTTGAATCAACATCAAAGGGCATTAGTATACAACTATATAGAGATTCTTTTTATCAGATAAAAAATGCCCCAAAAAGTCTTGAACTTCTTGGGGCATTTTTAAATAGGTATTGTTTTTAACCTCAGTAGTTATTCACTTAAAGCATCCCATCCACGTGCTTTGAGTGGAATCTTGGTATTTGCACGCGTAATTAAATGAATTCCTTCACTTTCTTGGGTCATGTGACCAATAATTGTAAAGTTTGGATTGGCTTTTATTTTCTCAAAATCTTGTATTGAGATGGTAAATAGCAACTCGTAATCTTCGCCGCCATTGATGGCAACAGTAGTACTATCTATATTAAACTCTTCGCAAACATTGATAAACTGCGGGTCAATAGGTAATTTATCTTCATATAAATTACAACCTACTTTTGATTGTTTGCAAATGTGCATGATCTCTGATGATAATCCATCTGATATATCAATCATAGCTGTGGGTTTTACTTCTAAAGCATGCAATAATGTACGCACATCTTTTCGAGCTTCTGGCTTTAATTGACGTTCTATCAAATAAGTATAAGCGTCTAAGTCAGGTTGATTATTTGGATTCACTTGAAACACTTGTTTCTCTCTCTCTAGGACTTGTAAACCCATGTAGGCAGCACCAATATCTCCAGTAACAACTAGTAAATCAGTTTCCTTAGCTCCATTTCTATATACGATTTCGTCTTCATTGGCTTCGCCAATAGCTGTAATACTTATGATCAATCCTTTTTGAGATGAGGTAGTATCTCCGCCAATCACATCTACTTTATATTCTGCAGCGGCATGTGTAATACCGTCAAATAATTCTTCAAGAGCTTCTAGTGGAAATCTGTTAGAAACTGCAACCGAAACGGTTATTTGAGTTGCCTTAGCATTCATGGCACAAATATCCGAAATGTTAACAACTACCGCTTTGTATCCTAGATGTTTTAAAGGCATGTATGCCAAATCAAAATGCACTCCTTCAATTAACAAGTCAGTAGATACTACTACTTTTTTGTCCTTGAAGTCTAAAACAGCTGCGTCATCACCAATTCCTTTTAGAGTAGAAGCTTGTGTAATTTCGAAGTTTTTTGTCAAGTGATCTATTAGGCCAAATTCTCCTAGTTGAGCAATGCTGGTGCGTTGTGGGTTTTTATCTTCTATCATGTAGCAAAGGTACAAAGGATTTTTGTTTGTCGCAAAGACTCATGCTGTCGAACTATTTTTGAATCATAATAGATCAAATGTTTTATGGTTCTAAAAGTAGGTTTAAGTTAACAGGAATTCATTTTTTTTACTTTGGTATTGTCATAAGGAACAGTAGTTTGCAATGCGACAAAGGATAAAATAGTACTAAAAATAAGAAATAATTGGTAACATTTTAGTAAATGCGATACTAATCTGACTTAACTAAACCAATAAATCATGAAGTTAAAGATTAGTAACTTGAGCAAGACGTATAGCAATGGTGTAAAAGCATTGGATAATTTGAATTTAGAAATAGGAACAGGAATGTTCGGACTTTTGGGTCCTAATGGAGCGGGTAAATCTAGTTTGATGCGTACCATAGCTACTTTACAAAAACCGGATTCAGGTTCCATAGAATTTGATGGAATTAATGTTCTTGAAAATCAAATGGAATTGCGTAAAATTTTGGGATACTTACCTCAAGAATTTGGGGTTTACCCTAATATGTCTGCAGAAGATTTACTAGATTATTTTGCCCGATTAAAAGGAATTTCATCTCAAAAAGAGCGAACAGTAATTGTCAAACAAGTATTAGAAGTTACTAATTTGTATGACGTTAGAATGAAGAATGTAAATGGCTATTCAGGTGGTATGAAACAGCGTTTTGGTATTGCGCAATTGTTGTTAAATAATCCAAAGTTAATCATTGTTGATGAACCTACTGCTGGTTTAGATCCTGCGGAAAGACACCGTTTTTTAAACGTACTAAGAGAAATAGGTACAAATCATACCGTTATTTTTTCAACGCATATTGTTGATGATGTAAAAGAATTATGTAATGAAATGGCCATTCTAAATGGTGGAAAAATATTAAATCAAAGTACTCCAAAAGCTGCAACAGCTGAGCTTTCAGGTCAAATTTGGACCAAAATTATTGAAAGAGAAGCTTTAGAGCAAAACGAAAAAGACTTTAATGTAATTTCTTCTAATTACAACCAAGACAACACGCTAAACATTAGAGTGTACAGTCAAGAAAAGCCAAATGAAAGTTTTGTTCAGGCAGAACCTCAGTTAGAAGATGTATATTTTGTTGCACTAAAAAAAGACTTATAAAATGTTTGGAACCTTATTTACTTTTGAATTAAAAAGGTGGCTAAAAAATCCAACTTTTTATATATACGCCGGAATTTTCATGGCATTTTCTATGTTAATGATGGCTAGTAGTCTTGGAATTTTTGATAGTTTTAAAACTACTACGGCCTCTAACGCTATGGCAAATTCGCCTATAGCATTAAACAATATGTTAAACGCATTGTCAGTTTTCATTTATTTTTTATTGCCCTCCATTATAGGTGCGTCCGTTTATCGTGATTTTAAATATAACATGCATTCTATCTTGTTTTCGTATCCATTTAGCAAATGGGATTACTTAATGAGTAAGTTTTTCAGTTCCTTATTAGTTGTTATTTTAATCACCCTTTGCGTTGGTTTAGGTGCTTTTTTAGCTTCATTTTTACCAGGAGTAAATCCACAGTTATTGGGTCCGCATAGTTTTATGGCCTATTTGCAAAGTTATTTGATATTTGTAATCCCTAATTTGGCGTTTTTTGGTGTAATTGTTTTTTCAGTAGTAACAATTACCCGTAATATTTCGGTTGGTTTCATTACTGTCTTACTACTTTTATTTGTGCAAGGTATTGTAAGTAGTTTTACAAAAGAAAATGAGAATCGATTTTTGGTTGCGCTTTTTGATCCTTTTGGTAGTGAAGCTTTAAGTTATTATACAAAGTATTGGACTGTTTACGAGAAAAATGAAAATTTACTACCTTTTAAGGGAGCTATTATTTACAATAGGGCAATTTGGTTGACTGTTTCTATGGTAATTCTAGGTCTTATGTACCGTTATTTTTCATTTACTCAAACAGCATTAACATTAAGAAAAAGTAAAGATAATGAGCGTATTACAAAGAACAATTTTGGTGGAATCACTAAAATCAACTTGCCTAAAGTAGGGTATGATTATTCAACCAAACAAAATTTGAAAACAGCATGGAGTTTATCTCAAGTAGATTTTAAATTTATTGTGAAAAACTGGATATTTATCAGCATAGTGCTTGTGGGAATGCTTTTTATTTTAATTACAGCTTTATCTTCGGGTGCATTTTTTGGAACAGAAACCTATCCGGTTACATGGCAAATGCTCGAAATTCCTGGAAGTACTTTTGGGTTGTTTATCAATATTTTAACCTTTCTTTTTTCTGGGATTTTAATTCATCGTGCTACTACCACTAGAATGTTTCATTTAATAGATGTAACTCCTACTCCTAACTGGGTTTTACTTTTGTCAAAGTTTATGGCCATTGTCAAAATGCAAATGGTGTTACTTTTAGTAATTATGTTTTCGGGGATTTTGTTTCAGGTGTATAAAGGTTATTTTAATTTTGAAATAGGTCATTATCTATTTGAATTGTATGCCTTAAAATGGATCGAATATATAATTTGGGCATTAATGGCAGTTCTTATTCAAACATTAGTTAAAAACTATTTGTTAGGATTCTTTATCCTTTTACTTTTTTACATCGGATTAAGTTTTCTGCCGGCAATAGGGGTTGAGCAACTAATTTATCAGTTTAATAGTGATACGGGTTATAGTTTTTCTGATATGAATGGTTATGGTCACAGATTGTCATCTTATTTTCTCTATAAAATATATTGGTTAGCACTTGGAATTATTTTCTTTGGTTTAGCATTGCTTTTTTGGACTAGAGGTACGGTACAATCTTTTAAGGGTCGTTGGTCTGATTTTAAAATCAGATTTACAAAGCAAATTGCATTGCTACTGGTAGCGGCAACATTCGTTTTTTTAGGAATTGGTGGAGCGTTGTATTATCAAGATAATATTTTAAACGAAAATAAAAGCGGAAACGAACAGGAGGTAGAAATTGTAAATTGGGAAAAGAAATACAAAAAGTTCGAGAACAAAATTCAACCAAGAATTACAGATATTAAAATTGATATGGATTTGTTTCCAGAGGAACGCAATTTTGTTGCTAATGGGAAATACATTTTAAAAAATAAATCAACCCAAGTAATTGACTCCATTTTTGTAGATTATAAAGAAGGAACCCAAGTTAGTTTCAATGTCAAAAACAAGCTGGTTTCTAAGGATACACTTTATAATTTTAACATCTATAAATTAGAGCAAGCGTTGCAACCTGGTGATTCTATCCAAATGAGTTTTGTTATTAAGAACAAGCCAAATACTTTCTTTAAAAATAACTCTCCCGTTTTATATAATGGAACGTTTATTAATGAGGAAATTTTTCCTTCTTTAGGATATTCAGCTAAAAGTGAATTGATAGATGATGATGTTCGAAAAAAATACGGGCTGAAACCAAAAGATCGAATGGCTAAACCAACAGATAGTATTGCTAGGAAAAACACTTACATCAGTTCTGATGCGGATTGGTTAACATTTGAAACCACAGTAAGTACCTCTGGAGATCAAACAGCTATAGCACCTGGGTATTTAAAAAAGAAATGGCAGAAAAACGGACGAAATTATTTCCATTATAAAATGGATAAAAAAATGCTTAATTTCTATGCTTTTAACTCTGCTCGATATGAGGTTAAACGAGACAAATGGAAAAATGTAAACATTGAAATATATTACCACAAAGGACACGAATACAACTTAAATCGAATGATTGCAGGTGTAAAGAAATCCCTAGAGTATTATACTAAAAATTTCAGTCCGTACCAGCACAAACAAGTTCGAATTATTGAATATCCTAAAACACAAGGTCAATTTGCACAATCATTTGCTAATACGATCCCTTACTCTGAAGCCATAGGTTTTATAGCTGATGTAAATGACGACAATCAAGACGCTGTTGATTATCCTTTTGCAGTTACATCACACGAGGTAGCGCATCAGTGGTGGGCTCACCAAGTTATAGGTGGCAATGTTCAAGGGGTAACATTACTCTCTGAGAGTTTGTCAGAATACAGTTCATTAAAAGTTTTAGAGCATACGTATGGAAAATCTAAAATGCGACGGTTTCTAAAAGATGCACTAGATAAATATTTGAAACAACGAACTTTTGAAAGCAAAAAAGAACAGCCTTTAATGTTTAACGAAAACCAACAATACATTCATTATGAGAAAGGATCATTGGTATTGTATGCCTTAAGTGATTATATTGGAGAACAGAAAATGAACAATACCTTAAAGAGTTATATAAGTAAGGTAGCTTTTCAAGATGCTCCCTATACCAACTCAATAGAATTGGTAAACGAATTTAAAAAAGCAACTCCAGATTCGTTACAATATGTTATTAATGATATGTTTGAGACAATAACTTTATACGATAACAGAATTAGTAATGTGACTTCTAAAAAAATGCCTAATGGCAAATTTCAAGTTACGATTCAGTTTGAAGTTTCAAAGTATAAAGCTGACGAGGAAGGAAAAAGAATCTTCAAAGATCCTAAAGGAAAAACATTAAAGTTCACTAGGAAAGGTGACAAGTATCCTACAGAATCGTTTCCTTTACAAGACTATGTAGAAATTGGAATTTTTTCGGAGCAAACCATTAAAGGAAAAAAAACAGATAAAGAATTGTATCTAAAAAAATTAAAAATTAATACTATTGATAATAAAGTGGTGTTGATGGTGAACGAAAAACCAACAGAAGTTGGCGTTGACCCTTACAATAAGTTGATCGATGCAAATTCTGATGATAATAGAAGGAAATTGTAAAAAGAAAGCGAAGTCTATTTAGATTTCGCTTTCTTTTTGACTAAATTTATTTTTCTTTCAACAATTTAATTTGATTACATGAAAATGAAACCCATTGTAACACTAACCATAAACCCTTCCTTAGATAAATCGACTCATTTTACTGGACTTATCGCTGAGCAAAAAATTAGATGCGGAAAACCGCGCTATGACGCTGGTGGTGGCGGTATAAATGTATCTAAAGCCATTGCAAAATTAGGAGGTGCGTCCAAATGCATTTTTACTTCTGGTGGTTCTTCCGGCGAATTGCTCGAAGAATTAATTACAAAAGAAGGTTTGCAACTTGAATTGATAAGAACGAAAAGCTGGACACGAGAAAATTTTATTGCTTTTGATTCCGAAACACAATCGCAATACCGTTTTGGTTTTCCCGGAAATGAGTTATCTCCAGCTGAACAAGATGAAATTTTGCAAAAAGTAAAAGATTTAAAAACAGATTATCTTGTCATTAGCGGAAGCTTAAATGAAGGATTAGCAACTGATTTTTACCAAAGAATAGCCCAAATAGCAAAAGCTTCTAACATCAAAGTTATTGTAGATACATCTGGTGAACCGCTGGAAAAAGTGTTAGAAACAGGAGTCTACTTGATTAAGCCCAACATTGGCGAATTAGCAAAATTAATTGGTGTAGATCGATTAGAATTACCAGAGGTTGAAAAAGCGGCTAAACAATTAATAGTAAATAAAAGTGCTGAAATTATAGTAGTTTCACTAGGAGCTGATGGAGCCATTTTAGTCACTCAAGACGAAACTCATTTTGTTCAGGCGCCAAAAGTAGAAAAGAAAAGCACCGTAGGAGCTGGTGATAGTATGGTAGGTGGCATGGTGTGGGCATTGTCTCAAAACAAAACTTTAAAAGAAGTTATTCAGTGGGGAGTTGCTTGTGGTTCTGCAGCAACTATGAACGAAGGAACTCAATTATTTAAAGTAGAAGATGTGATGCGATTATTGGAGCTGTTTCAGAACAAATAGGTTTTACAGTCCAGAGAAAATAGTATCACTTGCCGTTGACTTTAGTCAAGGGTTTTAGGTTTAATGTTTTTGCAGAACAAATAGGTTTTAAATTAAAGAGAAAATAGTATCAATTGCCGTTGACTTCAGTCAACGGTTTTAGATAATGTTTTTGCAGAACAAATAGGTTTTAAATTAAAGAGAAAATAGTATCAATTGCCGTTGACTTCAGTCAACGGTTTTAGATTCAATTATTGATTGGCTTTAGCCAAAGGGATTGTGCTAATTGGTTTAAAGCCAGAAAAAAATCTCTATTTTACCTTTGGCTAAAGCCAAAGGCAATTGAACTCATCGAATGTTTGTGAAAACAAGATTCAAATCATCTATGCTTTAAATTTTCTAAAGGACTGAATCATTTCATAGATGCTAGAGGCGATAACTATTTTGCCAAAAATAAAAAACAAACCAGCTTAAAATTTTGTTCGTTTTAAATCTTATATTTCTACCAGACCATTAAAAAACACTACTGATGAATGTTAAACTTGGAATGTCTTCAACTGAATTAATGCAATAAAAGTTTATAGTTGTTATTTTTATTTCTTTGCCAATAAAACTGCTTGTTGTAACTCAAAATCATCTATGATCTCCATAATTTAAAATAATTACTCTGCCAAAAATAAACAGAAAAAACCTGACAATTTTTACATCATCAGGTCTTCTCTATATTTTTTGTTCTTTATTCTATTTTCTAAAAACAAGATTAATCATTCAATTTCAACACCCTTATAAATACAACTTCATCTACTAGCGCTAATTTATAACTTACAAAAGGTTTTGGTCAAAGGTGTTCCATCATTTTTGTATAATAGGAATGTGAAATATAGATCTCTTATTTGATCAAAACACTACTTCTTTCAAAGTATAAATTTATTTAAACAAACTAATGTTAGTGATGTAGGATATTCTAACGGTTGGATTACTTTCTTGTAACGTATTCGTGTAATTCCAAATGTTCTGATGGATATAGCTCAGTTGAATTTGTTGGTTTTTATCAATATTATAGCCTAAACCTCCAATAATTCTATTTTGATTGAAGAACGTTTTTCCAGCATTGGAACCAATATTGAAAAAAGCTTCATCGCCTAGAATCCCGAATAATTTTACTTTGTCCTCTTTCTTAGTTAAAGTATAATTCATCAAGAACATATATCGCAATCTGTTTCTATAATCGTAATGATCAATGGAATATTCTGTACCATTTTTTACTGCAATTCCAACAAACCTATTTTCATCTCTTAAACGATGCGTGAATTTAAATTTCCCATTCGAGTGAACAAAAGTTCCTTGAATCCAAACATGATCTTCAGGAATGTCTGTTTTGTTTAAAGCCGGACTTCCATATACATACGTGCTGTAATGCGAGTAACCAATGCTACCATTGAATTTTTTAGAAAACTGATAATCAAAAGAGGGTCTCACAAAATATTGTTGTTTTTCTGAAACTCCGTTGGCATATCGCATAGTGGCTTCTAGTGTAAACGATAACTTTTGGCTTAACATGTTTTTTCCAACATAATGAAACCAAACATCGTTATTACTTGTTTTTACTTGTGCGTTTGAACTATTTGGCAACAGAATTCCTATTAGCCCAACGAGAGCTACTAAGAAATTACTATATTTTTTCATTTGTTAATTTATAAAATTTAAATTTTTTCTTGAAGATTTTGGATGAGCCGAGAAAGCCGTATGGTTTTCTAATCCTACAATGGTTATTTTTCCTCCATTCGATTCATAATCATGAACAAAATGTTCTAAGTTTTCCATAACAGAATTGTCAACAAGCTTAGTATTTTTCAAGTCGATGGTAACATTAAATCCGTATGGGATTTCTTCTAATTTTCTTTTAATTCCTAAGAAATTAGTGAAAATTGCCGCTTTGCTAATCGTAACTAAATACTCATTTCCTTCGAAAGAGACCTCAGTTGGCGCTTTAAAAAATGATGAAATTGGAGTTCCGTGTAATAAGTGAATAATCATGTTTAAAACCATACCTGCAGCAATACCCACTAATAAATCTTCAAACAAAGTAAAGAAAATAGTCACTAAAAATATGGCTAATTGTTCTTTTCCAATTTCAAAGGTATGAATGAATTCTTTTGGATGTGCTAATTTTATTCCAACCGTAACTAACATCGCTGCTAATGCGGCATTCGGAATCATTTCTAATAAAGGAGAAGCGACTAATAAAAATGCTAAAATGAAAAAACCATGAAAGAAGTTTGCCCAACGTGTTTTCCCGCCATTGTTCACATTGGATGAGCTACGAGCTACTTCTGCAATCATTGGCAAACCACCTAAAAATGCAGCAAAAACATTTCCAATTCCAACCGCAATTAAATCTTTATTAGCGTCCGATTTTCTTTTGAAAGGATCCGTTAAGTCAATAGCTTTTACGGTTAATAAACTTTCAAGCGTTCCAACCAAAGCAAACATAATGACGAATTTGATAAAAGTTCCTGTTTGTGAAATACCAGCAAAACTAGCATTGAAATTAATATTATCTACTAAATTTCCAATTTTTACCAAAGAATAAGTAGGTTCAGTGTGTGCGAAATCCATGTATAATTCGGCAGGAATAGCAAATAATAAAACTACAAGTGGTGCTGGAAACATTTTGATATACTTGTTTTTGATGTATGGCCAACCTAACATAATAGCTAAACTCACCACACCAATAATAGTCGCTTTATAGTCTAAATTCATAATGAAATTCGGAATATTAGCTAGTAATTCCAACGGACCTTTTCCTTTTGCAAGTGTAGGATTATCGTTTAATAATACTGGAATTTGTTTGGCAATAATAATAATTCCAATGGCGGCTAACATACCATGAATGGCTGAAAGCGGAAAGAAATCGGCAAGTTTTCCCAATTTTAAAACACCAAATAAAATTTGAACTAAACCTGCAATAACCATTGCGCCTAAGGCTAATTTCCAACCTAAAATTGGATCGCCTTTTCCAAATTCAGCAACAGCACCGGCAACAATTACAATTAATCCAGCTGCTGGGCCTTTTATGGTTAATCGTGAACCAGAAATTAAACTGACTAATAAACCACCAATAATGGCAGTAATTAATCCCATAATTGGTGGAAATTCTGATGCTTTGGCAATTCCTAAACTTAAAGGAAGCGCTAATAAAAATACGATAAAACCAGATATGGCATCTGATGAGAAATTTTCTTTTAATCCCGCAATTCCGTCTGCAGGGATGAATTTTTTTATTTTTGAGTTCATATAAATGAATGTGTTTTTATTAATAATTTAAATATTTACGAAAAGTCTATAATCTTATTTCTTCTTATGATGATTTATAAGGTAATTCGTGATAGGTTTTAATGTGTGTTCCCAAGAAAAGTCTGGTGTAAATTCTAACGCCAGCTATTCCAGAAACCACAAAACTACTTGCCACTAAAAATGCTAAAACTACTTGGTGACTTTCAATATGGCTAAACAATAAATCTTCGCCAATAAAAGTGGAAGTAATTGGAAAACCTGTAACGCCAAGTGCTGCTAATAAGAAAAAGAAAGCAAATTTTGGATGTTCATAAACGTGTCCAGAATGTTGACTTAATAAAATTCTCTTTTCCATTGTTTTTAATTTCAATAAAGCGATGTAACCAATAATTCCCGCAATTACAATTCCTGTGATATAAAGGGATATTTCATAATAGCTTACTTTTTCGTTAAACAAAATGGCTAACACAATCCAGAAATGATTAAAAACAATTAGTAACCAAGCTACAAACGGACTTTTTCTTTCTGAAAAGGCTTTGAAAACAAATACCAATCCAATTGCAGCGAAAACTTCAGGTAAATAATTAGTCACGTAACTTGGAATTGAATTCTTGTAATACAAAGTGATGCTTCCGGCTAAATACGTGCTTAAAAACAAGAAGAATAATTTTCTTAGGTTTAAGAAATTTAATTTGTTACCAATTGTATTCAAAGGATTCCAAAGGAAAATTCTAATTATTTTTTCCAAGTGAAATTCGTTGATACTTAAAACATATAAAGCATTTTCTAATTTTTTAGGAAGGATGCTTTTGCTTACTTGTTTAGGTACGAAATTGTAAAATTGTTCTCGGATTAAATAACTTACCACAGATGGTGAAACCAATAATTGATAAGTTCTTAAAAACGCATTTCCAGTGATATGAAATAAAGCTAATGTTTCGAATCCTAAAGCAATTTCAATAAATATCAATCCAATTTGAGAAATCGAACTATAGGCAATTTGACTTTTTACGGAGGATTGTACTCTTGCTATTAATGTGGTAATGATACTTGTGGTGAATCCCATTACGCCAATAGCAATTCGCATTGAAGTTTGGTGTTCCCAAAAAGGCATGGTTCGTAACATTAAAAAAGCACCTAAATGCACCGAAAGTGAACCGTAAAAAATAGCACTTGATGGCGTAGGACCTTCCATTGCTCTTGGTAACCAAGAAGAAAAGGGAACTTGAGCTGATTTTACTGCAGCCGCACATGCCAAACATAAGGCAATGAACGATCCAATTAAGGTGTGATTTTGCAAATGTTCGTTGACCAATTCGTAATTGTGTAGTCGGATAAAAGTGATGTTTTCATGAAACAAATGATGACTAGCCCACATCGCTAAAATAATTCCAACATCTCCAATTCTATAGATTGAGAATACTCGGAAAGCATTTTTCACAGGCAAATAACGTTCTCTGTAAAAACCAATTAGTAAGAATGATGAAATTCCAATAATTTCCCAACCGATAAATAAGGTTTCAAAATTTCCTGATAAAATGGCTAAATTATATCCAAAAAAGAAGAATAAAACTGTGATAAAAAAACGTTTGTATCCTTTTTCTCGATGTAAATAATAGCGACTATATGTAGTTATCATTGAGGTTAATAAAGCACCGATGAATAAATACACCGCGGTTACTTTGTCGAAATAAAAATCTATAAAGAAGTCGTAGTCATTTGTTTTGACTAACGATACTTCGAATAGGTTTAAGTCTTTAGCGCCATTTGCTATCCAGTAAATTATAAAAGCACACAACACTAACAACTGCACAAAAACCGTTGTAAATGCCGTCCAAGATAACCAAGATTCTTTCTTTTCTGGAATAAAGAAACTAATCAAAAATCCTACAATAGGAATAATGATAAATACTAATAAAAATTCATTTGTCATCATCTTATTTTAGTAGCGTTATGTTTAAATTTTCCGAACTCGTTATCGCATATTCCAAAGAATTTTCGATAGTTTGAATGTTAAATGCAACGGGTTGGTAAATTTCAAATTCACCATTCACAAAACGATATAGTTCCTTAGTTTCTGGATGCAAGGCAACCAAGTTCACCCAATTATTGATAAACCATTCGTAAGTTGCAGGAGATTTTGTTATGGCATATTTTACAATTTCAGGAAAATGTTCTACTACAATTAATAATCGTAATGGATCGTGAACTTCAATCATTTGACTAGGTAAACCTGGTCGTAAATCGCCATCAATTCCATTGGCAACTCCAATTAATCCCATAACATTATGAGGCAATTTGGAACCCGCACCAAGTTTGTGATTGTCGACTCTAGAAAAATAATATTCTAAATTAATTCCGCCACCAACAGGAGCTACGGCATTTAAAATTCCAGCTAAATAATCGCCTTTTGGATCTACTTCATAATCAAAAGAATTCATGAATGAACGTCTGTCTAGAAACACATGATCCGAAACACTTCTTCTTCCCACAATACACATGGCATTTGTCGCGTGATTTAATTCAGGTCGAGGTTCAAATAGTGAAACCGAACGATTTTTTATTTTCTCATGCACTTTTGAAATGCTAAGGTTAGAATCAATTGTATCAAATCGTCTAGAGCGTTCTTTGGCATTATTTGCTAAAGCGTCTGTGAATGTTTTGCTGTTTTCTTTATGTGAAAAAGCGTTTACTACAGAAAGTAATGCTTCATCGTAAAAAACAATTTCATCTCTAGTGGTATCATGTAAAGCGGGTAAAAACTGCGTTTCGTTTGGAATTAAAATACCTCTTTCAGCCAAAATTTCACGAACTTTTACATGATTTGCAGCGAAGCTTAATACTTTCGCGTTTACGCTACTTGGTCTTCCGCTACATGCACCGCAATCGTAACCGGCAAAATGGGTGTTGTTTACGCTAGTTGCGCCGTGGCCAACCACATACACAAGAGGTGCGAAGTTTTCCACTAAACCAATACTTTTTAAAATCCCTTCCACTCTGTTTGCCATTTCTTCCACTGAAAAACCAACTTGTAAACCTCCAATAGTTTCCTTTGGATTGGTGTTTTCAATAATTAATTGCGATTTCTTATTCAAATGTTTAAATGAAGAAGAAGTGGCTGGTGACATGCTCGGTTTAAAAATATTTAAAAACAATTTAAACGCTGAGGTATACCCTAAAGTTTGAGAAATAAGCCAACCAAATACTAAAGAATGCGATTTCTTATGGTAATGATAATCTTTAGCGCTTTTCTTTTTTCTCGGTAATTCTTTAATTAAAAATTTTGGAGTCACAGGTGCTGGACATAATTTGGTAAAGAACTTTCCATTTACAGGTTGATAGAAAAATTCGAAATTAAAAAATGCCGCTACGCCAAAAGTTTTTACACTTGGTTCTAAAGCTTCAATATGTCTACGCAATGAACATTCTCTGTCGTCCATACAAAAGAAAGCTTGAAATTTTGTGCTTTCCCCTGAGGTTTTTACACTTGTTTTATGTTGTAAACCTGTTAAGGCTTGGTTGTAAAAGGTCCATTCAAAAGCTTCTTGCCAAATGCAAAGCACTTCAAAATATTCTGAGTAAGCCGATTGAGAAAATAAATTTTCAGCTTCAAATGTGATTTTGGTAATTAGAGGTTCCCAGTTCTCACCAAATTTTTTATCTAATGCATCAATCTCTAAAAGTAACTCGAAAGTAATAAGTTCTTTTAAAGTTATTTTTCTTTCATCTAAAAGTGAAGTCGGATTGCTTTCTAAAGTGGCAATCATACCGCTCCATCCAGGATGAGAAAATTGTTGATCAAAGAGATAATTTTCAAAATACAAACCGTCTCCAACTAAAATTTGAAGTAATTTATAAATGGAAGTGTCTTCTTCTAGTAATTTCTTAACTCTTGCCGTTGAAAAAATACTAAAAACACCATTTTTATCTAATTCTTTTATAGAAGCTAAAAACCCGTCTTGATGAACAGGAAATGCCCAAACAGAAATGCCTTGATCTAAATAACTACATAAGATTCTAAAAAGAATACCGTGAGTAGATTTGTCTAAGTTTATGGCATATTTCTCTTTCCATAGACTTCTAAGTTTTCCAATTTTTGGATAAATGGCTTCGTCGTAATTTTTATGCAGAACATTTTCTTTCCAAGATGAAAAGTTATCTTCTCCTTTTTTCTGATAAATAATTTTATCTAGAATTGCCTCATTTATTTGGTTGTTTTTTAACTTATTTCTAAAATCAGAAAGAGGTAAAAATGTTTTGTAACCAAATATTTCAGATGATTCTTGTAAGGCAGTAAAGAAATCTTTATCCTGAAAAGCATGTAATGTGTTATGATGCACAAAGTCTTTCAACGGATTTTGTGCAGGTAGAAAATGCGAAAGTTTGTGAAGAGTTGCTTCTTCCACAAATCGCAATGAAGTTAAATTCATTGTATTCTAAATTAAGTTAATAACAATATTTATTTGCTTGTTTAGCAAACAGTTATAAATGTTATATTAACTTAAATTAAGCTTCCAGTTGCAGAAAAGATCGTATAAAGGAATACTCTTTTGTAGGATACAAAAAAGTGTTTTATTGTAGATTTTTTGATTTTTGGAATATGAAAATAAACCAAAATTAGAACTAACTCCAGTGAAACATTTTTCTAAATCATCACCAAATTCAACATCTTCTTCAATGTCAAAATTGATAAATTCAAAATCATTTTCAATTTCATTTAGAGCAGAAAATCCATAAGATTTTGCGTGCTCTACTTTATAATTCTTAGAATTGGTACTGACTTGCGGTGTATTATTTCCATACGAAAAATTCCCACATACAAAGTATGTGAGAATTGTGAGTAGGAATAATATTTTTTTAATCATTGTAATAATAAGTAGTCGTCAAGCAAAACTATTAAAAAAAAATAATAAAAGCGTATAATTATATTTTTAATCATTCAACTTTAACACCGCCATGAAAGCTTCTTGAGGAATTTCAACATTCCCTACCAATCGCATTCTCTTTTTACCTTTTTTCTGTTTTTCTAATAATTTACGTTTACGAGAAATATCTCCTCCGTAACATTTTGCTGTAACGTCTTTACGCAATGCTTTGATCGTTTCACGCGCAATAATTTTAGCACCAATGGCCGCTTGAATCGGAATGTCAAATTGCTGTCTCGGAATCAATTCGCGCAATTTCTCACACATTTTTTTACCAATGTTGTAGGCATTACTCTCGTGTATCAACGCAGACAAAGCATCTACAGATTGCGAGTTCAATAATACATCAAGTCTAACTAATTTCGATGTACGCATTCCTATTGGAGAGTAGTCAAATGAGGCATACCCTTTAGAAACCGTTTTCAATCTATCGTAAAAGTCAAATACAATCTCGGCTAGTGGCATGTCAAAGTTCAATTCAACACGCTCTGTTGTCAAGTAAGTTTGATTGGTAATGACACCACGTTTTTCAATACACAAACTCATTACGTTACCCACAAAATCAGCTTTAGTGATGATAGTTGCCTTGATAAAAGGCTCCTCTACACGGTCTAAACGTGAAGGTTCTGGTAAATCAGATGGGTTATTAATGATAAACGGTGTTTCCGGATCTTTTTTGGTATACGCCAAATACGAAACGTTAGGAACCGTCGTGATTACAGTCATGTCAAACTCTCGCTCCAATCGTTCTTGGATAATTTCCATGTGTAGCATTCCTAAGAATCCACATCGGAAACCAAAACCTAAAGCCGCTGAACTCTCAGGCAAAAATACAAGCGAAGCATCGTTCAATTGTAGTTTTTCCATCGAGGCACGCAAATCTTCATAATCCTCTGTATCAACAGGGTAAATACCGGCAAAAACCATTGGTTTTACATCCTCAAAACCCGTAATCATATTTGTTGTTGGCGTTTTTGCATCCGTAAGTGTATCACCTACTTTTACTTCTTTCGCCTCTTTAATTCCAGAAATTAAGTACCCAACATCACCTGCTGAAATCACTTGTTTTGGCACTTGATTGAGTTTCAAAGTACCTATTTCATCAGCAAAATATTCATTGCCAGTAGCCATGAATTTAATTTTTTGCCCTTTTCTAATTTCTCCATTTACTACTCTAAAAATAACCTCAATACCTCTAAACGGGTTGTAATGAGAGTCAAAAATCAAAGCTTGCAAAGGCTCGTCAACATTTCCTTTTGGAGCAGGAATTTTTTCAATAATTGCTGCTAATATATTTTCGACACCAAAACCAGTTTTTCCAGAGGCGTGAATAATATCCTCTAGGTCGCAACCCAACAAATCAATAATATCATCGCTCACCTCTTCAGGGTTGGCACTTGGTAAATCTACTTTGTTTAAAACCGGAATAATTTCCAAATCGTTTTCTAAAGCTAGGTATAAATTTGAGATCGTTTGTGCCTGAATACTCTGCGCTGCATCCACAATCAAAAGCGCACCTTCGCAAGCCGCAATGGATCGAGAAACTTCATACGAAAAATCAACGTGTCCCGGAGTGTCAATTAAATTCAAGATGTATTCCTCACCCTTGTAGGTGTACTCCATCTGAATTGCGTGACTTTTAATTGTAATACCACGTTCACGCTCCAAGTCCATATTGTCAAGCAATTGCGCCTTTTCTTCACGAGCAGTTACAGTTTGTGTAGCACCTAGTAAACGGTCTGCAAGCGTACTTTTCCCGTGATCAATATGTGCAATAATGCAAAAATTCCTTATGTGTTTCATTTTCCGTTTATATCAAATTTATTTTGGGCGTGACCACAAGGGTCGGGCTATCCGTTTCAAGTCCTCGTCTCGTCAAAAAAAACGAGACTGTGGGCTTTACACTACTATCCCTCACGCAAATACCAGTTTATTTTAAAATACTTGACAACTACTTGCTGTCTTCCGCTTAATCTCAAATGTCACGCTATTACTAATCTACGACAATTAATCTGCAAATATAAGCTAAATTCAACAGTTTCAAATACCAGAATACGTAAACTAATCGCTTTAATACTAAGTCTTTCTTCTTTCTTCTTTTATCCTTTCATCTAAAAAACGTAATTTTGCACTAAAATAAATGAAGATGATCAAGATTGGCAACATAATATTACCGGATTTCCCCTTACTTCTTGCTCCAATGGAAGATGTCAGCGATCCGCCGTTTCGTAGATTGTGCAAAATGCATGGTGCTGATATGATGTATTCCGAATTTATTTCTTCCGAAGGTTTAATTCGTGACGCCATCAAAAGCCGAATGAAATTGGATATTTTTGATTACGAACGACCTGTTGGAATCCAAATTTTTGGTGGAGATGAAGAGGCAATGGCCTTGTCTTCTAAAATTGTTTCTACCGTAAATCCGGATATAATTGATATTAATTTTGGATGCCCCGTAAAAAAAGTAGTGTGCAAAGGCGCCGGTGCTGGTGTTTTAAAAGATGTCGATTTAATGATTCGGTTGACCAAAGCCGTTATTGATAGCACACATTTACCAGTAACCGTAAAAACGCGTTTGGGTTGGGATGATAACTCTATTAATATCGATGAGGTGGCAGAACGTTTGCAAGACATTGGTGTTGCTGCATTGAGCATACACGCTAGAACACGTGCCCAAATGTACAAAGGTCACTCCGATTGGTCACACATTGCCCGCGTTAAAAACAATCCAAGAATTACAATGCCAATTTTCGGGAATGGCGATATTGATTCTCCAGAAAAAGCATTACAATATAAAAATGAATACGGGATTGACGGAATCATGATTGGTCGTGCCGCTATTGGTTATCCTTGGATTTTTGACGAAATCAAACATTACTTCAAAACAGGAGAACACTTATCAAAACCTACCGTTATTGATAGAGTTGAGGCCGTGCGCAATCACCTTACTTGGGCCATGGACTGGAAAGGAGAACGATTGGGAATTGTGGAAACCCGCCCGCACTACACGAATTATTTCAAAGGAATCCATTCTTTTAAAACCCACAAACAAAAATTAGTAACGCTAGATCGCCCCGAAGAGTTATTTGCTGCTTTAGATGAAATTCAGGACGCTTACGCCGGTTATGAGCTGGTTTAGTTTTAAATCTTATCTTTGATTGTAAGACTGTTCCTCACGCAACCCAATAGTAAAGTGGATACTACGCCACAGTTTTTTTGTACAACAGTGTACTCGCAACAGTTACAGACAACACCTTATAAATTAAAATTCTCTAATTAATGCGTGAATATTGGTATAGCAAATTTAAGTACTGGAAAAACCACTTGTTAATTTGTAAAAATAACCATTAATGTTGGAATGCAGTAATTATTATCGCCCTGAATAAAAGAATCAGAAACAATTATACAAAATAAACGAAGTGCTTTACAGCTTTTTAATAATAGAAAGAAAAAAATAAGTCAATTTTTTCGAATATTATTTTCTATGCTGCTCTTTCAAAGGCTATGTAATGGCTTAACTCTCCTTTGTTATTAAATACAGGAAATCCTTTTATCAAACAGGCGTAGACTTCTCCATTTTTCTTATAATTCATTACTACATTCTCAAAAGGTTCTTGAGCATCTATAGCTTTTTTAATCTCGCTTGATGTAATTTTATTAGTAACTTTACCTTGAAACATTTTTGGGCTTTGACCAAGGACTTCCTCCTCAACATATCCGTTCATTTTCACAAGATTGTGTGAAGCAAAAACAATTTTGAGATTCGCATCGGTAACAATAACAACATCATCTCTCAAAATAGATTGCAAATCCCAATCGGTATTTTTCCATTTATTACGTGTCGCTAAATCTTTTATTCTAGCTGTATCTATAAAAGTATTTTGTAAAACCTTAGTGTATTCATGGTGAAAATCAAAGGAATAAAGAGGCAAGGTCTTTATGCGCATGCAACTATAAAATCTTGCATTTGCAGCGTCGTATTGTGATAAATTACTCATGGTGTTTACATTATTGGTCAAAAGTATATTTATTTATAATGAAAAAATATTATTTTACCAACTTTAACCATTGTTCAACTACAAATGAGTGTTTAGAATTCAAATTTTAATTGAACTACTACAAATTTTTTTTCATCGGTGTTTAAGTTATTCATTGAAATCCCTAATAGCCTTACCGAATTTTTAAGCCGTTCTTGATACAATAATTCTTTAACAATTTCTAAAATAAGAGATTTATCCGCAATAAAATAAGGTAACGTCTTGCTTCTTGTTTGTTGTGTAAAATCACTGTACTTAATTTTTAAAGTCACCGTTTTACCAGAAACGTTGTGTCTTTTTAATCTTTTTTCTAATGAGGATGCAATCATTTCTAATTTTTCTATCATAAAAATTTCTGATGATAGATTGATATCAAAGGTATGCTCTGCTGCCACGGACTTTGCTATTCGGGAACTTTTTACAGGGCTATTATGTATTCCTCTAACCACATCATGATAATAGCTGCCCATTTTACCAAAATGTTTTTCTAAAAAGGCTACTGATTTGTCTCTTAGCTCAAGTCCGGTAAAGATACCAAGTTGATACATCTTCTCAGTAGTAACCTTACCAACTCCATAAAATTTTCTAATAGGCAAAGCCTCAAGAAATGAAATGACTTCATCAGGTTTAACTGTTTTTTGGCCATTTGGTTTGTTATAATCACTAGCAACTTTTGCAACAAATTTATTAATTGATATCCCTGCCGAAGCGGTAAGTCCTACTTCATTATAAATTCGAGCTCTAATTTCTTGAGCTAATAAGGTTGCACTCGGATTTCCCTTTTTGTTTTGGGTTACATCAAGGTAGGCTTCATCTAGAGATAATGGCTCAACAAGATCTGTATAATCGTAAAAGATTTTTTGGATTTGTTTTGAAATCTCTTTGTACCGATCAAAACGTGGTTTAACAAATATAAGATCAGGACAGTTTTTCTTAGCTACAATACCACTCATAGCACTTTTAACGCCAAACTTCCTAGCTTCATAGCTTGCTGCAGATACTACGCCACGCACCTCCGAACCACCAACTGCAATAGGTTTTCCTCTTAAGGCAGGATTATCCATTTGTTCTACCGATGCATAAAAAGCATCCATGTCTACATGGATAATTTTTCTATTTGACACTTCTTCTTGCATCTAAGTTGCACGTTATACAATTACTTAAACTTTTTTATGACTATCATCCTTAGCATTATCTATTTGTAAATAGTTTTCAATAACGGCGGTTTTATTTTTACTCTCCGTTGGGAAAAAGAAACTTAAAGGTTTCGATCTAAAATGTCTCCAAATAGAGATCGCTATAGGCCTCAACTCTAACCAAGACATTCCTCTAGAACGAAAAGCAAGACCTAGGGAAAGACTAAAACTAACAAGGAAATTGATTAAACCTATAATTCCGATACCAAAAATACCCCAAAATACCATAGTTTGACTTACTTGATAATTAGACCCATATAACGCTAAAGCAAGATTACCACTAGCAAAGGTAATGTGTCTAATGTCTAAATTCAACCCTACAAACAACCCAAATGAAGCTGTGCTACCCATGAAAATACCAAACCAAAAATTTGAAATAATACCAGCCCAGCGTTTTTCATATAATTTTGATAATGCCAAAGTCTTCTGGATGCCCAAATTTCGTTTTAAAAAAGGATTCTCAGCAATTCTATAATATACCTGATTGTGCTTGTCCCTATTTGCAACACTACCTGAAATAATACCCGATAAAAATAAGAAAACACCCGCTATAGCGGCATGCAGGATCGCTAAAGAATGTATTGGACTTAAATCTTGAACTAAGTTTTCCCATTTTGATCCAGCAATATTATAATTAAAATAATAATCTATGATCCATATACCAAATAACGAAACCGGAAATGCCATAAGAACGTTTCCAACAAACGCTATAAATTGAGAACGAAAAACACGTGCAAATAAAATGGAAAAAGCCGTATATTTTTCTATTTCTCTCCCTTTTTTGAAAGCACCATCCTCTAAAGCCTTTATTAATGCTGATGCTGTCATTGCAGGCTGCTTTGTGGCTAATGTAAATCCCAAAACATAAATTAAGAAAAATCCAAATGCATAATTCATACTATACAAAAAAGCATGACCAAAAAGACTAGTTTCTACTTTTGAAAGAGCAATCTTAATCAAACACAATATTCCTACTACAAGACCACCTCCTATTGCAGTCCGCAACATCTTAAAATATTCTTTTCGGGTTTCGGTTATGTAGTGCTCACCTGTTTTAGCCGTATGCTGAGTGATTTCATAAGATAAAAGTTGTGTACTCTCGGCAATAAATTTTCGAATATTACTCTTATAACAATTAAACTGAATTAATTGTATACCAAGTCGTATTGTGTTTGTTGTAGTTCCATTTACATCCGAAACAACTGTCAAGGAAATAAGAAATTCCAAACGTTCTAACTGTTGTTTTATTTTTAATAAATTTTGGTTCACCCGCAACGATATCCCAAACTTACTACTATTATGAAACGCCTTATTTACAAAATCAAAACATTGTTTATGCAGGACTAAAAGTTGTTGATAAAACAAATCATCAGGGGTTAAAAAACGTTCCTTTAATTCTAATATTCGATCCTCAATCAAAAATAATTCTTTTTCAAAAGCAGAAAAAGGACTTTGTAATTGTTCATATTCAGGAACCATTTTGATCACTTCCCTTTCCATGGCACGTCCACTAACACGTTGCGTTATAACATGCATGGACATCATAACCTCAGACAAGGCAAAATTAGCGGGTCCTGGATCATAAATAGTTTCTAAATCTAATAAATTAAATAAATGCTCTAACTGAATGATTGGAATAGTACTAATCCAATCTCCATCTGTTGGCAAATAAAATATTTGGTTCAAGACAAACTCTAAACTATCTTTTTCTGGTTGAAAAGGAAGAAACTTAGCTATAATTCGTTTCTTTAATTCGAAAATAAAATCTACATCTTGCAATATAGCTGCGTCCGAAAGTACCGAATTGAACTTTAAATCCTTTAAAACTAATTTCAAATACAAGGTAAATTGTTCACCAAGAGATGGATTTTGTTCTAAAAAAGAAATAAATTCCTGCAAGTCAACTGTTTTGTTTACGTCTTTTTTTGAAGGCCTTAGGATACTTACCAACTGTACCAGGAGTTCATAAGACAGATTAGGAATAAAACCGCTAGAGTCCTTCTCAAAAAAATTTCTGAAAGTGGTTTCGAACGTTGGCTTACCTTTAGGTTTTGAAAAAAATTTCATGACTTGGAATTTATGTAAATTTACAATTCATAAAATAGAATGACGATTTCTTTGATAACAAAAATCAATACCCAATGCGATAAACTACTTTGACAGTAAAAAAAAGTACAATTCTATATCGAACATAACAAGTTCAACTAAAAAACGATACATTTGAATTGCTAATAACAAAAATGCTATGATTGAAATTGAAAGAAAATTTATTGTAAAAAATCAATCCTTTAAAGAAGAAATTCACACAAAAAGCATTGTATCTCAAGGATATTTAAGTTCAAATCCTGAACGTACGGTACGAGTAAGAATTAGAAACGATAAAGGATACCTTACCATAAAAGGAATTTCTAACGAATCTGGGACATCAAGATATGAATGGGAAAAAGAAATACCACTCCCAGAAGCCAAAGAACTATTTAAATTATGCGAAAAAGGAGCCATCACAAAAACACGATATGAAATCCCGTTTGCAAATCATACGTATGAAGTAGATGAATTTTATGGAGATAATGAAGGGCTTATCATTGCAGAAATCGAATTGAGTTCTGAGAACGAAAAATTTGACAAACCCAATTGGCTTGGAGATGAAGTCACAGGAGAACAACGCTACTATAACTCTAACTTAAGTATCTTACCTTTTAAGGAATGGTAATTTAATTGTTTAACACTTCAAGTGTAACAAGCATTCCACCACTACCTTTATTAGAGGCAATTTCCATAAAAGCTCGTTTGGTTAAATCAATTTCTCTTGATCTAACAAAGGGACCCCGGTCTATAACTTCTACAATTACTGACTTACCATTTTTTTCATTAGTCACTCTAACTTTAGTACCAAAAGGTAACTTTTTATGAGCTGCTGTTAGCTTAGAGTTATCAAATCTTCTACCGCTAGAAGTTTTCTTTCCATTAAACTTATCAGCATAATAAGAGGCATGTGATTCTTTTTTATACAACTTGAACGTACCTAAGGTAGCCATCATTGAATCGGCTTTTTTCTCCTGAATATTGGTAATGGTTCTATCTTTTTTTATGGAATCTTTTTCTACAGGACCCTTATTACTAGACACTTTAAGAGAAACCCCTTTAGTATTTAACATACTTTGCTTACTTGGCGTGGCTGTTTGACTGACAGCAATACCAATCATAGTAATAAAAATGATTAAAGTAATTGATTTTTTCATGTATTATGTATTAGTTGAACAAAAATTGCAAAAACCATACCTAGATAAAAAAAGCTCTATTTCTAGAGCTTTTAC
The DNA here is from genome assembly GCF_009764685.1 of Flavobacterium sp. I-STPP5a. Classification (GTDB taxonomy): domain Bacteria; phylum Bacteroidota; class Bacteroidia; order Flavobacteriales; family Flavobacteriaceae; genus Flavobacterium. The sequence continues at coordinate 161,001 of NZ_VHLM01000010.1, read as the reverse complement.
AGGTTTTTACAACCATAAATTCCATGGTATTCTACTTAAAATAAGAAGCAAACCAATACCGTAAAAAATAGAAAACGTTTTAAATTTAGACTCGCTTGAAACTAATTTTTTATGTTTAGACCAACCTATTGTAATAAGAACAATGGCAATAATATTGATTAATGGATGCTCTAGAGAAGTTAAGCGTAGTGCCTTATCCTGCATCTGCCCCAAAGAGTCCAAGCCTAATGGGGAAACAAAATACAAAATAATTCCAACTAGTAATTGAATGTGAATTGCAATCAAAGCAAACAGTGCTATTTTACGATCTTTTGCAGTAAATTCTTTTTTAGAAAACAATCCTATTGCAGCGTTTACAACTGCAACAACTAGAATTAAAAGCGCTAGATAAGCCCAACCAGAATGAAATTTTTGAATAAAATTGTACATAAATTTTGTTTTTGTTTTAACAAATATAATAAAAAAAGACATAAAAAAACCACTAATTACTGAAAGTAAAAGTGGTCTTGAAAAAATGATTTATTAAAAAACTGGCCAAAATAAATCTTGACCAGTTAGCTTCAATTTTTTATAAAAGCTACAAAGTAGTTGGTTGCAATACTCTATCTAGCACTTGAATTACTCCATTAGTTCCTTGAATATTAGTAACTTTAATATTAGCATTGGTAGTTCCCACAACACCATCTTTAATTTTAACGGTACCTAATAAAATTGTAAATCTATTTGGAGTGAACAATGTTGACACAGAAACATCAGCTGTAGCAGTAGATGAAGTAAATGAAGTTGCTGAACTTGAAGTTTTATTCCCGTTCTCCAAATGATATCTTAAGATATTTGTAACCTGCGCATCTGATTTACCAACTAAATAACCTGCAGTTGCAGTAGCGGCTGTAAATGCAGCGTTGTCAGGAGCGTAAACAGTTACAGCCGAAGAACCTGTAGCTGCATTAAGAGTAGCTAACACAGAAGTCTGTTGAGCAGACGTAACTACAGCCAATAGAGAAGATAAATTTGGATTAGACTTAATTTGATCAATTATAGTTGGCAATTTTAATATGTTGTCAATACTGTGTAATACACCATTATTCCCTACAGCCAGATCAGCAGTAACAATCTTTGCACCACCATTAATTGCTCCTCCGTTTAATATAATATCATTTCCAGATTTACTAACATACAAGTTTAAGTTTGCACCTGATGTAGCAGTTGACGTAGTTTTAATAAATCCAAAAGTTTTGAAATAACCACCTGCTACTAAATCATTCGATTTAGTTCCTAAACCAATTACATGATTCTGCAAGATCAATCTTAAGGTTGCGATTGCAACGTTATCTGCTGGTGCAGTCAATGCGTTAATTCCTGCACTAGTATAACCAGCTGCAGTAAAAGCAGCATTTGTTGGAGCAAAAACGGTATAAGAACCTGCACTACTTAAAGTAGTTTCTAAACCGGTCTTCTTCAAAGCATCTACTAAAATACTAAACTTTGCTGGATCTGCTTTTGCTATTTCAACAATAGATTTTAAAGGAGCAACCTCTTTAGGCTCATCAGTTGAACATGAGAAAGTCGTAAGAGCAACAACCAAAATGGCTACAAAAGACAGAATTTGATTTTTTATTTTCATGATAATTTTATTTTATTTTATGTTCGTGTATTGTGTTACTGTAATTATAAAAATTTATTAGTTTCCGAAAGTGTATCTTAGTGTAAATTGAGCTTGCCAAACATCTGATACAGATGCATTTTTTTGGAAAGTATCTTTTGCTAAAAACCTTCTTCCTTGATTATCTGTTTGAAATCCTAATTGGTATCCTGGAATAAAGTTGTTTGAACTACTAGGAGCTTGATTTCCTACTACTAAAATATTTGTATTTGTAGCTCTTTGAGAAACTCCCCATTCACGATTTAATAAATTGGTAAAGTTTAAGATATCTGCTCTAAACTGGAAACTATTCTTTTTACCTCCAATTTTAAGGAAAAAATCTTGAGTAACAGATAAATCAACTCTATGTAACATAGGTAATAAATTCTCATTTCTATCTACGTACTGACCTCTTTTTTTAGATAAATAAGGATCTTGATCAATAAATTTATCAAAAGCCTCTTCTTGTTCAGCTACAGTGTATAACACTAAAGAAGATCCTCCTAAATTTTGAGTGATTGGTACAAAACGAAGATCACTTGCTTTTTTAGGAACAAATAACAAATCGTTTCCGTTGATACGATCACCGTTTAGATCTCCACCGTATACATAAGAAAACGAACTTGACTGCTCACCAATATATCCTAGGTTGATTGAAGTTGCAGCTCCAGTTTTGTTACCGTATTCTATCTTATAACCAAGAATACCAACCATTCTATGAGGAGTATTGTTGTTAGATAATCCTAAACGTTGATCATTATTACCATTGATTGAACGAACTCCAGTCCAGCTTCCTGATGCAGTTGATCCAGGCGATAATAAGTCATTAGCTTGTGAGTGCGTATAAGCGAACGAACCCCACAATCCTTTTTTATAAGGATACTCTAACTTAACTGTGGTAGAATAAAAATACCCTTTATCCGTATTGCTTAGTAGAATACCATTAATGACATTGTTGTTAATACGAACGCCATTATCATTTCCAGCAAACAATGGTCTATTATCTGGACCACTCATTGTTCCTACAGCATTTTCAAAATTCACATTAGAATATGCTGTTTCATTTATGTTTTTACTAAAAATACTTTCTATTGTACCCGTAAATCCAAATAGCAATTTTTGGTCTACTGCAATTGTAGTTTTCCAAACCTGAGGGAATTTGTAGTTTTTATCAGTAAACGCCAAGTCAATAGAACTTGGCAAAGTTGGCGTACTCGGAGTAAAATATTGACTTGGATTAGCCGTAAAACCATATCCTCCAGGACCAACATTAGCATCACTAGCGTCTACTAGACCAGTAAGAACTCCGTTATTACCTATTGCATTTGATAAAAACACAAGTGGTGGCCTTCCTGAAAATATACCAGAACCTCCTCTAACTATCGTTTTAGCATCTCCAGCAACATCTAAATTGAAACCTAATCTTGGCTCAAAAAGATATTGAGATTTTGGCATATCACCAGTGTTAAATTTTGCACCATTGGCAAAACTAAGCGTACTAACAAGTGGGTTTTCTAATGCTGTATCAACAAATGAAACTCTAGTTCCTCTTAAACCGAAAGTCACTTTTAATTTATCATTCACTTTAAAATCATCCTGAAAATAAAGATCTATTTTATCCGATTTTAAAATTTGCAATGGTTCTGCTCCACCAGGTAAAGCAGAATATCTAAATTGAGTTCTTACAGGCAAGTTATTTACCGAAGGAGCTCCGTTCAACGCAATAGATTCATTCGCTGCGCTATAGAATTCATCTAACGAGTTGAAAATAAACACTCCATTAGAACCAGAGAAAAATAAATTACTTGATTTGAAATGCTCATAATTTGCTCCAAATAATAGCGAATGCCTCCCTATTGTCTTAGTAAGATTGTCAGTAAAATGTAAAGTAGAATAGCTTAGTAAATTTCCTTTTGTAAAAGGATCTAAACCAGCAGAGATAAAGTTTAAGTTACCTACTACACCACCAGCTGCAGGAGATGTACCGTTTTTAATATCAATAGTAGGGAACAAACCTCCACCTATCAAACCTCTATCTTCAATTTGTTTGTCGTAACCTCCAATAAAATTGTTACTCCATGAATTAGACAATTTACTATCTAACTGTACAACAATAGATCGTGTATTATCAAGAATAGTATACCCTGAATTTTGGAATGCCATTGAATTCACATTTGTTCTTCTATTACCAAAACCTAAAGAGTTTGAGTTAGAAGTCAGTTCATCAGAAGAAGAATCATGATGAACATAACGAATAGAAAATTTATTATTGTCATTAATGTTCCAATCAATTTTAGCTAAGAATTTTTTAGATATTTTTTCAGCATCATAATTTTCCCACGGACCAGTTGTGTAATTAAATTTTTGTTGTAAAAAAGTAGAAAGATCCTGCATTTGTTGAAAAGTAGGAGCAGATAATTGCCCACTCGGATTTGGAGAACCTGTAGAAGTCCATGTTGTTGCGGGGCTAACATTGTTTATTGTTTCAAAGTTACCAAAGAAAAACAATTTATCTTTGATAATTGGTGCACCAATTCTAGCTCCCCAAATGTTCTCTTCAAATTTAGCAGGTATAATTCTGGTTTGCCCAGCTTTTGTTCCTACAAATTCTTTTTTGTTACTTCTTGTAGATGTATAAACAGATCCTTCAATTTCATTTGTACCACTTCTAGTTACACCATTGATACCAGTTCCTGTAAAACCAGATTGACGTACATCAAAAGGAGCAACACTAACTTGTAATTGCTCAATAGCGTCTAAAGAAATTGCAGTAGAACCCGTTCTTCCTCCAGCTTGCGCATCAGAACCTAATCCAAAACCATTATTAAAAACTGAACCATCTATTGTAAAGTTATTTAATCTTGAATCTTGTCCTCCAAAAGAACCTCCACCACCAGCATTAGCATTATACTTAGTAATTGAATTAATTGACCTTGCACCAGTAACTGGTATAGCCGTTATCTCTCTATTAGAAAATTGCTGTGAAGCGCCAGTTTTCCCCTTATTAAACGCACCGTTTGATTTCGAAGAAACAACAACTACCTCTTTTAATGTATTTGTATCTTCTCCAACAACAACATTAACAGTCAAATTACTTCCCAAAGGAGCATTGATTTCTGTAATTTCTGTTGTTTTGTATCCAATATAGGTTACTTTCAAAGAATAAGGACCACCTGGTCTCAAACCTTGAACTGCATAAGAACCGCTGTAATCTGTTGTTGAGAAATATTTCGTACCAGTTGGCTTGTGCCTCACTTCAACTGTAGCTCCTGGAAGAATCTCTCCAGTATTAGACTTAACAGTACCAGACATCGCCGATGTAGTTACCTGCGAATGGCCCAAAACTGATAAAAAAATAATCAAAATAAAAATAATTCTTTTCATTTTTGCTTTTTTGTTTAGTTTATTAATATCTGGCAAAATTATAACAAAATTAGCTAAGTAAGTTAACAGAATGTTAAGAATCAGATATTGCCAAAATAAGAAATTAATAAATATCAATAAATCTGTATTATTAGTGTTTATTTATGAATTAAACACAACAATAAAGCCTATTTTGTAGTTATTCACTAAATAAGTCGCTGTTTTATAAAAAGAAATATTTATTCACATTCTTTTTACTTTTTTAAATCAAAAAAAACGTTAAAACTTACTATTCAAAGCGTTAGAAACGCGGTTGAAACAGATAGGATTTAACGTTTTTTGAAAAATATAACTTTTACTTAAAGTCAGTTAAATTATTTATTTTTTAAAAAATGATTTAATAAAAAAGCAGTAGAACTATCATGATTTCGAACCTCTTTTGCAACAATCTCCGCTAAAATAGAATTTGCCAATTGTTTACCGAGTTCAACACCCCATTGATCAAAACTAAATATATTCCAAACAATACCTTGAACAAAAATCTTGTGTTCATACAAAGCAATCAACGAACCTAAAGTGTGCGGAGTTAATTTTTGAATCAAAATTGTATTAGTAGGTTTGTTACCTGAGAAAATTTTATAGGGCAATACAAATGCAGCTTTCTCAGCAACGGTTCCCTGTAAATCAAATTCCTTTTGAACTTGTTCTGCTGATTTTCCTTGCATCAGCGCTTCTGTCTGTGCAAAGAAATTAGACATTAACTTATCATGATGATTGGCATCTCCATATAAAGGAGTAACAAATCCGATAAAATCAGCTGGGATTAATTTTGTCCCTTGATGTATCAACTGAAAAAAAGCATGTTGTGCATTGGTACCAGGTTCACCCCAAATGATTGTACCTGTTTGATAATTAACTGGCTTTCCATCTCGACCAACACTTTTACCATTACTTTCCATGGTACCCTGCTGCAAGTAAGGTGCAAATTTTTGCAAGTACTGGGTGTAAGGAATCAAAGCTTCACTTTCAGCACCAAAGAAGTTATTATACCAAACGCTCAACATCGCCAATATAATAGGCATGTTTTTATCAAAATCAGCTGTCTTAAAATGCTCGTCCATTTCATTAGCGCCTTTCAACAAACTGTCAAAATTATCATACCCTATTGATACGCTGATAGTAAGACCTACCGCACTCCATAAAGAGAAACGACCGCCAACCCAATCCCACATTGGAAAAACGTTGCTGGCATCTATTCCAAAAGCAGTTACTTTCTCAAGGTTAGTTGAAACTGCAACAAAATGCTTGGCAACATCTTGTTGTTTTGCTGATTTTAGAAACCAATCTTTAATCGTTTCTGAATTCGTTAGAGTTTCCTGCGTGGTAAATGTTTTTGAAACAATCACAAAAAGCGTTGTCTCTGGATTTAATTTTTTTATGATCTCTTGAACGTGATCACCATCAACGTTTGAAACAAAATGAACGTTAAGATGGTTTTTATAAAACTGAAGCGCCTCGACTACCATTGCTGGACCCAAATCTGATCCTCCAATTCCAATATTTACGATATCTGTAAAAGGCTTTCCTGTAAAACCAGTTCGTATACCAGAAACAACTTCGTTTGTAAATCCTTTTATTTTATTTTTTACTTCATATACTTCAGGTATTACATTTACGCCATCTACATTGACCACTGCAGATTCAACAGCACGCAAAGCAGTATGAAGGACCGCTCTATTCTCGGTTTTATTAATCACTGTACCATCAAAATAATCAGCAATAGCAGCTTTAAGTCCAACTTCATTTGCTAATTCTACTAATAATTGAACTGTTTCCTGATCAATAATATTTTTTGAGTAATCTATTAAAAAATCATTCCATTGAATATTCAATTTTTCAGTTCTTGCTGGATCTGACTCGAACAAATCTTGAATTGTTGCCTTTTGCATAGTTTGAAAGTGCAATTCCAGTTTTTTCCAAGCATTAGAAGTTGTTGGATTAATTGTATCTAAAGCCATTTAAAATGTATTTTTTTAGTTGTAATAAAATTTGGGTAAAAATACTCAAATTAGTTTAATGAATAAGAACCCGATTGTTTCACATATAGAAGTGTAAAGTATTTTCATTTTTAAAAGCAGATGCTCTCTACCTACTATTAAAATAAAATACTGTTTGCTTATAAATTTGCAATACTATCCAGTTCTTGTTTCAAAGGAGTTATTTGTTGTAAGAACCTATTTCTATTTGCACCTGTCATGGGCTCGCCAGTAGGTAATTTGAGTCTTAATGCATCAACCTGAACTCCATTTTTCCAGAAACGATAACATACGTGAGGACCAGTTGCAAGACCAGTGCTACCCACTAAGCCAATAACTTGTCCTTGAGTAACTCTTTGCCCTCGTCGCACAAGAATTTTAGACATGTGCAAGTACTGCGTAGAAAAAGTTCCATTGTGTTTGACTTTTACAAAGTTTCCGTTTCCGGCAGAAAAACCACTTTGCTCAACCACTCCTCCTGCTGTGGTTGTAATAGGTGTTCCCCTTGGCGCAGCATAATCGGTACCTTTATGTGCTTTCCAGCGATGCTGAACGGGATGAAATCTACTCGATGAAAAACGAGAAGAAATTCTACTAAACTTTATTGGAGATTTGAGAAAGAAATTTTTTAATGTCTTACCCTGTTCGTCATAATAATCTACTTTACCTGATTCTGGATTTTGCGCAAAAGGGAATGCATAAATAAACTTTCCTTTGTATTCAAAAAAAGAAGCCTCAAGTTCCTCCACTCCATCATAAATAGAATCATTGATATACCTCTCCGTAAATGTTAATGCAAAACGATCCCCTTTTTTCAATTTCATAAAATCTATAGAGTAAGCATAAATTTTAGTGATTTTACTAGCCAATGCACCTTCTATTTTAGCATTCCCTAAAGTTTCTGATAATGATTCTTTCAAGACGCCACCTATTGTTCGTCTTTTAATAGTTATAGGTTTTACTTTTTTATACACCGAAATTGCAGTATCCCTAAAATCTAGAACATAATAACTCAAATTATCAGGCTGATAAATAAAAACCTGTAGATCATTAGTTTTGTTTTTAGATCTAAGAATAGTAAAAGGCTTGTTTAGCCGAATTGTTTTAACATTAAAACTATCTTTAACTTTTGCTATAATATCATAAACTTGTCGACTACCAATGTTTTGACTCTCCAGCAAAGTCCCAAAGGTATCGCCATCATGAATGGTATCATGTATAACATTAAAATCAGCATAAACAAAACCAAACTCACTTTTTTTAGGTTGGGTTTTATTCTTTGCGCTATCAACTTTAAGTTCCTCTTGTTTGCATGACACTATTAGTATAAGTACAGCAATTATTGTGAATATTTTTTTCAAACTATGTGTTTACGTTCAACTTACACCTCAACTCCCCAGTTCTCTAATTCTTGACTGCTCCATAATTCTGGGAAGAAAATTCTCTTTTGGTATTTAGGATGCATGTACTTTTTCCAGTCGCTTCCGCCAGTTGCTTCTCCATCTCCTTGACCGCTTTGATCAATATATTTCTTAGCCGTATTTAAATGTTGCATCACCCAAGTAATATTAACCGTATGATCATAATGCCTCATAGCTTTGATTAACTCTGGATTTTGCTGATCTAGCTCTGGTAACTGTTTGAATTTTTGCCAAATATTAATGGTATTGTATTCCTCCATGTAGGCCAGGAATTCTTTCTTGTATTTTTTCTCAAATTCATCGAGCAAATAGGTTTTTTTGCCCGTGCGATAATCCTTGCCTGCTGCTTGCCAATACAAATGTTCTAGTGCATGCTCATAAGACGTATCTCTATCTATTGATCCTCTACATCTATTGTCAATAAGGTTAATTAAATCAGTAGATGAAAATTCAATTAATCTATATTGCGCACTTTGAAAACCACTGGCAGGAGTTAATGTATTTCTAAATTTCATGTATTGATCCACCTCCATACCGTCACCCATAATACTGAAAGAAGTTGTAAGCATGTCAAAATACCTGCTAATTCTCATGACTCTTTCAGTAAAAAACTCACTATTAATAGCAGGATGATATGCAATTTGCTTAATTTCCCAAAGAATCATTTTAAAGATTAACTCATTAACTTGGTGGTACATGATGAATACCATTTCATCTGGAAGGGTGGTACGTTGTGTTTGAAGACCAAGCAAGGCATCTGTTTGAATATAATCCCAATAGGTTATAGGTTTAGACCAAAGCAAACCTTCAAGTTGGGTTTCTACTTTTTGATTAATAGCCTGATATTTTTGTTCAATTTCTTTTAAAATAGTTTCAGAAACCTCTGTATTACTCATTATTTTTTTAATTTAAATGGGCTTTTTAACCCTTTATAAGCATCTAGATCTGCTTTTATAGACCCGACAGCTAAACTAGCTTTTATGCGTAACGGCACTTTATTATTATCATCTGATATCCAGACCGTAACACTTTCTTGTTCCTTAAACACCCGCCCTGATTGAACTAATGGACGAAAGATCATAGAAGAAACAACGCCAAATTTAGTAGTTATATTTTCACGACCAATAAATTTTAGCTTGAATTTTGTGGTTTCATCATCAAAAAACATGTCTACAGCTATAGATTCACCAACATTTAACTTATCAATATTAGGATGATTCCTAAGATAATAAAATGTAGATAATATATCTTGAGTATTTTTAGGGATATAGAGTGCCTTTTCTGTTTTATTTTTGTAATCTTTTACAACTACTTTATTAGAGGATTGACTAAAAAAACCTTCTTGATTTTTTGTGTAGCCGCCTTCGTCAATTTTTCTAACAAACTGGTATGGATTTCTTGTTTCTTTATCAATGTAGCTTTCGTATAAATCATCTACTTTAAAGAAAAATCGTGACATACCTGTAGTGTAGCCTTTCCCCACAATATGAAACGTTTTTTTATTGTTTACATTAGCATCTTTTACTTCAAGAGTAGCATAACCCGCATTAACAATACCGTAGTGAATTCTGAATTTAAAAAACTCTCCTACTGCGTAGGCATCCTCTTGGGGTGAGGAAAAACCAAAGGTGATACCAATGATACAGAGTACAAGTAATTTTTTCATTTCTTAGTGTATAAATTTATATACTCGTATTACAATTTTTATTCCAAATATATTAAAACAAAAAAACTCAGTCAAATAATGACTGAGTTTTTATGCTATTAACTAACCAAAAAACTATAAACTATGAAATTTATATGAAATCAGGAAGGAAACCACCCCTTCCCTTTTTGCGAGTGCAAAGGTAGCTAACAAATCCAGTTTTATTTATAAAAAATAAAGTTTAACACAACATTTAATAAAAAACAGGTCGTTGAATGGTTATTTTTTCACAATATGTAAAAATAATTAACTTTTATAACGTTCCTCGTAATTGCTGTTCTCTTTCAATTGATTCAAATAAGGCTTTAAAGTTTCCTGCACCAAAACCTTTGGCTCCCATACGTTGAATGATCTCAAAAAACAAGGTTGGCCTATCTTGAACCGGTTTAGTAAAAATTTGCAACAAATACCCATCTTCATCGGCATCGACCATGATGGCTAGTTTTTCAATTTCGTTGATATCTTCTTTCATCATACCCATGTGCTCACCTAATCGCTCCGGAATTGCCTCATAATAAGTATGTGGCGGCGCTGATAAAAACTCTACACCTCTTGCTTTTAATTGACTTACTGTTTTAATAATATCATCTGTTGCAATGGCAATATGTTGTATTCCTGGCCCACCATAAAAATCTAAATACTCCTCAATTTGTGATTTCTTTTTTCCTTCGGCAGGTTCGTTGATAGGGAATTTAATTCTTCCGTTTCCGTTTGACATTACTTTACTCATCAAAGCTGAATATTCAGTATTGATTTGTTTGTCATCAAATGAAAGGAAGTTCACAAATCCCATCACCTCTTCGTAGAATTTTACCCAAGTATTCATTTCGTTCCAACCCACATTTCCTACCATGTGATCTATGTATTTAAGACCTGTTGGCTCCGGGTTATAATCTGATTTCCATTCTTTATATCCTGGCAAGAAAATCCCGTTGTAATTTTTTCTTTCTACAAATATATGAACCGTTTCACCGTAAGTATAAATCCCTGATCGAACTACTTGACCAAACTCGTCTTCTTCGACAGTTGGCTCCATAAAAGAGCGCGCACCGCGTTTCATGGTTTCTTCGTAAGCACTTGTAGCATCTTCAACCCATAAAGCTGCTACTTTTACACCATCACCATGTTTTTTTAAATGATCATGTAAAGGTGAATCTTGCGTTAATGGCGTAGTTAAAACAATGCGGATTTTATCTTGTTTTAATACATAAGATGTTCTGTCTTTTACACCCGTTTCTAAACCAGCGTAAGCTAATGATTGATATCCAAAAGCTGTTTTGTAATAATGGGCAGATTGCTTGGCGTTCCCTACATAAAACTCTACGTAATCTGTTCCTAAAAGCGGCAAGAAATCTTGTGCTCCTTCAAATATTTTTTCTAGTCCGTACTCTACTGATTTTACTTCTTTTGACATGGTATTTATTTGTTTTTGAATTCTTTTTTTAGATTGCTTTCCTTTAAAAGAATTGATTTGTGATTTTATTAAAATGGTTTTGAAATCTGTACTCCTAGCCCTGATGGAAGCGGCATCCTTTTTTTGGTCTCGTTTTTTTAACGAGATCAGAAAAAGATATAGCGTACAGCAGGAAATAGCTCCTGAAATCCAAGGTAAAAACTTATTTATTCAACCCAAGATTTATAATATTGACCGTCGTCTAGACCCATGGCCTCCTCAGTAACCATCAACGGTCGGAAAGTATCTACCATTACGGCCAACTCTTCGGTTCCGGTGTGACCAATACTGCGCTCCATAGCTCCCGGTGCTGGACCGTGCGGAATACCTTTTGGGTGCAGCGTTATGTGTCCTTGCTCTATGTTGTTGCGGCTCATGAAATCACCATCTACGTAATACAAGACCTCATCACTGTCAATATTACTATGGTTGTAAGGTGCCGGAATTGATTTTGGATGGTAATCGTATAATCTAGGAACAAATGAACATACTACAAAAGTGGCAGTTTCAAAAGTTTGATGTACTGGTGGCGGCTGGTGTACTCGTCCTGTAATAGGCTCGAAATTGTGAATGCTAAAACCGTATGGGAAATTATAACCGTCCCAACCGATAACGTCAAAAGGATGTGTGGCATAAACCACTTCATGCACCATGCCTTCTTTTTTGATTTTGATAAGGAAATCTCCTTTTTCGTCATGCGTTTCTAACTCGTTAGGCAAAATAAAATCACGCTCGCAGAAAGGAGAATGCTCTAAGTGCTGACCCGATTCGTTTTTATAACGTTTTGGAGTATAAAATGGAGCAAATGATTCTACGTAAAACAAACGGTTGTCCTCCGTGTCAAATTCGATTTGGTAGATTATTCCACGAGGAATAATAAGATAATCCCCGTACTCAAAAGGAATATTACCTAACATTGTGCGCAATTTTCCTTTTCCTTTGTGAATGAAAATCATTTCATCGGCATCGGCATTTTTATAGAAATACGTTGTTAAAGATTTTTTGGGCGCTGCTAAACCGATGGTACAGTCTTTATTGACTAACAAAGCTTTGCGGCTGTCTAAAAAATCATCTTCAGGTTTTAGTTCGAATCCTTTTAGCAACAAAGATTTTATGTTTTTACCAATGGCTATTTTAGGTTCAACGGAATACGATTTGAGAATTTCTTTAACTTGCGTAGGGCGGTGCACATGGTATGATAAGGAAGCATGACCATGAAAACCTTCGGTTCCAAACAATTGTTCGTAATAAAAACCTCCATTCGGTTTTTCGAATTGTATGTGTCTTTTTTGAGGGAAAGTCCCTAGTTTATGATATAGTGGCATAATTTTTTGTTTAAAAAAGTTGTAATTAATTACAGCGGTAACGCTTGGTTTTTTTTCTAAATCAAAAATTGATTCGCTACTCCGGATTTCTCTTGATTAGGAATTGTAAATGCGCTAATAAACCTGTCCAATTTGCTTTCATTATGACAAATATCGTAATTATTTTTGAATTAATTTAAGTTTAAAATAAAAAGCCTATGCTAAACCAGGTAAAACCTTTGGAGAGTTCAGGAGACCATGTATACTTGATTTCTATGGGCCCAATAATTGTTTCCATACCATATCCTACAGCATATCCAGAGTATTTAGGAATAGAAATCCAATCTACCGATTCAAAAATTCGGTCACCGATATTAGCGAAATTTGCCGAAAAATTAAGGTGGTTCTTTTTCAAGAACTCATAATCAACAGTTGCTGTAGATTTGATATAACTATTTCCGGCAACACTCAAATAATCATACCCGTACAGATATTTAAAATTATTTATCATGTTGAAACCATATCCACCGAGAATAAAATTAAAAAAAGTGACGCTTTGTTGACCAAAAGAGAAACCAGCATCTGTCTGGAACTTTATGGTGGCATTTTTAAACAAAGAAGCTGCTACCCCAAAATCACCTTTTGCAATAGAATAAGGTTGAAAGCCACCCGTATAATTTGATGATGCTACATACGTTTGTAGATCACCGGAGAAATACCATCCTTTTTTTGGAAAATATTTATTGTCAAAAGAATCAGCTTTTAGATAACCAAAAAGACTTAGGTAATTACTATTGTCAATAATAGGATCTACATTGGCAAGTGTTTCAGATTTTATTTTTAAATATTTCAACTCTACACCACCACCTATTAAAAATTTTTGAACAAATAAAGATTGAAAATAAATTTGATTTGTTAAGTCCGTAAAATCAACATTTATAAAATTGATGTCAGGATTACTTGCTGTTATAGGACTTATATCATTAGACACATTTCTACTAAATTGATTGTAAAACGACTTGAATCCAAGACTTAAATTAAAACCATTTTCAACATAATAATCTAAATTATAACGAACATTATCTCCTAAAACTATGTCAAAAGAGGCAACATCATTTTTAAAAATTGCATTTTTCCGAGTCAAATTAATCAGGACACCACTTTTAAATAAATCATCGTAATGCAACCCAAATTTTAGATATGTTTTTGTAGCATTTTCGGTTAGATTTAAGTTTAAATCCAGTTCGTTTTGATTCTTTTCAAGCGAATATGAAATAGCGCTGAAGTTTTGCGTGGCATTTATATTGTTTATCCCCCTAAGCAAATCAGTAAATGTGGTCTTGGCACCAGATTTAAATCTGAGTTTCCCTATGATGTATTCCTTTGTATAATTGTCTAGTTTACCTGTATTTACATTTCGGATATTGAGGCTATCTGATATTATTTTAAGACCTGGTTTTGTGTAAAATTTTACTGGATTGACAATGGTATTAATTTTATCTAAAACAAGTGTTGCCGCCTCTTCCCCTTTTTTTATGATTTCTTTTCCCTTATCAAATGATACCACTCCGTATTGAGAAATATCTGGTTTTATATAGATATCCGTATTTGAAATGTTTTTTTTCATTCGGTCAGTAGATTGTAAACTTGTAATTTGCACCAAGATTTTTGTAGCGTTTTTTAATTGGGTACGGTCCAGAAGTCCATCTTGCACATCAACACCAATTATAATATCTGCGCCCATTTTACGCACTTCCTCAATAGGATAATTGTTGACAACACCTCCATCTACAAGTATTTTTCCATCAATTTCTACAGGTGCAAATAAGGACGGAAAGGCAGAGCTTGCTATCATAGCCTGTGCAAGATTGCCTTTGTTCAAAATCACTTGCTCACCAGTTTCTATATTTGTACCTATACATAAAAAGGGTATGGGCAGTTTAGTAAAATCTTTAATAGTACTCACATTTCTAGTAATTCTACTCAATAAATTATAGTTGTACATCCCTTTTGATAAAGCTTCGGGGATGCCTATCTTCATTTTGTTAAAAGGGAGTACTAGCGCATAGGACTCATCATTTCCACGTTCGTAAAAGTTTTTTGAAGATCTAGGAATAAAATCATTTAACAACTCATTAAAATTAGTTGTCTGAAAAATAGAATCTATTTGAGTGGCATTATATCCAGATGCATAAAGTCCACCTATTACAGCTCCCATGCTCGTTCCGCCTATGTAATCAATCTTAACTCCTGCTTGCTCTAATACTTTTAAAACTCCTATATGAGCAAATCCTTTTGCACCGCCACCGCTTAATACCAAACCTATTTTGGGACTTTTTTGCTCTTGTGAAAAAACAAGTACACTTGAAAAAACAAGTAATAAAAGCGTTAATTTATTCATAAGTAACCCATTTATCGCCTTTAAGAAAAGGTTTTATTTATTTTCATTTGATGTATGGTAAAAGTCGGTAATTTTTTTGGCTTTTGATACACCTACAACGCCTGAAATTTCTTTTTCTGTGGCTAATTTTAATCTTTTAACACTTTTAAAATGCTGAATAAGAGTTAGCATGGTTTTTTCACCAATACCTGGAATACTTTCTATAGATGAATTTAGCGCAGCTTTACTACGTTTGTCTCTATGATGGGTAATTCCAAAACGGTGGGCCTCATTACGCAGTTGTTGGATCACTTTGAGCGTTTCGGATTTTTTGTCTAAGTATAACGGAATAGAATCACCAGGATAAAATAACTCTTCTAGTCTTTTGGCAATCCCAATAATGGCTATTTTCCCTCGTAATCCTAAATCATCGATACTTTTTAACGCCGATGACAACTGCCCTTTACCACCATCTATAATGATTAAATTAGGCAAAGGTTGGTTTTCATCTAGCAAGCGTTTATAGCGTCTGTAAACCACCTCAGTCATAGAGGCAAAATCATCTGGCCCTTCGACCGTTTTGATGTTAAAATGACGGTAGTCTTTTTTACTTGGTTTTCCATCTTTAAAAACTACGCATGCTGATACTGGATTTGTACCTTGAATATTAGAATTGTCAAAACATTCTATATGCCTTGGTTCTACGGGCAAGCGCAAATCTTTTTGCATTTGTGTCATAATTCTATTGGTGTGTCTATCTGGATCTACAATTTGCAATTGTTTGAGTTGTTCTATTCTATAAAATTTAGCGTTGCGGATGGATAAATCCAAAATTTGCTTTTTATCCCCAAGTTGTGGAACGGTTATTTTTATATTATCACCCAGATCTACTGGAAAAGGCACAATTATTTCACGAGATAACAATTGAAAACGCTCTCTTAATTCAATTATAGCCAATTCGAGTAGCTCTTCGTCAGGTTCGTCCAATTTTTTCTTGATTTCCATGGTATGTGATCTTATGATAGAACCATGGGATATTTGCAAGAAGTTAACATAGGCAGCCGCCTCATCAGACACAATGGAGAAAACATCAATATTGGTGATTTTAGGATTTACCACAGTAGAACGCGATTGATAATTTTCTAAAACCTCTATTTTTTCTTTGATTTTTTGTGCCTCTTCAAAGTGCATACCAGCGGCTAAATTTGTCATCACACGCTTAAAATCTTTCATGCTCTCCTTAAAATTTCCTTTCAGTATTTCACGAATGGCATCTACTTGTTTTTGGTAGTTTTCAATTGTTTCATGCCCTTCGCACGGCCCCATACAATTGCCAATGTGATACTCGAGACATACCTTAAACTTTCCGCTCTCAATATTGTTCTTGCTTAAATCATAATTACAGGTACGCAGCGGGTACAATTCTTTTATAAGTTCTAAAATCGTACTCACCGTTTTGAAACTGGTATAAGGTCCAAAATATTCCGATCCATCTTTAACCATCCTACGCGTAGCAAATATGCGTGAAAATGGTTCTTTCTTAATACACAACCACGGATAACTTTTATCATCACGAAGCAATACATTATAACGCGGTTGCAACGTTTTTATCAAGTTATTTTCTAACAAAAGTGCATCCGTTTCAGTAGGAACTACAATATGTTTTATGGTCACGATTTTTTTTACCAAAACATTTGTTTTAGCAGTATCGTGGATTTTATTAAAGTAAGAGGAAACTCTTTTTTTTAAGTTCTTAGCCTTGCCCACATACAATATTTTACCCTCTTTGTCATAGTATTGGTAAACGCCTGGATTGTCTGGCAAGGTTTGTATTTGAAGGGCTAATGTTGCTGATGTCATGTAACAAAGTTAATCTCAAAATTGCTAATTACAAATCAATGGTATCAAATTCTTTATGAGATTTTTATTGAATAATTAAAGCTCAATGCGTTATTATACTTATTTTTATCATTTTAAGAGTTTATGATGAAAATAAATACAACACCTATCTTACTTTTTGGCGAAAGCATTGCTCCCGGAGAAAATAAAACCATCAATGTTGAAATTGCAAGATTACACACTACTACTAAATTAAACATTCCAATTATTGTCCGTCGATCCAAGTTTGAAGGACCAGTTGTACTCTTCTCTGCAGGAATTCATGGTGACGAAATCAATGGAGTAGAAATTGTACGCCAACTGATTCATAGAAAAATAAACAAACCAAAAAAAGGTACCATTATATGTATACCCATCATAAATGTATACGGTTTTGTTAATAAATCAAGAGAATTTCCCGACGGTAGGGATTTAAATCGGGTTTTTCCAGGAAGTAAAACTGGATCTCTTGCTAGCCGATTTGCGTATCACATTCTCACTGAAATTTTACCAGTTGTAAACTATGCTGTCGATTTTCATGCCGGTGGAGCAAGCCGCTTTAATGCTCCACAAATTAGAATTGCTCAAAATAATCCCGATTTAAAAGTTCTTGCAGATGTATTTGATGCTCCCTTCACATTATATTCTAAAAACATAACTGGATCCTTTAGAAGTTCTAGTGAGAAAATGGATGTAAAAATGCTCTTATTTGAAGGTGGCAAATCACTTGATATCAATAACACTATTGCTAATGAAGGTGTTAATGGTGCCATACGGTTACTATCTCATCTGGATATGCTTGACCCAAAACACACCGTAGTTTCACAAAAACATAAAACAATCTATATTGAAAAATCGGGATGGATACGAGCAAAGTGCTCAGGACTCTTGCACGATAATAACACAATAGGTAAATTTGTTAAAAGAGGTACTATCCTAGCCACCATTACTGATCCATACGGAAAGTTTGAACGAAAAGTAAAAGCTCCAAACGACGGTTACATCATCAATGCCAATCATTCCCCTATTGTTTATGAAGGCGATGCCATTTACCATTTATCAAACGCTCTTGGCGAAGAAGGAGAATAAAATTATCGAAATGAACAAAACAGAATTACGACAAAAATACAAAGCCTTACGAAATTCTCTATCTGAAAATGAACTAGAGGAAATGAGTTTGGCTGTTGCCAATAAAATAATCGAACTTCCTATTTGGGAGAAAAACTACTTCCATATTTTTTTACCCATAACGGAACAAAATGAAGTCAATACCGAATTCATTCTTCATTTATTATCTGGAAAAGACAAGGAAATTATTGTGTCCAAAGCGGATTTTGAAACTCGAAATATGACTCATTTTCTGCTGACAGACAACACTAAAATCAGGAAAAATAAATACAACATTCCAGAACCAATAGATGGAATTGAAGTTCCCTCAACTAAAATTGACGTCGTTTTTGTACCGCTATTAGCTTTCAATACAAGCGGGCATCGCGTAGGCTACGGAAAAGGATTTTATGATAAATTTCTCTCTGAATGCAAACCAGGTGTAATCAAAATTGGACTATCTTTTTTTGAACCTGAAGAAAGTATAGAAGGTGTTTTTGAAGATGATATTGCTTTGAATTATGTTGTAAATCCCAACAGGATTTTTTCATTTTAGATCCAAAAAAACCGCAAATTCTAAGATTATAAATCAAGAATTTGCGGTTGTAAAAATTCAATATTTTTAAACGAATACCGTTATTAATTATTTTGAAATGCTTTTTTATTGAAGAAAATCAAGATTCCAACTCCTGTAGAAATTGCCATATCGGCAATGTTAAAAATAGCGTTGAAAAAAGTAAATTCTTGCCCACCCCAGATAGGTAACCAACTTGGCAATGTTCCGTGCCAGAAAGGGAAATAAAGCATGTCTACCACCTTACCATGAAACCAAGTTCCATAAGGTTGATCTGAAAATATTGTAGCTAATTGCTGTTGACTGTCATTAAAAATTACTCCATAAAAAACAGAATCAATAATATTACCGAAAGCACCAACAAGAATTAAAGAAATAGCAACAATCAAATAATTTGAACTCTTCTTTTTTACAGAATCCCACAACCAATACCCTATACCACCAACAGCACCAATTCTAAAAAGAGTTAAAAACAATTTTCCATACGCTCCTGGAATTTGAACTCCCCAAGCCATCCCTTCATTTTCAATGAATAGAATTTTGAACCAATTGAACACTTTTACTTCTTCCCCTAAAACAAAATTAGTTTTAATGTAGATTTTAGAAGCTTGATCAACAATCAATAAGATAAAAATAAGAAGATACGCTTTTCGTAATGACATTTTATAAATTTTAATGGCGCAAAAATAACAATTTAATCAAAAAAAACGCTCCCAATGGAGCGTTAAATCTTGTTTAACAAGAGATTTATCGTTGCAAATTCTTTGCTTCAATACTCATTGTTGCATGAGGAACAATTTTCAATCTTTCTTTCCCGATTAATTTACCAGTTACTTTACAAACTCCGTAAGTCTTATTTTCAACACGGAAAAGTGCGTTTTTTAAATCTCGGATAAATTTCTCTTGACGAATTGCCAATTGTGAATTTGCTTCTTTAGACATGGTTTCGCTTCCTTCTTCAAAAGCTTTGAATGTAGGCGAAGTATCATCAGTTCCGTTATTTAAATCATTCATGTAAGCACTTTTGATCAAATCTAAATCAGCTTGTGCTTTTTGAATTTTATTGAGTATTAACTCTTTGAACTCTGCTAAATCAGCGTCAGAGTATCGTGTAGCTTCATCTACCATCGTATTTTATTTTGAAATTAATATCATTGTTTTTATCTCGTCAAATTCTATTTCTGTACCTTCTTGTAAATCATCTACAAAAACTAAATCGTGCGTTAATGTTTCTGATTTTATGTATGCTTCATTTTTCAAGATAGCCTCTTCTAAAATTCCATTTCGCTTTAATTGCACTTTAATCGTATCCGTTACTTCAAATCCTGAATCTTTACGGATGTTTTGAATTCTGTTTACTAATTCTCTAGCAATCCCTTCTTGTCTTAATTCGTCTGATATTGTAATGTCAAGTGCAACAGTAATTCCATTTGAATTTGCTACTAACCAACCCTCAATATCTTGCGAAGTAATCTCCACATCTTCTAAAGTTAAAGTTACGGAATTTCCTGCAATTACAATACCCAAGCTTCCTTCTTTATCTAACTGTGCAATTTGCTCTTTAGAAAAACCTTGTATCTCTTTGGAAATCAATCCCATATCTTTACCAAAACGAGGCCCAAGTGCCTTAAAATTTGGTTTAATTTGCTTTACCAAAACTCCTGATGCATCATCAAGAAGTACTATTTCCTTCACGTTTACCTCTGCTTTTATAAGGTCAGATACGGCCTCAATTTCAGCTCTTTGATTATCGTCAAGTACTGGAATCATTACCTTTTGCAAAGGTTGACGTACCTTAATCATTTCCTTTTTACGTAGTGATAAAACTAAGGATGAAATGGTTTGTGCCTTCTGCATTTTACTCTCTAACGACTTATTAACAAAGTTTTCAACGTATTTTGGAAACTCCGCCAAATGTACACTCTCGAACGTTTCAGATTGTGTTGCTTGCGTTAAGTCTCTGTAAAGTTTATCCATGAAAAATGGAGCAATAGCCGCACCTAGTTTACTTACAGTTAACAAACAAGTGTATAATGTTTGATAAGCAGCAATTTTATCCTGCGCATACTCGCCTTTCCAGAAACGTCTTCTGCACAAACGAACGTACCAGTTACTCAAGTTTTCCTGAACAAATTCAGATATGGCTCTTGCTGCTTTAGTAGGCTCATAATCGGCATAAAAGCCATCCACTTCCTTAACTAAAGTATTCAATTCAGAAATAATCCATTGATCAATTTCTGGTCTTTCTTGTACTGGAATCTCCGCTTCAGAGTATGTAAAACCATCAATATTAGCGTATAAACTAAAGAAGGAATAAGTATTGTATAAAGTACCAAAGAATTTTCTTCGCACCTCAGCAATTCCTTCCAAGTCAAACTTCAAGTTGTCCCAAGGATTAGCATTTGAAATCATGTACCAGCGCGTAGCATCTGGTCCGTACTCTTTTAAAGTTTCAAATGGGTCCGCAGCATTGCCTAAACGTTTGGACATTTTTTGTCCGTTTTTGTCTAAAACCAATCCGTTTGAAACTACATTTTTATACGCCACTTTATCAAAAACCAAAGTACCAATAGCGTGCAAGGTATAAAACCATCCACGGGTTTGATCCACACCTTCAGCAATAAAATCAGCTGGAAAATCTTGGTTTTGATCTATTTTTTCTTTGTTTTCAAAAGGATAATGCCATTGTGCATACGGCATAGAACCTGAATCGAACCAAACATCAATTAAGTCGGTTTCGCGTGTCATTGGCTTACCCGATGCCGAAACCAACGTGATTTCGTCGACTACATTTTTATGTAAATCAATCAAATCATAGTTTTCCTCGCTCATGTTTCCGATTTCAAACCCTTTAAAAGGATTTTCTTTTTGAAAACCAGCACCGATTGATTTTTCTATTTCGTTGTACAATTCTTCAACAGAACCGATTAAAACCTCCTCTAGTTTATCCTCAGTTCTCCAAATTGGTAATGGGATTCCCCAATATCTTGAACGGGAAAGATTCCAGTCATTAGCGTTTTTCAACCAGTTCCCAAAACGACCTTCTCCAGTTGCTTTTGGCTTCCAGTTGATGGTTTCGTTTAGGTCGAACATTCTATCTTTGACCTCTGATATTTTGATAAACCAAGAATCCAAAGGATAGTATAAAATAGGCTTGTCTGTTCTCCAGCAATGTGGGTAACTGTGCACGTATTTCTCAACTTTAAACGCTTTGTTTTCTTCTTTTAATTGAATCGCAATTTCTACATCAACGGAACGCTCTGGAGCTTCACCTTCGTTGTAATATTCGTTTTTCACATACTTGCCTGAGTAACCACCAAGTCCTTGTACAAAACGTCCTTGCAAGTCTACTAATGGAACCGGAATTCCGTTTTCATCAAGCACTAATAATGGCGGCACTTCTGGTGTAGCTTCTTTGGCCACTTTGGCATCATCGGCACCAAAAGTTGGCGAAGTATGAACAATTCCAGTACCATCTTCGGTAGTAACAAAATCTCCTAAAATCACTCTAAAAGCGTTTTCAGCATTTTGATACGGCAATACCAATGGCATTAATTGTTCGTATTGAATGTTAACTAAATCAGCTCCTTTACACGTTGCCGTTATAAAGAATGGGATTTTTTTATCGTCTTCTTTGTAATTTAGCAATTCGCTTTCCTCTTGTACTTCTGTATATTTTCCAGCAAATTGTTTGTTTACCAATGCCTTTGCTAAAATTACATTGACAGGTTTAAACGTATATTGATTGTAGGTACTTACTACAACATAGTCAATTTTAGGACCTACGGTAAGCGCGGTGTTACTTGGTAAAGTCCAAGGTGTAGTGGTCCAAGCTAAGAAAAAAGTATCTTCAAAAAGATGTCCTATTTCAAAAATGCGTTGCAAATCTGAGAGGCTTTCTTCAAGAACTTTAAATTGTGCCACAACAGTAGTATCCGTTACATCGCGGTAACTTCCTGGCTGATTAACCTCGTGTGAGGACAATCCTGTTCCTGCTTTTGGAGAGTACGGCTGAATGGTGTATCCTTTGTACATCAAATCCTTGTTGTAGATTTGCTTTAAAATCCACCAAACGGTTTCCATGTATTTTGGTTTGTAGGTCACATACGGATCTTCCATATCTACCCAGTACCCCATTTTTTCGGTCAAATCATTCCATACATCCGTGTAGCGCATAACTGTTCTTTTACACGCTTCGTTGTATTCTTCAATAGAAATGGTTTTTCCAATATCTTCTTTGGTAATTCCGAGTTCTTTCTCGGTACCTAATTCTACAGGCAAACCGTGCGTATCCCAACCGGCTTTACGCTTTACTTGGAACCCTTTTTGAGTTTTATAACGGCAAAAAATATCTTTAATAGCACGTGCCATCACGTGGTGAATTCCTGGTAATCCATTTGCTGAAGGCGGACCTTCAAAAAATACGAACGGTTGATTGCCTTCGCGAGTGGTTACACTCTTTTCAAATATAGTTTCTTTCTTCCAAAAAGCAAGTACTTCTGACGCCACTGTTGGCAAGTCAAGTCCTTTGTATTCAGTAAATTTTGTGCTCATTTTATCCTTTTCTTTAATCGAAATGCGAAAGTAGTAAATTAAAGTTGAAAGTTGAAAGTCGTAGGTCGAAAGTTACGCTTTAAGCCAAAATCGATTTACTTGCATTTTGACAAAAAAGATAAAAACACTTTTATTCATCTCCTTCTAATTCAAAAAAATCATTGACTGGTTTGCCAAACAATTTTGATAATTTCAGAGCTAAAACGGAATCACGAGTGCGCTGATTTTACAAATTTGATAAAACTTGTGGTCACGGATTGCAAATACAAACTAGCGGCGTTAGTTTTTTTCTAATTCTATTTTCAGTAAATTTTTTAACTCGTTTAAGTCAATTTCATTACTGTTTCCAATTTCTACGAAATATTTTGTTTGCCAATTTTGAGTTTTTTGCGCTTGTTTATTTTCTGTTACGCTCCAATTTGGGTAAACTCTAATTCCACGTTTTCCTTTTCCTTTTGGGCTTGTCAAAATTTTATTTTCGCTCAAAACTGTTTTGTTGAAAATAAAAACTCCAAACCTTTCTGCTTGACGCGTAGCAATGAAGTAAAATTCAAATTCATCGTCAACATTATGCGGTTCTGTTATACCCTTTTCATTTCGTTTCCAGATTGACACAAATTGCCCGGTTTTGGTTGGCGTAATTTTCGCCATTCTGAATTTTACTTTTTGTTTGTTCAATTCAAAATTATGAGCAAAATACTCTTGACTTTCTTTTTCCGTCTCTACGTTTTCAAGTTGTATTCCGCAAACTTTAAATATGGAATTATTTAAAAGTTGTATTTCAGAAAATATGTTACTGGAATTTGTCAATTTTGGTAGTATTAATTTTCTTTTAAGTTTTATTTTTCTTCATTAAAAGGCAATGAAGGATTAAGTTCCCGAGCCACAAGCAATTTGGGTTTCTTCCTGTACAATGTTTTTTATACTCATTTCCAATTGTTTCGTGCCTTTGTTTCAGTTATATGAGCAAGATGGTGGTTGCAATGCCACGCATAAACTCCAATATTCTCGTCTATCCTAAACTCTTTTCCGTGTTCGGGATGAATAAATATTTTTGAATAGTCGCTTTCTGCTAAATTGTTTAATAAAACGGTCCATCTTTCGTGAATACCTTCAATCATTTTTAATGACGGTTCTATTTGCATCTTTTTGCTATCAGACAGTTCTGCCCAACGATCTTCATAATATGGTTTTATTGTTGGTTTATCCTCTGTTAATGCAAGTTTTAAGCGAATTAAACTGTTCATATGACTGTCAGCACAGTGATGAATTACTTGCCTAATTGTCCAACCATCAGGTCTGTAAGGAGTGTCAAGTTGCTCGTCAGTTAAATTTATGACTTCGCTTGATAATCTCTGAGGAAAGGTAGAAATATCAGAAATCCATTTTTTTAAAACGTCTTTCGTTATTAATGTAGGTTTGTCAAACTTACCTGTAGGGTATTTTAATAGCTCAATATTCATAAAGTTAATTTGTGTCTTTATTGTGTCTTTTTTTTTAGTATTAACGCCTACGTTACTGCAGAACAAAAGGTTTGGATTTAATTAAGCATATCGTCCAAATTGCTTGTAGCGTGTTTGAGGCAGAGGATGTTGGTAATCCTACTTACTTTTCTTTGCAGGCTTTAATTATAGTATTCTATTTTGCGCTCTGCAACCAGCGATGGAATTCCTTCCTGAGTACCTTCCATGTAGATATTGCATTTTATCCAGTTGTTATGGCTGTCATACTCGTAACTATAATAGTATTCTTTTACTGGTAATTCTTGTTCTGGGTCATCAAGAAGAAACTCTTCTTTGATCAGATCTCCGTAATCGTTGAAGGTCTTTATAAACCTTTTGGTAGGATTAGATATTTCTCCAGGACCTGTAACATAATATTTCACTGTCGCTACATAATCTTGGGTTGGATGATAAATATAATCTTCCTGAGCAACTATTTTTCCACAACCAAACATTGTGACTTGGTTGATACGCCCTAATGGGTCATAAGCATACTGTAATTGTAAATCCTCACAAAAACCACAATCAGTTCCCATATCAATATATGACCTATCTTTGCCATGTAAACCTGCAATGATTTTCTGGTTTACAACCTGTCCTTTGTCATTATAAGTAAACAATTTACGAGTAAATAAATCCTCTTTTTTATATTTTTTATGCAGCGTTTCTTTGCCTAACCTAGCAACATTATATTCTTTTTCTTCAATGATTCTATCTGACTTATCATATATATAATTGTATACATACTCAACATAATCTTGCCAAATTTTACCCTCTTCTTCAAGTACTTCATTTTCATCAGGAACTTCTATTTGATTTAGTTTTAGTAGTAAATTATGATTGTATACCGGGCGGTGTTGCTTTAATACGGTTTTATACTTACTCTTTTTATCCCAATCCTTGTCATCATATACGTACTTATCTGCCCTGCTATAATCTATTTGTGCGAAGAAATTTTCTCCAGGAATACTGGGTATTTGTGCTTGGAGTCGACCATATTTATCAAATTCTATGTAAGAATTATGACGAACTCCATTAAATAAAATAATATTGGCACCTTCTTCCTTAGACAAGATTTCTTTTAGATTTGTCAATCTCATATTGACTGATTTTACAGAGTCCTGCAAATTGAGTCCACTATAACTACTGCATTTATGCGAAAATAAACAGCTGTATTTTTGTTCTTTTTGAGCATAAATACGTGTATTTAAAAACAGTACTATTGTGAACAACAAAAAATTTAGAAATAATTTCATAAAAAGGATACTTATTTTTTACCTCAACGGTACTGATTTTCAGGATTAGATAATTCTGCAATATTTTGATTGTAAACTTGCGCCAAACTCTTTAATTCACGCAACTCTACTTCATATTCTACAGCCAAAACAAGTTGCTTTAACTTGCAAACGGCATTATTTCTTTCAGCTAATATACAAACAAATAGTACAAAATGAGCTACAAGGTTTTTGTTTTTGTATCGTTTATCATATGTTTTGCGTGAAGGATGGAAGCGGCATCCTTTTATGGAGTTTACGGAATAAAAGATACAGCGTACAGCCTGACCCAGAGTTTTTACGCAGGGGCACGCCCAAGATTTTAGGAGAAAACCTCTTTTAAAACATCAAGTGATTTTGGTTTTTTAAAGCCGTCTAAATGGAAACTGTAGTAATCAATCAGTATTTTTAGAAGGATTTGACGTTCTATGACATGAAAGATTTTTTGACTATTATCGAATTTTAAATCAATCAGTTTTTTAAACAAATTACTTTCATGCTCCGTAAGCGAGCTGATGGCGTGAAAGGGTGTGAAAATACCTTCGGTCATTTCAAAAAAAGCCATGTTCATATCCGAAGTATAGGGGTAAAAACCGAGATATTTGGTGGTTTCTAATAATAGTATTAAATGAAAATTAGCTATTTCATCGTGGTTGTCTAACCAGTGTAATGCGGTTTCTAGGAAAGTAAAAAGGGGCTCGTTTTCTTCCTCTTCGTGAATGGAATGGTGCAGCATCTCTGAAATGAACATCACCATGGTGCTCTTATAAATATCGGAGTGTATGGAATGAAAAGCAGAGCTGATTTTTATCTCCTTAAAATTTTCTAAAGTGCCTTTGTTTTTATGAACGGCCTCAATTTCAAGAATTGTCAAAGGCTGAAAATAAGCTTTTTTTTGACTTGCTTTCCGACTCGAAAAAGCATCCCGAACAAAATATGATTTTAAACCATGCGATAAGGTAAAACATTTTACGATCAAGCTTTTCTCCTGAAATTTTAATGATGAAAGAACAATAGCTTTGGTTTTGACTTGCACAATTTTAATTTAAAGATTGAAAAATATAAAGATTGAAAAATTCAACTCTCTAAATTATCTAATTATCATTACTTTTTTAATGGTAGTTTCAACACCATCTTGTGCCGAAATAAAAATCATATAAACTCCAGATGCGACCTTGTATTTCCCAAAAGCAGTTGTGTCCCATTCTACAGTTCCGCCTTCGGAGGTAGTTTCATGTACTACGTTTCCGCCCACATCGGTAATTTTTACATTTGCTTTATCTAATAATCCTGCAATTTTTACAGTTCCTTGAAAATCTGGCCGAACAGGATTAGGATACACATAAACCTTACTTAAATCTTCATTTGCTTTAGTAGAAACTCCTTTGAATGATATCATTCCTTTGCTTGTAGCAATGAACACTTCACCAGTAACTCCATTAATATCAATGTCGTTTATAATATTGCTGGGTAGCGGAGAATTGCTTGTTGTAAAATGGTATTTGGTTTCCTGACCGTTTGCCGACACAAGAAACAATCCGGCATCAGCTGTTCCTATCCACTTATTATTAGCACCATCTACAACAATTGAAGTAATAAATTGATCAAACAACAATTCTTGAGGTAGATTGTCATCAATGATAATAATAGGATTTGCTTTTAAAGGCATGTCTGTAAGGAAATTATTAACGTTATTCAAAACCCTCAACCCTTTTGATGTTCCTATCCAGAGTTGGTTTCTAGTATCTAAAGCAACTGTCCTAACATTTGAAATGGGTAAATTTCCAGTATCTGCACCCACAGTCATTTTTTTAAAAGTGGTTCCGTTTTCATTAAATCCTACTACACCGTCTTCACTTGTAGCCAGCCACTTTGTACCGTTTTTATCTATTACAATGGCACCGTAATTATTCTCTTCGGGCACATCAAGAATTTTATCCATGGCATAGCTTTGCCATTGCCCATTGGTACGCAAAACTTTAAGCCCATTTTTAATTCTACTATTGGTCACCCATAAATTCCCCGACTTGTCAAATGCGGTTGCATTGATTCTAATGTCAATATAATTAGGTCCTCCAAATGTAAGCGACTCTAGTCCGCTGTTGGTTTGATTGAATAAAATACTAGGAACATCATTCTCAATTTTGAGCAGCCCTGAAAAAAAAGAACTCGCATATACTTGATTTTCGTTTATTGGATTCACAATCACTTTACCTATAGTTTGCGCTCCTAATACCGATTCATAAGGAATATTAAGCCAGCCTTTTTTATCATATTTACTTATCCCATAGCTATCCAATGGATATGGATTGTAATCCCCTGCAAATTCCCCGTACACTGCCCACAACACAGATGGCGTGAGGTCTACAGCAAAAATATTATTTCTTAATGGCCCAAAGGGCGTACTATTTTCAAATACGGACGGTGCATTAAGGGTGGTTGTAAATAATCCGTTTTCTTGTGTACCAATATAAACCGTATCGCCAATTACGGTAGCGCAAGTAAAGGTGATGTTGGTCTCAGGAATCTGATTGGCGTTTAGTTCCCGAAGCAAAATCATTTGACTGTTATAAAAATATACTGTGCTTGGGGTACTCACAACCATAATTCCCGCCCCAACTCTCATATCTATAGCTGGCTTTGGCAATTGTGAAAATAGCACAAAAGCATTTGTAACTGCATTATACTTTTGGATTGCTCCTGTAGCACTGACAGCATACAATTCTTGATTAAGCGTTGTGATTCCTATCCAAGAGGCTGATGTTAGCGTTTCCCACTGTTTGTAATCAATTAGATTAGGGTTTGTGGCTAAGGCTCTTCTTATCCCGCTGGCAGTAGCAGCATAAAAATATCCATTAAAAAGTGCCATTTGATGTACCTTCATTTCCGTTCCGCCGTCGCCAATGAAATACGTATCTCCAAATTGCATGGTTGATAAGTTAAACTGTACAATCCCAAAATCACAAGAGACGTAAAGTATTCCTTGGTGTTCCAAGAAATGATTGATTTTTTTTATAGTAGGAGACAGTTTCTTATTGATAATATCTACTATTCTCAATATACTTCCATCCTGCTCATTAATCACTATAATAAGTCCGTTTTCATAACCCACGACAGTCTTTTTGAGCGCTGTGCTATGATATATTGCAGAAATAGTTTCTCCCGAGAGTCCATCAACGGTAGTGGTTGTTTTTATAACATTTGTACCTGTGTTTTTAGAGAACAAAGCATTTTCTGAAGCTGCAAAAACAGCATTTGGGGCTTGTGAAAGATCTTTAATTTCAGAATACGAAAAATACCCTTGCCAGGATAAGTCACTTTGGGCAAAACCCAAAAACATCCCTGTAAAAAGTAAAATAAGCGAAAAAAACTTTTTCATCCTTTGTAGCACTATTGATTTACAAATATAAACAAACGAAAGTTAAGGCTATTTGTTACATAAAAAAACCTTCTACCGCATACACGATAGAAGGTTTATTATAATTTAAGCAGTGTATTATACCACTCCTTGTGCTAGCATTGCATCAGCAACTTTAACAAATCCAGCTATGTTTGCTCCTTTTACGTAGTTTACATATCCTTCTTCATCTGTACCATACTGCTTACATTGATTATGAATTCCAACCATGATTTCTTTAAGTCTTGAATCAACTTCTTCACTAGTCCAGTTTAAACGGATAGAGTTTTGTGTCATTTCAAGTCCTGAAGCAGCTACTCCTCCAGCATTTGCAGCTTTTCCAGGTGCAAAAAGTACTTTAGCTTTCAAGAATTCTTTTATTGCTTCAAGAGTACATGGCATGTTTGCAGCTTCTGTTACACACATTACTCCGTTTGCAATTAATTTTTTTGCATCTTCTTCGTTCAACTCATTTTGAGTAGCACATGGGATTGCAACATCTACTTTCACTTCCCAAACGCTTTTTCCTTTGTGGAATTCAGCATTTGGATATTTTTCCAAATACGCTTCAGCTCTGTTATCACCTCTTGCTCTCATTTCAAGCATGAAGTCAATTTTATCTCCTGAAATTCCTTCTTCATCATAAATATATCCATCGGGACCAGAAATAGTAACTACTTTTCCACCTAGATCATTTACTTTTAAGGCAACACCCCAAGCTACATTTCCAAAACCAGAAATAGATACTCTTTTTCCTTTGATGTTTTGTCCGATAGTGTTTAACATTTGCTCCGCAAAATATACCACACCGTAACCAGTAGCTTCTGGTCTAATTAAAGAACCTCCGTATGCTAATCCTTTACCAGTTAAAACACCAGTAAACTCATTTCTGATTCTTTTATATTGACCAAATAAATAACCTATTTCTCTGGCTCCTACACCAATATCACCAGCTGGAACGTCTAATTGTGGCCCAATGTGTCTGCACAATTCTGTCATAAACGATTGGCAAAAACGCATTACTTCAGCATCTGATTTACCTTGTGGATCAAAATCAGAACCTCCTTTTCCACCACCCATAGGTAATGTAGTCAAACTGTTTTTAAAAACTTGTTCGAATGCTAAAAACTTAAGCACTGATAAATTTACAGTATGGTGAAAACGAATTCCTCCTTTGTATGGCCCTATTGCAGAGTTCATTTGAATTCTAAAACCTCTGTTTACTTGAATTTCGCCTTTATCATCAACCCAAGGAACTCTAAAAATGATAGAACGCTCAGGCTCGGTAATTCTAAGTAACAAGTTTTTACCGTCGTATTTTTTTTGTTCTGCAATAAATGGAATGACTGTTTCAGCAAATTCCCTAACAGCTTGAATAAATTCAGGTTCATTTGGATTCTTGGCCTCAACTTGAGCCATAAAATCATTTATTTTTAGTAACATAATATATAAGTAATTAATTAAGAAAACGATTTCGTTATAATATACAAAGATACATTTTATAAAAATATGCAGTCTCAGTTTTTTTATTTTATGCTTAGATTTATCTATTTATTAAGCAATTTCAAACAATTACGTTTAAGATGGATGGAAATAATACTATTGATTACCACTTTCGTAAGTAAATAAGAAATTAAGTGTTTATTTTTAATTTGCTTTTCCTTTCTAAAATGAGTGGGGTTTTTATATATTTGTATAATTTTGCAAACACTACACACTAATGATCAGACAAATAATACTTTTTTTGGGAGTCATTTTTGGATTTTCTAATTATTCAAATGCTCAATTCGACGGTTTTTCGCACGAAGTTGGAATAATTGCGGGACCAGTTGCTTTCCAGTCTGATTATGGAGAACGATCCGATTTGTCTACCAATGCAGGAAACAGCGGATTTGGCATTGGCTTAGTTCATTACTTGAACTTCACCTACGACAAATATTATAATTACACTTCTAGAACTTATTTTAACCAACACTTTAAATTAAGAACTGAATTATCATTTAATAAAACCAATTTACAACATTTTGGCGAATATGTTGAACCAAGTGACAATTCAGTTGGAGCGCAACAACTACGTGCTATGACAGGCAATACCGCAGTAACAAATATCGGTACGCAACTTGAATTTTATCCTTGGAACATCAGAGATTTTACTGCTGTAACGGGAGGTTTTGCTCCATTTATAACTTTAGGTGCTCAATTTAGTTTCTACAATACTAAGGCTAAATCGTCACTAGGTCCCCTCGGAACTCCCTCCATTACTTTTCCGAAATATTTAACCCCATCTGAAGGGCGTCCTTTCGGGTTTTCATCGGAACAAGGTACCGTTTGGTCTGTGGTTTCAAGCGTTGGATCTCGATATAAACTAACCGATTCTGGTGATTTGATGGTCGATTTACGAGTTCAATATTATTTCTCCAATTGGGTTGATGGACTTAATCCTAACCCAAAAATTTATAAAGAAAATAAAGCTAATGATTGGCTAGTTTGGTTTAATGTAGGATACATTCATTATTTAGATTAATTAGCAAAACCAATATGCTTATAAAAATAAACCCCAAAACATTTTTTTCTGTTTTGGGGTTTGTTTTATTAGGCCAATGCTTGTTTTAAATCTTCGATTAAATCATCTGCATCCTCGATACCTACGCTCAAACGAACCAAATCATCTGTAATTCCAATTTCCTTACGTTTATCTTCAGGGATAGATGCGTGTGTCATCAACGCTGGATGATTGGCTAAAGACTCTACACCACCAAGAGATTCGGCCAAAGTAAATACCTTAACTTTTTCTAAAAAGTCAATGGCATCTTCTTTTTTACCTGATACAAATGTAAAAGACACCATTCCACCAAAACCACTCATTTGTTTTTTGGCAATTTCATGATATGGATGACTCGGTAATCCAGGATAATATACTGTTTTTACTTTTGGATGATTGTTTAAAAACTCCACCACCTTAGCTCCATTTTCACAATGTCTTTGTACGCGCAAGTGTAACGTTTTTATTCCTCTAAGTACTAAAAAACTATCCATGGGTCCAAGTGTAGCTCCGGTAGCAAATTGTTGAAAATGCAATTGTGCTCCCAGTGCTTCATCTTTTACAATCAAAGCTCCCGCAATAACATCAGAGTGTCCACCTAAATATTTGGTAGCAGAATGCATTACAATATCAGCTCCTAGGTCTAGTGGTTTTTGCAAATATGGTGTTGCAAAAGTGTTATCAACAGCAAAAAGAATGTTGTTTTCCTTGGTGATTTTTGCAATTTCTTGAATATCGGCTAGTTTCATTAAAGGGTTTGTAGGCGTTTCTACCCAAACCATCTTTGTGTTTTCATTGATTAACGACTTGAATTTTTCCAAGTCATTCATGTCAACAAAATGGAATTTTATTCCTGAATCTTTATAAATACGCGTAAACATTCGGTACGTTCCTCCATATAAATCATCCATAGCAATGATTTCGTCTCCTGCTTTGAAAGATCGCAACACACAATCAGTAGCCGCTAATCCTGATGAAAAAGCCAATCCACGAGTTCCGTTCTCAATACTTGCCAAAGCGTTTTCAAGAGCGCTTCTGGTAGGATTTGCAGCCCTACTGTATTCATAATCTGGATTTAATGGCTGCCCTGGGCTGGTTTGTACAAATGTTGATGTTTGATATACTGGCGGCATAACTGCTCCTGTACTTGGATCATGGTGTTGCCCACCGTGAATTACCTTTGTATTGAATTTCATATCGTTTGATTTTATTACCTAAATGTTTCACAAATTTACCCTTTAATTTATTTTAACCAAGCTACAAGTTGATACCTTTGTATATAATTAACAAATTACAAATGAAACCTTATTTCGTTTTTGGAGTACTATTCCTTTTTTTAACTAGTTGTACAAAGGAACTTCACTTTACTTCTGTTTCTTTCGAAAAAAAATCGAAGATTGCTTGCCAAGAAAACTGTCCACAAATCAGTATCAAAATTCCAGTTGCACAAGACAATTCTGTGGAAGCCGATAGTATTAACAAAAAAGTATTTTCGGTATTGAAAGAGATTGTTTACTTTGGTGAAAAGCCATATGCAGCAACAAATTATAAAGATTTAACCACTGCATTTATTGACTCCTACGAGAAATTACACAAAGATTTTCCAAGTGAAACTATTGGCTGGGAGGCTACTGTAACGGGGAAAATAAGGTATCAATCAAAAGGGATTTTGAATCTAGAAATCAATCATTACACCTATACGGGAGGCGCTCATGGCTATCAAGGTTTGCGCTCTTTATTGTTTGACCCATCAACAGGTAAGACTATTACAAACGAAGCTATTTTTAAGGATAAGGCTGCTTTTATGGCTTTCGCCGAAAAGAAATTTAGAGCCAAATACAAAATCCCTAGTACAGCATCGATAAACGCTACAGGACTTATGTTTGAAGAGGATAAATTTCATCTTCCTCAAAATATTTTTTACACAGATAAAGGATTACTACTTTATTACAACTCCTACGAAGCAGCATCCTATGCCGATGGGCCAAAAGAATTATTGTTGGGGTACGCAACAATAGAAGCCTATTTGAAATTAAAGTAGAAAAAGATCAGACTGCTTTAGAAAACCTCTTTATCAACAAAGCAGTATACCCTAGCCCCGACAGCAGTGAAAATCCTCTGGCCCAAAACCCTATTTTTTCTTGGTAGAAAAGAGCGACCACAGGAAGCTCCTTTTATGCCTTAGAAAAAAAGGGTTTTGGGCCAGAGATGAAACGAATGGCGGGATATGGCTCCTAAATAAACTTTCGAATGATGAGCATATTGCCTATATGTAAGCCTTCATGGAAATTACTGAAAGCCATGGCATCTTCGGCATTTTGCAGGATATGATCACCGGTAGAGGTGGTGTACTCCATGTAAGTAACAAACTTTTTCTGCTCATAATCCAGTTGAGTTTGCGCTATAGTTGCAAACAATAAGGCCTTCATGTCGTCTACTTCGGCTTGTGTAACATCCCCCTCTGGGCGGGTTCCTTTTTTATACTTCTCCACCAATTCCTCTGAAACTAACATAGGTAAACCCGAAAGTTTATACACTAGCATTTGCTGGGAGACAATAATGTGCCCAATGTTCCAGATTAAATTATTGCTGCATCCCTGTGGTATGGCATTCAATTGATCCAGCGAATAGCCGTCTAAGAATTTCGAAATCATTTTTCTACTGGTGGTAGCTACATCAAATAATTGCTTCATGATTTTTATTTTTTCTATAAAAATAATCATTTTTTGACTTATACAAACTTTCTAATACTCATAATGATGCCCATGTGAATTGCCTCATGATAGTTATTAAAAGATAATGCATCTTCAATGTTTTTAATAGTCAGACCTATTGAGGTGGTATACTCCTGATAATCTTTAAATAATCTATTATTAAAATCAGCTTCGGTTTGATTTATAGTTTCAAAAAGTAATGACCTAATTTCTTCAACATCAGCTTGTGTAACATCTTGAAGTGGCTTGGTTCCACCTTTGTATTTTTCGAATAACTCATCAGAAATAATCATAGGCACTCCCGAAAATTTATAAACTAACCTTTGTTGTGTAACCACAATGTGGGCGATATTCCAAATTAAATTGTTATTAAATCCCGGAGCCATTTTATTTAGTTGTTCCAAAGTATAATTTTCCAGAAATTGTGACAACACTTTTCTACTTGCTTTGGCAATATCAAATGTTTGATGCATTTTTTTATTTTTTCTATAAAAATAATCATTTTCCGTGTCAAATGAATTTTCTTTGCACAAAGAAATTATGCTACCCATGGACAAAATATACTATCTCGCCTCCTGCGACACGTGCAGAAAAATTATAAAATCATTACCTAAAGAACATGATTTTAAATTTCACGATATCAAACAAGACCCCATTACGCTAGAAGAATTAGAACAAATGCGCGAACTTGCAGGCAGTTACGAAGCACTTTTTAGTAAAAAAGCACAGCTTTACAAATCAATGGATTTGAAAAACAAATCCTTAACCGAAGACGATTACAAGAAATACATTTTGGAACATTATACGTTTTTGAGTCGTCCGGTATTTATTATCAAAGACAAAATCTATATTGGCAACAGCCAGCAAAACATGCATCAAGTAAATCTTGCTCTTGCCCATGTCTAAACGAAATCTTGCGCTCATTGGCGCTACACTGGTCTCCATTATTTATGGTGTAACTTTTACCATTGCTAAGGATGTTATGCCTTTATATATTGATGCGTATGGGTTTATTTTGCTGCGTGTAGGAGGTTCGGTGATTTTGTTTTGGCTGGTTTGGCTTTTTATGCCAAAGGAAAAAATTGAGATTGGTGATTTTCCTCGAATTATAGCGGCTGCTTTTTTTGGCGTGGCCTTTAATATGCTTACTTTCTTTAAAGGATTAAGCTTGACATCGCCCATTAGTGCAGCGGTAATTATGGTGTCTACTCCTATGATTGTATTGACACTTTCGGCCATTATCATGAAAGAACGCATGCAGAAACGAAAAGTTTTTGGAATCATCTTAGGACTCATAGGAACTGCGTTTTTAATTTTATACGGCAAATCTATTGGTACTGCTACCAATGCCGGATTGGGGAATTTCCTGGTTTTGGTCAATGCCATTTCGTATGGATTCTATCTTATTGTAGTCAAGAAATTAATGGATAAATACAATGCCTTCACGTTTGTAAAATGGATTTATTTGTTTGGTTTTTTAATGGTTTTGCCTTTTGGCTGGAGCCAATTTCAAGCTGTTGATTGGATAGCAGTACCCGCGGCTATTGGATGGAAAATAGGATTTGTGGTGATTTTTTCGACTTTCTTCACGTATTTGTTGAATTTGCTTTCGATGAAAGAATTAAAACCAACAACCGTGGCCGTTTTTATTTATTTACAACCTTTATTTGCAACCATTTTTGCTATCAGTTTAGGTAAGGATGAGTTGAGTTTGGTAAAAATTGGTTCGGCAGTTTTGATTTTTATTGGCGTTTATTTGGTGACGATGAAAAAAAATTAGTTTACAGTGAGCAGTGGTAGTTCGCAGTTATGAAAAGTAGTCTACAATAATGAGATTTGGTTACGAATTTGATTGCTGAAAACTGAAACTGAAAACGATGACTAAATACTGCAAACTACACACTAAAAACTGAGACTGAGACTGAAAAAGTTTTTCCTTATCTTTGAGCTCTTTTTATAAAACGATATGATACAATCAATGACCGGTTTTGGTAAAGCGACTTTGCAACTACCAACCAAAAAAATAACAGTCGAAGTAAAATCCTTGAACAGTAAAGGTTTGGATTTAAATGTTCGCATGCCTTCGCTTTACCGCGAAATGGAATTGGGATTGCGCAACCAAATTGCGCTGAAACTCGAACGCGGAAAAGTAGATTTTTCTGTTTTTATAGAAAGTACTGCTGAACAAACTTCTACCAAAGTCAATGTACCGATTGTAAAAGCATATATGGATCAACTTAAAGAAATTTGTAACGAAGGATACGAAACAGAGTTGATGAAAATGGCTATTAGAATGCCCGACGCCATGAAAATAGAACGTGAAGAAATTGACGAAAACGATTGGATTCAAATTCAAACCGTTATTGAAGAGGCGTTGCAAAACATCTTGAATTTTAGAAAAGATGAAGGTATGTCACTTGAAAAAGAATTTCAATTGCGTATTGGCAACATTCGTCAATACATGACTGAGGCACTAGCGCTTGATCCAGAGCGTGTGCAAGCCATAAAAGATCGCTTGCAAACCGCTATTGCCGAATTGAAAGTAAATGTTGATGAAAATCGATTTGAACAAGAATTGATTTATTACCTAGAAAAACTAGACATCACCGAAGAAAAAGTACGTTTGACGAATCACCTCGATTATTTCTTGGAAACCATCAATGGAATAGAAGCTAACGGTAGAAAATTAGGCTTTATCACTCAAGAAATGGGACGTGAAATCAACACGATGGGTTCCAAATCAAATCATGCGCAAATGCAAAAATTAGTCGTTCAAATGAAAGACGAATTGGAGAAAATTAAGGAACAAGTGTTGAATGTATTATAAAAGTAATTAGTACTTAGTCGTTAGTCCCTCGTGTTCAAAAACGAAGGACTAAGGACCAAGAACTCTGGACTAATCATTATAAAGATGAAAAAAGGAAAATTAATCGTATTCTCGGCACCGTCAGGATCAGGAAAAACGACCATAGTTAGGCATTTATTAAAACAAGAAGACTTGAATTTAGAGTTTTCCATATCAGCAGCTACGCGCGAAGCTCGTGGTGAAGAAGTAAGTGGCAAGGATTACTATTTTATGTCATTGAAAGATTTTAAAACGCATATTAAAAACGAGGACTTCGTAGAATGGGAAGAAGTCTACCGCGATAATTTCTACGGAACTTTAAAAAGCGAAGTAGAACGCATTTGGGCACTCGGTAAAAACGTAATTTTTGATATTGATGTAGCCGGCGGATTGCGTATCAAGCATAAATTTCCAGAGGAAACTCTTGCTGTTTTTGTAAAACCACCAAGCGTGGATGAACTTAAAAGACGATTAAAGGAACGCTCTACCGAAAGTGACGATAAAATCAACATGCGTATTGCTAAAGCATCTGTAGAACTTGCAACAGCGCCACAATTTGACGTAATTATAAAAAACTATGATTTGCCAGTTGCACTTGAGGAAGCGTATCAATTGGTGAAGGATTTTGTTTCTGAGTAGTTCTTAGTCCCAAGTACTTAGTCATTAGTACTTAGTGACTAGTCATTAGTTTTTTTTGTAAATTGTAGTTCGAAAAAAAACAATTATTTAGATCATTTATGAGTGGAGTTAAATCATATAAAGAATTACTTATTTGGCAAAAAGGAATTAAAATTGTGCTTTTGGTTTATAAGCTTACAAAGGACTTTCCAAAAGACGAAATATACGCTCTTACTAGCCAGTTGAAAAGAGCAAGTGTATCAGTTCCTTCAAATATTGCAGAAGGTTTTGGACGTCAAACAGACAAGTCATTCAATCATTTTTTAAATATTGCTAGAGGTTCCTTAAACGAAATAGAAACCCAACTAATCATCGCTAGAGAATTAGGATTTATTACCGATGACAACTTGATTACTGAAATTATGTCTTTAATTGAAGAAGAAAGTAAAATGATTAATGCTTTTGCAAAAAACTTAAAGTAATTTCCACCATATAACCACTTTACCCCCTTTTAAAAACAATAAGGACTATACACTAAGAACTAAAAACTAAAGACTAAGGACTAATTACTTAGGACTAAGGACTAATCACTAGGTACTAAGGACTAAAAACAAAAAAACTAAGGACTAGAAAAATGAAAATCGGACTTTATTTCGGAACC
This sequence comes from Flavobacterium sp. I-STPP5a, assembly GCF_009764685.1. GTDB lineage: Bacteria > Bacteroidota > Bacteroidia > Flavobacteriales > Flavobacteriaceae > Flavobacterium. The sequence continues at coordinate 122,031 of NZ_VHLM01000010.1, read as the reverse complement.
TTTAATCCCATTCATGTTGGGCACCTTATCATTGCCAATCATATGGCGGAGCATTCTGATTTGGATCAAGTTTGGATGGTAGTTACGCCACACAATCCTTTGAAGAAAAAAAGCACACTACTTGATGATTATCACCGTTTTCAAATGGTATATCTAGCTACTGAGGATTTTCCAAAAATCAAACCATCGGATATTGAATTTAAACTACCGCAACCTAATTATACAGTAAATACGCTTGTACATTTAGAGGAAAAATATCATAACTACGAATTCTCTTTAATCATGGGAGAAGACAATTTGAAATCGTTACACAAATGGAAAAACTACGAAGTAATCCTTGAACGTCATGACGTTTATGTGTACCCACGAATCTCAACTGAAGAAGAAAATTTGGAGTTTAAAAACCACCCAAAAATTCACTTAATTGATGCTCCGGTTGTAGAGATTTCAGCAACTTTTATACGTGACAACATCAAAAAAGGCAAAAACATTCAACCTCTGTTGCCTGCAAAAGTTTGGGATTATATTGATCACAATAATTTTTATAAGAAATAAAATCAAAAAACCTTTTTCAACTCTACTTGAATATTCTCAAAAATAGTACTCAAATTATCATTTTTACCTGATAAGACATAAACAGCTGTGCTGGGCATTTGCTTGCTGTTCCACAACATCTGGATTTTATTTTCAGCTAGTAACTTTTTTGCATTGATATCCCAAACTACTCCTATTCCTGTATTTTTCGAAATGATTTCGAGCATTTCATATTCAGACGGAATTATATAATTAGGAACCATCGATGGTCTTTTTTTGTTAAAGACATGCAACCAAAATAATTTTATATGCGGAATTTGAGCATTGTGGCTGTACCATTTTTGATCGTTTAACCAATGTTCAATTGCCGCAAAATCTTTTAGTTTTATACTTGCTTTTAATGGCGTAGCATCAATTTCTGACGAGCCCACAATTACTTGCTTGACCTCACCTACTTTCTTCTGAATGGTATCAAAAGTGTCATATTGTTTGGTAACGACCGCAAAATCAAGTTTTTTTTCGTTCACCAATTCAAACAACGTGTCATTGTCATAAAAACTAAAGTCAATATACTCGAACTTTGATACCAAGGCGCTACCCAAACTAGACATTAAATGTTTCGAAATTCCTATCGAAATTAAACGATCGGCGTTGAATGCTTTGGCTCGAAAACCATTTTCTACATTTTCCAATCGATCTAAAGCCTCAATGATTAAATTATTGAGTAACTTAGCGTATTCCGTAGGTTCTACTCCTTTTGACTTTCTATTGAAAAGCTTGTACCCCACGTGCGCTTCGAGCATGGATATTTGCTGACTAACAGCGGGTTGACTAATAAACAACTCTTTGGCAGCAGTAGAAAAATTCCCGTTTTTATACACTGATTTAAAGGTGCGGTACCATTCTAGATTGACCATGATATAAATATATTTATCACAAACATAATTTAAATTATTTTTACTAATAGCATAATCGACGTAGATTTGTATAAAAAATTTATAACATGAAAAAGATCGCATTATTTGCATTACTAGTATTAACCGTGGGTTGCTTATCAGCAACGGCACAAAAAACAAAAAAAACTAAGATGAAAAAAGTATTATTTGTTGTTACCAGTCATTCCGAACTAGGGAACACAGGAGAAAAAACGGGATTTTGGACAGAAGAATTTGCTGCTCCATATTATGAGTTACTTGACAAAGGTGTTCAAATTGATATTGCTACTCCAAAAGGTGGACAACCTCCAATTGACCCAAAAAGTGAAGACCCATCTGCAGCTACAGAGGACACAAAACGTTTTGATGCCGATACTGAATTGCTAGCAAAACTAAAAAACACGCACAAATTAAGCGATGTGAAAGAGTCTGATTACGATGCTGTTTTTTATCCGGGTGGCCACGGTCCATTATGGGATTTAGCTACTGATGCTAATTCTAGCGCTTTGATTGAGTCTTTTTATACGAATAACAAACCAGTAGCTTTTGTTTGTCACTCACCAGCAGTGTTAAAAAACGTAAAAGTAAATGGAGAGTTTTTAGTGAAAGGTAAAAAAGTAACTGGTTTTTCAAACACCGAGGAAGAAGCGGTTGGATTGACTAAAGTTGTTCCTTTTTTATTAGAAGATGCGTTGCAAGCCAACGGAGCTATTTACTCTAAAGTAGCAGATTGGAATCCGTATGCAGTAGAAGATGGTTTGTTAATTACAGGTCAAAATCCAGCATCGTCTAAATTAGTTGCTGAGAAATTATTGGCTCAATTGAATTCAAAAAAATAAGAGAAAGCCGCTAAGATACTACGATTCTGAGTCAGCAAAGCTTAAATGTGCTTTAAAAAACTCAGAATCTTAGTACCTTGGTAACTCTTTAAAATTAAAATATCATGTTAAACTTCGAATTATACAATCCTACCAATTTAGTTTTTGGAAAAGGACAAATAGAAAAACTATCCACGCTGGTGCCACAAGGAGCAAAAATCCTTTTGGCGTATGGCGGTGGAAGTATTTTCAAAAATGGTATTCACGAGCAGGTAATCAACAATCTTAAAGATTTTGAAATTGTTGAATTTGGTGGAATCGAACCTAATCCGCATTTTGAAACTTTGATGAAAGCTGTTGACGTTATTAAAGAACAAAACATTGATTTTATCCTTGCCGTTGGTGGAGGATCTGTTATTGATGGGGTAAAGTTTATTTCGGCAGCCGTTCATTTTGAAGGAAATCCGATGGAAATTCTACAAAAAAGATTGTTGATTAAGGATTTATCTAAAGTAATACCTTTTGGAACAGTTCTTACTTTGCCAGCAACAGGAAGCGAGATGAACTCAGGTTCAGTAGTAACTATCAAAGCTACTCAGGAGAAATTGGCGTTTGGAGGTTCGGCTTTATTCCCAAAATTTTCTATTTGTGATCCAACAGTCATTCAATCGTTACCAGAAAGACAATTGCAAAACGGTGTCGTAGATGCTTATACTCACGTTTTGGAACAATATTTAACTTATCCGCACGAAGGATTTTTACAAGATCGTATTGCCGAAAGTATTTTGCAGACCTTAATTCAAGTAGGTCCTGAAGTTGTTGAAAACCCATCAGATTACGCCTTGGCTTCTAACTTTATGTGGAGTTGTACCATGGCCTTGAACGGATTAATTCAAAAAGGAGTTCCATCTGATTGGGCTACGCACATGATTGGTCACGAGCTAACGGCTTTGTACGGAATTGATCATGCTAGAACGTTAGCAGTAGTTGGTCCAAATTTATACCGCGTCATGTTTGAAACCAAAAAAGGGAAATTAGCACAATATGGAAAACGTATTTTCAATTTAACGGGATCTGAGGATGAAATTGCAAACGAAGCGATCAACAAAACAGTAGCCTTTTTTCACACTATGGGAATGGACACTAAACTGTCAGACTATACTAAAGAATACGATAAAACTGCCGATTTCATAGTAGACCGCTTTAAAGAAAGAGGCTGGTTAGGATTAGGCGAAAAGCAAAACATCACTTTAGAAAAAGTAAAAGCCATTGTTGAAATGAGTTATTAAACTTCAAACACACTTTTATACCATAAAAAAGGCGTTCTCATTTAATGGGAACGCCTTTAACATTTAAAAATTTAACTAATTCAATCAACATAAGTAATTATTAAAACACTGCCTACTAATCATCTATAACGACATAACAATAAAAATAGTATGCCGAAATTGAGAAAAAATGTAATTATATTTAACTTCTTTATGATAAGTTTTTAAAAACCTAAGCATACACCATACCACTGACTATAATTAAATTTGCTTCATTAACCCTTTTTTAAGTACTTTTGATTAAATTAAGAAAAAAATGACCGATAATAAAAAATTTGCAGTAATTGGTGGTGGGAGTTGGGCTACAGCAATAGCCAAGATGCTTTGTGTAAATCTTGACGAAATAGCTTGGTACATGCGTAATGAAGCTGCAATAGAACATCTTAAAACCTATAAGCACAATCCTAACTATTTGAGTTCGGTTGAGTTTGACGTTAAAAAATTAAAACTTACCAGCGATATTAACGAGGCAATAGCCTATGCTGATTATATTATTTTTGCTATTCCATCTGCCTTTCTTGGTGCAGAATTAGAAAAACTTACTGTTTCATTAGAAGATAAAATTATTTTTTCAGCCATAAAAGGAATTGTTCCAGAAACAAGCCTCATAGTAGGCGAACATTTTCATGTAAAATATGACATTCCGTATTACAACATTGGTGTCATAACAGGTCCTTGTCATGCCGAAGAGGTGGCTATGGAACGTCTATCCTACCTTACCATTGCTTGCGGCGACCCTGATAAAGCCAAAACGGTGGCTAAAAATTTGTCTGGAAACTACATTAAAACTAAAATCACAGATGACATTATAGGTACTGAATATGCTGCTATGCTCAAAAATATTTATGCTATTGCAGCAGGAATAGCTCACGGTTTGGGGTACGGCGATAATTTTCAGTCTGTATTGATGAGTAATGGTATTCGCGAGATGAAAAAATTCATCAAAAAAGTACATCGCATGAAACGCAACATCAACGACTCCGCTTATTTAGGGGATTTATTGGTGACCGGATACTCTGTTTTTTCTAGAAATAGAATGTTTGGAAATATGATAGGTAAAGGATATACCGTAAAATCAGCCATGATGGAAATGAGTATGGTTTCTGAAGGGTATTATGCAGCAAAGAGTGCCTACAAACTCAATCAAGCTTATGGCGCCAAAACACCAATAATAGATGCTGTACATAGCATTTTATATGAAGGTCAAGATGCGAAGGCAGTATTTAAAAAACTAACCGACAAACTCGACTAATATAACACCCGAATTCAAAATTAAAAAAACACCTTATGAGCGAACGATGGAAATATCAAATTAAGATGGGTGGTATTTGGGGTGTATTTATGACTGTTTTCAATGTATTGTTTGACATCAAAGAAACTCCATTCGCAGCGCAAGTTGCCGCTCCTGCTTTTTATTTTAAAGCCTTGGCTTATATTTTAGTAGGCATATTTGTTTTGGGTTATTTTACTTGGAAATCCAAACAAAAGCAAAACCTATAAATTTTTAATTTTGAGCGAAAGATGGAAATACCAACTTAAAACGGGATTGATTTTAGGAGTTGTATTCCAACGATTTTTGCCACAGCTAAAACATTCAAAATATTATTAAAAGATTTTTTACACAAAAAAAGCAGTCAAGAGACTGCTTTTTTTGTATTCCTATATTTTATTTTGTCTTGGACACTTTTTGCAACAAAGTAAATTACCTAACAATAACACCGTCAACAAATAAAATAGGCACTTCTTCTACTTCCGTTTCATTGATGGAGTTTGCTTTGAAAATGAATTTTTTATCGTACAATTTCCCATCCATGAAAAACGTAAGCATGAATTCATTATTAAGCGCTAAAACACTTTTTTCGATCATTTCGACTTTGACAACAGATACCGCTGGCACTTCTATAAAAGCGTGACGCAAAAGCGATGTTTTTTTCATTTCACCATCAATTGTACCAAAGGCTTTGGAAACAACCATCACACTTTCGATCAAGTAATCGCTATCGTTTACTAGATAAGCGTACCATACTTTTTCCATAAAATCGTCGCTCCATTCATGCACTGCTGCAAAAAAAACGTTTTCTACTTCGGGGATGATGATGTCTTTTTTCATAAATTGAGTTTTTAGTCCCTAGCATATAGTCCTTAGACATTTACACCAAGAAACTAGGTACTATTAAATTATATACTTGCTTTAAATTGCTCTAAGAAACGAACGTCATTTTCATAAAACATACGGATGTCGCCTATTTGATACAACAACATCGCAATCCGTTCGATTCCCATTCCGAAAGCAAAACCTGTGTGCTCTTCTGGATTGATGTTGCAGTTTTTTAATACATTAGGATCTACCATACCACAACCACCTATCTCTAACCAGCCGGTTCCTTTGGTAATTCTATAATCTGTTTCGGTTTTTAAACCCCAGTAAATATCAATTTCGGCACTTGGCTCTGTAAATGGAAAATAAGAAGGACGCAAACGGATCTTAGATTTCCCAAACATCTCTTTGGTGAAATACAACAAGGTTTGTTTTAAGTCGGCAAAAGAAACATCTTTGTCAATGTACAACCCTTCCACTTGATGAAAAATACAGTGGGAACGAGAGGAAACAGCCTCATTACGAAAAACGCGCCCTGGCGAAATAGTACGAATAGGCGGCTTGTTGTTCTCCATGTAGCGCACTTGCACAGATGAAGTGTGTGTTCGCAACAAAATATCAGGATTAGTTTGAATGAAAAATGTGTCTTGCATGTCACGTGCCGGATGGTATTCTGGCAAGTTCAATGCAGTAAAATTATGCCAATCGTCTTCAATTTCTGGACCTTCAGAAACGTTAAAACCAATGGTGGAAAAAATGTCTATGATTTGGTTTTTAACCAATGAAATAGGGTGACGAGAACCGATGATAACTGGTTCAGCAGAGCGAGTCAAATCACCATAAAACCCTTTACTTTCTTCTTTACTTTCTAAAGCTTCTTGTATGGATTTTACTTTTTCTTCGGCAGTGGTTTTCAGCAAATTCATAATTTGTCCAAACTCCTTTTTTTGATCGTTTGGTACATTTTTGAACTCAGCAAACAAATCTTTCAAAAGACCTTTGCTTCCTAAAAATTTAATTCGAAACGCTTCTAATTCAGTTGCATTTTGAGTTGAAAAAGCTTGAGCTTCGCCGATATATTCTTTTATCTTGTCTATCATTTTCCTTCCGTAATTGAGAGTGCAAATTTATGAAAAAGTTTTCAGTTTTCAGTCGCAGTTTCTAGTAGATTCATTCTGAAAACTGTGTCTGTGAGTGTCAACTACGAAATTACTTCACGTTCTAAGAAATAATTCACAATGGCTTCTTTCATCAAAACCGATTGTTCTCCTGCCTTTAACGCTGGCAATTGCTCTTTAACTTTGTAATGAGGCCAACCGTCTTTGTCAAAAAACTCGAATTCATAGTAACCATACGGCTCTAACAAACGGCAAATGGCAATATGCATCAAATTGAGTTTTTCGTCTTTTTTAAATTCTTGGTGTACTTTGCCTAATTCTTGCACGCCAATTAAATAAATAATAGCATCTAGATCTAAATCCTCGCCTTGCGAAAATTGATCAGAAAGTAGTTGAACCAGCTGTTCCCAGCGTTCTTTTAGTTGTATATCTCTGGACATTGTTTAAAATTTGAATGATGGATTATGAATTATTGATGTACAACTCATAAAATTATTTGCACAAAGATAAGAACTTGAAAATTGGCAATTGATAGTCAACAATTCTTTTATTTTTGTTCTTTATTTAAATCACTATATTTTTGTTTTTATGAGTTTTCTAGATATTATATTAGGTGCATTACTAGCTTTTGCTGGGTTTAAAGGTTTAAAAAATGGTCTTTTTGTTGAACTAGCTTCCTTAGTTTCGTTAGTATTAGGAATCTATTTGGCAATTAAATTTTCATTTTTCACAAAAGAAATCATTTCGGGATTTGTAAACTGGAATCCCAATACCATCCAAGTAATAGCGTTTATGATTACGTTTTTAATCGTTGTTGTAGCAGTAACATTTTTAGGTAAATTCCTCACTGGGATAGCGAGTTTTGCTTTCTTGGGATGGGCCAATTCTATAGGTGGTGGTTTTTTTAGAATATTAAAAACCGTTTTAATCTTAGGAATTGTATTTTCAATTTTTGAAAAAATAAATTACAATCATATTTTGATCAAGAAAGAAACACTTGATAAATCCATATTTTACAATCCTGTTCAAAAAACTGCTGCTTACCTCTACCCTTCCTTACAAGAGTGGTATAGCAGTTTGAAGAAAAAAAGTAAAGAATAATCTACTTCACTTCCTTAATCGCACTACTTTCAATCCAGCCAGAAGTTCCATCTGTGAGTTGGATTTTTTTCCATTTCCCAATAGTTTCAAAAACGTAGACTTTGGCTCCTTCATGTATTGCTAACAATGGCTTTCCACCTTCTCTCGGTTCTTTTTTCACATCTGTTTTTTCGGCAAAAACGATCGCCGGTCGTTCAGAATAATAATACTTTTTCTCAAAAAATGCAGCCGAAAGTACAACCAGAAGCAATACAAAAGCTACACTCATTCCGGTAAAGAAAACTCTTTTTAAAAGTGGTTTTCGAGAAAAATAATATACCAAAAAGAACGTGAAAAATAAAAATGAAAAACCTAATACAATCTTTCCCCAAACGTCATAGTCAAACTGTCCCGTAAAGTCTTGTATGAGTTTTGCAAAGCCTACTTTAGGAATCACCTTAAACTCATCAATGGTTCTTTTTTGGGCGAATTTTAAGTTCCCTGCCGCCTCAACGTTTTCTGGATTTATTACAAGGGCTTTCTCATAATTGTAAATAGCAGGCGCTACTTGATTAAGCTTATAGTAGGCATTACCCAAATTAAAATACAACTCTGATGAGTGTTGGTTGTTTTTTAAAACACTTTCATAAGCCGCTGCAGCCTCAGTATACTTTCCTTTTGCATATAAAGCGTTGCCGTTCTCAAAACCTCTTTGGGCAAAGAAAAATTGGGTTGAAAATAAAAGTAGATATAATATGTTTCTCATTATAATATTTATTTGCCACAGAGGCACAAAGTCTTTTTACTTAAAAATTAATTTTAATACTCTAATTATGAAATCTGTTTTTCTAAATCTGAAATTATAACTACCGCTTTGTCAAAATCCTGTTGAATCGTGACACTTGATGAAGGTGCATAACGCGCTATTTCACAATTTTCAGTAAGCGCAATAAAATCATTTACCGCTTCTGGATTTGCATTACGAGACAACAATAATTCTTGAATATTATCCTTACTCATTTCTGAGGTTTCAATATTTAGTTTGGCTTTCAAGAAATTATGCATCGCTTTTTCTAATGCCACATAAAACAGTTCTTTATTATTGATTTGTTTCTTGGCTTCTGATAAATATTTCTTGGCTAACCTGTTATTCATGCGGACTCTGTTTCCAGCAACATCACCATCCATAGCTTCTTTCTTCTTTTTGAACAATACAATCAGCGGGATCAATAAAAAAGGAAGCAATAACAACCCCATAAACGTATTAGACCCTAAAAAATCTTTCTTATTTATTGGAACAAAATTAGTCTTTGACTTAATGTTTTTAAATTTTTCTACAGTCGCAATCTTATTTTTATTACCCTTTGTAGCAGTAGAATCTACAGGCGTAGGCCCATCAAGTACATGTATCATGATTTCTGGTGAACGCAAGGTTTTATAGGTTCCAGAACTTAAATCAAAATATGAAAACTGCATTGGTTTTACCGGATAATTCCCTTTGTATTGCGGAACTATAGCATAACTATCAACTGATTTTCCTGCCATTCCAGATAGCGGTGTGCTAATGTCTTCGCTGTGAACGGCATCATACATTTCCAGAGCATTTGGAACTACGGGTTTTGGCAAACTAAATAGTTTTAAATTTCCTTTTCCGGTAACGCTCACAACCAAATCTAGGCTTTCACCATGTTTTAAATTAGTTTTTGATGGAGTAACTTTAAAATCAAAATTACCCACTGCACCGGTAAAATCATCTGGTTTGCCTGCTTCAGGTAGTGGTTTTACATTTATTGTTTTGGCTCCAGCCGAAACTCTTTTTGTAGTTTCGGTGAGTAGCATTCTACCAAACATATCTCTACGATTAGTAGGTAATTGCACATCAACGGTTAAGGAAAGAGGCTCAATTTTAAGTCTACCCGATTTTTGAGGATACAATATTACTTTCTTGAGAACAATATACCTGAAATTTTGACCTTTAAAAATGCCTTCTTCGGCAACTAGTTGTTTTATCTCAATGTTTTGACTCCAAAAATCATTATATTTGGGTTTACTTGTTTCCCCAAGATTTGTAATGCCAATGTTTGCAAAATACAATTTATACACTACAGTAACGGGCTCATTGAGATATGGATTTGTTTTAGAAACATCTGCAACCAAATATAAGTTTTCATCACCAGAAATTTGAGAATCGTTAGGATCTCTAGGCTGCTCTGTAGCTGCTGTAACCGTTATTTTTATGGGAGCTGTTTTGTAAATTTGCCCGTTGTACTCAATAGCCGCCGACTTGATTACAAAAATTCCTTTTTGATTGGGCACCAAAAAATAAGAATATGCTTTTTCAAAAGAGCTTCTCCCGTTTACCCAAGACTGACTCACTTGCTGACTAGGTCCGGCAATGATTCTGAAACCATCAAAAGATGGCTGCACGAAGTTATCGCCATCTACATTCATCATAAAATCAATACGCAATCTTTCATTCAAACCTAGCGTAGTTTTGCTAACTCTGGCCTCAAACTGAACCTGAGCGCTCAGCGTGCTACACACCAATAAAACAATCGCTGCAATGTATTTTTTCATTTTCAAAATCTCTAATTGAATTACCAATCTTTTTCTGTTTTAACTGGTTTTCCTTTTACTTTTTGGGCATTAACCTTGTCTTGAATTTTCTTTTCCTCTTTATTTACAGCGTCTAAAAGATTTTCTAAACGGTCTTTAGAGATTCCTCCTGGCGCAGGTTTAGGCTCTCCTTTTTCATTTGGTTTCGGATCTTTATTTTGCTTATCCTGATCCCCTTTGTCGTCCTTTTTATCTTTTTCCTTGTCGTCCTTTTTATCTTTTTCTCCGTCTTTCTTGTCGTCTTTTTTATCCTTATCCTTATCTTTCTTATCGTCTTTTTTCTTGTCGTCCTTCGGCGGATTGTCTTTTAGCATTTTTTTAGCCAAGGCATAATTATAACGTGTTTCCTCATCCTTTGGATCATTACGCAACGCATTTTTATAGGCCTCTACGGCTTGAGCGTAATCCTTTTCATTCATGAATACATTTCCTAGGTTATGAAAAGCACGATGTTTTTCGGGTCTGGTTTTCGAGTTTTTTAAGGCTTTCGCAAAAGCAAATTTGGCTTCACTAGACTGTTTTTGCTTGTAGATACTGTTTCCAAGATTAAAAGGCGCAGCAGCTTTATTAGGGAATTTTGAATCCGAAATTCTATAATTGGCTTCAGCTTCCGCAAATTTATTGTCCGCATATTCTTGGTTTGCTTTGGGCAAAATTCGGTCTTTTTGTTGCGCAAGCAATCCGGCTGTACCGCAAAAAGCACTGATTAAAAAAGCAACTATAATTATTTTAAATCTTTTCATTTATTGTAGCTCTATGTCCAAAGGGTTTTGAAAACCTTTTGAAAATAATTATTTATTCTCGTTAAATAAATCCAATTTCTTAACCCAACTTGTTTTTCTTTCCAATAGAAAAACATCTGCAAATAACAACAAAAAGGCAAAGCCTAAAAACCATTGAAATTGCGATTGAAAATCGGCCATTTCCGTAGCTTCAAATTCGGTTTTTTGAATATTGTTTAATGCATTTTTGACATATTCTAAAACTTCTTTTGTGTTATTTCCGTTTACATACCCTCCTTTTGTGGTTTTTGCAATCAATGTTAAACTTTCAGGCACCAACTTTGTAATTACAACTTCATTATTGCTGTCTTTTTTAAAACCTTCAACAACACCGTTTCGTTTTAGTGGAATTGTTCCTCCTTTTTCGGTACCTACTCCTATAGTGATAATTTTAATTCCTAGTTTAGCGGCTTCTTCTGCTGCAGCTTCTGCACCTTCATTATGATCTTCACCATCTGAAATCATAATTAAAAGCTTGCTCGTTTTCTTATCATCAAAATAAGTAGCTGATAACTTGATAGCCTCATTAAATGATGTCCCTACAGAGGAAACCATATCTGTATTCATGCTTTGTAAAAACATTTTAGCCACACTATAATCCGTAGTGATGGGCAAAACTGGAAAAGCACTCCCGGCATAGGCAACAATTCCTATACGGTCACTACCAAGCTGGTTGATAATTTGCGAAACAATTTGCTTGCTTTTGTCCAATCGGTTTGGCGCTATATCTTCGGCCAGCATACTTTTGGAGACATCCACAGCAAAAACAATATCAATTCCTTCGCGTTTTACCGTTTCCATTTTAGTTCCAATCTTTGGGTTTACCAGACCAATAATAAGCCCTAGTAAAGCCAAAATAAAAATTACAATTTTTAGAACAGGTTTAAACATGGAGCTGTCTGGACTCAGTTTTTTCACCATTTCTAAATCACCAAATTCACGTTGTTTCTTTCTTTTCCAATATAAATTGAATAAAAAAACCAACACTACTAGAGGCAGTATCAATAAGAGGTATAAATATTTTTTTTCGTCTAATTCCATTTTTTTACTTTTAGTCGCAGTATTCCGCTATAGTTTTGAACTGAAAACTGTGAGAGCGACTGTCATTATACAAAGCTTCTAAAAACCGTATTTCTTAATCCTACTTCCAGCAATACTAAAAATCCAGCAAACCATATAAACGGTCTGAATTTTTCATCATAATCATAAAACTTAAGTTCTTCTATTTCTGTAGTCTCTAGCTTATTAATCGATGCATAAATCTCGGCTAACTTATTATTACTGGTTGCTCTAAAATATTTTCCATCGGTTTTCTTGGCAATATTTTTCATTAATTGTTCATCAATCTCCACTTTCATCATTTGGAACAAAAATTTTCCATTAGGCGCAATAGCATATGGAAACATTGCCATACCATTAGTACCAATTCCTACTGTATACACTTTTATTCCGTATTGTTTAGCAATGTCAGATGCCGTTTCTGGCTCAATAAATCCGGCATTATTTACACCATCAGTCAATAAAATAACCACTTTGCTTTTAGCTTGACTGTCTTTTAATCTGTTTACTGCAGTTGCTAATCCCATACCAATTCCGGTTCCGTCTTGCAAAACATTGTCATATTTAATGCTGTTAATGGCATTAAGAATAACAGCTTTATCACTGGTTACTGGTGTTTTTGTATACGCTTCAGAGGCATAAACCACAAGCCCAATTCGGTCATTTGGTCTTTCTTGAACAAAATAGGCTGCTACTCTCTTGAGGGCTTCCATTCTATTAGGTTTCAAATCTTTGGCAAGCATACTTCCTGATACGTCAATTGCCATTACAATATCAATCCCTTTTGTAGTTTTAGTTTTATTGCTAATATCTACCGTTCTTGGTCGTGCCAATGCAATGATTAATGAACACAAAGCAAGTACTCTCAAAACGTTTAACATTGGTTTTAACTTGGTCAAAAATGATTCTGAACCTTTGAATCCTTCCAATGAACTCATTTTTAAGGTAGCCGATTGCTGCTTATTTTTTTGGAAAAACCAAAAAATAACAACTGGGATTAATACAAACAACCAAAAAAATTCTGGGTTTAAAAAAGTGATTTTGTCCATTATTTACTTGCTTGTTTTAATTCGACAGTATTTAAAACCCGTTCCGAAATTTCATTTCCATAAGAATCTCCTTCTTCATGAAAAATTAAAATTTGTTGCAAACCGCCTTCTTGACTAAACAATAGTGCCTCATAATACATTCGTGCTGTAGTTTTGTTTTGGCTGTCCAGTTGAGAAAAAGTTCCGTAAGCTTTTAATCCTTTTACACCTTCTGGCGTTTCAAATTCTTCTTGCTTGACAATCATGTTTTGTGCTCCTTGTGCTTCTAGAGATTGTAAAGCGCCATCTATTGATTTGGCCAAGTCAATTTGAGTTTCGGCCTTATATTTTAAAGTAGAAACCATTACATAAAAACGATCTACAATGCTACCATAACCAAAAGATTGCATTTCTTTGATCAATGCCATTCCGTTTTTAGGAAGCGTTTTGGTAAGATCTACACGTTTTAAAACCTTTGGAGTTTCAATGATAATACCGGGATTTCCGTATTCACTTTTCACCCATTCTCCCTCTAATAATTCCTTAGTAGGGTGACCCATAATGTTGTCTTTTACAAAATCAAAACCTCTAGTTGCAATAAAATAAGCGGTCACAGCTGTTACAAGAAAAACAACACTTGCAATAGCGGTTTGAATGCGTTTTTTTCTTTGCTTGCGTAATTGCAATTCAATTTGTTTTTGTTTTTGAGCTTCGTTTAAAAGTAATTCTTCTTCAAGAGGAACCTCAACTGGAATTGATTTATCTAACGTTAAAATAACTTTTTGAATTTTGTTGCGATCCTCCGTTATTTCGAAATCAAGAGGTTTTGATTTGGCAAATTTTACTAAATCGGCCTGCTTTAAAACTCGCTCCAGGTTTTCAATAATTTCCTGTGAAAGTGTCATTTTCTTTTTGACAGAAGCCGCTCTTAATCCCTGAATCAACTCAGATGTTGTGCTTTCCATGGCTGGAATTTCAATCGCTTCTTCGATATAATTTCTAGCAATATCTGTTAATTCACTATAATAAGCCTTGACTTCTCCTTTTTGCCAAAGTTCTTTTCGCTCTAGGGTATCTAGTAATGTTGTTGCTTTTTCAATAGGAGTTTTAAAAACTTCTTGTTGTAATTTTTTCTCCTGACGCTTTTTTAGAAACCAATAAACTAAAACGGCTATCCCTGCAAGTAATAGAATTGCCAAAACATATTTCCACCAGTTACCCATAGTCTCCTCTGCTGGAGCAATGTCTTTAATGTCATACATTTTTTGTTTTAGTGTATCCACTTGCACATTGGCAACTTCTACTAAAAGTGAATCCGTAAGAAAGGCTTGGTTGTTGATGAAAATTTTAAACCTAGGAATAACATACCTCCCAGAATCAAATTGGGTAAGTCCATATCTTTTTGTCAATTCATATCGACCTTCTATTTTAACGGTATCAACTGGATAAGACTGAATGACTTCTAATGCGCCAAAGTTTCTTGATTTTGGAAAAAGTACACGGCTTGACGAATCTACCGTTGTTTTTATAGTCAACTTAAACTCGGCACCAATCTTATTTTTAATTGTATCAATACTTGTAACCACTTGCTTTTGTTGTGCAAAAACAGCCGTAGAAAGCAGCAATAGCAGTAGATATAAATGTTTTTTCATGTTGTATTATTGAACCTCTTTTGATTTTTGATTGCTGGTAAACTATTTGTAATGCCTATTTAATCCCGAAACTTCTATTTATTTTTTATCAAAAATCTGAATTTATCATCTCGATTTAAAGTAACTCAGCAACTTAGTCACATAACTTTCATCAACTCTTGTGTTCACCACACCTGAACCTGATTTACTAAACGTTTCCTTAAAATAATTTACCTTATCATGGTAGTGTTTTTCATAACTAGTACGAACTGATTTAGACCCTGTGTTAATCAACTCAATAGCACCTGTTTCGGCATCAAGCATAGGAACCATTCCTAAATCAGGCATTTTTTCTTCCCGAATATCATATACTCGTATTCCAGTAACATCATGTTTTTTGGCAGCAATTTTTAGTGTTTGTTCATAACCGTTTGCCATAAAATCAGAAATAACAAATACAATTGCTTTCTTTTTTTGAGTTCCTGATAAAAACTTTAAGGCTTGCGCTAAATCTGTTTTTTTGCTCTTTGGCTCAAACTCTATCAACTCTCTAATGATTCTTAATACATGCGACCTTCCTTTTTTTGGCGGAATATACAATTCTATTTGGTCAGAAAACAAAATTAAACCAATCTTATCATTGTTTTGAGTAGCTGAAAAAGCCATAGTTGCCGCAATCTCTGTAACAATATCTTTCTTAAATTGATTTTTAGAACCAAAACTTTCTGATCCCGAGATATCTACCATTAGCATCATGGTCAGCTCTCGTTCTTCCTCAAAAACTTTTACGTGTGCTTCATTATACCTTGCGGTTACATTCCAGTCAATTGCCCGAATATCATCCCCATATTGGTACTGTCGCACCTCACTAAAGGTCATTCCACGTCCTTTAAATGAGGTATGATATTCCCCCGAGAAGATGTGATCGCTCAATCTCCTCGTTTTAATTTCTATTTTTCGAACTTTTTTTAAGAGATCTTTTGTATCCATTTTTTTTAGTTTTCAGTCGCAGTTTTCAGTCGCAGTTGACAAGTCATATCTTATACACTGTGACTGAAAACTGAAAACTAATTTTTAAGGTACTTCTACTTCGTTTACAATTTTATTGATGATGTCAACAGAAGTAACGTTTTCTGCTTCGGCCTCATACGTAATTCCTATACGGTGGCGTAACACATCATGCACAACTGCACGAACATCCTCAGGAATAACATACCCACGGCGCTTGATAAAAGCATAACATTTTGCGGCATTCGCCAAATTGATACTTCCACGAGGAGAAGCTCCAAAACTGATCAAAGGTTTTAAATCAGCTAGTTTATATTTTTCAGGATAACGCGTTGCAAACACGATATCCAAAATGTATTTTTCAATTTTTTCATCCATGTACACCTCTCTTACGGCTTCTTGAGCTCGCAAAATTTGTTCAACAGATACTACAGCATTTACTTTTTCATAACTCCCTTTTAAATTTTGACGAATTACAAGGCGTTCATCTTCCATCTTAGGGTAATCGATAACCGTTTTCAGCATAAAACGATCCACTTGAGCCTCAGGCAATTGATACGTTCCTTCTTGCTCCACTGGGTTTTGTGTTGCCAATACTAAGAAAGGTCTATCCAGTTTAAAAGTAGTATCCCCAATGGTTACTTGCTTTTCCTGCATCGCCTCTAGTAATGCCGATTGTACTTTGGCTGGAGCACGGTTGATCTCATCTGCCAAAACAAAATTGGCAAAAATAGGACCTTTTTTTATAGAAAATTCATTTGCCTTGATGTTGTAAATCATAGTACCCACAACATCCGCAGGAAGCAAATCTGGAGTAAACTGGATTCTGCTAAATGATCCTTGAACGGCTTGCGCCAAAGTGTTTATGGCAAGAGTCTTTGCAAGTCCAGGTACACCTTCAAGTAAAATATGACCTTGCCCTAAAAGCCCAATCAACAATCGCTCAACCATGTGTTTTTGACCCACAATGACTTTGTTCATTTCCATAGTCAAAAGATCTATGAACGCACTCTCTCTTTCTATTTTTTCATTGATAGCTCTTATGTCTAAAGTCCCCGTATTTTCTTCCATTATATCTTTTTTAAAACCTTGTATTTAATGCCTTCGTTTTGAAGCTGCAAATTGAATTTTTTTTTAGAAGTAAGATGTTAAAAAATGGTTAAAACTTCAATAAAATAGGTAATTTTAAGGACATATTGTGATACAATTTTTATATTTTTAAGAACTTTGAATATTATACTTTGATTTCAAAGTTTTGTACCTTTAAACAAAAAAAATCAACCATGAGCAAAACAAAAATATCACCCATAATAGCAGGGGTCATGAATTGGGGAATTTGGGATAAAAAACTCAATACCAAAGAAATGGAAAACATGATCAACGTGTGTCTTGAAAACAAAATAAGCACCTTTGACCATGCTGATATTTATGGAGATTACACCACCGAATTTGAATTTGGTAAAGCATTAGCTGCAAGTAAAATAGATAGAGAAAGAATACAACTAATCTCTAAATGTGGCATTCAAATGGTAACTGAAAACAGAAACAACACCGTTAAAAATTACCAATATTCACAAGAATACATCATAAACTCAGTTGATAATTCCTTGAAAAACCTGCAAACAGATTATCTAGATGTACTGTTATTGCACAGACCTAGCCCCTTAATGCAAGCCGATGAAATTGCTGAGGCGGTTTTAAAACTAAAAACGGCTGGGAAAATTAATGATTTCGGATTATCAAATTTTACCACCTCACAAACAGAACTCATCCGTACCAAGACCGAAGTTTCATTCAATCAAATTCAATTTTCGGCTACGCATCATGAGCCCATGCTTGATGGCAGCCTTGATTACATGCAAATTCACGGTATTCGACCAATGTCATGGAATCCACTCGGATCTGTTTTTAGAGAGGATATTCCGCAAACAAGAAGACTAAAGAAATTACTAGCTACGCTGGTTTCAAAATACCATTTAGGATCTGATTCTATTTTATTGGCTTGGATTTTAAAACATCCAGCTCAAGTAATTCCTATTGCAGGGACTGTAAATGTGGCACGTATACAATCACTACAAAAAGCAGTTGAATTAGAGCTAGAACATGAAGATTGGTTTGCTATCTGGACCGAAAGCATGGGTCATAAAGTACCTTAGAAACTTTTAAACTCTTTAAATAAAATTATTTTAATAATGATAAAAACTGCCTTAATAACTGGAGCTACTAGCGGAATAGGAAAAGCAACCGCACAGCTTTTAGCAAAAAACAATTATAAAATTATCCTTTGCGGAAGACGAGAAGATCGACTAGATGATTTAAAACAAGAACTCTCAAAACTCACTGAAGTTCACACTTTAAACTTTGATGTACGTGACAAGAAAGCGGTTTTTGATAGTATTAACTCAATTCCGGAAAACTTTGCAACCATAGATGTTTTGATTAATAATGCAGGAAACGCACATGGTCTTGACCCAATACAAAATGGAAATTTAGACGATTGGGACGCTATGATCGATATTAATGTCAAAGGACTTTTATACGTTTCAAAGGCTGTGATTCCTGGAATGATAGAACGAAAATCAGGTCATATCATTAACATAGGGTCTATAGCTGGGAAAGAAGTGTATCCAAATGGAAATGTATATTGTGCCTCTAAACACGCCGTTGATGCCCTCAACCAAGCTATGAGAATGGACTTAAATCCCTACGGCATACGAGTGGGTGGCATACATCCTGGCGCTGTAGAGACTGAGTTTAGCGAAGTACGATTTAAAGGCGATACAGAAAAAGCTGCAAATGTATATAAAGGATTTGAACCCCTGCGTGCCGAGGATATTGCTGATATTATTCATTTTGTGGTTTCTAGACCCTATCACGTAAACATTGCCGACTTGATGGTATTACCAACAGCCCAAGCAGCAGCTACTATTTTAAAAAGAGATTAATTAGTATTTCTATTGATTGATTATTATTTATTTCTATTGATTATTTATAAAATCTTCGAATATGGCGAATTACAATTCTTTTGAGGAAATGGGAATTTATCAATTAGCCAGAGAACAAAGCAATCATGTTTGGCATTTGATTGAAAATACAACTCTTGGTCAAGATTATAAATTAAGGGATCAAATCAATGGTTCTTCTGGGTCAGTTATGGATAATATTGCTGAGGGTTTTGGTCGCGGAGGAAACAAAGAATTTATAACTTTTTGAGTTATTCAAGAGGTTCATGTTGTGAAACAAAAGCACAACTACAGCGTACCTTCGACAGAAAACATATCAACGAAAAAACGTTTTTGGAGTTAACTTTAAAATCTCAAATTATAATTGATCAAATTTCAAAATTCATGAATTTTTTAAAGAGTTCTGACAGAAAAGGATCAAAATATGACTAATAACTCTGTTTAGCCAACAATAAAAAATAGAAATAAATAATAAAAAATAACGATGATCAACAAACGTCTACTTATTAAAAACCTACTCGCTCATAATGACGAGAGTAGTTTTTATGATAAAAAAAGACAGTTGAACTTGCATTCTCGTGAGGGAAAAGCAAAATTTTTAAAACACATTTGTGCTCTTTCTAACTCTAATCCAACTAATAATTCATACATTGTAGTAGGCGTTGAAGATCAGGAAAATACAATTGTAGGTGATGATTTTTTTGACGATAGCCGTATCCAAAATCTTGTAAACGCCTATCTTGAAAATCCTCCCAAAATTCAATACGAGAATATTCCTTTTCCTAATTTACCTAAGGAAAAAGTAGTGGGTCTTGTTACCATAAAACCCAAAAACAAAACATCATCCTTCAAAAAAGGAATACACACCATTCCTATTTCATCTATTTTTATTAGACGCGGCAGCAATACCATACCACTTGACGGAGACTTTGAAAAAAATTATCAAAACACTGAGACAGTTATTGGTATAGAAAACAACTCCAGAAATAGTATTGAAAATACGCTTGATGGTGTTATGGATTTTATGAACCTTCGGCACAAGGATATGTCTCCAAAATACAAAGTCTTTAAAGAATTATTTGTTATTTGTTGGGCAGGTATTACTAAAAAATCTCGAGACAAAACCTATCTTTCTCGTGTAGATATTGAATTAATTAATGAGCAAATTAAACTCTTTTATTCATCACAAGATGTGGTTGAAATCACTTTTGACGAAGATACTTTTACTATTATTGAATATGTTCCATTGGGTTTAAATGATAAAACCAGCTATTATCCACTTGAAAAACAAACCATTCATTTTCAAGACAATGGATATTATAAAATTGAACGAGAGTTTTTATTTCAACCGCCAGAATTCAATAAAAAATTACTGTTTCACATTTATAATGTAAACCTTAGTATCTTAAAAAAGCTAGAAAAGGGTTTTGAGTTAAACCATAGAGAAAACAAAGATCTAGCAAACTTACCCTCTACCTTCATGATTTGTTACCTCAACGGTTTTGATGATGCCAAACAAAAATTGATTGATGCTAAGCCAATATTGAAACCTTTTAACCAAGTGTATTTATCGTTTAAGGAGTCATTACGAATTTTGAGAAAGATGAAATATGACGTTCAATAAAATGATTCCATTTTTAATTTTTACAAAATTAAAAAACAAGCTGTATTTAATGAAACCAATACTATATAGTATTTTACATTTTTTAAAAATGTCAGAATTATATAGAAACGGACTTTTGCTAAAAAAAAGCCAGTAATTCTGTAACCAATTGGCAAATAAATTTAGCTATAAGCAATGACAACTCTACAATTACGCCCATATTAAGGAAATTTAGTATTTTTTGTAAATTTAAACTAAAAAACTAAAATAATTACTCACTAAAAACAGTGATTTTTAAAACCACAAAAAACATCGTAAAAAAAAGTAAATTCAGCTATCCTTTTATCGTTAAAGTAAAAAAAGAAAGTGTATTTTGGCTTGTAAAATTAAAGTATCATCTAGAATAATTTTCTAGTATTTTTGCAATATTAAAAAAACAGCACATACATGAGAACACTTGTAATAGGCGACATTCACGGTGGTTTAAGAGCACTTCATCAAATAATGGAGAGAGCCAAAGTCACTACAAACGACACCCTCATTTTTTTGGGTGATTATGTTGATGGATGGAGCCAATCCCCTCAAGTACTGGATTTTATAATAGATTTAAAAACCAAACAAAATTGTATTTGTATTCGTGGAAATCACGATGATTTATTGCTAGAATGGCTAGATAAAAATAAAGATAACCTTTTATGGTATAAACATGGTGGAGAAGCAACAGTACTAGCCTATGAACTTGTAAGTGCCGCTACAAAACAAAAACACATTACGTTTTTAAAATCACTAGAGAATTTCCATGTTGATGAAAAAAGACGCTTGTATGTACACGCCGGTTTTACTAATATAAACGGGGTCAATTTTGAATATTTTACTGGTCAATTTTACTGGGATAGAACGTTGTGGGAAACTGCGCTCGCGCTAGATGACAGGATGAAAACGGATCACCCTTTTTATCCCAAACGTTTTACGTTGTATGAAGAAATATACATTGGACATACGCCTGTGACTCGTATAGGCGAGACAACACCTGTACAAAAGGCAAATGTATGGAACGTTGATACAGGAGCAGCTTTTAAGGGAGCGCTAACCATACTTGATGTAGATACTAAAGAGTTCTGGCAAAGCGAGCCTTTACATCAATTGTATTTTGACGAAAAAGGAAGAAATTAATTATTATTGAAGTACTTTTACACCATTAAAAAAAATAAGTATGAAAAAGATTATTACATTGGCGTTACTACTAACAGTTGGACTATCACAAGCTCAGGCTTTTAAAGGTGCTGGAGATGTGAAATTTGACCTTGGTGCAACAATTCAAGATGGAGGTTCAGGAATTAGAGTTTCAACAGATTTTGGTTTGGGTGAAAACATGTCTTTCGGGATTGCGTCTTCTTATTTATTATCTGTGTCGAATGATGCGCTGGGTAACAAACCAGAATTTGGAGATAGAATTGACGTAAAAGGAAGATTTAGCGCTAATTTAGGAAATGTATTTCAATTAGATGAAAAAATGGATATTTATCCAGGTTTGGATTTAGGCTTACGCAATTTTGGTGCTCACTTGGGTTTCCGTTATTTCTTTACTGAAGGTTTCGGAATTTTTACCGAAGCTGGAATTCCTATTGCTAGCTACAAAACGAATCCTATCGGTTTTGACAAATTAAACAATCAGTTCACATTTAATGTTGGAGCGTCTTTCAATTTGTAAAACAAAACTATTTTAAAATAAAAAAAGGCAATTTGAAATTTCAAATTGCCTTTTTTAGTATTTCTAATTATTCAATTACAAATCAAATTTAATTCCTTGTGCTAGGGGTAAACTTGTGGTGTAATTGATGGTATTTGTTTGTCTTCTCATATACACTTTCCAAGCATCAGAGCCAGACTCACGACCGCCACCAGTTTCTTTTTCTCCTCCAAAAGCACCACCAATTTCGGCACCTGAAGTTCCAATGTTTACGTTTGCTATACCGCAATCAGAACCGGTTACTGATAAAAATAATTCCGCTTCACGCAAATTGTTGGTCATAATTGCAGATGACAATCCTTGTGCTACTCCGTTTTGAATTGCAATGGCATTTTCTACCGTTCCTGAATATTTTAATAAGTACAATACAGGAGCAAAAGTTTCGTGCTGCACAATTTCAAAAGCGTTGTCAGCCTCAGCAATAGCTGGTTTTACATAACAACCACTTTCAAATCCTTCACCAGAAAGTACTCCACCTTCTACAAGAATTTTTCCACCTTCGGCAACTACTTTTTCTAATGCTTTATTATACATTTCTACAGCATGAGTATCAATTAATGGTCCAACATGGTTGTTTTCATCTAATGGATTACCAATACGCAATTGCTTGTAAGCCGATACCATGGCATCTTTTACCGTATCATAAATACTTTCGTGAATGATCAATCTACGTGTTGAAGTACAACGTTGCCCTGCTGTTCCTACCGCACCAAATACAGCACCAATAACTGTCATTTTTATATCAGCATCTGGAGTTACAATGATGGCATTGTTTCCACCTAATTCTAACAAAGATTTTCCAAGACGACCTGCAACCGCTTGCGCTACAATTTTTCCCATACGAGTAGAACCTGTTGCAGATACCAACGGAACGCGTTTGTCATTTGTCATCATTTCGCCTACTTTATAATCTCCGTTGATCAAACAAGAAATTCCTTCAGGCAGGTTGTTTTCTTTTATTACTTCGGCAATAATATTTTGGCAAGCAATACCACAAAGAGGTGTTTTTTCAGATGGTTTCCAAACGCAAACATCGCCGCAAATCCAAGCTAATGCTGTGTTCCAAGCCCAAACTGCTACTGGAAAATTGAAAGCTGAAATAATTCCCACAACTCCCATTGGATGGTATTGCTCATACATTCTATGTCCAGGACGTTCAGAGTGCATGGTTAAACCGTGTAATTGACGAGATAATCCTACTGCAAAATCACAGATGTCAATCATTTCTTGAACTTCTCCATATCCTTCTTGCAATGATTTCCCCATTTCGTAGGAAACTAACTTGCCTAAAGCTTCTTTATTTTTACGTAATTTTTCACCAAACTGGCGTACAATTTCACCGCGTTGTGGCGCTGGCATTGTTTTAAAAGTCTTGAATGCCTCTGTAGCAGTTTGCATTACTTTTTCATAATCGGCAGCGGTTGTTGTTTTTACCGAAGCTATCAGCTGGCCATCTACTGGTGAATGACTTTCTAGAATTTCACCGTTTGAAAAATGATTTATTCCTGTTGACGTTCCTTCGTTTATGGGTTGTACGCCCAATTGCGCCAATGCTTCTTTCATTCCGAATTGATCTGCTATTGTTATCATTGTAACTTTTTTATTAAATATTGTTATATTTTTTTACAAATATATTGATTTGACTTGAAATACAACAGTGTGAAACTGCAATTTTACTTGATTGAATATATAAATTTGTACGTGAAAACACCACCGTATTCGAGTTTGTGCCGTGATTGAAATTTCAAAATGAAAAAACATATCGTCTATTTGGTGTACTATTTTCTAGCCCCGGTAGTAGCGGCATCCTTTTATGACTGCCTTTGCAGGAATAAAAGATACAGCGGATGACGGGAATAGCTCCTAAAAAAACTAGTCTTTAGAAACAAATTTAGGATCGGCCTGCATGACTGTGCCACACGAATTACAAGTGCGCAAGCTTTCTGAATTATAGAAATGCTTGAAATGCGGCAAAAAATCTTTTTCGATATTATGCAGTTCAAAATAGACTTCATGAAGTTTGTGGTTGCAAGAATCACAAAACCAAAGCAGACCATCTGTAAATCCTTGTCCGGCTCTTTTCCTTTCTATGACAAGCCCAATAGAACCCTCGGAACGCACAGGCGAATGAGGCGTTTTGACTGGATTAAGATACATGTCACCAGGATGTAATTCCATTTCCTTGCGTTCTCCATCTTCTTGAATAATTACTTTTATCGAACCTTCGAGTTGGTAAAATAGTTCTTCGGTTTCATTGTAATGGTAGTCTTTACGGGCGTTTGGGCCAGCAACAATCATAACGATATAATCACCAGACTCTGTATATAAATTTTTGTTCCCAACGGGCGGTTTAAGAAGATGACGGTTCTCATTAATCCATGCATTAAGGTTGAAAGGTTTTGCGATTGCCATTTTAGTATTAGTTTCAAAGTTACTAAGCCACTAAGGTACTAAGATTTTAAGTGAATCAAGCGACTAATTTTTTACAAAAAAAACGAAGGCGGATTAGCCTTATTTTTGTTTGATTAAATAAATATAAACGGGAAAGTGATCGCTGAAACCGATTTCGGATACTGAATGCCGCAACGGATATCCTTTGTATTGCCCACTGCTTTGTATCAAAAAAGGCTTGTTGTAAATACCTGCTTTCCAGAAACGATAGCTCGAGAAATCGGAACGAATTAAAGTCTCAGAAAGCATTATTTGGTCAAAAATATCCCAAGCATCTCGGTGTGCAATGGTTCCTAAACCTTTCTGAGCCATTTCTTCGAAGGGGTTGTAAATCCCAAACTCTGGAACGGAGGCTTTTTTGGCTTTGGCGCCAAGCCCTATTTTTACGCTTTTATTATAAGGTCCATCATTGAGATCGCCCATGGTGATGATTTTTGCTTCAGGATTAATGCGCTGCAAAGAATCAATTATTTTTCTGTTCAATAAGCCTGCTGCCTCGCGATACGGGCTTGATTTTTTTTCACCTCCAGAACGCGATGGCCAGTGGTTCACAATAATATGGACTTCCTCACCCTCTAGAAAACCAGTTACTAAAAGTTGGTCTCTAGTATACACTCTATAATTTTTAGTGTTTACTTGGGGCTTATCATCTGTTATATCATCAGTTTTTTCGAGAACCTCTTCAGTTTGTGAGTTTCCTTTTTTATAAAGATATAAAGGGATATTGCTAAAGCTAGTGGGTTGGAATTTCTTTTTTTGATACAATAAGGCTACATCGATTCCTCTTTTATCGGGCGAATCAAAATGTATGATTCCGTAATCTTTATCAATGATTTTTGGTTCTTTCACAAGGTCTTCTAGTACAGCACGGTTTTCTATTTCGCATCCACCAATGAATGTGGGTGAATCTGGATTTTCTGAAGAACCAATTTCGGCTAGCACACGAGCTAGATTACTAAGTTTTTTTTGATATTTATCATACGTCCATTTTTGAGTTCCTCCAGGTGTCCACTCCTCATCATAAGTGTCTGGGTCGTTTATGGTGTCGAATAAATTTTCGAAATTATAAAAAGCTACAGTATGAATAATGTATTTTTTGGATTGAGCATTCCCAACCGAACTCCAACCCAATAAAAAAACGAGTGCTAATAGGGTTTTGTAAAACCTAACTTTAAAGTACAACATAATTAAAATCAATTAATTCAGGATAAAAATAGTGATTTGTATCGAATTTCGTATTCTTTCTTAAATGACTATCTTTGAAATCAAAACCGTGTTGCTTAATTTGATGAAACAGTATACCAATACACACAACATTTATAATCCCATTTTTTATTGGGTACTATTGTTTATTTTTGTTTTTCGAACATTACCTTGTCAATCACAACCCACTATGATAACACCACCTTATTTACAAAAAGGAGATACAATTGCCCTTGTAGCAACAGCCAGAAAAAACATTGACAACAACCTGCAACCTGCTATTGACTTGCTACACAGTTGGGGCCTTGAGGTAATCATTGGAAAAACGATTGGATTAGACAACAACCAACTCGCTGGCACAGACGAGCAACGCGCAGCCGATTTTCAAGCGCAACTGGACAATCCTAATATTAAAGCAATTTGGTGTGTGAAAGGGGGCTATGGCACGGTTAGAATGGTCGATTTACTAGATTTTACAAATTTTAAAAAGAATCCAAAATGGATCGTTGGTTTTAGCGATGTGACCGTTTTACACAGTCATTTGAATACCTTAGGATACCAATCCCTACATGCCATCATGCCACTCACTGCACCAAGAGCGACTCCACAAGCAGTTGAATCATTACGAAAAGCTTTGTTTGGTGAGAAATTATCTTATTCGGTTACATCCTTTTCAAAAAACAAACTCGGAAAAGCAACAGGTCAATTAGTAGGCGGTAATTTATCCATCTTGTACAGTCTGTTTGGCTCTACATCTGCAATTGATTGTTCTGATAAAATTTTATTTATCGAAGATTTAGATGAATATTTATACCATATTGACCGTATGATGATGAACTTAAAACGCAACGGTTGCCTCGAAAGCATTAAAGGAATTGTGGTAGGATCTATGACTAAAATGAAAGACAACGATATTCCGTGGGGTAAAAATGCACTCGAAATTATTGAAGACGTTACACAAAAATACTCAATTCCAATATTGTATAATTTCCCTGCAGGGCACATTCAAGACAATAGAGCTTTGATTTTGGGAAGTAAGGTCACACTAGACGTGCAGGAAAAAGGCGGAACACTTACATTTGAATAAAAAAAACCTACTCCCTCCGAAGGAGTGGGAGACTTGGCAGAAGCAGTTTGGGAACGTCTGCAGTACACTGAATTATGTTTTTTTCATTGATGAATTTTAGTTGCAGAAGTTAAAAAACTTGAAACCTCAAACTTGAAACAAAATTTTTAAATGGCTGAACACAACGAACTTGGCAAACTTGGAGAAGAAATGGCTGTTGAATTCCTCCAAAAGGAAGGCTACACTATTTTGCAAACCAATTATACGTTTCAAAAAGCAGAAATTGACATCCTTGCTCAAAAAGCTGGTGTTCTTGCTGTTGTCGAAGTAAAAACAAGATCTTCCTTGGATTTTGGTTTACCACAGGATTTTGTGAAGCCAAAAAAAATACAACTCTTAGTAAAGGCTGTAGATGCTTATGTCACTCAAAATGATCTTGACCTCGAAGTTCGTTTTGATATCATAGCCATTCATAAAGAAGATAAATCTTTTGTGATTGAGCACTTTATCGATGCGTTTTATCACTTTTAAACGTATTTTCTAGATGTTATATTTGTAACAAAATGTTTTTTTATTTATCTTTGCACCCACTTTACACACTAACTACGCGTAAAATAACGACCAACTAAAAAAAATCCATCATGAAAACTGTTTCTTCAATTGTTGAAAACTACATTAAAACTAAACCTTTTTTACTAAATGCTTTATCACTAGGTATCATCAACTTGACCTCATTATCAAGAAATATAATGACAGAGTTAGAAAGTGAATTTGGTAAAGAAGTGAAACAAGGTGCTGTAGTAATGGCATTGAAGAGATTGACAGAGGAGCTGGATTTTAGACTCAACCACAAGATCAATAAAGTCATCAAAAATATTGGCGAAATCACCGTTCGATCAGCGTTGACGGATTATACTTTTGCAGCCTCAGAAACGGTTTTGAACAAACAGGCTGATTTAATTGCGGATATCAATGCATTGCCAGATATTTTTTATACTTCGTCAAGAGGGGTAAACGAAACGAATATTGTAGTAAGTAATAGTATCAATCATCTTGTAGACAAACATTTTGCAAGTGAAAAATTGATTCAGAAACTAGATGATTTAGCATCAATTACCGTAAAATTACCAAAAGAAAATATTGTAGTTCCTGGAATTTACTATTTCATTTTTCAGCGTTTGGCTTGGGAAGGAATTATTATCAACGAAGTAATTTCGACATCAAACGAGTTCACTATTTTAGTAAGTGAAGAACAAGTTGATGTTGCTTTTAAAGTGATAAAAGATTTGAAGAATTAAAAACATTCTACAATAAATAAAGCTTCCAGCCTTCAAAAGGCTGGAAGTTTTGACAATATCTTACTCCCCACCCAACATCTCCATCAATTCCAAACACCTGCGAGTAGTTTTGGCATCATCAAAGGTTAATAGTAAACGTAATCCTGCTGGAGTTTGCTTTTCTTTCATTTTGCAAATAGAAGTGTTTTTTTGCACAAATTGCAATACGTTTTGAAAACGATTGGATTGGTAATAATCTGATTGTTGATCTGAGACAAAATAGCCAATCATTTTGCCTTGCTTCATCACTAATTTCTCGATTCCTACCCGTGTAGCAATCCACTTAATGCGTATACTGTTCATCAACGCTTTGGCACGTGGCGGCATTGGACCAAAACGGTCAATTAATTTATCCTGAAAAACAGTAAGCTCTTCCTCATTTTTTACATCGCCTAGCTCATTGTACAAACTCAATCGCTCTGCTACATTATTGATGTACTCATCTGAAAATAGCAATTCAAAATCAGTATCAATTTGTAATTCTTTGACGTATTCTTTGGTTTCCAAATTGTTTTCCTCGGGATACAAATCCTTGAATTCATTTTCTTTCAATTCATCAATAGCCTCGTTCATGATTTTTTGATAAGTATCAAAACCAATTTCGTTAATGAAACCGCTTTGCTCGCCGCCCAGTAAATCTCCAGCACCACGAATTTCTAAATCTTTCATCGCGATATTGAAACCACTGCCTAATTCACTAAATTGTTCCAAAGCTTGAATTCGCTTTCTGGCATCATCGGTCATGGCAGAATACGGGGGACAAATAAAATAGCAAAAAGCTTTCTTGTTGCTACGCCCTACTCGTCCACGCATTTGATGCAAATCAGACAGTCCGAAGTTATTGGCATTATTGATGAAAATTGTGTTTGCATTCGGTACGTCTAATCCGCTTTCGATAATGGTTGTTGCGACTAAAACATCGAATTCTCCGTTCATGAAAGCCAACATCAATTCTTCGAGTTTTTTGCCATCCATTTGGCCGTGACCAATTCCCACTCTGGCATTGGGAACCAAACGCTGAATCATACCGGCTACTTCCTTAATATTTTCTATTCGATTATTGATAAAGAAAACCTGTCCGTTTCGCTGAATTTCATACGAAATAGCATCCCGAATAGTCTCTTCGCTAAAACCAACCACATTCGTTTCAATAGGATATCTATTGGGCGGAGGCGTAGTAATCACCGATAAATCTCGGGCTGCCATCAATGAAAACTGCAAGGTTCTAGGAATAGGCGTTGCTGTTAGTGTTAAGGTATCCACATTAGCAGCTATGGTTTTGAGTTTGTCTTTTACGTTGACACCAAATTTTTGTTCCTCATCTACAATCAACAAACCAAGATCTTTGAAAACCACATTTTTGTTGACCAATTGATGCGTTCCTATGACAATATCAAGTTTTCCTTCAGCTAATAATTTTAATGTTTCGGCTTTTTGTTTGGCGGTTCTAAAACGATTTAAATACCCTATTGAAACCGGCATATCTTTCAATCGTTCCGTAAAAGTGCGGTAATGTTGGTAAGCCAAAATGGTTGTGGGAACCAAAATGGCAACTTGTTTGCTGTTATCCACTGCTTTAAAAGCCGCACGAATAGCCACTTCGGTTTTACCAAAACCTACGTCACCACAAACCAAGCGATCCATCGGTCTATCGCTTTCCATATCCGCTTTTACCTCAGCCGTTGATTTAGTTTGGTCTGGCGTATCCTCGTAAATGAACGAACTTTCTAATTCATTTTGTAAGTAACTGTCGGGCGCAAACTGAAATCCTTTTTCGAGTCTTCTTTTGGCGTAAAGCTGAATCAAATTGAAGGCAATATGCTTAACACGCGCCTTAGTTTTTTGTTTTAAAATTTTCCAAGCATTCGAACCCAATTTGTATATTTTGGGAGGAGTACCGTCTTTTCCGTTGTATTTTGAAATTTTGTGGAGCGAGTGAATACTCACATACACAATGTCATTATCGGCATAAACGAGTTTGATGGCTTCTTGTGTTTTGCCTTCGACTTGTATTTTTTGCAACCCACCAAAACGACCTATTCCATGGTCAATATGCGTGACATAATCGCCCACCGAAAGTGTCGTGAGTTCTTTTAAAGTGATGTTTTGTTTTTTCGAATAGCCATTTTTGATGCTGAATTTATGATAGCGTTCAAAAATTTGGTGGTCTGTGTAGCAGGTAATTTGGTTTTCTTCGTCAATAAAACCTTGATACAAAGGCAACACAACAGTATTGTATTGCTTGCGAATGTTTTCGGAATTGGCTTCGTCTAAACTTTCAAAAATATCATGAAAACGCTTGGCTTGCGCATCATTCGAACAAAACAAATAATTTTTGTAGCCATTGAAATGATTTTCATTTAAATTATTCAGCAACAAATCAAATTGTTTGTTGAATGACGGCTGTGGTTTTATATGGTATTCAAATTTTTTGGTGGTTCTAAAAATAGGTTTTGATCCCCATTCTACCACCGCAAAATCCAAAGCTCTTTTTATAAATTCGGCTTGATTTAAGAATAATTGTTCCGGTGAAGCGCGTTTTATTTCCTGTGATAATTTTGCAAAAGCTTCCTCAGCTTTGCCAAATTGTTTGTCTAGTTGTGCTAAAAAATCTTCGGTATTTTGAATAAAAATTACCGTTTTCTCTGAAACATAATCTAAAAAACTTTCTCTATTTTCCTGAAAAACTTTGTTTTCAACATTTGGAATTATAGTGATCTTTTTTTGGGTTGCAATAGACAATTGTGTTGCTACATCGAAGGTTCTGATACTTTCTACTTCATCCCCAAAAAACTCAATTCGGTACGGGTCATCATTTGAAAAAGAAAACACATCCACGATTCCTCCACGAACCGAAAATTCTCCAGGCTCTGTAATAAAATCAACTCTTTTAAACTCGTATTCAAATAAAACTTCGTTGATAAAGTCTATCGAAATTTTATCATTAATCGCCACTTTTAAGGTGTTTTTATCCAGCTCTTTTCTGGTAACCACTTTTTCAAATAAAGCCTCGGGATACGTGACAATAACGGCGGGTTTTTTTCTAGAATTTATACGATTCAATACTTCGGCACGAAGCAGTACATTAGCGTTATCTGTTTCCTCAATTTCGTACGGACGACGAAAGGAACCGGGATAAAAAAGTACGTCTTGATCACCAATAATCTGTTCCAAATCATTCAAGTAGTAGGCGGCTTCATCTTTATTGTTTAAAACAATCAAAAAAGGCAACTCTGCTTTTTTGAAAATAGAGCGAATTACAAATGACACTGCCGAACCCAAGAGTCCCGACAAATGCATTTTTACGGCGTTGTTATCCTGTAAACACGCAACAATTTGCAGGTTTTGAGGCGTATTATCATAGATCGTGTATAGGGCAGTTTTACTCAACTCGGGGTATATTTGGGTCTATTATTGGTGTATTTGGAATTGCTCGTGTAGAATCTAGCATTCGTCTAAGCTCAGATTCCCCTTCTTCTAGCGGGATTTTACTTTTTTCTACAATTTTATCCATTTGTCTTTGTAGCGAAACTAATTCTAGATTTATTTCTGCTATCAAAAGA
This sequence comes from Flavobacterium sp. I-STPP5a, assembly GCF_009764685.1. Lineage (GTDB taxonomy): Bacteria > Bacteroidota > Bacteroidia > Flavobacteriales > Flavobacteriaceae > Flavobacterium. Next base: position 90,060 of record NZ_VHLM01000010.1, on the reverse strand, counting down.
ACCACTTTTTTATCTGGAATTTGATCCAAGTGTATGAATAAGTCAAGCATTCGAACCTTAGTAACTAGGGTTGCAATTCTACTTTTTATTTGAGGTTTATCAAATTCAAAAGGAATTCTATCCTGTAGCGCAATTGCTTTTTTAGAAAGCGCTTTGGCTTTACGCTGGTAGGCGTTGGCTGTGTTTTTTGGTTTTTGAGATAATTCATCAAGAAAAAGTCGGAATTCATTCCAGGAAGACAAACTTTTCTCGGAAGCATCAGTAAGAGGAGTGTCATAAAAATTCCAATTTTTTTGAATGTTTTTTAAGATCACTTCTTGTTTCTGAACTTCTTTTTTGTTTTCCAAAACGCGGTTATCAACCTCATCTTTACAAGAGCTTACAAGTAAAACCAGCATGAGGAACACAAAGGAAGAGTATTTCATTTTTACATAAGTTAAAGTACAAAGTTACAAAGTAAATTTACAATTATGAATTATAGAAATCGAATAACAATCTAGTACCTATATATTGTATTTTAGCAATAAAAAAACAAACAATTAGCAGTAAGAAATAGCACATTACTAATTTTTATATGTTTTTATAAAGATTATAATAATTTTTTGATATTTTCGAAAACGTTATCTTTGCTTAACAAAACTTAAAAAACATGAGTACAAAAATATTAATTATAGGCGCTTGTGGCCAAATAGGTACTGAGCTTACGCAAAAGTTACGCGCAATTTACGGAACAGAAAATGTTATAGCCTCTGATATCCGTAAATTAAATATTGATGTCGTAAATTCGGGTCCATTTGAAGTAGTAAATGCGTTAGATTTTAATCAGATTGAGCATTTAGTTGAAGTACATCAAATTACCGATGTGTATTTAATGGCGGCACTTTTATCGGCAACAGCCGAGAAAAATCCAGCATTTGCATGGGACTTGAATATGAACTCCTTATTTCATGTTTTGAATTTGGCGAAAGCCGGAAAAATAAAAAAGATATTTTGGCCATCAAGTATTGCGGTTTTTGGACCAACAACCCCGAAAGAAAGCACGCCACAGTACACCATCATGGAGCCATCAACGGTATATGGAATCAGTAAACAAGCGGGCGAAAGATGGTGTGAGTATTACCACAATATCTTTGGTGTAGATGTACGCAGCATTCGTTATCCTGGTTTAATCAGCTGGTCATCGCCTCCTGGTGGCGGAACTACAGATTATGCTGTAGATATTTATCACAAAGCACTAGCCGACAAAAAATACGAGTGTTTTTTATCCTCAGAAACTAAAATGCCAATGATGTATATGGACGATGCTATTGCTGCAACCATTAAAATCATGCAAGCACCCGTTGAGCAAATTAAAATTCGTTCCTCATACAATTTGGCCGCTATGAGCTTTACGCCAACAGAAATTGCTGCCGAAATCCAGAAACACATTCCTGAATTTACGATTACATACGAACCGGATTTCCGTCAGAAAATTGCCGACAGCTGGCCCGCCAGCATAGATGACAGCAGCGCTCGCGAAGACTGGAACTGGAATCATGAGTTTGATTTAGCAACCATGACAGTGGATATGCTGGAGCATTTGAAGTAAACTTTTTGAACATAAACAAAACGCCGCAAAACATCAATTTTGCGGCGTTTTTTCATTTGTAAAACTTGTCAACCTATTTTAGGACTACTCAGGGCTATCATCACGAGCGGGACGTTCGTTCAAGTCGAAGACTTAAAGGTATTTAAGACTAATTATAAATGTAATCACCTATTTCCTTTTCAACTTTCCAATGATTTTTCTCCCTTTTCATAATTACAATTCTTGCACTTCCGCCTCCAAAAAGAAATGCTTTTTGGTAATAAAACAAAACATACTTTTTATTCCAATAATAAAGTGGTTCAGAAAGAAAAATTATTTCCTTGTTGCCTGTTCCCATTGCTATTTTTTGGGTAAATGCTTCACCAAAGAGCGCTTTCTTACTTTCATATAAAAACTTGAAATCATTGAAATCACTTTTTTTCCATTCCTGCGGTAATGTGTCATTTTTATATTCCAGATACATTTTTTTCCAGTGCTTTAAATTAAAATACGCATGAGTATCTGTTTGCGGCAGTACATGATTTAAACCTTCACTCCCATTAAAAATACGAAGAACTTGTTTGTTGCTAATTTTTTCTTGTTGAAGAATGTATGTCTTGTTTAATTGTTGTGATATTAAGTATGTTTTGATTGGCTCATATTGTTTTGAAGATTTTAAACCTTTGCACGACAAAAATACGAACACGAACAATAACATAAATTGCTTTAAGTGTTTCATATGATAATTATTTATTACAAGAATTGCCTACTATAATAATCTCACCAACATTCTGACCAATACGTTCAGCATGCACCCTTTTTATAATTCTTTGTCTCGCAGCATAATTAACATCGTTTTGGTCATCAGGATATGTTTTTGTAAAATACTTAGTATTATATAAACCACTTAAAGCTAAGTCTCTATAAACTTCTGACGCCATTCCCTTTTCAACACGTATACCCGTATGAAATTCTTGAACTGTCTCTGCTATTGCATCTACATACTTGGTTGCAATTAATTCCTCATGTTCATCTTGAAGAATTGTAGGATCCTTTGATGATTTATACGCAATAAACGCATCAAATAAAGAAGGGAAGTCACAAATAGTAGTACCACAACCACTATCAAATTCATTTTGAATAGAAACTAAATATGCATGAATTATTTCATGTGTCAAAGTAGTTGCTATTGATAAATTTGTTGGTCTTGAATTAAAATGCGTACCATAAATATAATCTTGGTTAAGTACAATGTTTATATCAAATTTTGAATTACCTGCTGGTGATGTCTCTGCAAAATTATTAGGATTTGTAACTCCCAATTTTAAAAAAATATTAAAAACAGAACTTGCAGGATTAAAACGATTAATCATTTTAGAAATATCATTTTCAGAACTTAACTTTAATTTATCCATAACTGCTTTTGAGCAAGGATCCAACTTACTATCATCAATATTGTCCTCAATAGTATCTGCTATTGCCTCTTCACTTTGACCTCCCCAACTTGCAGAACCAGCGTCATAGGTGTAGACAATACCGTCTTTAACTACCTTGTGCTGGTTTTTAGGCCATTGAATAATCAAAAAGTAATACTCTTCATAGTTGTTGTAAACCACTACTTCACTCAAGCTTGTTGAGAAAAAATCCCATGATCTTGTTTTGGCATTATATCTCTCTGTTATAATTCTACCTTTGTGGTCAATATAAGTGAATAATTCTGTGTCTGTAGGATTAGATGGATATTGAGGTACACTTGTACTGGTGTCGTCACCGCCACCGCCTCCACCGCCGCATTGTGTCCCGCTCATACGATAGGCTTGACATTCCCATCCTCCTCCATCACAAGTGGTGTATAAATATCTCTCTGTTCGACTTCCGTCAGACCACGTAGTTACCCAGTACCAATCAGTACAGCCGCTTGATTTTTGGTTAGCTTTGGGCATGGTTTTGTTTCTTATTGCTCCCTGCCACAGCAGCTCGCCTTGCTGGTAATTAAGTTCTAAAAATCCTACTTGATACGGATTATGAAATTTTATAGTGCCCGTATAATTAAGCTTATTAGCTTTACGATCAAAAATGGCTTGTAGCAGTGCATCATAATTAGTAGGAGCCACAGTATTATTGAAGGTAACTATATTGGATTTAAATATCTTATTTTGATACTGTACAAAAATAAGTCGTACCGCGTTATTTGTCTCAAGGCCTTTTAAGCTACTAGTGTTTACAATTATCAATTTCTCTGTTGATTTTAAATCAACAGTGCTTATAGATGCACTTTCTAAAACCTGCAACAAAGCATCTATCTTAGCATTTTGACTCTTATCGCCACCAAGTTTCAAAGTACCTAAAAATGCGGTTATTTGCTCTTTATAAATTAAAGTAGTTGCAGTGTCTTTTTCTTGAGTCTGTTCTTCTTCTGCTTGACAATTACTCATAATAATCGAGATCAATACTACTACTACAATAGATAGATATTGTCTAATTGTTTGTTTGGTTATTTTCATTTTTTTTAAATTTAGGGTTAGTTATATGCCGTAGTTTTAAGAAAATTAAAAAAGTATTGTCATACTTTTATGAAATTTATTAAATCACCACTGCATCATTTCCCAAATGTAAGTTTTTCTTTTTACCCTGAATTACGGTTTTTATGTTAAAGTTTTACGGTTTTTTGAGATTTTGAATCTTGATTTAAACTGTTTTCATTGGTTGCTGGTGTTAGAAAAGAAAAAAAGTGATTTTAAGCCTATTACTAGAAATTTAGACTAATTCAATCATAAAAAAATGCCGCAAAATAGAAGTTTTGCGGCACATATGATTGAATTTTTTAATCTTATATTTTCTCAACTCACAAAGTCAGGATTACCAATATGAGTTTGAATCCATTTACCATTTTGTTTCTTGTAAATAACGAGATTTGAAGAATGACTAGTTATCGTTCTTACAGAACCTTGAGTAAATGAAAACACGAGATACCTATTATTCATATAAAAAATAGGATCAGAAAAACTATAATACTCATAGTCTTCATTTTGCATGAGGTATTTTTTTATGTATGCAGTTGAACCAATGTCTAGCTCTTCAAATATTAGATTTTTATAATTAAAATTTTCTGGTAACCAACAGCAAGAACCACGATTATAAGTTTTGTTCTTTATTTCGATTGGCGTAAATTTTTTACTGTACTTTTCTCGTGCTATTTCCCATTCAGAATCTCTAAAAAATTCCGAATCTTTGTTTTTAATTTCTAAAGTAATGGAATCAATTGCATATATTTCATTATGAAGCAGCCACTTTAAAGTAGTATTGGTATTGATTTTTTCACTGAAAATCACAAAATTTTTAGATTTATCATCAATTCTTGTCCTTAAAAAATCATTCAAAACTTCGTATTTATCATTCAAAGTATCGTTACTGATAACAACATTTGCTTTGATTGCCACACTTTTTATATTACTTTTTACACTACAACTGATAGTTAGTAGAAGAATAGGACTGATAATAAAATAGATTTTTTTCATAACTGTATTATTTAATTACAAGGTTTGCCAATGGCATTTGATGAATATATTCCTATTGTCTCTGCAACTAATCTATTTGTTATTCGCTTCCTTTCTTCACTCCCTTTGGGATATTTTTTATTAAAAATTTCAGTTCCGTCTAAACCACTCCATGCCAAGTCTGCAAAAACCTGCTTGTCTGCAAGTGAGACAGGTCCTGATGTATTTCCTAAATGGTATTTTTCTAATGCAGATGCTATTGCATTAACATATTTATTTGCCATGTCTTCATGTTGAGCGGCTAAAGTATTACCTGATCCTGTTTTTTGGACATATAATTTAAATAACTCTGGAAAACCATTGAAAGGAGCGTTAGTAGGATAAATTTTGTAATCATCTACAATACTTAACATATAAGCATGAACCATTTCGTGTAATAAACCAGTAGCCCTATATAATTTTGTTGCATCTGAAAATGAATTATTAGAAACTGTAATAGAATAATTATTTTTTGAAATAACTTTAGTCTCAGCATAATTATTCAATGCAGTGGGACCCATTTGTAATTTAACATTGTATTCACTTGTTCCAAATTTTTCTAAGATTTTAACAATATCATTATTGGTATCCTGATTTATCTTATCCATAATTTCTTTTGTACAATCATCCAACTCACTATCATCAATTTTATCTTCAAAATCTCCTTCAATTTCTCCTCCCCAACTTGCAGAACCAGCGTCATAGGTGTAGACAATACCGTCTTTAACTACCTTTTGCTGGTTTTTAGGCCATTGAATGATCAAAAAGTAATACTCTTCATAGTTGTTATAAACTACTACTTCGCTCAAGCTTGTTGAGAAAAAATCCCATGATTTTGTTTTGGCATTATATCTCTCTGTTATAATTCTACCTTTGTGGTCAATATAAGTGAATAATTCTGTGTCTGTAGGATTAGATGGATATTGAGGTACACTTGTACTAGTGTCGTCACCGCCACCGCCTCCACCGCCGCATTGTGTCCCGCTCATACGATAGGCTTGACATTCCCATCCTCCTCCATCACAAGTAGTGTATAAATATCTCGATGTTTGATGTCCGTCAGACCACGTAGTTACCCAGTACCAATCAGTACAGCCGCTTGATTTTTGGTTAGCTTTGGGCATGGTTTTGTTTCTTATTGCTCCCTGCCACAGCAGCTCGCCTTGCTGGTAATTAAGTTCTAAAAATCCTACTTGATACGGATTATGAAATTTTATAGTGCCCGTATAATTAAGCTTATTAGCTTTACGATCAAAAATGGCTTGTAGCAGTGCATCATAATTAGTAGGAGCCACAGTATTATTGAAGGTAACTATATTGGATTTAAATATCTTATTTTGATACTGTACAAAAATAAGTCGTACCGCGTTATTTGTCTCAAGGCCTTTTAAGCTACTAGTGTTTACAATTATCAATTTCTCTGTTGATTTTAAATCAACAGTGCTTATAGATGCACTTTCTAAAACCTGCAACAAAGCATCTATCTTAGCATTTTGACTCTTATCGCCACCAAGTTTCAAAGTACCTAAAAATGCGGTTATTTGCTCTTTATAAATTAAAGTAGTTGCAGTGTCTTGTTCTTGAGTCTGTTCTTCTTCTGCTTGACAATTACTCATAATAATCGAGATCAATACTACTACTACAATAGATAGATATTGTCTAATTGTTTGTTTGGTTGTTTTCAAATTTTTTAAATCTAGGGTAAGTTATATGCCGTAGTTTTAAGAAAATTAAAAAAGTATCGTCATACTTTTTTGAAATTTATTAAAATCACTACTGCATCTTTTCCCAAATGTAAGTTTTTCTTTTTACCCTGAATTACGGTTTTTATGTTAAAGTTTTACGGTTTTTTGAGATTTTGAATCTTGATTTAAACTGTTTTCATTGGTTGCTGGTGTTGGAAAATAAAAGAAAAAAAATTGATCTTAAGCCTATTACTAGAAATTTAGACTAATTCAATCATAAAAAACACAATAGAAATCATCTTATAATTATGTAACATTATAACTTTAAAAAATAAATGTAGCATCCTCAATATCATTACATTTGATAAAAGCTAAAACGCCATGAAACTAAAATCAAGTGAACCTTTTTGGTTGGTAAAAAATGGAATCATCAATTCCTATCCCTCAGTAAGAGAAAATTTGGACACAGATGTTCTTATTGTGGGAGGTGGAATAACTGGCAGTCTAATTGCGCATCAATGTATAGCGGATGGTTACAAAACCGTGCTTATTGATCGCAGAGAAATTGGTCACGGAAGCACATCGGCTACAACATCCATGTTACAATATGAGATTGACGTGCCGTTGTATCAACTTATTGATTTGATTGGTGAAAAAGCTGCCGTTGACAGTTATTGGGCGTGTTACAAATCAATTGATGATTTGAAGAAAATCGTGCAACAAGTAAAATCAGCTTGTGGTTTCAAGAAAAAAGAATCTCTTTATTTTGCCGCTTTAAAGAAAGATGTTGTCTGGTTAAAAAAAGAATTCGAAGCGCGAAAAAAAATTGGAATACCTGTAAAATGGCTAGAAGCCGAAGAAATTGATAAAAAATTTAAAATCAAACATTCGCATGGCGGCATCTTGTCTGAACAAGGCGGGAGTATAGATGCTTTCCAATTAGCACATGATATTTTAGCGTACAATCATAAAAAAGGATTGCAGGTTTTTGATAAAACTGACATTAAAAAAATTACCTACACACAAAATGGCGTAACCGTTTTAACAGAACATGGTACTACTATTAATGCTAAAAAAATACTCTACTGCAACGGTTTTGAAAGTACTGAAATCATTAAAGACAAGTTTGTAAAATTACTTTCTACTTATGCCATTGTGCGCGAACGTTTTGAAGACGATCAATCGCATCTTAACGACACGCTGTTTTGGAACACAGCGAAACCTTACATGTATATGCGAACCACAGATGATAATCGATTGCTTATTGGCGGTGAAGATGAAGATTTTGTAGACGCTGCAAAAAGAGATTCCTTACTCAATGACAAGTCCGATAAATTGACTACATATCTAAAGAAAATTTTACCTGATTATGATTTCAGAACAGATTTTGTTTGGGCAGGTACTTTTGGTGAAACCAAAGACGGATTGCCCTACATAGGAGAACATCCAAATTTTCCGGGCGCTTATTTTGTGCTCGGTTTTGGAGGTAACGGAATCACCTTTTCTGTCATCGGAATGGAACTTGTTGCTGATATGCTACAAAACAAAAAACATCCCCTCGCAGATACCTTCAAATTCAGACGATAATTCGTTTCCTAATAACAAAAAGCCCAAGTAAACCATAGTTTATTTGGGCTTTTGTGTGGAGCGTAAAAAGAAGAACTTACTTTTTCTTTTTTGCAAATAGCGTTTGCAATTCTTTGTATTCTGCTTCAGATTGTAATTCAATTAAATCTCTAATTTTTCCGTTTTTCAACTCTAGAAAATATTTTTTTATACCTTTTACCTCACGCTCCTTGATTCCTGCTATTTGATCAAAAAGTATTGTATCTGCACCTGTTTTTTTCATAAAATAATGTCGCAAACCCACCGCAGCCGCCATACCAATCAATAACCAAATTAGTTTCATCAAACCAAATTCAACCTGAGCATTCGATAGATTTAAAAGTACATTTACAAAAGTCACAATCAGTAACAATCGTACAATAAGAAAATGGTTCTTCAAACCGTCTTTAATTTCGAGTGAAGCGCTTGCTTCATTGTATTTGAATTTCATATAAAAATCAAGTTCTATTTAAAAACGTTATTCTCTTTTTTAATATCAGCCATTAAACTACTCGGGTCGATGGTAATGCTTTTAATTCCCGATTTTGATTTTGGAATGTTGACTTCGTAAGTAGGATACGCCCAAGCCCAATCAGAAAGTACCGTTCTTTTAATTGCTGGATAAGGATTTTCTTTCTCAAAACTCATCATGCGTAAAGGCACATAAAAACTTTCTACTGTTCCATCTGTATATTCTACAAGCAAATCAATTGGCATTGGCATTCTACCAATTCGTTCTAAAACTACTTTGGTTTGACCATCATTTTCTGTTACTTCTTTAATTCCGTAATCAATAGTGTTTGTTGTTTGTGTCCAATCTGTTAAATACCAATCTAAGTTAGCACCTGAAACTCTCTCAGCAGTTCTTTTAATATCATTTGGCGTAGGGTGCTTGAATTTGAAATCGCTATAATACTTTTTCAAAGTCTTCATCAAATTGTCTTTCCCAATCAAATAGATTAATTGTGTCAAGAAAAGTTCTCCTTTGCTGTACGAACTAATACTGTACACTCTGTTCTCATCAAAACGATCGGCGTGTGTTCCTTGAGGTAATTCTTTACCAGAATTTACCATTGAAAAATATCCAGTGTAGCCACCCGCAAATGGGTTTTGTGCTTTTTTCTCTGCAATTTCATTCATTCCTAAATCTTCTAAGAAAGATGTAAATCCTTCATCCATCCAGCCGTGTTTAGACTCGTTTGAGGCCAATACGTGTTGGAACCAAGAGTGCGCCATTTCGTGAGCCGTTACGCCCAACAATCCTTCAAATTTTCCTTGTCCTAAAATCAAAGTACACATGGCATACTCCATTCCGCCATCGCCACCTTGAATTACCGAATATTGTTTGTATGGATAATCGCCCACAGTTTTGTTATAAAACTCCATCAGTTTTACAGTCAACGGCTGTAAATTTTTCCAGTTTTCAATATATTGTGGATTGTTCTTGTACAAAAAGTGAATGTCAACACTGTTTGGACCTTTGGCAATATCATGGATGTAATTTTTATCAGCTGCCCAAGTAAAATCATGAACCATTGGTGCTTTAAAATGCCATGTTAGTGTTTTTGCTTTTTTAGGAATGGTAACCACTGCGCCTTGATCTTGGTAACCATGACCAATTTCATTTGGATTTTGTAAATAACCGGTTCCACCTAAAACATAGTTTTTATCGATAGTAATTTTTACATCAAAGTCGCCCCAAACACCATGAAATTCTCTAGCAATATAAGGATCTGCATGCCAACCTTCAAAATCAAATTCTGCAAGTTTTGGATACCATTGTGCCATTGACAATTCAACTCCCTCAGCATTATTACGTCCTGAACGACGAATTTGCACTGGAACTTGACCGTCAAAATCTAGTGTAAAAGTTGTTTTTGAATTGGGTAACATTGGCTTAGCCAAAGTAACCTCAAGTATAGTTCCTACTTCTTTAGCAGTAGCATCAATACCATCTTGCTTAAAATTAGTTACGTGTAAAAAACCAATTTCGTTAGGCTTTAAGTTTTTGATACGGCTTTCTTTAATTTCTTTGTCGCCTACTTTAACTTTAGAAACCATTCTTCCGTCAGGATCTTTAATGTTTTGGATACGTGCATCCATTTCGCTACCTGGCTGAAAAGCATTGTTAAACAAGTGGTAATATACTTTTCTAAGTGTATCCTGAGAGTTATTGGTATATACTAATTCTTGTGTGCCTTTGTATGTATACGTTGATACATCCATGGTAACGGCCATTTTATAGTCAACATGTTGTTGCCAATAATTTGAATTTTGTGCCCATAAATTACCAAAGCTAGACAGTAAGATGGTGCATAAAAGTAGTTTTTTCATATGTGGTTAAAATAAAAATGGAAGGACGATTTGTCCTTCCATAAAATTAAGTTTTTTATAATTTATTTTGACATTTTCTCTGCCATTAATAAAGCGTTGTATGCATTTACAATTTTACCTGATTTTGATAATGTTGAAAACGAACGTTTGTCAGTTGCTTTTCCTCCAACGATAACATCGGTCGTAATAGCTACACCAGATTCCATTAAGATTTGTTTTACTTGTTTAGCCGATAATTTTGGATAGTACGAACGAATCAATGCTGCAACTCCTGCAGTGTTTGGGGCAGCCATTGAGGTACCTTGCAAATATTGGTATTCGTTGTTTGGAGTAGTCGCATAGATTTTTACACCTGGTGCAAAAACATCTACATTCAGTTTCCCAATGTTTGAAAAACGAGCCACAACTTTGTCTCCGTATTCAAAATTTAATGCTCCAATAGTAATTACATTATCCGCAAACTCTTTTACTTTATCTTCAGAGTCATTTGGAAAATTCTCAGCAAAATCGATGTCTTTTGCGTCATTTCCTGCGGCGTGAACAAACAATACATCTTTTTTCTCTGCATATTTTAAAGCATCATAAACCCATTGTCTGTGTGGTGAAAAGCTTTTTCCAAAACTTCCGTTGATTACTTTAGCACCATTATCAACAGCATAACGAATCCCTAATGCAATGTCTTTGTCGTACTCGTCTCCGTCTGGAACAGCACGAACGGTTAAAATTTGAACGTTGTTAGCCACTCCGTCTCCACCTAAACTATTGTTTCTAGACTGTGCTACAATTCCTGCTACGTGTGTTCCGTGCAAAATTTCGTTTTTGTCTGGCCCCATTACATTATTGTTACCATATTTAGTATCGTTAATGTCATTTGGGTTATCTCCTACAACTTTACGGTAATCTGTTTTAAGATTATCTCCATTAACAAGAGCGTCTTGAGCGTCTCTTTGTTTTTGAACTGCTACCTTAAGTTCAGCAACTGGTAAGCCATATCCTAACATTTGTAGCATTGTAGCTTTACTTTTAAGCAAGTCTTGATCCTGTGTGTCTATTGCCTTTACTTCTTCAGCAGTATATACCGTTTTACCTAAATGTTTTGCAACAGCGGCATCACTTGATGCTAGTGATTCAATCATTTCTGTAGAGCGAGCCTTAATCATTGCTGCATCAGCAACTTTTTTATCATTTAAAGCCTTAGCTTCTAGGTATGTTTTTTCATCTACCAATGATTTATCCTTGATGATTCTCTCGTATTCCAAATTCTCCTTTGTAATGTCTCCCAAGAAATTCCAACCATGAATATCATCGATGTAACCATTCTTGTCGTCATCGATACCGTTACCTGCTATTTCTTTGGCATTAGTCCAAAGCACTGATTTTAAATCTTCGTGCTCGATATCTACACCCGAATCTACAATACCTACAATAACAGGTACACCTTTTTTATCTTTCAATAATTCAGCGTATGCTCTGTCAACGCTCATTCCAGGAATGGTATCTGTTACTATATCCAGGTGACTCCAACGTTTTAAATCATTTTCAGTAAGCGCCGCCTTCTTTTTAACATTTAAAGGTGCACTAATGGTAACTAAATTCGAAGTTGAAGCACTTGAAACTTGTTTTGCTGTTCCACATCCTACCAATGCTAAAAAAGCAAAAGCAGAAATGTAAATGGGTTTAATGGTATTCATTTGTTTGTTTTTGTTAATTTTTGAAATATTGGTCTAAAATAATTGATTTTGTTACACAAATAAAAGGATTAACACTATGTTAAGAAAATTTAAACAAAAATGTAATTTTTATTTGATAAGATTCAAAACAATAAAAAAAGCTACCCTTGTAAGGTAGCTTTGATCTTGTATTTATTTGGTTTATTAATTACCGCATAATGCTGTATAATCCTCAAACATCTTGATGTAAGTTTCTTTATTTTCAAAATTATAAAGTCCATTATTGATGTTCTCAATCATTTTAGGACAATCTGAAAAATATTCTCTTAATTCTTTTTTTCTACCAATTAAAACAGATGGACTGAAAAATTCATCTTGAATTCGTTTTTTCAAAACGTATGCATCTTGAGGGAAAAACTCATGAAATACAGATATTTTTTCTCCTTTTTTAATTTCTTCAAACAAAGAATATCTTTTTGTATTCACATCAGATGTAAGACCTACTCCTTTACCAGTTTGACCTCCAATATAAAAATGACCTTCATTGTCTTTGATATTCGCCACTTTTTTCAAGTTAGTGCGTTCTGGTTTTTTCTGTCCTTCAATGTAAATTCTTACTGTACTTTTATCTGAACCAATACCATCAACTAAGGAACGCAGTCCTGAAACTTGCGACTCCGTTCTAAAATCTACTAGTTCCGGATAATCACTAATAATTCGAACTTTACCTTTAAAAACTTTACCATCTACATCTAAAACTTCTCCGTCAAATTCAGCATATCTAAAAGCAGTTGCGGCTTTTTTGTATGACGCTAAAATTGGCTCTGCTTGGATCGCCTCTAATGTGGTTGCTTTTTCAGTAGTTTTTTTATACTCGTCAATGTTGGTTGCTAATTTTGTTAAAAACGGATAGTGCGTACGTATTCCTAAAAAGCTTTTTTCGTTTTCCTTTACTCCATCTAAATATTTTGAAGCTTCCTCAACTTGACCTAAAAGTAAATAGGTTGTAGCTAAATTATAATGTGCACTAAAACGAACTTTTTTCTGTATATCCTCGTCATTTTTATCTTCAAAAGCTAAAAACTCTTTCCAATACTTTTGAGCTTCACCAAATAAGCTTGGCCAATCCGCTCTATCTACATCAACTAAAGTAGGTAATACTTGAACTGATTGATTGAACTCATCTGGATTAAAAGTTGATTTTGATTTCTTTTTCTTTTCAATATCAAAATAACGCAAACCCGAAACTTCAGGACCATACAAGTAAAAACCTTCAAACTCTTGTAACATCGAATAGAAATTTGTAGTTAAAATTCGAGTCACTAAAGCTTCATAACTATAGGTTGGATCAGTTACAAACATGTTAACTTTTGGCGTTGTATATCTTTTGTAAATAACCTTGCCAGTTTTATCCATGATCTCAAGGTTAGACTCCATTCCTATATAATATGCAGGAGATTTTTGATAATACGACTGCACATAATCTTCGTCATTGATAGACTCAAATCTTGAAACTGTATATTTAATTTTAAATTCTCCATCATTGGTTTTTTTCAAGCCTGAAATAAAGAAAATGTTATTTATTTTTTCACTTGAATATGGAATTTTTCTAAATGCAAAGCTGTCTTCAATACCTGTTGATAAATCTAGTTTAATTTCATAGGTTTTGTAGTTTCCGTATTGTTTGTCAACAGGAGCCTCAGGACCTCTTAAATTCAAAGTATTTTTTCTTTCTTCATCTTGACCTGCTGGCGTTCCAGAGCCCTCCACTTTACTGATCATTTTGCCTAGTGAAAACTGGCTGTAAGCATTACAACTTAGTATTGTAAAGGCACCTATTAATGCTAATTGTGTAATTTTTTTCATTCGTGATTAATTAAGAGTTGGGTTGTGCGTTGATCTTGTATTTGCAATTTTAAAATCTTCTATTAATTTATTTGCACGGTTAATTAATTCTTTACCATCTGACTTGTCATAGTCATTTAAAATTAACTTCTCTGCCTCAACAAGAGTCTTTTCAGGTTCGTCTGTTAATAAATAAATCACGGCTAAATTATAATATGCGGAGTATCTCATTTTACGGGCTGGTTTACTATCATCAGCATATTTTGTTTTTAAAGTATCAAAATAATCTATTAAAGGTTGCATGCTGCTTTTTAAGTCCTCAATTGGCTGATCCGCTTTCATATTTTTAAATAATTCTCTAACAGCCTGAATAGCTTCTATTTGAGTAGCGCCCTCTTCATTTTTAGCGTCTAAAATCCACAAAATTTGATTTGTGCTAATTGGTTTAAAGCCATAGGAATAGTTTACACTTGAGCTAAACTTCTTCAAAGTCCCGTCTACATAACCTCTTAATGCATTGTCGTGAACCCCATTTCTATTAAGATTGAAAGATTTCATAGCCGATGCAGCGTCCTGAAATTCAGCTGATTTAACCTCGATTTCGTCATTAAAATTCCAATCAAATCCTCCATTAGCAGCAACTGTATCCTTTTTAACCACTGCGTTTTTCAAAAATCTGTTCGTAGATGCAGCTGCTTGTTTAGCCTTTTCTTCCTCAATCTGTTTTGCTGTTAAGGGAATTGGCGTGCGTGGACCAGCTATTTTCGCGTGTGCTCTTCCTGAATATTTTGCTAGTATATAATGGTATTCCCTGCGGCTTGTTACTTTACCTTCTTTGTCCTTATTTTCTTCAATGCGCACTTGAGGTGTAACGCTTTTTTCTACAAAATCCTCAATATATAAGGCGATTTTTACTGTTGCGCTTTCATCAACTTTTTTCCAGCCATAAATATTAATACTTTCATTTAATGAAGTTGGGTTTGCATACGTTTGTATTTTCCCTCCTAATTTAACTTCTGAAGTATAGGTTCTTTTTTCAAAAGGCACTGGCTCTTTTGGTAGTGCTTGATAACTAACATCAAAGTAAAAACGATCTAAGTCTACTTTTTGAGCTGAAATAGTAACAGAAATTAAAAACAACAAAAAAATTAAAGTTTTTTTCATAGGTGTATTTTTATAAATTTGTGACAAACCTATTTATTATATTCAAGAAAAACAATTTATTCTCTTACTAAACTTCAAATAATTCTTCATTTAAAAATTACACAAACTCTCTAATCAGCTGTTCCTTGATATATCATATTAACATAAGGGATTAGTCAAAAAAAATCCCTTATTACATAGTAAGTAGGGACTTGTTTTTAATAGGTTGGTATCTAAAATAGTTCTTCGGTAGTAAATACATCTTGTAATCTTATACCTTTTTCAGTATTTTGAACTGTAATGATTTGGTTGTACGCATCGTGCTCTAAAAATAAATAATGGTTTTGTTCTACGGCAGCGTGCAAAAATTTAGTTTTTTCTGGCATGGTTAGCAATGGTCGTGTATCATAGCCCATTACATAGGATATCGGAATGTGTCCGGCTGTGGCCAATAAATCAGCGCAAAAAACGATGGTTCTACCTTTATATTGAATGTGCGGAATCATCTGTTTTTCGGTATGGCCGTCCACAAAAAAGATTCCAAATCCTAATTCTGATTTTTCAAGAAAATCACCTTCTGGTCTTTTTATAAAATGCAATTGACCACTTTCTTGCATGGGCAAAATATTCTCAGACAAGAACGAAGCTTTCTCCCTCGGATTGGGTTTTGTAGCCCATTCCCAGTGATTTTCATTCGTCCAAAATTTAGCATTTTTAAAAGCTGGTTCGTATCCCGTTTTGTCTCTATTCCACTGTACACTTCCACCACAGTGGTCAAAATGCAAATGGGTCATA
This sequence comes from Flavobacterium sp. I-STPP5a, assembly GCF_009764685.1. Lineage (GTDB taxonomy): Bacteria > Bacteroidota > Bacteroidia > Flavobacteriales > Flavobacteriaceae > Flavobacterium. The sequence continues at coordinate 73,880 of NZ_VHLM01000010.1, read as the reverse complement.
AAAACATCCGTAATATCGTCACGGTGAAAACCGTATTTTGCCAAAGATTTATCTAAAGAATGTGAACCCCATAAAGAATAGTATCCGAAAAATTTATCAGATTGTTTATTTCCCATTCCGGTGTCTATCAAAATCAAGCGGTTTTCCTCTTCAATTAATAAACAACGTGCTGCAATATCAATAAGGTTATTGGCATCAGCAGGATTGGTTTTATTCCAAATGGTTTTGGGTACTACGCCAAACATAGCGCCACCATCTAATTTAAAATTACCCGTTTCTATTGGATATAGTTTCATAGTGTATCAAAATTGTAAGCTCTAAAATTAAGCATATTTATTGATACCGTACTAAAAGTGTGTAGAAACAAATTGCACCCAAACCAATACACAACTGAGGTGTAATGGTTTAAGTGCAATTTGATTTTGTATTATTTTTTTAATTGTTGAAATAATTGTTGAAGTTTACTACTTGCTTCAACTTGATGCGGAGTAGATTTAATCAATTGTCTAGTGGTTGCAATGCGCTGCTGTGTGACAGGATGCGAACTAAAAAACTCGGGAATAATGGTATCGCCTTCGTCTTGTAATCTTTTAAACAAGTTCAACATTCCGTTTGGATCTACTTTGTTTTTAATCACAATAGCAAAACCTTCTCGATCAGCCTCTTGTTCAAACTCACGCGAAAAGGATAGCGACTGAAAACTATTAACGTTATCACCAATTGTGGCCATAATTCCGTTAGCATCTCCTAAAATTGCCGAGATAAATAAATAACCTGACAAGTTGCGACAAAGCATTTTCATAGAATGCCTGTGATTAACGTGGGCTGCCTCGTGCCCTAAAAGTGCGACCAACTCATCATAGTTTTTCATCTTGTTTACAATTCCGGAATAAACCACAATGGTACCATCTGGTAAAGCAAAAGCGTTCACAATATCCTCTTCTACAAAAATGAATTTCAATTTCTTTTTGTTGTTTAATTGTAGCTCTTTTGCGAAAGCGTTTAACACTTTGGATTTATCCGAAGCTACATCTGAGAACAGTAAATTATCACTGATAAACGTTCCGCTCATGGTATCATCAAAACTCTCAGGAATAAGGACTACTGATTTTTCGCCAACCCAAGGTATGGCATACATATAGGTCAGTCCGATTAAGGCAAAAATAACCAACGCCAAAACAAGATGCATCTTGAAACCAGAAGCAAGCAATTTTTCATACCAATTGATATGGTTGTTCTCTTTCCTGAATTTCTGAATGGCCGCTGCAAATGTAGCATCGGTTATTTTAAGGATTGCAACACCATCAGTACTTTGTTTGTGCAACTGCAAAGAGTTTCCAGAATTTTCAAAACTAACAGCTAAAATCAACCACCGCTCTTGATGACCCGTTTCGGTTTCAAAAAGAATCATTCCTTTTTGCGTCTCCAACAACAGTGAACAAGGATGAGGAACAGCTGATTTACCATCAAAATAAATTCCTACGGACTGATTACTCATACTTTATACTATAAAATCAATGTCTAAAAAGTCGCTAATATCATCACCTGTCGCGTCTTTAAAATTCTCTTCGGTTTGTTGCAAAGTGTTTAAATCAATCGTGCCATCAAGTTCAATATGATCAAATATAAACTTCATAGTTCTCGTAACAACCCAAGCATAACCAAGACCAAGCGTAAAAATAATCATTAACAAATTAATAATTATAAGGCCTATAAAATCGGCTCCCGTAGCTGTTGATGTAAATTCAATTCTTTTGTCGTCTTTATGTAGCGATAAATTATTAACATAGTACTCAAAAATATCTTTTTGCCACCAAAAAGAGTAAATTCCCAAGGTTATAACACTTAAAAAGTAACCTTTAATGTTCATTAATAAATAATCCCCACCATCACCATCGTAATTCATTTCGGCATCACCAAAGCGAATGTTGCTCAAAACATAACTACGCAGGTTCATTTTAAACCAAGAACCATAAATACCAAGCGTTATTACAGTAAAAAAAATCCATTTAAAAAAAAGTTTGACAAATTCATTCCTATCGCCTCTATAACCAAAACGAACACCACGCCAAGATGTTCTTGACATTCTATACTTATAAGAACCGTGAATTGCTAATGGCATAATAGCTATCACTATCAAATAAAACGATATCAATCCTACTGAGGGCAGGTCTAAATAGATGAAAAGGCTTAAAATCCCAAACAAGATTGCAAATAATATAATGACTTTTATAAAGCCCTTAAACATTTCTTTCCCAGTACCATGAAAAGCAAAAGCATCATCATTTAAAGTTGTTTGCCCAAACATAAATTGGAGCGTTTTGGCTTTCGCCCAAGGATAATAAATTCCTAATGTAACAATTGTTAAAAGCCAATTGACGATTACGATTCCAAAAAAAGCTTTGCCTTCTCCTTTAAAATCTAATTTGTACTCCATCTTTTCAGGTAAAATTTCTTCCATAATAAGTTTGTTTTAGTTATTTGTAAGTTATAGGAGACTAAAAGTAATTTAATTTTTTGAAAAACAACCAATAACTATTTTCTATTTGAAGATTAGTTATAAAAATGTTATTGATTATGGAAAAAGTATTTTATATAGTATCTTTGCGGTTAATTTAGACAAAATCAAGATAACACAATTGGCTTAAAATTTAAAGCTCTGATAATAAAGATGCTAGATGAGTTTTAACAATCAATATGTTATTACAAAACAACATAAACATGATAAAAGTTTCTGATACTGCAAAAAAGAAAATTATCGACTTGATGAAAGACGATGGTTTTGACGCCGCTACAGATTATGTGCGGGTTGGTGTTAAAAGCGGAGGTTGTTCCGGTTTATCTTATGATTTGAAATTCGATAACAACAAAGGCGAAGACGATAAAATATTCATAGACAACGACATTACAATAGCTGTTGAAAAAAAATCATTTCTCTATTTAGCAGGAACCGTTTTAGAATTTTCTGGCGGATTAAACGGGAAAGGATTTGTTTTTAATAATCCAAATGCAACTAGAACATGTGGTTGCGGGGAATCATTCTCTCTATAGTCATAATGTCAAATGTCATAAAGCCGAAAGACTTACAATGACTTTAAAACTTTAGACTTTAAAAACTTTAAGACAAAAAAATATGTCAAAATACACAGAAGACGACTTAAAAATCGAACTCGAAAATAAAGAATACGAATACGGATTTTATACCGAGCTGGAAGCCGAAACTTTTCCTATTGGTTTAAACGAAGACATCGTTCGTGCCATTTCTCAAAAAAAGGAAGAACCACAATGGATGACCGATTGGCGTCTTGAGGCTTTTCGTGCTTGGGAGCAAATGACAGAGCCAGAATGGGCTAACGTACATTATGTAAAACCTGATTTTCAAGCGATATCCTATTATTCAGCACCAAAAGCAGTAGACCCTAATAAAACATTAGATGATGTAGATCCGGAACTTTTAGAAATGTATAAAAAGTTAGGCATCTCTGTGGATGAGCAAAAAATGATGAATAATGTTGCCATGGATATCGTGGTTGACTCCGTTTCAGTAGCTACTACATTCAAGAAAACATTAGGCGAAAAAGGAATCATTTTCATGAGTATTTCTGAAGCCATCAAAGAACATCCAGAATTAGTACGCAAATATTTAGGAACTGTAGTGCCGCAAAAAGACAACTTTTATGCTGCGTTAAACTCGGCCGTATTCTCTGACGGATCGTTTTGTTACATCCCAAAAGGCGTTCGTTGCCCAATGGAACTTTCTACTTATTTCCGTATCAATCAAGCCGGTACAGGACAATTTGAAAGAACATTATTAGTTGCAGACGCAGGAAGTTATGTTTCTTACCTTGAAGGATGTACTGCACCAAGTCGTGATGAAAACCAATTGCACGCTGCAGTAGTGGAGTTAATTGCTCTTGACGATGCCGAAATAAAATATTCAACCGTACAAAACTGGTATCCTGGAAACAAAGAAGGTAAAGGTGGGGTGTATAATTTTGTAACCAAAAGAGGGATTTGCGAGAAAAACGCAAAAATTTCTTGGACACAAGTAGAAACAGGATCAGCAGTAACTTGGAAATATCCATCGGTAGTTTTAAAAGGGGATAATTCAACTGGTGAATTTTATTCTATTGCGGTAACAAATAATTACCAGCAAGCAGATACAGGGACCAAAATGATTCACCTTGGTAAAAACACCAAATCGACTATTATTTCTAAAGGAATTTCGGCTGGTAAATCACAAAATAGTTACCGTGGTTTAGTGCAAATTAGTGCTAATGCGGATAATGCTAGGAATTTTTCGCAATGTGATTCCTTATTAATGGGGAATAATTGTGGAGCACATACGTTCCCATACATCGAAAGTAAAAATCCATCGGCAAAAATAGAACACGAGGCTACGACTAGTAAAATTGGCGAAGACCAAGTTTTTTATTGCAATCAACGAGGTATTCCAACTGAAAAAGCAATTGCATTAATTGTAAACGGTTTCAGTAAAGATGTATTGAATAAGCTGCCAATGGAATTTGCGGTAGAAGCACAAAAATTATTGGAAATTTCTCTTGAAGGTTCGGTGGGATAAAAATTTGTTTAAAGTTTAAGGTTTAAAGTTGAGCAACTTATGACTAACTTTAAACCTTAAACAAAAATGAATGGCGACAATAACTAGGTTTGAAGATTTAGAAATTTGGAAAGAGGCTCGACGACTGGCCAAAGAAATTCATATTATTGCTGTAGAATCAGATTTAAAAAATGATTTTAGATTTAAGGATCAAATAAAAGCATCATCTGGCTCAGTAATGGACAATATTGCTGAAGGTTTTGAAAGAAACGGAAATTTAGAATTTAGACAATTTTTGTCTATCGCAAAAGGATCTGCTGGAGAAACAAGATCGCAATTATACCGAGTTTTGGATTATAATTATATCAATGAAGAAAAGTTTGAAATTTTAAAAACAGACTTCGAAAATTTAAGTGGGAAAATAAACAATTTTATATCATATTTAAACAAGAAAGATTTTAAAGTTACCAAGTTTCAGTAAACACGAGAACTTTAAACTTTAAACTTTAAACAAAAAAAACATGTTAAGTATAAAAAATTTACACGCCTCAATAGGCGACAAAGAAATATTAAAAGGAATTAACCTTGAAGTAAAAGCGGGAGAAATCCACGCGATAATGGGACCAAACGGTGCTGGAAAAAGTACACTATCGGCAATTATTGCAGGAAACGAAAATTATGAAGTGACTCAAGGAGAAATCTTTTTGGATAACGAAGATATTTCAGAATTGGCTCCAGAGGAAAGAGCACATAAAGGTGTTTTCCTTTCGTTTCAGTATCCTGTTGAAATCCCGGGAGTATCAGTGACTAACTTCATGAGAACGGCTATCAACGAAACACGTAAAGCAAACGGTCAGGAAGAAATGCCTGCCAACGAAATGCTAAAAGTGATTCGTGAAAAATCAGAATTACTAGAAATAGACCGTAAATTTTTGTCACGTTCTTTAAACGAAGGTTTTTCGGGTGGAGAGAAAAAACGTAACGAAATTTTTCAAATGGCTATGCTAGAACCAAAATTAGCTATCCTTGACGAAACAGATTCTGGACTAGATATCGATGCTTTGAGAATTGTTGCCAATGGGGTTAACAAATTAAAAAGCGATAAAAATGCTATCGTAGTGATCACACACTACCAAAGATTACTTGATTATATCGTTCCTGATTTTGTTCACGTTTTGTACAACGGAAAAATTGTGAAATCCGGCGGAAAAGAATTAGCTCACGAGCTAGAAGAAAAAGGATACGATTGGATTAAACAAGAACAAGAAGCTTAAAATTAAATAGTCTAAAGTCAAAGGTCTTAAAGTCAAAAGAAAAAAGTAATGGCGAAATTTGGCTCTTTCGAGGAAATTAATTCTTGGCAAAAAGCAAGAATCTTCAACAAAAGAATATACCAAATTACTGAAAATTCAAATTTCAAGAAAGACTTTGATTTCATAAGGCAAATAAGACGAGCTTCTCTTTCTATATCATCAAATATAGCCGAAGGATTTGAGAGAAATACTGACAAAGAGTTTATTTACTTTTTATATGTTGCAAAAGCTTCTGCTGGAGAAGTTCGTTCTCAATTATATTTAGCATTTGATTTAGAATATATTACAAAAGAAGAATTTGAAATACTTTTAGAATCAATAACAGAAATATCAAAATTGTTAAGTGGTTTTATTAAATATCTGAGTCCAAAGTCATAAAGAGGTAACCTCAAGGTAACTTTAAATACTTTCAGATTAGAGACTCATAAATAATGTTACGTTGACAATCCAAAGTCTTTTGACTTTCGACTTTCAACTTTAAGACTTAAATAAAAATGGAATTAAAAGAAAAATTACTATCGTCTTTTATGGCTTTCGAAGAGCGCATCGATGTTCATGCCGAACTTCATGATGTTCGAACAGCCGCATTAAAAAACTTTGAAAATAAAGGTTTCCCTACCAAAAAAGAAGAGGCTTGGAAATATACCTCGCTTAATGCCGTACTAAAAAATGATTTTACAGTATTTCCTAAACAGGAAAATACAGTGCAATATGCTGATGTAAAAAAATACTTTTTACACGAAATTGACAGTTACAAAGTAGTCTTTATTGATGGAGTTTTTAGTTCGCATTTATCAGCTACAACTCACGAAGGCATTGATGTTTGTTTATTGTCATCAGCATTAAACAAACCCAAGTATAAGGAAATAGTTGATGCGTATTTCAACCAAATTGTCAATAAGGAAGAAAGCTTAACCTCACTAAATACGGCTTTCGCCAATGAGGGAGCGTACATTAATATTCCAAAAAGTAAAGTAGCAGACAGACCTATTGAAATCATGTATTTCTCTACAGGTAATGAAGCTGCACTACTAGTACAACCTCGTAACTTAATTGTTGTAGGCGAAAATGCAAACGTTCAAATTATCGAGCGTCATCAGAGTTTGAACGAAAATCCAGTTTTAACCAATTCAGTCACAGAAATTTTTGCTCAAAAACGCGCGATAGTTGATTTTTATAAAATTCAAAATGATAACCTAACCGCTAACCTAATCGATAACACTTACGTTTCGCAACAGGAGGAAAGTAGTGTAGCTGTAAATACATTCAGTTTTGGTGGAAACCTCACCAGAAATAATCTGAATTTTTACCATTTTGGAGAAAGAATTGTGAGTTACCTCAACGGAATTACGATTATTGGCGATAAGCAACATGTAGATCATTACACACTCGTTCAACATGCTACGCCAAACTGCGAAAGCCATCAGGATTACAAAGGAATATTTACGGATCGATCTACCGGAGTCTTTAACGGAAAAATATTTGTAGAAAAAGAAGCTCAAAAAACAAATGCTTTTCAAAAAAGCAATAATATTTTATTGAGCGATAGAGCTACTATCAATGCCAAACCGCAATTAGAAATTTTTGCAGATGATGTAAAATGTTCACACGGTTGCACCATTGGTCAACTTGATGAAACAGCAATGTTCTACATGCAACAACGTGGAATCCCTAAGAAAGAGGCCAAAGCACTATTGATGTATGCGTTCTCAAATGCAGTTATAGAAAGTATTAAAATACCAGAATTAAAACAACGAATTACCAAAATTATTGCTACAAAATTAGGCGTGAAAATGGGATTTGATTTGTAAGATAATTAAAACTTGATATATAAAACCCGACAGATTTTAAAAACCTGTCGGGTTTATTTTTTGGAGTTAAACCCACTATGTATCGCAAATGCAATTCACTGAATAACAAAATAAAATATAAAGTTGGTGAAGTAATCTTTTTTTGTAAAAACCTCAAAAAGGATTTTGATTTCTATCGGGCTAAAATTTATTTTTAGGGATTCCATCCATCAAAAAATTGTCTATTTAACTTTTAGGTATTCTATTGTCCCCAAATAAAAATTCATTTCTCCAAAATAATAGAAGACAAAAAACATATAATTTTCTATTGTCAATGTTTTATAGTCTATGAACTCAAATTAGACTACATTTGAGTACAATTAACATTTGTTTTCTAAGACAAGTTTAGATTGATTTACCATTTCCCTAAAATAAATTATGGCGAAAATGAAATCAGCACTTCCAAAAAGTACTCCTTTAGCACCTTCAAAAAAGCAAAAGTTAGAGCCAAATCAAATTTCTACGAAAGAAGATTCACAGTCTGAATTACATTCTAATCAAGAACTGGTTAAGGCATCCCATGGATTTCCTATAGTTGCAATTGGCGCATCGGCTGGTGGACTTGAGGCGGTTACTCTATTACTACAAAATCTTTCGCCCACGACAGGCATGGCTTTTATATATGTACAGCATTTAAGTCCAGATCACAAAAGCATTTTACCTTATTTATTATCTAAAGTTACTCAAATGAAAGTACAAGATATTGATGATATGGAAAAAATGATTCCTAATAATGTTTATGTAATTCCGTACAACAAAGAAATTGAAGTTGTCGATGGGCATATTAAATTAATTCCACGCCCCGAAAAACGTAAGTCAAATCTATCAATTGATTTACTTTTTACTTCATTGGCAGAAACGTATAAAGAAAATGTTATTGGAGTTGTGCTCTCTGGAAATGCTTATGATGGAACATCTGGCTTAAAAGAAATAAAACAAGCTGGAGGTATTACTTTTGCTCAAGACGATTCGGCTAAATTTGCTAGTATGCCTCAATCCGCAATTGCTTCAGGTGTAGTTGATTTTATTTTATCTCCTTTAGAAATTGGCTTGGAAATAAGCCGAATTAGTAAACATCCTTTGGTTAAACAAAAAGCAATAAAAAACATACCTGAATCAGAAATAGAAAATAATGATCCTGATTTACAGCTTATTTTGCAAGTTCTTCACAAAAACAAAAATGTCGATTTTAGTCATTATAAGATGAATACAATCAAGAGAAGAATGACTCGTAGAATGCTGATCCACAAGATAAAAACATTAAAAGAATATGCGGTATTGCTTCTCGATCAAACTTCTGAAATTGATTTACTTTACCACGATTTACTCATAAATGTAACTGCTTTTTTTAGAGATACCGATGCTTTTTCACTTTTAGAGAATACTATTTTACCCCAAATTATAGAAAACAAAACTGCTGGTGAGAGTATAAGAATATGGATTGCTGCTTGTGCTACAGGTGAAGAAGTATATTCTATAGCTATGTTATTATTAGAAATTCAAGACCTTACATCAAATAATATTCCTATTCAAATATTTGCATCAGATTTAAGTATTGAAGCCATTAATTTAGCGCGTACAGGTGACTATTCTGCCCATCAATTGGCAAATGTTTCTCCAGAAAGATTACAACGGTTTTTTACCAAAACTAAAGATAAATATCGCGTTTGTAAATCCTTGCGAGATATTTGTGTTTTTGCACAACACAACATTTTGCGCGATCCACCATTTTCAAAAATGGATTTAATTAGCTGCCGCAATGTGCTTATTTATTTAGATACAATTGCCCAGAAAAAAGCCATTACCACTTTTCATTATGCGCTAAATGATGGGGGGTGTTTAATGCTAGGGAAGTCAGAAACGATTGGGGCTTCTGGTCATTTGTTTGGAGTTACAAATAAAAAATATAAATTTTATTGCCGAAAAAATTATTCAAGATTAAATACCATTTCCTATTTAAACTCAAGAACAGCAAACAGTATTATGCCAAATAAAAAAATCAATCCAGCTTCAATGCTTAAAAAAACGACTAGCTCTGCAAATGGAAATATTGGTTTAGCTTTCGATTCTGTATTGCTTGAAAACTACGTACCTGCAAGTGTTATTATTAATTACGAATTAGAGATTCTTCAATTTAGAGGAACTACGTCGCTTTATTTGCAACACTCTTCGGGCAAAGCCAGTTTTAATATTTTGAAAATGGCACATCCAGAAATCACATTTGAACTGCGCAATGCCATTCATAACGCCATTAAAACTGAACAAACGGTTGTAAAAATTGGTATTGAAATGAATCGTGATAAAAATGGAAATGCATTTAGAATCATCAATCTAGAAGTTACACCCATAAAGCTTGAAGGAGAAGAACCGTTATTGGTTGTTGTGTTTACAGGTCAACCCGTTTCAGAAGTTGAAGAAGATCCAATAAAATCTACTAAAAATACTTCGGTTGCAAAAGACCGACGCATTAAAAAACTAGAAGAAGAATTGGCAGCCGCAAGAGCCGATATGGGATCCATAATTCTCGACCAAGAATCTACTAATGAAGAATTGCAAAGCTTAAATGAAGAAATTGTTTCGAGCAACGAGGAGTTACAAAGTTTAAATGAGGAATTAGAAACTTCTAAAGAGGAAATAGAATCTACTAACGAAGAACTTACTACAAGTAATCAGGAATTGCAAGCTCGTAACCAACAAGTAGAAGAATTATATTCTTACTCTGAAGCTATTATGTCTACCATTCACGAACCCATGCTTATTCTTGATAAAGACATGAAGATTCGTTCTGCAAATAAATCTTTTTGTAAAACCTTTCATGTGTCTGAACAAGAATGCGTGGGATTATCACTTTATAAATTAAATAAAAATCAATGGAATTTTTCTGGATTACGAGAACTTCTTGAAGAGATTGTGACCAATAATGTTCATTTTCATGATTTTGAAATTGATCATACCTTTTCAAATATCGGACATAAAATACTACTGTTAAATGCGCATAAAGTAAGTCAACCAAGCAAAAACGAAGAGCTAATTGTATTGACTATAATTGATGTTACAGCAGCTAGAAAACTAGCTTTGGCAACACGGGAAAATGAGATAAAAATTCGTGAAATTCAATTAAAAGCCGAACAAGAAGCCCTAAAAATCATGGAGGATAGCAACAAGCGCTATGATATGATGCTCATGCAATCACCATTTTCCTTTGCTATTTTGAAAGGAAAAGACATGAAAATTACACTTGCTAACGATAGTGTAAAAAAAGTTTGGGGTAAAGGAAATGACATAGAAGGAAAATCATTGTTTGATGTTTTGCCAGAAATAGTAACTACCTCACTTCCTAATATATTGGATGAAGTATTTACCAAAGGGAAACCATTTAATGGATATGAACTTCTTGTGCCGCTTTTACGAAAAGGAAAAATGGAAGATGTATATTTCAATTTTGTATATCAGCCTTACTTGGAAGCGGACAAAACCATTTCGGGTGTTGCAGTAATTGCTTATGAAGTTACTAAGCAGGTGCATTTGAAAGACCAATTAATAGAAGCTATTGCCAATGCAGAACATAAAACTAAAATTGCTGAGGACGCACTAAAAGCCAAGCAACAATTTTTGTCTAACATGAGTCATGAGATTCGAACACCAATGAACGCCATAATTGGATTTACAAATGTGCTACTAAAATCAGAATTAAACAGCCATCAAAAAGAATGTGTTAATGTAGTTAAAACCTCTGGAAATTCTTTAATTGTAATTATTAATGACATTCTTGATCTTGCCAAAGTTAATGCTGGAAAAATGAATTTTGAAGAAAACCCATTCAATTTAAAACAGACAATTTCGGAAATTTTTCAATTATTTGTAGTGAAATGTGAGAAAAAGAAATTAGAATTAATAAAAAATATTGACAGCACTATTCCAAATATAGTTTTGGGCGACGATATTAGATTGCGACAAATATTTTTGAATTTAATAAGTAACGCCATTAAGTTTACCGAAAAAGGGAGAATCACTTTAGATATAAAAATTCTTGACCAAGGTGCCGAAAAAACCACTATAGAATTTGCACTTACTGATACCGGAATTGGTATTCCAGAAAACAAACTCAATACTATTTTTGATAATTTTGAGCAAGCATTTGATGCCACATCAAGATTGTATGGCGGAACCGGATTAGGACTTGCTATCGTTAAACAATTAGTAGAACTTCAAGGCGGAAAACTGTTTGTAAAAAGTAAATTAGGAAAAGGTTCTACTTTTGGTTTTTCCATGAGTTTTAAAAATACCAATCTCGAAATGCCAGTTGAATCAGCAACTCAATTCAATAAAAACGATAAACTTACCAATGTAAAAGTGCTAGTTGCAGAGGACATGCCTCTCAATCAACTTTTAATAAAAATTATATTAGAAGATTTTGGACTAGAATGTGACATTGCAGAAAACGGGAAAATTGCTATAGAAAAACTCCAGAATAACACTTATGATATTGTATTAATGGATATTCAAATGCCAGAAATTAATGGCTTTGAAGCAACAGAATTTATTAGAAAAAAAATGAAGTCTAAAATTCCAATTATTGCTTTAACTGCAGATGTTACTACTATAGATATCAAAAAGTCATTGGAAATAGGTATGAATGATTACATCTCAAAACCAATAGACGAAAAATTATTATATAATAAAATTAAATATTTATTAATGCGATAAAGCATAATTATAGAAGCAAATAGCTTGGACATTTTAGCTAACATTGCAAGTCTTTCTATTACATTAAAAAGTTTCAAAATACTCGGGACTTTTTTATTTTCCCTTCATCTAAAATACGTCTAATATTCGAAATACAGAATACTACAACCAATATTCCATGTCTGTTTAAGGATTTTATATCTCACTAATTTATAGATGTACCTGCAAATACAAAATCTATATATAAGCCTAACAATCCCTAAAATTAGAATCAATCCACCAAAAGTCCTTTTGATGTTTTTGATTTTACCGTTTAAAATTACACTAAAAAAGTAATAACTAGTTAACCCAAATTATTACATATTCAATTTAAAAAGATATATTTTTACAAAGGCTTTTTTTCTAAACTCCCAATCACACCTTTCAACATTTCATTAAAGTCAAACTCAGGACCTTCTAAACCCAATCTTACTACCACTAAATCAAGTGATGGGGTTATAAACACCATTTGTCCTTGAAAACCACTGCAATGATACATATCTTTTGGAACATCTCGGAAATGTCCGCCAGCATTAAGCCAAAAATGCCCGCCATATCTTCCCTCAGATCTATTAGTAGGAGTTGTTATGTATTTCACCCAACTTTCATTAAAAATTTGTTCCCCGTTCCAGTTGCCTTTGTGCAAATAGAGTAAGCCAAACTTAGCCCAATCCCTAGTAGTTGCCCAACCGTAGGACGAGCCCACATAATTTCCAGCCATATCGGTTTCGATAACCATAGAATTCATTCCTATTTTATCTATTAAATCGGTGTACCAAAAATCTAAATATTCTTGATGTGTTTTGAACTGCTTTCGCAAAATACCTGAAAGTAAATTAGAGGTTCCTGAAGAGTAATTCCAACGCATATTAGGTTTGTATTCTGCCGGTTTCTCGAGTTGCGCTCGGGTCATATCTTCGGCTTGAAAAAGCATTTTGGTCGCATCGCAAATAGAAGCGTAATCTTCCACCCATTGTAAACCAGAGTTCATGTGAAGCAAATCACTTGTGGTTATCAATTTTCGGCTGTCATTTTTCCATTCTGGGATGGGCGCTGGATCATCAATATCAAACTTTCTTTGTTTCTCTAAAACGCCAAACATGGCGCTCGTGATACTTTTGGTCATGGACCAACCTAATAATTTACTGTTTTTATCAAAACCCGTATCATATTTCTCGGCAATAATTTTGTCTTTATAAATTACTAAAAGGGAACGCGTCCTCTTTTTCAATTCTCCTTGCACATCAAAAGCATTGGCTACAGCCACATTCAATTTGGTATAATCAACGTTAGCAAAAATGGTATCTCTAGGTTCTTTATTTCCGTACGGAAAAGGTAGATTGTTGTTCAATTTTGTTCTTTTGGGAACCAAATACGGTTTTGAAACATCAAAATCATCGTTGATTAAAGTGGCTCCTAAACCTTCACGGTAAATGGCTTTTCGTTCTTTTATACCGTAAACTGAGGCGATTGCCCATTTTTCTGCTTCATCAATTTGGTTCGTAGCCAAATCCATCATGTCGATATCATTGTCGCCTTTTTCAATAAGCGACAGCGAACGATGATCTAAAAAATGTCCCGAAGCAATACTTTTGGCTGAAAAGCCCGAAATTAAATCCAGTTTTGGATAAGTTGTAAATCCAAAATAACAAATACCGACAAGCAAAGCAATGACCGCAATTTTGACAATTTTTTTCATAAGCGCTTCTTTATCCTGCAATTTATTAAAAACATTTCAATCTTTTTGATTTTAATAAGGCATAACTACAAAATAATTTGGCTATCAAAGTATAACAAGAAAGTATGAAAAACTTAGAATTCTTAATTTCAAAACGGTTTAATTTCAGTACTTTTGTAACTAGATTTTTTCTAAATAATTATGCTAGACATTCAAAAAATAAGAGCCGATTTTCCGATACTTACTCAAAAAGTAAACGGAAAACCATTAGTCTATTTCGATAACGGAGCTACAACTCAAAAACCACAAGTGGTGATTGATGCGATAGCGAAATACTACCAAGAAATCAATGCTAATATTCATCGTGGCGTACATACTTTGAGCCAATTAGCAACAGATGCTTACGAAGAATCCCGAAAAAAAATTCAAAATCACATCAATGCAAAATTTTCTCATGAAGTACTTTTTACCTCTGGGACTACACATGGTATTAATGCAGTAACTAATGGATTTGCTTCGATTTTAAAACCAGGTGATGAAATTTTAGTTTCGGCATTGGAACACCACAGCAATATTGTGCCTTGGCAAATGTTGTGCGAACGTACAGGAGCAATTTTACGTGTCATTCCTATGAATACGGATGGCGAGTTGATTATGGCCGAATACGAAAAATTGTTGTCGGAAAAAACAAAAATTGTAACGGTAAATCATATTTCGAATGCGCTAGGAACAATCAATCCTGTTAAATACATAATTGAAAAGGCACACGAAGTAGGTGCTGCGGTTTTAATAGATGGTGCACAAGCTGTTCCGCATTTAAAACCAGATGTACAAGAACTAGATTGTGATTTCTATGTTTTTTCAGGACATAAATTGTGCGGACCAACAGGTACCGGAATTTTATATGGTAAAGAAGAATGGTTGAATAAATTACCGCCCTATCAAGGTGGTGGCGAAATGATCAAAGAAGTGACTTTCGAGAAAACAACTTATGCAGAACTACCTCATAAGTTTGAAGCAGGAACTCCCAATATTTCTGGTGGAATTGCACTTGGAACTGCGGTTGATTATATGAACTCAGTTGGTTTTGACAATATTCAGCAGCAAGAAAAAGAATTACTGGAGTATGGAACCCAACAATTATTAACCATTGAAGGCTTAAAAATTTACGGTACAGCCAAAGAAAAAACCTCTGTAATTTCATTTAATATAGAAGGAATTCACCCGTACGATATTGGCACCATAATTGACAAATTAGGAATAGCGGTGCGCACAGGACACCATTGTGCACAACCGATCATGAATTTCTTTGAGATTCCGGGTACCATAAGAGCTTCGTTTGCGTTTTACAACACCAAAGAGGAAATTGACAGTCTTGTTGCTGCGGTAAAAAGAGCCCAAAATATGCTTGCTTAACGATAAATCAAAACCTTATGAAAACAGTACTAGCTTTAGTTGCCACCGTAATTCTTGGATCTACATGCAGCAACAAGAAACAATCCGATTTAGATAATACTGTGATTGAGTACACGGCTAATACGAGAGGTTTTTATCAAAAAATCATTCTTGCAAATCACAAGTTAAGCGTAAGCAGCGAGCGTAATGGGACCGAAAAACCAACGGGAACCGCTATTGCGGATGCGGATTGGAAGGAACTTGTAATGGCTTTTCAAACTATTGAGCTAAATGATTTAGCAACATTAAAAGCACCTACAAAAAAACGATTTCATGACGGAGCTGCGATTGCCAATTTAAAAATAGTGCATCAGGAAAAAACCTATCAAAGTACATCATTTGATCATGGTACTCCACCAAAAGAAATTGAAAAATTAGTAAACAAAATCAATGCTTTGGTTGAAACCAACTAAAACACATTAAAATAAAATCAATGACGATAAAAGAGATACAAGACGAAATTGTGGACGAATTCTCTCTATTTGATGACTGGATGGAGCGTTACGAATACATTATTGAATTGGGTAAAAAACTACCTTTGATAAAGGAAGAATACAAAACAGAAAACAATATCATCAAAGGGTGCCAGTCAAAAGTATGGCTACAAGGAGAACAACAAAAAGATACTATTGTTTTTACGGCTGATAGTGACGCCATTTTAACCAAAGGAATTATTGCCATTTTGATTCGTGCTTTTAGCAATCAAAAAGCCGCAGACATACTATCTGCCAACACGGATTTTATTGATGAAATTGGCTTAAAAGAACATCTATCGCCCACTCGCGCTAATGGACTCGTCTCGATGATAAAAAATATAAAAATGTATGCTTTGGCATTTGAGGCAAAGAATTAAATCTCCTTAAACCATATAAAGGCAAATAAGTTAAAATAAAATTGAAAAGGAACAAAATATAAACTTAGAAGACTCCATTATATTTAAGAATGGCTTGAAAATGTAGTAAATTAAAAAGTATGACAAAAACTTTTCTAAAAGATTTAGTATATCAAGTTAATGGTGCGGCTATTGAAGTCCATAAATATCTTGGCCCAGGTCTTTTAGAAAGTATTTATCATAGCTGTTTGAAAAAGGAATTATCAATGAGGGGTATTGAATTCGAAACGGAATTTAAAATACCAGTATGTTACAAAGGTTTAGCACTTGAAACAGGTTTAAGATGTGATTTATTGGTTGAAAAAAGTTTAGTTGTAGAACTTAAAGCACTAGAAAAGGTGCTGCCGATTCATGAGGCCTAAATTCTAACTTACATGAAACTGCTAGAAATCCCAATGGGATTATTACTAAACTTTAATGTAACTCATATTTTTAAAGAAGGTCAAAAAACCTATGTCAATAAAAAATATTGACATCTCAATGATTAAGCTAAAGACTTAAATGATATTACGTTACTTACATGGTTGAAAAAAATTATACACACACCAATGCCGATTTAGCCACCTAAAAATACTAAAAGTCAAAACGGTTAAATTGAAAATAAACACGAAACTTAAATGACCTTATGTGACTTATATGGTTTAAAAGATAATAAATATAAATTGTTGAAACATGACACAAGAAATAGACACTAACGAATTAGGAGAAGCTATCGTAAAAAAATTAAAAACTATTTACGATCCAGAGATTCCTGTAGATATTTACGAATTAGGCTTGATTTATGACGTAATGGTAAACACAGATTACGAAGTAAAAGTTCTTATGACACTAACTTCACCAAATTGTCCCGTTGCAGAAAGCTTACCAAAAGAGGTAGAAGATAAAATTAAATCTATCGAGCATGTAAAAGATGCCGAAGTTGAAATCACTTTTGATCCACCTTGGAGCAAAGATTTAATGAGTGAAGAAGCCAAATTAGAATTGGGGATGTTGTAAAATTTGTTCCAGGTTTAAAGTTTAAGGTTGAGCAACTTTGAACTTTAAACCTTTTAAACTTTTCGAAATGGAAGAAATAATAAATAAAGTTGCCAATAGTGTGCTCGAAGTTTTCGATCTCGAGGATTATTACCCAAAAGGGATTCGCACACAAATTGATATTTCGCAATGGTTACTGGAAGGTTTTCTTTTACGAGAAAAAAACTTCAGAGAAGATCTCAAAAATCACGATTGGTCACAATACCAAGATCAATATGTAGCTATACATTGCAGTACTGATGCCATAGTACCAGCATGGGCATCTATACTGGTTGCCATTCAACTTGTGCCTTATGCAAAAAAAATAATCAATGGGAATTTAGAAGATCTTGAAGCCTCCTTATACGAAGAATTATTGCCAAAAATCGACTATTCGGCTTATCAAGACAAACCCGTAATCCTCAAAGGATGCTCTAAAAAACCTGTTCCGATGCGAGCGTATCTTTTAGCAACCAGCCACCTACAGCCTTTTGCCAGAAGTATTATGTATGGCGAAGCATGCTCAGCTGTACCATTGTTTAAGACTAGTAAAAAAGAATAACTCTTGTTGCGTTTCTGCGTGTGAAAAACCATTTTTTCAGTACTCTACTGGGTTTAAATCTGTATAATGCAATTTAAGTTAGTTGTTTTGATGTCACTTAACGGAAATATTTGTTTTTCATCTAAAAATTAGAATTGCTATTTTTGTCATCACCCACTACTAATTTTTAGATCACAAATACGGCTACAATAGTTTGATTTTAACACATCAAATTCATTTAATCCGTAGCTTAACTTTATGTATTTCAATACTTTAAAACTAAATAGCAATTCATTCTTTAAAGTGTAATTATTGTATCCCTATTTACTATTTCGAGGAGAATAAATACCTACACCACTCTGTTATCGTTTTAATTTTCAATAACTTACAAGAAGCCAACTCATTGTTTTTTTATATATATTTGTTTTTTAAAATAACAAATATGAAAAAAACACTACTCGCATTTATCTTTCTTTTGGCGTTATCAGTTACAAACGCTCAGGAAACTCCTAAGGATTCTACCAAAGCTTGGACTAGAAAAGGAAATATTGCTGTACTCTTTAGTCAATCTTCGTACAATAAAGAATGGCTGGGTGGAGGAACCTCAAACATAGCTGGGAATTTTGGTTTGAACTACGATTTCAATTATAAAAAAAACGATGTCGTTTGGGATAATAAATTCATATTGGCATACGGATTAAGTAAAATAAAAGGTAACGAACGTACCGCTAAAACAGATGACCGTTTAGAAATTAATTCTTTATGGGGTAAAAAAGCGTCCGGAAACTGGTTCTACTCGGCTTACTTTAATTTTAAGACTCAAATGGACACTGGTCTAGATAATAAAAATGGTCTCAGAATATCACATTTCTTTTCTCCGGCTTATTTCCAGATGGGACCAGGTATGTTGTGGAAAAAGAACGAAAATTTAAGCGTGAATTTTGCCCCAGCTGCTGCAAAAGCCATATTTGTACACGATCATTTCACAGAATTAGGCCCGTCATTTGGTGTGCTTCAAGGAGATACTTCTCGTTTTGAGTTAGGAGCCAGTGTCTCTGCTTACTACAAAGTAAATATCATGACCAATGTATCTATTCAAAACCGATTGAATTTGTATTCTAATTATCTTGATAACCCACAAAACGTGGATGTTGATTACCAATTGAATGTGGTGATGAAAATCAATAAGTACTTATCAGCAAATATTGCGGTACAAGCCATTTATGATGATAATGCCATAAAAGGCATTCAAGTAGGACAATTATTTGGTTTGGGTGTAAACTACGGATTGTAAACATAAATCAAATCTACTATTATAAAAAAGGCCTTTTGGAAATTTCCAAAAGGCCTTTTTTATAATATTGACTATCTTAATGGACAGGTATTAGTGCATATAAAAATCTTAAAGAGTTATTTCTAAGCTATTGCAGTTACATATTGACTAAATAAATAAATTTAATCTAATAAATAAGAGTGTGTTAGATAAAATTTTTCGGTTTTTTTTAAATAAATTTCGATGCGAAATTAGGCTCTTTAATTATTTTCCTTTTCTAGTTGACCAACTTTTTCCCAGTTAGGATCAATATTTAAAGCAACGGCAATATATACATCTTTTCCATTGTTTTTAAATGCAGTTCCTTGACTCATCTGGGCATTTACTTCATTTGGTGTCAAATTATATATAGCACCTGTTATGGGATCAATAATAATCCCTATTAAACCGCCAATTACTATATTCCCAAGATACCAAGCATTAAACTTTTTAGTTAATTTTGTTTGATACGTTTGATATCCTTCTAGTTTTAGCATGACACTATGTTCACTCTTTCTTGCAAGTTTGATTTCGAATGGTGTCTTACCAACTTCAATCTCATCAATAAAAATAGTTGCCGTTGACGGGTTACTCGAAAACTTCACATTTTGTTTTGACCCTGAAATAATTGTAGCACAACTTGACATTAAAAATGTCAAAGCAAATGAACAAGTGATAAGTTTGTTTCTCATTATAATATTTAGTTAAGTTTAATTAAGTTGTAACTGATACTGTGATAGCTTTGTTACATCACCTTCATAAAAATAAAAGTCAACTTTAATTCTGTAGCAAGATGACCCAAAAATACTAGGTTCTTTCTTCTCCGTTACTTTTACAATATTAGCACCATTTTCACGAGCTAAATTTCTAGCTTTAATTAAATTTGAGTTGAAATCACAATCAGTTGAAAATCCTGAATCACCAAATTTTGCTGAACCAATTTTTTTTGAATTTTCGGGAACATTATTTTCTATGTCAAGAAATGCAACTTTGTTTTCAATTGTCAATGGCTTTAATTGTTCTGTAAAACTGGAATTTATACTTGCTCCGCAACTAATGAGAAAAAAGCATGAAATTCCAAATAATAGTTTTCTCATATTTTTTTTATTTAATTTAATTTTATTGGAATAATACTCTTAAAATTTACGCTATACGAACACTAACTTCCAAAATTATTCTGGGCAAATATAACTGATTTTAACTACAAAAAAATAGAGCTTAAAAATTATATTTCGTTTTGAACATTCTTGTTTCAATGGCATTATTATCACAAACAAAATACCAATAATAACAATCCGCTACCCTATCTTACAATAATACAGCAACTTAACTGTTTTGCATCAACATTAATACTTCCTCGTACTAAATGAGAGACAAATAGAGTAATTAGCATGTATTTTTAACGACAAAGGAAATATTAATTGATATATATAACAACAAATTGCTATTTTAGTAATATTATAACTAAAAAACAACCAATATGACATTTAAAATTTTAAGAGCAGTTTTCGTCACTGCTATTATTTTCAGCTCCTGTAGCAGAGATGAAAGCGAAAATCAATCTGTAGTGGTAAATGCTTTGCAAAAAGATCCATTAACCACAACACAAATTAACACTACCATTAATCAAATTTTATCTTCAAACAAGCAGTTTCATTGGAGTGAAATGTCTAGTCAAATGATTTGGAGTGCCGCTTTGCAAGGACAAAACTTAATCACAATTGGTTTTGGAAATTCCGAAACTGATTTTGATAGAAGTAAATCATCAAACAATCAAAAAATACAAGAGGAATTACTGCAACTTATTTCTAAATATGAAGGGAAAGAAATCAAGGATGTTTTAGTTTCTTCGGATGCGTATTTAAACCTTATCGATGTTGCGATCACTAAACAAGAGACTGTTATTGCTTTAAGGCAAAGTAAGTTAATTCGATATGTTGAACCTGCTGATTATCGTTTTTTAGGTGATAAAGCAATAAATCCTGTTGAAAGATCAAGCTCTAGTACAAGTTCAGGTTGTGGATTTGAAGCTTCTACTTTAAACTCGGCAGATTTTACTACCGTCACTCCTAATGCAAGAGTGCCATGGGCATTTTACCAGCATAATATTCCATCGGCTTGGAATGTAAGCACCGGAAGAGGAATTACAATAGGCGTTATAGATACTGGTACTTCACCAAACCAAACTTTACTAGGCTCTAGTTTTAACAACGGTTTATCAACTGGTCGTACTATTCAAAAATTTGGAACATTTGTAGATTCTATTTGGCCATGGAGCAGCACCACAGATGGTTCTAGTGATTTATGCGGACACGGAACCAGTATGGCATCAGCTGCGGCTGCACCTAGAAATGATAAAGGATTGCCTGTTGGGGTTGCCTATAATGCCAACTTAATTACTTACAGAGCGGCAGAAAACGTATTACTAGAAGGCTACCACGAACAAAATGGCGTTAAAGATGCCTTTACTGGTTTAGGTAATAACCCGAATGTAAAAATTATATCTATGTCTATGGGCTACATATTTTCTGTAGGGAAAATTTCCGATGGTGTAAAATACGCTCACAGCCGAGGCAAATTGATATTTTGCGCCGGAGGAACTTCTACAACATTCACCACTTTTGTTGGAGTTATTTTCCCGGCTTGGATGCCCGAAGCAGTGGCTGTAACTGGCGTTAAAGAAGGTACCACTTATCAAAAATGTGATGTTTGCCACACCGGAAACAAAATTGATTTCACCATTGCCATGCAAAGAGCAACAGGAGGTAACACAGTTCCTGTAACAAGTTACTATGACAATCAATCTGATTATGTGGGAGGTTCCTCTGTGGCTACAGCCACTACTGCAGGAATTGCAGCATTAGTTTGGGCCAAAAATCCAACTTGGACGAGAGATCAAGTACTCACAAAAATGAAGCAGTCATCAAGATATTACCCAACTAAAAATCCTGATTTTGGTCACGGAAACATAGATGCTTTAAAAGCCGTTCAATAAACTTTACAAAAACAAAACCACTTAATACTGAAAAGATTAAGTGGTTTTTTTATGTTTAATAATTTTGAATTTATAACAAGGTCGTAAGAGTAGTTTGTATGTCCTTCATTTCAGCTGATGTTATTTCGGGGGTTAAAACTTTAATAACTCCATTTTTATCCAAAATTAGGCTTGTTGGATATGCATCAATTTTAAGTTTTTCTATCTGTTTACCTGAATTAGTAATATGTTTATATTCAAACTTGTGCTTTTTTAATTCGTATTCCTTTAAATTTTTTCGACTAATTTTTTTCGTTTCTTCATTAATTCCATTATCTCGGTATGTACTTTGAATGTCATTTTAAAATTATCTAAATTTTTTGCTGTATTTGCCAAAACTATCAAACTGCTTCTTGTTTGTGGATAAAAATAGCAGGCAGAAGCAAAACCAGGTGCGTACCCTAATGCACCAATTTGTATGTTTTGCTCTCCATCTTGAAAAAGTAAACCATATCCATAGTCAACTTTATCAAAAATTGGGTGCATTCGGGTGGCATATTTAGTTTCCATCAATTTTAGAGTTTCTGTTTTAACAAGTTTCCCCGAATATAATAATTGATTCCATGCATCTAGATCCGCTGCATTTGAAATCAAAGCACCAGCTGGAGCATAATTATCTAAACTATTTGAAGCATATTCTAATAGTTTATCTTCATTTTCTTCATACCCTTTTACCAGATTTTTATATTTTTTGTTATTAGGATGGAAAGTGTTTTTTAATCCATATTGTTTAAAAAATTCCATTGATAATTGTTCAAATTTCTTGTTTGATACTTTCTCAAGAATCTGCGCAAGTAATTCATAACCTAACTGAGAATAATGAAATTGAGAACCTTGTACGAATTCTAAAGGTTCATCTAATGTTACAATTCCATGTGTATGAGTAAGTAATTGATGAATTGTTACTTCTTTTGACCACGGTTGGTTAATCTGAGTGAGATATTGATTGATTTTATCATCCAGTTTAATTTTACCTTTTTCAAATTCACGCAATACTAAAACTGCTGTTATTTGTTTACTAATAGAGCCTATTACAAATTGATCCGTAAATTTTAAAATATTTTTTTTATCTAAATCTGAGTACCCAATAGCTTTAGAAAATATTTGCTTTGAATTTTCGGTTATGAATACCACTCCATTAAAGTTATTGCTTTCTAAAATAGAGTCGATTTTTGCGGTTAAATCATTATCGTTTTTATTCTGTGCAATAGTTTTAAAAGATATTAGAAGGATAAAAGATATAATTGTAATACTAAATTTCATTGATTTCTGATTTTTAAAATGATGCCCAACATTCTGTGAATGCGGCGGTTTTATAATTATAATAAGCCCATTATACTGAATTGTAACTTGAGCGATGAACATAGGCAAATCATCCCAAATACAAAACTAATTTTCCATTAAGGCTGATGTCTAAATCCATTTTTACCTTGAGTTCTTATTTTCCCTCAAATGACTCAATGTTTTTCTATTGTTCTTTCAGTTTGAATAATATCCAACAATCACCGGAATAATTTCCTTCATAAATAGAATAATATAGTTTTTGATTTTCATTTTCATCTGTTACATTGTTATGTATGGTTGTGGATTAAATTCTGAAATTAAATAGGACTCTATTCTAAATTAAAACTATTATCATTTTCTCCTTTATTGTCAAATATTCCCATGTACTTTTTTATTTTTTTCTCGTTTTTCGGTATATCGATGCTTAACACATCCTCAATTACAATGAAAGTAGGCTACTCTACATATTTGAGATAGATTCTTTTTGATGTTATTCACATTATATTGATACCCAAATGTATTAATTTTTTCTTACAAATAGTCTAAAAGTCTTGAAAGTCAATAATTACCGTCAAGCCCCGCATGAAGGATGGAAGCGGCATCCTTTTTATATATTTTAGGCTACTAGCCTCTTAAAGGCTAGTAGCCTAAAATATATAAAAAGATATAGCGAACAGCCTGACGCAGCTGCAACGCTAGTGAAAGCTGGGGCATGCCCAAAAAAAATCCCTCTTGAAATTCAAAAGGGATGTGGTATAAGGTTGTGAAACGATTATTCTATTTCGGATTCATCGTCTTGTTCCTCGTCTTTCTCGATGGCGTCACTATAATCTGGGTACAAAAACTTGTTGTACGGGAAACGGGTTATGTGTATCTGGCGCACAGACTCGTACACGCGTTCTCTGAATTCTTCGAAATTTTCTTTGTGTGTGGCCGATATAAACAAAGCGTTTTGCTCTCCTACTCTACTCATCCAAGTGGCTTTCCATTCCTCTAGCGTGAAGTGTCTAGGAGTTTTTTCGGTCATCAAATCGTCTTCGTCAATGACTAGCGGTTTGTAAGCGTCAATTTTGTTGAACACCATAATTACGGGTTTGTCATGGGCCTTGATGTCTTGCAAGGTTTGATTTACCGACTCGATATGATCTTCAAAATCTGGGTGCGAAATATCGACTACGTGCAGCAATAAATCGGCCTCGCGTACCTCATCAAGAGTACTTTTGAAAGAATCAACCAACTGCGTAGGCAATTTTCTGATGAATCCTACGGTATCCGAAAGCAGGAAAGGCAAGTTTTTGATAACTACTTTGCGCACGGTAGTATCTAACGTTGCAAAAAGTTTGTTCTCTACAAAAACATCACTTTTACCCACGGCATTCATCAAAGTAGATTTCCCAACATTGGTATACCCAACTAGCGCCACACGAACCATGGCACCACGGTTGCTGCGTTGCACGCCCATCTGTTTGTCAATGGTTTTGATTTTGTCTTTGAGTAAGGCTATACGGTCGCGCACAATACGACGGTCGGTTTCAATCTCTGTTTCACCAGGTCCGCGCATCCCAATTCCTCCTTTTTGACGCTCTAAGTGTGTCCAAAGTCCGGACAAACGTGGCAACATATAAATACATTGTGCTAGTTCCACTTGGGTACGGGCATAAGAGGTTTCTGCACGTTGCGCAAAAATGTCTAGAATAAGGTGGGTACGATCTAGAATTTTACATTCGGTGATAATCTTGGATATATTTTTTTGTTGTGACGGCGATAATTCGTCGTCAAAAACTAGGGTCGAAATCCCATTTTCTTTTACAAAAAGGTGAATTTCTTCTATTTTTCCGGTACCAACAAACGTTTTGGGATTAGGGCGCTCCATTTTTTGTGAAAAGCGTTTGATTACCTCTCCACCAGCGGTGTAGGTTAAAAACTCTAATTCGTCTAGGTATTCTTTTAACTTTTCTTCACTTTGATTTTGAGTTACGATACCAACTAAAGCGGTTTTTTCGAAATTGATTACTTCTTTTTCTAACATGTCATTGAATAAGCTACAAATTTACGGATTTGTAAGCGACTTATGAAGCTATGGGTTTATAAAAATGTATTTGCCGTGAATAATGATAGTTTTTTTGCGGTCAAGCCAAAAGGTAACTTTCCTAGAAAAGAAATTGGCGTTCCTAGGTACTTGCTTTCACTCCAGTTCAGATTAAACAAATTTGTACTTGAAATAATAAAAAAGAGATTACTTTTGTTTTTAAGGGTTTAAAAATTGTGATTGTGGCTGCGTTATCGCTTGCGCCAAATTTTTAAACATAACATTAACTTGAAATACATTTTTAAAAATGAAGCAATTCTTTTTTACAACAGTTCTTTGTCTATGGTTTTTAGGCTCGGTACAAGCACAGCAGTTGCAATCTCCAAACGGAAAAATGCTAATGGAATTTGCATTACAAACCGATGGAACGCCAACCTATACCTTAGCCTATAAAAATAAAGCGGTAATTAAAACCAGTAAAATGGGTCTTGAGTTGAAAAATGACAAGAAATCATTACTAAATGATTTTACGGTTGTTGACCAAAAAACAAGCACTGTTAATGAAAATTGGCAGCCTGTTTGGGGCGAAGTTGCCACAATAACAAATAATTACAACGAACTAGCCGTTACTTTAGAACAGAAAGAAACAGAACGTAAAATGATTATTCGTTTTCGTTTGTTCAATGACGGTTTGGGTTTTCGTTATGAATTTCCTTCGCAAAAAAACTTGACTTACTTTGTAATCAAAGAAGAAAGAAGCCAATTTGCCATGACTGGCGATCATACCGCATTTTGGATTCCGGGCGATTATGATACACAAGAATACGATTATACCACCTCTAAACTATCCGAAATTAGAGGGTTGACAGAAAAAGCTACTACGGCCAATGTATCTCAAAAATCATTTTCGAATACAGGAGTGCAAACTTCATTAATGCTAAAAACTGCTGACGGATTGTACATCAATCTTCATGAGGCGGCGTTGATCAATTATTCTTGTATGCACTTGAACCTTGACGATAAAAACATGGTGTTTGAATCATGGTTAACACCAGATGCAAAAGGTGACAAAGGCTATATGCAAGCACCTCAACATTCGCCATGGCGTACCATAATCGTGAGTGATGATGCAAGAGAAATACTAGCCTCTAAAATGACATTGAACCTCAACGAGCCTAGTAAAATTGAAGATACTTCTTGGATTAAGCCTGTGAAATACGTGGGCGTTTGGTGGGAAATGATTACTGGAAAAAGTTCTTGGGCTTACACCGATGAGTTGCCAACCGTTCAACTTGGAGTTACTGATTTCTCAAAAGTAAAACCAAACGGAAAACATGGCGCTACCAATGCCAACGTAAAAAAGTATATTGATTTTGCTACCAAGCACGGTTTTGATGGTGTTTTAGTTGAAGGCTGGAATGAAGGCTGGGAAGACTGGTTTGGTCATTTAAAAGATTATGTTTTTGATTTTGTGACGCCTTATCCTGATTTTGATGTGAAAGGTTTACAAGCATATGCTAAAGAAAAAGGAGTTAAAATGATAATGCACCACGAAACTTCAGGCTCAGTGCGTAATTACGAACGCCACCTAGACAAAGCATACCAATTCATGAAAGACAACGGATACGATGCTGTAAAAAGTGGTTATGTTGGTGATATTATTGAAAACGGTGGCAATCATTACAACCAATTCATGATCAACCACTACCAATATGCTATTGAAAAAGCAGCCGATTATAAAATTATGGTGAATGCTCACGAAGCGGTACGACCAACGGGAATTGCGAGAACTTACCCGAACTTAATAGGTAACGAAGCGGCAAGAGGAACAGAATACCAATCTTTTGGTGGATCCAAACCAAACCATGTGACGGTTTTACCATTTACACGCTTAATAGGCGGACCAATGGATTATACTCCAGGAATTTTTGAAATGGACTTGAGTAAGTTAAACAAAGACAACAACTCTCATGTAAATAGTACACTTGCTAATCAGTTAGCCTTGTACGTGACTATGTACAGTCCGCTACAAATGGCGGCTGATACACCAGAAAATTACGACCGTTTTCCAGATGCGTTTCAGTTTATTAAAGATGTGGCTATTGACTGGTCTGACAGCAAATACCTTGAAGCAGAACCTGGGCAATACGTAACCGTTGCGCGTAAAGCCAAAGGAACCAATAACTGGTTTATAGGTAACGTAAATGGTGAAACACCGAGAACTGCAACACTAAAATTTGATTTTTTAGATAAAGGAAAAACGTACGAAGCAACCGTTTATGCTGATGCTAAAGACGCGCATTATAAAACCAATCCGCAAGCGTATACTATTAAAAAAGTTAAAGTTACTAACGCTTCTAAACTAGATGTACTTGCTGCTCCAGGTGGTGGTTATGCCATCAGTATTATAGAAATTAAAAAGTAATTAAGTAATCATTAAATATGAAAAGGCTGTCTTGTAGGACAGCCTTTTGTGTATAAATTTGTTTGTAATGATGCCTTACTCATAACTATAGCTAATTTCAGTTTTTACAATTCCGTTTGATTCTATAAGAGAACATGATACTGGGAAATTTGCGGCGTTGTACTTGTACTTCCTTGTTTTTCCTACGGCATCTACTGCGGTGGAACTAAAATTTAAAACATTGTTATTGCCAATAGATTCAAACTCAAATTCTTCTTCATGAAATGAAATAATGGGTACAATAACTTTATAATGCGTTCCAAAAATATTTTGAACCAGCAAGGCGTTTACTGAATTTTTATCATCAAAGGTGAAGTTTTTTATTTGTTTGTCACCCAATAAATCTTTGTGGCGTATGGGGTTTTCTTTAAAATAAAGGTACTCTACTTTTTTAACAATTTGTTGGTTTCTATCTCTTGTGGAGCGTCTAACTATAATTCCATTTTCAACTACATATTCATTGTCATCCAGCACGGTTTGGTGGTTGGTGCTTTTTTTAGTAGTTACTTTTACGCGTGAACCTTCATAGCTTATGGTTACGGTTTTAGTAACCAGTTCTCCGCCTTCTTCGTATTTTTTGGTAAACTTTATGAGCTGATCATTGTTGTTGTACGAATAATTTATAACCTCTTTCCAATTACTCCCTACACGCTCTTTAACGGTCATGTCCAATAGTTCCTTTGGATTGTAAAAAAAACTTTGAATTACATCAGAGGTTTTGATGCTTATTAATTTACCGTCTTTAAAGGTGTAATCTTTGTGGGTAATCTCTCCACTTTTCAAATTTTTAAAATTTGTTTTTACGCACTTTATGGCTTTTATTTTTACCTCAGGCTTGGAAGTTTGACTTAATAATAGGCATGGCATTGCCAACATAATAAGGAAAAAAAGATAGGTCTTCATTTGAATTTAATTTCGATTTGGGGCCGCTAAAATACAAAAAGGGATGATTCTTTTGTGTTTTGATTTATATTAACCTTTATATTTTGAAGAATTAGGAAACAAAAATGTAAAATGTAAAATGTAAAATGTAAAATGTAAAAAAAAGAGAAACCCACAGGAGTAGGTTTCTCTTTTTCAGGACTAGACAGAAAGAAATTCTTAATTTATCGAGATCAACTTCACATCAAAAATAAGAACCGATCCTCCAGGAATAGGACCATTTGCATTACTTCCATAGCCTAAGTGTGCCGGAATTAATAAAATCCCGCTACCCCCTTTTTTGAAAAAAGGAATTCCTTCAGTCCAGCCTCTTATTACTTGGTTTAAACCAAAAGAAAGTCCCTCAGGTTTACTTTCATCAAATACAGATCCATTGGTAAAATATCCTTTGTAGACTACCGTTACGTTTGAGGTTGCTTTTGGCTGATCACCGGTTCCAGGATCATTAATCACATAGTACAATCCAGTACCTGTTTTTACGGCATTCAATTTATTTTTAGCAATATAATCTACTATTTCTTTTTCATTTTGTGCAGTGTAGTCTACCGGTTTTGGTGCTTCATTGTCCCCCAAACAAGATAGAAATAAGATAGAAATAAGGGCAAGTACTATAGATTTCATAGGTTTTATTATTAATTATTGCTGCAAATATAGCAATTCAAGAATGATAATAAAGAGAAATCATTTTTCTCCAAAAACTTGTACATCATCTACTTGAAATGTTCCGTCAAGTGCTAAATTACGTCCTGATCCTGTATACTTAAAAGCAATATTAATTTTTCCTTTGTACGCTGATAAATCAATGGCGCCGCTGCCTATAAATTGGTTCCAAGGCGTAGCTTGTTTGGGCAGGTTTGCTACTAGTCGGGTCCAAGTGGCAGTGGCAACATTCAACCCATCAAAATCCGTTGAGACATATACCTCTAAGGAATTTAATGGTGAATCAATATCCAATCGATGTTGTGCTGCTCTAAAAGTCAGCACCTCTTTTGTATGTTGATCCATATCAATTTTAGGCGTCACAAGCCACGCAATATTAGAATTCACCCTGGTTCCAGATATACTAAACTCAGCAAAGCCGTTACCTGCATATAGCGCACCTTTCCAGAATAAAGAACCGGCTTGTACAAAATTACCCCAGCCTGGCAAACTTAAAGTGGAATTGTCTGGCACTTGATCAAAATTTTGAGAGAAAAAAGGAGTTGCTCTAGGAGCTGTTAATACAATATCTTTCTCTGAACGAGGTAATAACTGAAAATCATTTCCGTATTTAGTGAGTATGCCTCGAACTTTACCGCTTTTATCCGGAATTATTTTTGAGGAAAAATTAGCAAAACTACTCGTTCTTACATACACTTGATTTCCCATTTTATCATTCAAACCCCAGTTTGTAGCACCTCCTACATTATTTGATTCTTCAAAATAGCTGCGCCCGATGGCATTTTCGGCAAACTGTACCTCTGTAAATTCTATCAAAGTGTTTAAATTTTCATCTTTAAGTAAAGCCTCCATCGTTCCTTTACGTACAAGTTTTTCCTCATTTACCGTCTCACAAGAAGCATGTAAAATTTTCTTATAATTATTTTGAGATAATCTTCCTACACCTCCCTGATTGTATGAATTCACAAATATGTTTCCTATGCGTACCCCGCCAAAATCTATATCTGTGTACAAATCCTTAAGTTTTATATACACTTTATTCCCTACTCTATACTCTATATACAAATTTGTAGCATCAATAGGAACGCTAAAACCTAGTGCTGGAGTTGTGGCTGTTGCCAAGGTTTGAAAGGATATTGATTTAAAAAAATTTCCAGATTCGTCACTAGAGACTACATAAGCTTCTACAATATCATCATACTTGTACTGCGTTACAATAGCATTTGCAGTAGTATGAATATCCTTCACTGATTTGTTAGTGACTAAAGTAGGCTGGTTGCAGGTAAGTTTAGGTGCAGGCAATTCATCTGGTACGCAACCACTGTATAAAACCAGCAATAAAACTATAAAAAGATAGCGTTGAAATTCCATGTGATTTGAATTAAAAATTGATATAAAGATTTACAAAATAAGTTCGGCCATATCCATAAAAATATTTGGGTCCAAAAGAGGGGGTTCCGCTACTAACATCTTGATTGATTTCTCTAAAATTAGCATTACGGGCTTGCTCAAATCCTCCTGTTTTATAGGTTGTATTGAGTACGTTATTGATACTTGCAAAAACACCTACATTTTTACCATAAATAATCCATGATTTTCCTCCTATAATATTGAGCAAGGTTACCGGATCAAACTTTTCTTGTCTTAATAATTGTGCTGCGCGTTCCTCTGTAGCCTCAGGAAAATTTAAACCATTTGCTGGATTTTTATAAAAAATTTCGGTTCTTAAAATGGGAGCTACATCAATATAAGTGTTTGTTAAATAATTTACATTGGCACTGATCCACCAGTATTTTGGGTCTCTGTACTCTAGTCCCAGCGAGTATGCCTGCTGAGGCATTCCTGCTTGTTTGTAATTTTTAAGAGATGCTTTTCCAAAATCAAATACAGGAGCATTATTTTCTGGGGTTGCTGCAGCATCATTTGTGAGCGTAACTTTTGGATTATTATCAAAGGTATACTGGCCCACTGCAGCAGCAAATGTGGTTTTTATGGTTTGAGTCAATTGGTATTCTAAACTCAACTCGGCACCTATATTTTTCTTGTTTAATTTGGTGAGCGTTTGACTTACAAAGGCATCTGCGTTTAAAAAACCTGCGCCGTCATCAAAAATTCCTTCGGCATAAAAAAATGAAATTTGACTAGCATTTCTTAATTTCGAGAAGTAAGCTGTTGCTCTAGCTTTCAATTTTGGAGAACGGTACACATAACTAGCATCAACGCTACTATTGGTTTCGCTTTCTATACCAGTTACAATGGCGTTATTGAGTCTGGCATTGGCAAACGTATTTCTTAAAGTAGGCGCCTTTGTTGCGTGAGCTGCATTTAATACCAAAACTTGTTTACCCGAAATTTTGAAACTTAAACCCCCTTTAAATCCAAAGTTTTCAAAGGCTACTACGTCACTTTTGCCAAAAGAATTTGTCTCGTAAATACCGTTTTTATACAAGCCTTCGCGTTGATAGCTTGTTGCTGAAAATTGCTGTGCCAAATAAAAATCGACTTTATTGTAACTGAATTTAAACTGTGTAAAAGCATCTAAAACAGTGGCAAAAAAATTAAAATTATATCCGTATTTGTCTCCTACTCCTACTTGTCTGTTGGGATTGTTTAAATCTGATTGTGATTGATTCCCTTCATAAAAAGCATCGATATCATTAAAATAAGAACCTCCCAAAAGATCAACTAAAACCTGGGAATTGTTAGATTTCATTTTCTTGAAAGAAGCTCCGGCGTTCATGAAAGTGTTTTCAGATAATGCAGCGCTAACATTTGTTGTTACTGACCCTGTTTCGGCCTGTACTTGATCTTCATATAAAACATACTTACTTCTTGTGGGTTCATAACCTGTAATGTTTCCGTTTCCATCTAGAACAGGTGTTTGATTGGCTAAGTATAAAGATCTCCAGTCAAGTTGCGGATTAGCTAAAAAAGCGGCCTTGCTCTTTTCGGCATTATCAAAATCAGGAGTAAATGCACCAGAGAACTCCCCTTCATCTGGTGCGTATAGTGAGGTATAAAAACTAGGTAACTTTCTATAATTTGTTGGATCTGGACTATTGGCATTTTGAAAATCAATGGTGCTGTTTGCGGTAGTCCCTATTTGATAAAAAACACTAGTGTTCCAGTTTGTTTTATCATTGACTTTAAAATAATGATTGAGCATAAAAATGGGTTCCTCAATGGTTTTTACACGAGCATTTCGTTTTTTACCCTCTTGAAAACCCCAGTAAGAGTTGTATCTGGGATTGGTTAATTGCGTTACTTCATCAGTATTTGGCGAATTTTTAGCTCTAGAATTTGGTGTGTAAAAAGCAGTAAGGTTAAGAGCATGCTGACTTCCTAACTTTTTTTCGAGGCTTACAAAAAACGAATTCGAATCGTAATTTGTTCCTTCAAAATAGCCTTCTTGAGCCCAGCGCTTCCCAGCAGAAACCACATAAGCCCAACCCTTTTTACTCATGCCAGACGCATGCGTAGCCATAGAGCGCCAATTGTAATTTGTATTAGTTCCAGAAAATGTAATTCTGGTTCCGGGTCTATAAATGGAGGCTCGAGTATTTATTTCTTGTGTTCCAAGGATGCCTCCAAAAGTATAATCAGAAGGAGCTGTTCCTAAGGTAAATTCTTGATTGCGAAGTGCATCATTTAAGCCGCCCCATTCACCCCATTGTGGTCTACCATCATAAACCTTATTCATGGTAACCCCATTGATCATCATCGTGGAATGTTCACTATCTAAACCTCGTACTCTAAAACGAGCTTGTCCCCAGTTGAAAGCGGCAGCTTGTAGAAAAGCGTCCCGAGATGATTGCAATAATCCAGAGGTACTTTCTGAGGAACTGTTCTCATCATTAAAATCACTATCCATTAATGTGATAATGCTACTTTGCAAGTCTAAAGATTGATCATCTTGAAGACTTATATTTCCTAAGTCAACCATTTTTCCGGCTGTTATCTCCAGCGGATACAAGCCATCTTTATAGCCTTGACTGCGCACCAATACTAAAATAGAACCTGGTGCAACATCTTGAAAAGCAAACTTACCTTCTTGATTTGTAATTTGCATTAGAGTTGTATTTTGCACACTAACTACAACAAATGGAATGGGATTTTGAGTTTTTGAATCGATTATTTTACCAAAAAAACCAGTGCTTTCTTGCGCCTGAACGTTAATCCAGCAAAAGATAAAAAACAATAGGTGATAGAGTTTAGTCATAAATTCAACATCAAATAATTTAAGATTAAAAAACAGTGATGATAATTCAACTATTGCACGAGCAATAGCTGAACTAAAATCATTACTGGTTGTTATCCTCTGGTAGGACAGCAACAAAAAAATTAAATGTGAATTTTGGAAACGTGGTATAAACTTTATTAAAACGCTACAGCTTGTGTGGTATTAGCAACTGGGCGAGGCACTTATTATACTGATTGAAAGAATTATTATACTAAAAGTAGTAAAAAAAATTAACATATTGATTTTTCATTAAAAAAAATTAAAAAATTTTCTGATGAAAATGAATTCTTCAGGATAGCCCTGATGGAAGTAAGTATCCTTTCCTGTCTTTTTTAAGACTGGAAAGATACTGCGTACAGCAGGAATACTACTGCTTTAAAAATAGATTAGACTGCTCCTAAAACATTATTTGATTGCATTAATTCTTGAAACCATGAGCGCAATCAGGAGTCCAAAAACACCTATAAATGCAAATGAAAAACGTAAACTAGACCACTCGGCTATGTATCCTATTATGGGTGGCCCCATTAAAAAACCAAGAAAACTTACACTAGAAACGGTTGTCAAGGCTACACTAGGCGCAACATTAGGAGTTTTTCCAGCTACACTATAAACGGTAGGAATTATGGTTGAAACTCCAAGACCTACAAACATAAACGCTATAGTTGCTGGGATCACATACGGAAAAAATACAGCTGTAAAAAGCCCAGATGAAATGAGAATTCCGCTTACTTGTAATACTACCTTGCGTCCGAATTTTAAAATAATGGCATCTCCTATAAAGCGTCCGCCGGCCATCATGATCATAAAGGAAGTATAACCTAAGATAACAAGCGGTCCTGGAGCTTTAATTACATCTTTGAAATAAACCCCACTCCAGTCAAACATTACGCCTTCACTGGCCATGCAACAAAAGCCAATGACTCCTAGCCATAGTAAGGAACTATCTGGTTTTGAAAATAATTTTTTCTGTTCAGTTTGTATCTTTTCTTTGGCTTTTATCAAATGTTTAAAGTTAAATAGCATCATTAAAAGTACTAGCGCAGCTACAATTATAAAATGAATATAGGGCGTGAGTTGCAAGGACAACATGGCTAGACCTACTAATGCTCCTGTAAAACCAGCAAAACTCCACATGCCATGAAAGGAAGCCATGATGGTTCTCTTGAACAATCCTTCAGTATAAACGCCTTGTGTGTTTACAGCTATATTAGACAGGTTTCCAAAAATTCCAAAAACAAATAATCCTAATGACAATTGCCATGCAGCTGTAGCCAAACCTAAATTTGTCATGCTCAGCACATACATAAATAGTGCAACTACTAAAACTTTATGGCTGCCAAAACGGGTGATCAGTTTACCAGAGAAAGGCATCACCATAAGCTGCCCCAGCGGCAAGGCGAATAAAATGGTTCCTAGTTCGCCTTCGCTGAGATGCAACGAGGTTTTGATATCTGGAATTCTACTGGCCCAAGTAGCAAAACACAACCCCATCCCGAAGTAAAATACAGATACCGCCCAGCGAATACGGTTTAGATAAGAAACCTTTGCTTTTCTGTAACTCTTTTTTAGCTTGGCTTTAGTTCTGGTTTTTCCAAGAAATTGTAAGTCTATCAAAATGATTGTTATTTAATTTTAGGGTCAAAATTACAAAAAGCAATGATTGGCTGTGTCTATACAACGCATTTGCTAAAAAATACAACGTTATTGTTTATAAAAAGGAATACACCAACTTAACCAATTGAATATATAATAAAGGTTTTAGCTAATGAAAATGAAAGTTAACAAAGATTTACTACAAATCAATTACTCTTTTATGAGCATTGCTTTGTAGTGCCGCTTCAATAATTTGCATGACCTGCAAGCCCTCTTGTGCGGTGACTGGTTCTGGACTATTATTTACAATTGAATGGTGCACGCCATCAAAAAAATCAAAGTAATTACCTTGAAGCGTAGGTACAATTTCCCGAATAATTTCTCCATTAATTTCGGAATGCAACAAACCTTGTTTTTCAATTGGCTCCGTTCCCCAAGTTTCTAAATTTGGTTTGTATTCTAATTTTAGTTCGTCTTCCTGTACATCACCGCGCGGTTTTAAAAAAGACCCTTTTTCGCCATGAATAACATAAGCAGGATTGGCTTCTCGAACAAAAAATCCCGCTTTTATACGCACTCTAAAATTAGCATAATAAAGCAACAGATCAATATAATCATCAACTAAGGAATATTCTCTCGTAATGCGGATATCAGCAAAAACCGAATTTGGCAAACCAAACAAACACAATGCTTGATCAATAATGTGAGGCCCTAAATCCTTGAGAATTCCTGATCCATCAGAAACTATTTCTTTGTGTAACTTTGGACTCAAAAGCGGATTGTACCGATCAAAATGAATCTCAGCCTCTACGATTTTACCCAATACTTTATCTGAAATAATTTGTTGAACGGTTTTAAAATCACTGTCCCAACGCCTATTTTGAAAAACAGACAATTTAAGATTTTTATCTTTGGCAATAGCCATAAGCTCCTTTGCTTGAGCAACTGTTGTCGTAAAAGCTTTCTCTACAATAGCATGTTTTCCTGCCTCTAGCACTTGTTTTGCATATTGATAATGCGTGGCCACAGGCGTATTCACAACAACTAAATCTATATCATCTTGTAAAACCTCCGCTAGTGAAGCATAGCTTTTTAAAGTAGGGAAATCTTGGTGTAGTAATTTTTTACTGCGTTCCCAAGAACCAATAAGCTCAAATCCTGGATGGAAATTTAAAAAAGGAGCATGAAATACTTTGCCTGACATTCCATAAGACAATAGAGCTGTTTTTATTCTTTGCATAATGATAGGTTTCAAATTTGTGAAATGTTCATTTTAAACATATAAGTCATATAAGATT
Source organism: Flavobacterium sp. I-STPP5a (assembly GCF_009764685.1). Taxonomy (GTDB): domain Bacteria; phylum Bacteroidota; class Bacteroidia; order Flavobacteriales; family Flavobacteriaceae; genus Flavobacterium. Next base: position 36,992 of record NZ_VHLM01000010.1, on the reverse strand, counting down.
TTAAAATTATTAGACAAACCCTTAACTTTTCTTAAATCCTTAATGGTTTAAAAAAATACTGAAACATATAAGTCATATAAGTTCATATAAGATTCGTAAAACCGAAACTAGCAACTACCTTAAATTTTCTTAATGCATTAATGGTTTGATTTTTTTTGAAACATATAAGTCATATAAGATCTTCAAAATAAATACAACGAAAGCGAACCATAAAAAACTTAATTTTCTTAATACCCTAATGGTTTAAAAAAAGAAAAATTATATGACTTATATGTTTCAAAACCTTACTGTTTCGCTCTAGCGTATTGTTTTGGCCATTCCATTTCGGCATCTAGCTCTTGGGCAAATCTCAAACCTAAATTAGGATCTCTCAAAGATTCTCGTGCTATAAATACCAAATCAGCTTTTCCAGAGGCAATGATTTCCTCAGCTTGAGCAGCTTCCGTAATTAATCCTACCGCTCCAGTTTGAATTCTAGTTTCATTTTTTATGCTTTCGGCAAAAGGAACTTGATAGTTGGGTCCTAACGGAATTTGCTGGTGCGACACCAAACCTCCGGTTGAAACATCAATTAAATCAACTCCTTTTCCTTTTAAAATTTTAGAAAGTTGAACCGATTCTTCTAAGTTCCAGCCACCATCAGCCCAGTCAGTTGCTGATATTCTTACAAAAAACGGTAAATAATCAGGCCATTCTGATTGTACCGCTTCAACAACTTCAAGCGTCAAGCGGATGCGGTTTTCAAAACTACCTCCATAAATATCAGTTCTAAAATTAGATAACGGAGATAAAAATTGATGCAATAAATACCCGTGAGCAGCATGTATTTCCATCACCTGAAAACCTGCTTGAACAGCTCTTTTTGTAGCAGATTTAAAATCTGAAATTACTTTTTGTATTCCTGCTTCATGCAGTTCTAGAGGAGCTTTCTCAGTATGATGGTAGGCAACTGGGCTTGGTGCTACAGTATCCCAACCTCCTTGTGAATCATCTAGTTTACGTCCTCCGTTCCAGGGTGATGCTGAGCTGGCTTTACGTCCGGCATGCGCCAATTGTATTCCAGGAACTGTATTTTGACTCACAATAAAAGTATTGATTTCTTTCATCTTCACAATTTGCTCGTCATTCCAGAGCCCTAAATCCTCTGGTGAGATTCTACCTTCTGCTGATACCGCTGTGGCTTCTTGAATAATTAATCCTACACCGCCTATGGCGCGACTTCCTAGGTGAACCAAATGCCAATCATTAGCAAAACCGTCTTGGGCTGAATATTGACACATGGGTGATATTGCAATTCTATTTTTTAGCGTGATGCTTTTTATGGTAATAGGAGAAAATAATTTTGACGACATTATACGTGTTTTAAAGTGATATAAATCCTAAATAACGGGATTCAAGAAAGTAAAGTTAAGATTCAGCTTTCAAAGTTCTATTTCAAATTAACATAATTAACAAACTTTTAAATTGCTCTGGAACAATTATTGTAAAATATACAAACAGAAAACCCTATTTTTGTGCATCATATTAAGAATCAAAATTAAAAAATGGATCTATTTATCAAGCTTTCTCAATTCTTATTGAGCTTATCCTTACTTATTGTACTTCACGAGTTAGGACATTTTATTCCTGCAAAATTATTTAAAACAAGAGTCGAAAAATTCTACTTATTTTTTGACGTAAAATATTCCCTTATCAAAAAGAAAATTGGCGAAACCGAATATGGTATCGGTTGGTTGCCGCTTGGTGGCTATGTAAAAATTTCCGGAATGATTGATGAGAGCATGGACAAAGAACAAATGGCTTTGCCACCTCAACCATGGGAGTTTAGATCTAAGCCAGCTTGGCAACGATTAATCATTATGTTGGGTGGTGTTACTGTAAATTTTATTTTGGCTTTCATAATATATATAGGTATGGCTTATGTATATGGTGAAACTTATATTGCTAATGAAGACTTGAAAGATGGTTTACTAGTAGAAAATAAAACCATGCAGAAAGCAGGTTTTAAAACTGGAGACCACATTGTATCTGTTGATGGTGAAAAAATTGTAAAATTTGACAATGATCTTACCATGAAAGTAATCATGGCAAAAGAAGTCATCATAAAAAGAGGCGCAACAGAACAAACTATCAATATGCCAAATGATTTTGTTGACCAATTATCAAAAGTTGAGAAAAAAAGTTTACTTGATATTAGAATGCCATTTGTGGTAGGACCTATTTCTGAAGGTTCTAAAAATACAGCTTTAATGCCAAAAGACATTATTGTTTCTGTAAATGGGCAAACTACCAAGTACTATGATCAAGCCAAAACAGTTTTTGAAAATAATAAAAACAAAACCGTAACAGCTTTAATCCTAAGAGACGAAAAAGAAATTAAATTACCTATTCAAATCAATTCTGAAGGAAAACTAGGAATAGGTATTGGAAGATTGGGAATGGATTCTTTAGAAAAACTGGGGTACTACAAAGTAAGCAAACAAGAATTTGGGCTATTAGAATCAATTCCTGTGGGTATAACTAGAGGAAAAGATCAATTAGTAGGATACGGAAAACAATTAAAAATGATTTTTAATCCAGAAACTAAAGCTTACAAACAAGTTGGTGGTTTCAAAGCTATATTTGATATTTTTCCAAAAACTTGGAGTTGGGAAATGTTCTGGACCATTACGGCTTTATTATCAATAATGCTTGGTGTAATGAACCTTTTGCCTATTCCAGCACTAGATGGTGGTCATGTGATGTTTTTATTATACGAAATTATTTCAGGTAAAAAACCTAGCGATAAATTCCTAGAGAACGCACAATTAGTTGGTTTTGTTTTACTTATAACACTATTACTATTTGCAAACGGAAACGACATTTACAAAGCAATTGTAGGCAAGTAAAAAAAATAAAAAAAAAGTTTGAATTTTATTTGCAGAAACCAAATGTTAGCCTATCTTTGCAACCGCTTAGACAAACAAACAGAGTTACTCAAAAGCAAATAAATAAGACGTTCTTTAAAAAAATTAAAATATACAGTTTCCTCCTTAGCTCAGTTGGTTAGAGCATCTGACTGTTAATCAGAGGGTCCTTGGTTCGAGCCCAAGAGGGGGAGCTTTTAAAAAGCCATTCAAGAAATTGAGTGGCTTTTTTGTTTTAAGATTATAGCGAAATCAATACTTCACGGTGGTATAGTAAAGAAAGGAGAATTTTTGACTTCTGCCAACTTGCCAACTTATTTTGCAAAAAAAGGCAACATATTAGGCATCATCTCTTTTTCTAACAGGCATCACTTTTTTTATCGTAACCAATTGCATGTCTGACTAAAACAAAAAGTTATGACAACAGACAATTTAAAAATTCTATTTATTGAAGGAAAGAATAGAAAAAACAAGAAGAATCAATCTCCATTATTTTGCCGATTAACCCTAAATGGGAACAGAAAACAGCTTAGCACAGGCATTAATATAGAGTCAGAGCATTGGGATGCCAAAAACCAAGTAATTCTAAAATCCCATAAATCTGCAGTTCTATACAATTCCCAACTTGACACAATAAAATCAAAGGTCAATAGCATCTACATGATCTTAAGATTACAAGAGAACCCTTTTTCTATTGAAGACATCCATGACAAATATTTAGGAAAAGAAATAAAGAAAAGTGAGTTTGTCCTTTCTTACTATAAAAAGTATCTAGCCAAAATTAAAAAACTAGTAGGATTAGAAATCAAAGACAATACCTATAACAAGTTCGTTTATGTCGGCAATCATTTAGAGGCGTTCCTAAAATGGAAATTTAAAAAAACAGATTTCCCTTTAGAAGAATTGAGTTTACAGTTTTTGGATGATTTTGACTATTATTTAAAGACCGAGAAAAAACAAGAACAAATTACTATTAACAAAACCATTCAAAGGCTTAGAACTCCGATAAAACAAGCTATTTCAGAAGGCTACTTAGATAGAGATCCGTTTATACTCCATAAGTCCAAAACAGTCCGTAAAACCGTTATATTCCTCACTACACAAGAACTTAAAACCCTTGAAGAAGCAGTATTACAACAAAAGAGATTAATCACCATTCAAGACTTATTTATTTTCTGTTGTTACACAGGACTAGCCTTTAATGAAATGACAAATCTTGAGAAACACAACATCCAAATAGGTTTTGACGATGTTAACTGGATTCAAATGAAGAGAGAGAAGACACAACGTCAAATCTCCATTCCAATACTTCCCAAAGCTCAAGAAATTATTGAGAAATACTCAACTGATAGCAACCGCATTTTCCCATCAATAAGCAATCAAAAATTCAATTCATATTTAAAAGAGATTGCAGATGTAACTGGAATTGAAAAACGTCTTACGCACCACATTGCAAGGAAAACATTCGCTTCAACTGTCCTCCTATACAATGATGTTCCTATGGAAATTGTATCTGAGTTACTAGGTCATTCTAACATGGTTATTACACAGGAAAGTTACGGGAAGGTAGTACAGAAAAAAGTGAGTGAAGCGATGAAAACGTTAAAATTGAAAATTGATAAAATCCATAAATCTTAGTAGAAAATCACTAAAAGTGGGTATTGTGAGTAAGAAGCAATACGTATTCCTTTGTTAGTAAATTATCTCTCTTTAAATAACCATCTTAAATCACTAAAAAATGGCTGTTTACGGGAAACCGTAAAATAGACTCATAAAAGTAATTTAGGTTTGCTTTGAATTTAAAATTAAGGAGTGTCAAAAAGGAATAATTGAGAAACATCAATTTTTAAGGTTTTGGAAATTGCATACAAAGTTGTAACAGAAGTATTAATGATACCTCTTTCAATTCTGCTGATTTGGGAAATTTCGACACCTAGTTCATTAGCAAGTTGTTCTTGAGTAAAACCTTTTGCTAAACGGAGTTCTCGAAGTTTTCCACCAAAGCTAATTAATATTCTTATTTTTTCTTGATTATCCACGAAATAAAATTCGAGGAATTAAGTTATTATACAGTAGGCACATTTGCCTATATTTGAAACATAGAAATAACAACGGGGATGCTGAAAACTGAACAGAGTAGGCAATATTTTTAAATAAATTATGAAGAATCTAATTTTTATTTTATCGTTCGCATTTTTGTTTTCATGCTCTAAACCAGAAGACAACCAGCCTAATAATACAAATGTCAAATTATTAATATCTGTAACAGAAACAGGGGAACCATACGGAAGTTTTAGTTCCTACCATTATGAGAACAACATTCTAACTAAAGTTAATTATGGAGAATTGAACAATTACATGCAAGCTCAACAACTTGGTTATGAAAACAAGAAACTAATTAGAATTGCACATGATAAAGACTATGCTACAGGCGATTCAGTAAATCCAAAGGATTTCTCATACAACTATAATTTAAGTAGCTATCCTGTAGAAACAATATCGTACATGACTAGCAGTATTTTTTACAAATCGATTTACAGAGATTATACCTACAATTTAAACACTCAAAAACAAATTACTAGTATTGTCGAAAACAACGATTTAAGCGTCGAATTTGTGTACAATACTACTCAGGTTACAAAACAAAAAGAATTCGACAATCCCTCATACGAATATACATTTACTTATGATGATAAAATAAATCCCTTCAATGTCTTGTATACAAAGTTTGGATTGCTAGACGATTACATTTGCCCGTTATTAGGTCAAAATCACATTTATCATTTTTTATCTCCAAACAACATCAAAGAAGTTTATAAAAACGGGGTTTTACGTTACAGTTTTATTTATCAATACAATGATGAGAATCAGCCTATATCAGTAGCTGCGTATGATTACTCCAACAGTAAAACTCATCAATACACATACACTTACACAAATTAATTTTAAAATTAAAGAATAACTTAAATAAAGGTAAAAGTGATTTGGCAACAAACATCAATAGAAAAAATTAAGGCTGAATTGATTTTATCATGCATCAATAATAACCCCGAATCATTTTTACCTTTTCTAATGTCAGGGGAGGTAGAGACAGAAGCACCTAACAAGGAAGATTTCTATCAATTTTTTAAAGGAATGCTTAATCATGCTGATGAAAGTTCGGATGGTGAACTTCTATTGAAAATAGAGCAGTCAACTTTGGACACAGATAAAGAAGCGCTTAATTACAACTTTTATGACAACACCCATAAATATTCCCTCCTTTCAATCGTAGTTAAAGAAAACAACAATCTAATCTATCTAGGCGTAATGCCGTTTTAAGATAAAAAAAATAGACATTAAATAATCTTAACCAAATAATAAAATGGCGATTAAAACATATATAAATAGAATTTTTAATGGGCAAGACTTCACTTGTTGGTATTATGTCAAAGCAACTCGTTTAGATAAAAATAAAGAAGTAGGATCTGTTATATCACTGGCTTGTATTGAAATTAGCGACGACTCAATTATTGCTATTGATACTAGTGATTTGAGTCCAAGAGATTACATTTTTGAAAATCAGTACACAGATTACATATTAGATGCATCAGTATTACCGCGGAAAATTAATACAGCAGGCGGTTTGAAAAATGTTTTTTACGCCAAGAATATTGAATCTGACAAAGTTTATGATTATTTGAGATCAAGTAATTTAAGTAATAAGTTAATTCTTAACGTTTTCAAAGAAAATGACAAAATTTATGGAGGGGTGGTGCCTGGAGTGTATACAAAAATAGGATTAGATACATGTTTTGTAAAAATCAAAAAATGCCTTAGAAATTCTATTATTCCATACTTGGAAGACACAAATGTAGAGATAGAGTATGATGATGATTTTGGAACAATGGTCTATGAAGAAAATTGTGACGGTTCAATAAAAGATATTGGTTCAATATATATACAATTGGACATTTTAGAAACTGCTCCATACTATTATTGCAAATTTAAAGTAACCGGATTTACAGAAAATGAAATAACAAGTGCTCTTAACGATGTTTTTGACAATACAACATTCTGCGAATAAATAATTAAATCAAAAAAAGTAATAATGAGCAAATTCTATATAGTAATTAATGATATGCAACAAGGTCCATTCTCCCTTGATGAGTTAAGGGAGAAAAATCTTGTCAAGACAACACTTATTTGGACAGAAGAAATCGATAATTGGGTTGAGGCGATTAATGTTGAAGAATTACAAGAGTTAATAAAGAAAATACCTCCTCCAATTCCAACTAAACCTGAAAAAGCATTAAAGATTGAAGCTGAGATTAGCAAAAAGAAAGAAAAATTTATAAGTCCAAAATCTGAAGTTGTTGTCGCCAAAGAAACAAAATCTGTATTTAAACAGATATTATATGGACTTATTATTGGTGTTGTGTCATTTCCAATTTTTTACTTTGTGGTTTACGAAGCTGATAAATTCGATAATTTTAATGTTGCCGAAAAAATTCATATTGACGGGAATTATATGACGGGAATTGCTGTTAGTGACTTCCCATTCGATTGTTACATGAGTGATAATTGGCAAAGTAACATAGAAAGGAGAAAACAAATTTTTACTGAAAAATCCCAGACTAGTGCTTTCTATACATTTCTAATTGCATCAGGTGTTTTAGTAGTATTTAGATTTGTCTTAAAAGGCGCAAAATGGGTTCAAGAAACTTCTAACAAGGAAGTATAAATTGTGATAACCTCTGACTAAAAACATGAAAACCTATAACCAATTTTTCTTTAGGGCGATGCATTTACTTTTAGGCTACAAATTTTCATGATGTCATAACCCAATACAAATTTTTAATTTTTTTTTAAGTCACACTCTTAGTAATCAAACACATCAGCCCTACTCTTTTTATGTTTTGGGATATGCCCGTCAATGTTTAATCTTAAAATTATAAAAACTATGGTTACAATTGTGGATTACAAAAAATATCAAAGAGAGAATGGGGAAACTTTCTATGCTCTTGAAGTACAAGGAGGAATTGAATCTGTAAAAAGTAAAGAAACTGGAAAGACTTACTTTACTGCGCGAACAACTAAAGTGTCGTGTACGTTTAACGAACCAACCTGTAAGGCACTACTAGGAACTCAAATGCCCGGAACTATAAAAAAGGTAACAGTAGACCCTTATGAATTTACCATTCGGGAAACGGGCGAAATCATCAAAATGTCGCACCGATACGAATACCTTTCAGAAGAAGAAAGCATCGTTGAAAGCAACGTGCTAAAAAATGAAATGGTGTACTAAAACACCTCACTATAAGTAATTAAGGAACTCTCAAAAGGAGTTCCTTTTTTTTTTATAACAATAATTTATTATGTCGAATAACGACCAATAACAACATCAAATAACATCAGTATGAAATTACAAAAAGCACAAAGGAACCAAGTGAAATTAAGACTGGGTTTAAGCGGAGCAAGTGGCTTTGGGAAGTCTTACTCAGCTTTGCTATTAGCTTACGGAATCACTAACGATTGGACTAAAATAGCTATAATTGACACTGAAAATAACAGTGCCAGCCTCTACTCCCACTTAGGAGATTTTAACGTATTGTCTTTGAATGAGCCATACGCTCCAGAGCGGTACATTCAAGCCATTGAGGTTTGTGAAAAAGAAGAAATTGAAGTAGTTATAATTGACAGTATTTCACACGAGTGGTCTGGCAAAGGTGGATGCTTGGAATTACATGAACAGCTTGGAGGAAGATTCCAAGATTGGGCTAAAATAACTCCGCGTCATCAAGCCTTTATCGATAAAATTCTTAATTCAAACTGCCACGTAATTTCTACTGTAAGACGCAAAACAGATTACAGTCTTGATAAAGACGGCAACGGTAAGACTAAAGTAATGAAGCTAGGAACTAAGGAAATTACAAGAGACGGTTTTGAATATGAGCTGACAGTCAATTTTGAGCTTATAAATGACAATCATCTTGTTACCGCTTCTAAAGATAGAACTGGTTTGTTCTCTGGGAAACCCGAATTCATTATTAATTCATCCACAGGAAAGAAGCTTATTGAATGGTGTAATCTGGGGATTTCAGTTGAAATAGCGATGTCTGAGATTAATGCTTGTGAGAATCTTGAGGGATTGAAGCATGTGTATTCCAAATATCCTTCGCTTCAAAAGCAGATTCACAATGCCATTATGAACAGGAAAAACCAGATAGAAAACATCGCCAGTCACGTAGTCGACGAAAAAGAAATTGTAAAACCATTAATTGAAGAAACTCATGGAATTAGTACTTAATAGTAGCATCAACGAGCATCTAGTAGATGAAAACGAGATAATAAACAAACCATCCAGTAGTTTTATTGAAGCCAATACTGAAATAGTGAGCTTAGAGCATCTGGAAAAAGATTGTATAATCCCTGTATTCTCAAAGGATAACGAGTCAACAATTAGCCATTTCCAGTTTGTAGATAAATGCCAACAAATAATTCAAAAATTACTGCCTGGGGTACTTCAGAAAACACCTGATATTAGAGTAAGCCACGTAGTAAAAGGAAGAATTCCATCAGCAATAGGAAAACCTGCAAAGGATCTTGAAGAACACGAAAAAACCATTTATTACGAACGATGCGCCTTCATTATAGATTTACCCTCGACAAAGCAAATTGTTAACGGAAATGAGCTTACATTGAGCATTGGCGGAGTCCGAGCGTATAATCAGGAGAACCTTTATTCCAAAAAATCAATGGAAAAATTCAAAGTTTTTATTGGTTTCAAAAATAAGGTATGTACCAACCTGTGCATTAGTACTGATGGCTTTTCCAATGAAATAAGGATATCTTCCATTTATGAACTAGAAGACAAAATGATTGAACTTTTCTCTAATTACAAGAGAGATAATCACCTTAAAATGATGGAGGGAATGATTGAACACAAGTTGTCTGAAACGCAATTTGCACACTTAATTGGAAAATTCAGAATGTTTACGCACTTAGACAAGCACACACAGAAGTCAATCTTCCCAATTTCATTGAATGACAGTCAGATAAACAACATTGCGAAAGACTATTACCAATGTCCAAACTTCTCAAGAAGTCCCGATGGTTCGATAAGTTTCTGGAATCTATACAACTTATTTACAGAAGCCAACAAATCATCTTACATCGATAATAACCTAGAACGGAATGTCAACGCATACGAACTAATCAACAACCTAGGTAAATCCATCCAAAACAACATTCCCAATTGGTTCCTCCATTATTAATCATCGCTCTTTTGTTTGCAGGGAATACTTAACGGGAGGTAGAGAAAGAAGAAATTATGGAAGACCATGAATTAGCAGATGTGCTTCAATACAGTTCGCCTAAAGAACTTTATGTAATAACGTATTACAATGTGCTCAAATTACTTTTTTGCCCTTTCAGAGTCAAGGTCTTATCCAACGTTGGACTGCTAAGGAAAGGGCAATTAGTTTGGGTTAGCGAGGTTAAAGTAACAACAGAATTAAAAACAATTTTTATTATAGAAGGGAATGCGTACCATTACCACTCTTTTGAAATCCTTATTGAGGAATTTACAGAGTAGCTATTATAAAACAAGGAGTTATGCTGAATTTCGATAACCAACTTTTGAGACGGTTTCTCCTTTATCAATAAAACCACTGAAAAAGAAATTGCAATTATTACTTTTGAATGCGGTAGGAATCAGTTCTACTGCATTCAATAAATAACATAAGACAAAAATGGATAGAATCTCATTCAAACAAATTTTAAACAAAGAAAGTTTTTATAAGCTAAAGAGAGAGTTTTTACTTCAAGACATTATTTATGAATCGATTAGATTTACTGAGGGTAGTGAAAGCGAGAAAATCGATGATTCAATAAATAGCATTACCGTAATTTTTAAAAAAGAAACCATCGATGATTTTGAGTTAGACAATTTTGGAGAGTCTTACAATGAAAAAAGTAATACTGTTGATTATGAGCATTCAATGAACTTCTACGATGATTATCTCTATCCAAAGATGAAAAATCAGTTAGATTTTTTAAAACAATCATTTGAAAAAGAAATCACTACAAAAGCAATATACGAAACAACTGCAATCCAAAGATTCTGCAGTCATAAACTTAAAGGTTTAGCTCTTTTTATTGATGATATAAACAATTCACAGTATCTAGATTCCTCATTTAAAATTAAAATCATAAACGAAATCGATAGGCTTTATGAGTATATTAATACAGTGCATCTTGCAGAAACATTAGATATTCCAGGGAAAATTCCATTCAAACTAACAAAAAACCAAGTAGTAGTTTTATTCTCTTTACTTCATAAGAATAAAATAATTGGAGAGATAAACCCCTTGCATTTACACCGGCTAATTGAATCCTTCTTTACATACTATGACGATAAAGAACTGAAGTTTAAGGAAATAAAAAAATCTAAAAAAGCAGCAGATGAGTTACTTGATGATAAATACATTAAATCTGCTGAACCTACACTCCAATCTTTAGAGGAAATTTTCTCTGAGAGTGACTTCTTTAATCCCCAGTAAAACTTATTTGTTTTTCTTGGGTATAAAATTTCTTACCCATCCTAATTTCTTTCTCTGCTTAGATTTGCCGTGTTGAAATCGTTAACGCCCTGCGAACAACGAAAATATTAAAAGGGCTTAATAACAGAAAAGATTTATGGTAAAGGAAAAACAGACAAAAGTAGGGAATGAAAAACAAAAATTAAAAAAAACAGCAGGGTTTTACCACTATGACAATGGCGTTCCTAAGATTATTCACTTTGAATTAATCAAATTTTTAGGTAAAAATGGGTTTGGTAACATGAATATTGGAGGAGCGACAAGGTTAGTCAGGATTGTTGACAATATTGTAAGTGATGTTAGTGAAGGAGATTTATCGTGTTTTATTAGAAACTACCTGATTTCTATAAAAGAACTCGATGTCTTAGAAGTTTTTGTAAGAGGAATAGGCGGCTACTTAAACAGAAAAAAATATGAATTACTCCCAAAAGTAAAAGGAATCAGTGACAAAGACCCAAAGGATTGCGCTTGGCTATATTTTAAGAACACAGCAGTAAAAGTTAATGAAACTGACATAGTATTAGTACCTTATGAAAAACTTCCTCACAAAATATGGGCTAATAGAATAATTCACAAAGATTTTAATCTAGTCAATTTTAATAGTGGACAATTTAATGACTTTTGTTTTAAATTATCAAAAGAAGATCCAGAGAGATTTAAAGCACTTAAAGCAACACTTGGCTATTTACTGCATAGACACAATAATCCTGCTGTATGTAAGGTAGTTATCTTTCTGGATGAAAATGCTACAAAAGGAGGCCCTACTAATGGAGGAACAGGCAAAAGCTTGCTATCTAAAGCACTGTCCCATTGTGTGGAAACTGTTTTAATGGATGGAAAAAACATGAAAAGGGACTCAAGATTTAACAATCAAAGAATCAGTAACACAACTGACATTGTATGTTTTGATGACGTAGACAGTAAGTTTTCATTAGAATTACTATATTCAATGGCGACCTCTGGATTTGTAATTGAAAAGAAAGGAAAAGAGGAATTTACACTAAAAGCAGAAGAGTCTCCAAAGATTATAGTTTCGTCTAATTCTCCAGTCTCAGGTCCTGGAGGAAGCTCTGACATAAGAAGAAGGCACGAATTTGAAATTCCTAATTATTTTTCAGAGAAATTAACCCCCAAAATGGTTTATAAAAATCTGTTTTTTGACGATTGGGATGAAAATGAATGGAATTGCTTTTTTAGTTTCATGATTGATTGCATACAATTTTTCTTAAAAGAGGGGCTTTTGGAAGCCAAACCTTTAAAGCTAAAAGTCAACAAGTTTACTCAACGAACTTCTACCGAATTTCACGACTTTACTTTAAATGGATTTTTAAGCACTGGTATATGGATTGAAAAAAAAGATATTTTTAAGAAATTCATAGATAGCTACCCCCATTTAAAAGAAATTTCTTCACACATGCTAACTAAATGGATTAAAAGATATGCCGAGGAGAATCAATTGCAGTACAAAGACAAAAAAACAGGCGGCAAATATGAGTTCAAATTAATTATAACAAATGATGATGATGATGCAAACGAATAACATAATTTACAAGGTTACGAATCAAGAAACTAATGAAGTGTACATAGGAATAACGACAAGGTCAATAGCAGAGCGAAAGGCAGACCACTTACAAAAATCACAAAAAAAAGTTGGCAGTTGTTTCCAAGAAGCAATCGCTACGAATGGAGCAGATGCTTTCCGCTGGGAACAAATTGATACAGCTTCATCTACTACTGAATTAGCTGAGAAAGAAAAAAAATACATTCTACAGTATGACAGCAAAGAGAACGGCTATAATTCTGATTCTGGGGGCGGCTTTAGTAAGACTGTCTACCAGTTTGATTTAGCAGGTAATTTAATAGCTTCTTTCGATGGTTTGAAAGAAATTCAATCAATGCTCGGACATGACAAAAAAAGAATATCTAATGCTTGTTTAACAGCTACTCTTTGGAAAGGAAGCTATTGGTCCTATTCCCTAAAAAATACCTTTAAACCCGTTACAGATAATAGGAAAAAGAAAGTTTTCCAGTACTCTTTAAATGGTGAAATTTTAGCTCGTTATAATTCCGTTGCCGAAGCAAGTAGGATTACCGGACTATCCAAAACCTGTATCTCACGATGTTGTAGAGGAGAAAGAAAGAGTTCATTAGGATTTCTTTGGAAATATCAAGATTAATTAGAGAGAAAGACAGTGTAACAGCTGTCTTTTTTCATTTTAAACCAAATCTATATAATGAATATTGAGACGCAAAACTTCTCTTTTCCCTACCTCCTGAATAACTAATCTTTACAACCAAATTATCAATATGATTCGTATTAGATATCACTAAAAGTGGGTATTGCCATTGTAAGTTAAAACTTGTTTCTTTACCCCTATTTGCTATCAGTATAAACCTGATTAATTAAGATCCAAAATAGAAGTGGAGAAGTTTAAATAAGCAATAACTAAAGTGGGAAGTATACATCATTTTACCCCCTACTTTCTGTATATTTACGCCTTTAAACCCTATTTTTAGGGTTAACAATTAAAAAATAGCATACTCAAAACAATATGATTACAGGAGAAATTAAAGGGCAAGTAGATAAGATATGGGAGTCCTTCTGGACAGGAGGAGTTTCTAACCCAATGACGGTGATTGAACAATTTACTTATTTGCTATTTCTACGAAGGCTAGACGAGACACAACTACTGGAGGAGAAAAAAGCAAGTCTAATTAAGCAACCTGTAGCCAACGTACTTTTTACTGCTGAACAACAAGAATTAAGGTGGAGTTCGTTTAAGAATATTGAGCCACAAGCCATGTTTGACCTTTTCACTAGACCAAGTGTGGGCGGACTGAGCGTTTTTGACCACATGAAAGAAGTAGGCAGCGAAGTAGGTGTTTTTGCTAAGTACATGAAAGGAGCTACCTTTATGATTCCTACTCCAAGACTACTAGACCAAGTGGTACAGACGATCGACAAGATCAAGATGGAGGATAGAGATACTAAAGGAGATGTCTATGAATACCTACTCTCTAAAATTGCTACAGCAGGAACTAACGGACAGTTTAGAACCCCAAGGCATATTATAAGAATGATGGTCGATATGGTACAACCTACTAAGGAAGATACGATATGCGACCCTTCTGCAGGAACGGCGGGATTTCTAGTTTCGGCAGGGGAATACATACACGAGAAGCACCCAGACTGGTTTCATGAAAAACAGTTTAGAGAACACTACAACAGCGATATGTTTACCGGGATTGAGTTTGACAGTACCATGTTGCGTATTGGTGCCATGAACCTGCAGTTACACGGGATAGAAAACCCTACTCTTATAGGAAAAGATTCCCTGAGCGAAAGCAATGGTGACGTACGAGAACGTTTCTCACTTATACTAGCAAACCCTCCCTTTAAAGGGAGCTTAGACTATGATAGTGTAGAAAGTTCAATACTAAAAATGGTGAAGTCTAAAAAGACTGAATTACTGTTTTTAGGACTTATGTTACGCATGATGAAAACAGGCGGTAGATGCGCCGTAATCGTGCCAGATGGCGTGCTGTTTGGAAGCTCTAACGCCCACAAACAAATACGAAAAGAAATCATAGAAAACCACAAACTTGATGCCGTAATTTCTATGCCAAGCGGAGTGTTCAAGCCTTATGCTGGAGTAAGTACAGCCGTATTATTTTTTACCAAAACAGGAACGGGTGGCACAGATAAAGTTTGGTTTTATGACATGCAAGCTGATGGATATACACTTGATGACAAACGTGCAGAAACCAAAGACAATGACATCGCAGACATTATAAGTCGTTACCATAATTTAGATAAAGAGACCGAGAGATCCCGCACTGATAAAAGCTTTTTAGTTCCTTTTGCAGACATCAAAGCCAACGACTGGGACTTGTCTATTAACCGCTACAAAGAGGTGGTGTATGAGGAAGTGACTTATGCGAAACCAGCCGTAATTATACAAGACATTAAAACACTTCAAGAAGAGAATAAACAAAAGTTACTAATCTTAGAAAACTTGTTGAAATGAGTAAGTGGAATTTAGTTTCTTTAAAAGAGATAGTAAATAACTTAGACAATAAGAGGGTACCTTTAAATTCCTCTCAAAGAGAATTAAAAGAGTCAAAACCATTATACCCGTACATTGGTGCAAATAACATAATGGGATATATTGATGAGTATATTTTTGATGAGAAGATTCTTTGCGTAGCAGAAGATGGAGGAAGTTGGGGATTTAATCAACGGTGTGCTGTTTTATACAATGAAAAAGTATGGGTCAACAATCATGCACATGTCTTAACTGCAAAAGAGAATTTAGTTTTAGAATATCTGATGTATTATTTGAATCATACTGATTTGAACTTGTACATTAATGGAGCAACAAGAGGGAAATTAACTAAGTCATCATTAGAAACCATCAAAATCCCCCTACCCCCATTACCACAACAACAAAAAATAGCCAATATTCTTGATGCCGCAGATGCCGTGAGACAGAACGACAAAGCATTAATTGCTAAGTATGACGAACTCACACAGGCACTTTTCTTGGATATGTTTGGAGATCCTGTGAGTAATCCTAAGGGGTGGCCAGTTGATATTCTGGGAAATTATTGTAAAAAAATCCAAATAGGTCCTTTTGGTTCTCAATTACACATGTCAGATTATGTAGACGAGGGAATTCCTTTAATTAACCCTACTAATATTAAGAAAGGAAGTATAGAATATAAGTCTTCAGTTAAAATTACAGATGAGAAGTACGACTCTTTGCCAAATTACCATTTGAATATAGGAGATATTGTGATGGCGCGTAGGGGAGATTTAAGCAAAATTGGTGTTGTCGATAGGGAGAAGTCCTTTTGTGGAACAGGAAGCCTATATCTGAGATTTAAAGAAAACATCAATGTAGTTTTTTGTTATTGGTTATTATCACATCGTTCAACAGTTGAAAAATTATACGAGAAAGCACAGGGAGTGACAATGGCTAATCTTAATAAAAATATCATCATTAAACTTCCAATAGTCATTCCTCCAGTGAAACTACAAAATCAATTTGCAGAACGTCTTTCACTGATACAAGAACAGAAAGCCATAGCACAAGCAAGTTTAATAAAATCAGAGGAGTTGTTTAACAGCCTATTGCAAAAGGCGTTTAAAGGAGAATTGTAAACTAATTGCATCAAAAAAAGTATTATGAAGGAGAACGGTATTTTAGATAAAAAATCACTTTCTATCATTGAAGGCAAAAAGGCGAATTGGAAAGAGTTAGCTAAGGATTGCGTATGCTTTGCTAACAGCTCTGGAGGAAAAATTCTAATAGGAATAGAAGACAACCAAAGTTCACCTGAACCTACTCAAAAAATAAATCCAGATCTAATTGAGGCTATTCAGATAAAAATACCTGCTCTAGCCTTAAATGTTGGAATTGCGCCAAAAATAATACAATCAGAAAACGGTGGAGAATACATAGAACTAACTGTTTTCAGAAGCAGTCAATCTATCGCCTGTACCACTGACGGTAAGTATTATATGCGAGTTTCCGATCAATGCAAACCTATCCTCTCTGATGACATAGAACGTTTGTTTGCAGAAAAAAACGCTTTTGTTTGGGAAGACAAGACCGTTAAAAAAATCCCATTGTCTGAATGCGACGTCTCTAAGTTAAATCAGTTTCTAAAGGACATCCGTTCTTCCGAAAGAGTGAGTCAGTTTATAAAAGAGATGCACGATGAAGAAATAGTTGACCATTACTTTTTAACAAATAACGGAATTCTAACTAATCTAGGAATTCTTTGGATAGGAAACAGAAAAGACAGAGCTGTAATACATTATCCTCCATCAGTTCAGTTTATAAAATACGATATAGACGAACGAAAAGTGTTTAAAAAAGTCTGGGATGATTACGCACAAAACCCTAAAGAACTCATTAATGATTTATTGACTCAAATACCAGACTGGAACGAATTTGTAGAGGTTTCTGATGGTATTTTTAGAAAGAACATTTACAATTATCCTCCAGAAGTAATTAGAGAGTTAATCGCAAATGCTTTTGCGCACCGCAATTACTCAATGCGTGGAGACATCTTTATCAATTTGTACAATGATCGTCTTGAAATACACAGCCCTGGATTATTACCTCTTGGTGTTACTCCTGAAAACATCTTAACCAAATCAGTACAACGAAACCCCCTACTAGCAAAGCTTTTTTACGATTTAAAGTTAATGGAGAAAGAAGGAAGTGGTTATGACAAAGTATATGAGTTATTACTCGGTAATGGTAAAGAAGTGCCATTGGTCTTCGAAGGTGACGATAGAGTTGTTGTTACCATCAAGAAACAAATCATAAACAATGAAGTTTTAAGATTAATGGATAAGGCTTCAAAAGAGCTACAGCTTAGACAAAGGGAATTAATAGCATTAGGTTTAATAGCTCAAAACGATGGTGTATCTGCCATAGAACTAGCTACAATCTTAAATGTGAATAAACCTAATGGGTTACATATCTGGATTGGTCGATTATTAGATTTTGAATTAATTCTTTCTAAAGGAAAAACAAAAGGAACACTTTACTATGTTAACCCTGAGTTCTTAAGAAGTAATGATTTTGTCGAAAAGACTAATCTAAAACGAATTGAACCCCATCGTCTGCAAGAACTCATTTACGAAGATTTAAAAAACTATCCGAAAAGTTCAATCAGTGAAATTAATAGAAGGATTGGCGAGGAGATAAAGCAACGTACATTAAAAGCAAAATTAGACGAAATGTTAGATAAAGGCTTGTTAACGAAAGAAGGGGAACGGAAAAGTACTAAATATTTTATCAACAATTAGTGATGAAATAAAGCTTAAATGTTGATAAATTGTTGATAAAACACCCGTAAAAACATATTACAACAGCAACGTTAAAATAATAGAAGTCGTCAGTATTAATAGAATTATTTATTTCATGAGCAACTTTACTTTTCTAAAACAAGAATGGTTATCACTATATACAAAGATGAAAACAGCAGAGCAAAGGGTAAATATTGAACCTGTTTCTACTGCCAGTTATTGTCGTTTGATGTTAGAGGAGTGTATGTACTTAATCTATGATTTAGAGCATATAGAAAAACCATTTAACACGGAACTCATCAACTTGATGAATGAAGAAGCTATTAAAAATATTATCCCTAATCATCTTAGTGAAGGATTACATATTGTTAGGAAAACAGGGAACAATGCAGCTCATTATGGGCAACGTATTACAAATAAAGATGCGAGTATAAGTATCAGGTATAGTTATGATTTCCTGAAGTGGTTTGCTCAAAATTACAGTAAAGCCATTCCTGAGTTGCCTGCAGCTTTTAACGAGCACCTAATTCCTAAACTAGGAGAAACGCAAAGGAAGTTAAAGGAGTTACAAAAGGAACAGGAAAATGCACAGCAACTGCTACTAGATCAAGTGGCTAAACTCCAAGAAGAGAAAGAAGCTATTCTGGCTAAAGCTCAAGAAAGTGAAGCAACCCTAGAAGCCTATAAACAGCAAACACAACAAGCCGTTGTTAAGCTTAAAAAACAAAAACAGGCTCGTTTAAAACCTATTGCTACTGAGTTTACCGAAGCCCAAACAAGACAGCATCTTATAGACGTTGATCTGAAAGAAGCGGGTTGGTTTAATTTATCAGAAGGCAGAGAATTAGAATATCCTGTAAAAGGAATGCCTCTTACGGCAGACAATCCAAGAGGAAATGGCTTTGTAGATTATGTGTTATGGGATGACAACGGCAAACCATTGGCACTCATAGAAGCTAAAAGAACAACCAAAGACATAGAAGTTGGGAAACACCAAGCAACTTTATATGCCAATTGTCTAGAACAAATGCACGGACAAAGACCTGTAATTTTCTATACCAACGGCTATGAAACCAAAATATGGGAAGACACCTTTTATAGTTCTCCTAGAAGAGTATATGGCTTCTATACCAAAGAAGAATTACAATGGCTAATTCAGAAAAGAGTAACGATAAAAGACCTTCGTAAAGCAACGGTCAATACAGATATTGCAGGAAGACCCTACCAGCTAGAAGCTATTCAAAGAGTTGCAGAAACACTAGTAACCGACGGCGCAAAAGGCATTTGTGGGAATAAAAGAAGAGCCTTGTTAGTCATGGCTACAGGAAGTGGTAAAACGAGAACCGCCGCAGCATTAGTAGATGTATTATTCAAAAATAATTGGGTAAAAAGAGTGCTATTCCTTGCTGATAGAAATGCATTAGTAAGACAGGCTAAAAATAATTTTAGCGAATACTTACCAGACTCATCTGCTATAGACCTAACGGAAGAGAAGGAGAATGACACTACTCGCTTAGTATTTAGTACCTATCCTAGTATGATGAACAGGATCGATAATGTTCGGAATGCTGAAGAGCGTTTTTATGGCGTAGGACATTTTGATTTAATAATTGTAGATGAAGCGCACCGTTCTATTTACAACAGATACAAAGCTATATTCGACTATTTTGATGCTACCGTAGTGGGATTGACCGCTACACCTAAAGACGGAATAGACCACAATACTTTTGAGCTTTTTGGCTGCAGTAATGAGGATCCTACATTCTTGTATGAGCTTCATCAAGCTACACCAACATATCTGACACCCTATAAAAACATAGACATCACAACTAATTTTCTTAGAGAAGGAATTAAGTACAAAGACCTATCCGATAAAGAAAAAGAAAAGTATGAGGAAACCTTTGAAGACAAAACAACAGGTTTATTTCCTGAAGAGATAAGAGCCAGTGCCATGAACAAATGGTTGTTTAACAAAGACACCGTTAACAAAGTACTAGACGCCTTGATGGAAAATGGTTTAAAGATTGAAGGTGGTGACAAACTAGGGAGAACAATCTTGTTTGCAGTAAATCAGAAACACGCCAAATTCATTGTAGATTGTTTTACGGAAAGATACCCGGCAATGCCTTCAGGTTTTATCTCAATGATACACAACGAGGTTTCTCATGCACAGAGCTTAATTGATTCCTTTTGCGATAAGTACAAGGAAAACAACCCTCAGATTGCAGTATCAGTAGATATGATGGATACAGGTATTGACGCTGTAAGAGTACTAAATTTAGTGTTCTTTAAGGTAGTGCGTTCCTATTCTAAGTTTTGGCAAATGATAGGTCGCGGAACTAGATTATGTCCTGATGTTTTTGGTCCAAATCAACCCAAAGAACATTTCTTGATCTTTGACGTTTGCGGTAACTTTGAGTTTTTCGAAGTACAGAAACAAGGAAAGGAAACCATTACAAGCAAACCTATTACTCAACAAATTTTTGAATCCAGAATGCACCTGAGCAGATTACTGGTAGAAACGGGTGAAGAAGGCGATATAGAACTATCCCACTCTTTGAGGGATATTTTACACAAGTCAATAGACTCACTAGACAAAAACAGATTTCAGGTTGCTATGAATTTACGTTACGTTGACGAATTTAAAGTTAGAAGCCGCTGGAACAATCTAGATAGTAATGACGTTCACGTTATAGAAGAAAACCTCTCAGACCTCCCTATTGCAGAAACAATTAACGAAGCAGCCAGACGTTTTGATTTGATGATGTTAAAGCTACAAATGGCTACATTAATGTTGTCAGGAAACAAGAAAAAGTTCGAAGAGGGATTGATTGACATTGCAGAAGGTTTAAGCCAAAAATACACCATACCTGTAGTACTTCGATCCAAACCTCTGATAGAAAGCATAAAGAAGCCAGACTTTTACAAAGGTATTTCACAAAAGAAACTGGATAGCATCAGAGAGGAATTAAGAGAGCTAATTATTTATTTGGAAACAAGTAGTAAGGAAATAATCTACTCAAACATTGAAGACTCAGAAATTACTATGACTGTCAATGAACCTGCCTTATCCTCTACCATCGGAAAACCCTACAGGAGAAGAGTGGAAAGCTATATTAGAGAGAATAAGTACCAACTTACAATTTCTAAATTAGCAACCAATCTCCCAATTACGGCAGAAGAACTCAAACTATTAGAAGATTTACTTTTTGATGGAGGAGAAAGAGGAACAAGAGAAGATTTTGTTAAGGAGTACGGGCAAGAGCCACTTGGCATATTCATAAGAAGCATCATTGGTCTAGATGTAAAAGCAGCACAAGAAGCTTTTGCAGACTTTCTAAGCAATGGAAACTTAAGAGCAGACCAAATAACCTTTATTCAAAACATCATTTCGTACCTAACTAAAAACGGCACTATAGAACCTAGTATGCTCTTTGAATCACCATTTACAGATGCAAATGACCAAGGTTTACTTGGACTTTTTGAAGATGGCGATGCACATAAAGTGATCAGTATAATAGAAAAAATCAGTGAGAATGCTATAATCGGGTAAAGTGACTAGAGATAAAAACCTTGTTTGGAAAACAGATATGGTTTTACAAATATCCTAAAACCATTGTTTTTAAAGTTTTTGTGAATAACATAAGGTAAAATGAGGAAGAAACAATACTTTATGTTAATAACTAAGTTTCCATACTATTTTAAAATCATATAATTTTGCTAAAAAACAAACCTATAAGTTGATTTAATGGAAATAATTAATACATTTGTACCAGGATTAACGGCATTTAAGTTTAGCTCTAAAGATGAGCTTGAACGAAATCTTGCCGCATGGATGGATATAAAATACTTATATGAGTTTTTTGAAAAACACAAAGATGACCTGGCTTACTTTAATGTCACATCAGTAAAAGAAGCAGTAAATATTACTTTAAAAGAGGTTGAACAAATACAAGAAAAATTATTTGAGCTCATACAAAATACCAATAAACAACTTGATGAATTATTCCAAAATTTAGATGACAATGAATACCGCGAAACACTATTGTCTAAACAAAAATTAAAACAACGTTGGATAAGATTATACGCCATCAAAATTGAACCCAATCATTATGTTATTACAGGTGGAGCAATAAAACTTGTACACAAAATGAAACAAAGTGAATTAACAAAAAAAGAGAAAACTACAGTTGAAAAATGTAGAAATTATTTGTTAGAAGGAGGAGTTTATGATGCAGATAGTTTTTATGAATTAATTCTTTAAAAATGAAAACCAAAAATTTAGAAAATTTCCAAAAACTGGTGTCTAACGAACAGTCTAGCTGGCTAGATAAGTTTTTATATTATAAAGCCAATAAAAGCTGGTTAGATAAATCCGCAATGGTAGCTGTCAATGTTTTAGAGGCATTAAAAGCGAATGGTTGGTCACAGAAAGACTTGGCGCAAAAAATGAAAGTCTCAGCACAACAAGTGAATAAGATTCTGAAAGGACAACAAAATTTAACTTTTGAAACGATAAGTAAACTTGAAAGTGCGTTAGATATTTCATTAATGGAAATTATTGATTACAAACCAGTAACAGATATTAAAACCTCTGCCACTCAAATAAAATCAGTGCCGACAACATTAATAAAAGAGATTATTTTAAGAACCGATAAAGAAGAAAGCCCTTTAACGATAAGAACCCAAATGAGGGTTGTGCATAAAAGGATTCCTTATTCAAGACCTCGAAACAAATTTGCTATTGCTAGATAATGGAAAACAATAAGAAAGAAATAGAATTTAGCATTAAAGGTATTAAGACTGAACAATTTGCTTTGTTTGAAGAAAATCATCTTGACAAAGGAAAGATTAATTTAGAGACCAATTTATCTTACGGCTTAAATACAGAGGAAAGAGATTTTGTAATCTCAATGAAATTTACTTTCGAAATAAAAAAGAAGCCTTTCATTACAATTCAAGTAAATTGTAATTTTGAGATCGAAATTGAATCTTTCAATAATTTAATTATAAACGAGGAAATTGTTATTCCTAGTGCTTTTATCGCTCATATGGCAATGATAACCGTAGGAACTACGAGAGGAATTTTACATACTAAAACAGAAGGAACAATTTTCAACAAATACATCCTACCTACTCTTAATGTAGCACAGATGGTTCCAGAAGATGCAATTTTTGATTACAAATAAATTAAAAATAATATTAAAAAAGGCATACAATTCGGTAACATAAATAAATTAAAACTTGTAAAGTCTTGATATAGCTAGTACAACTCTCCTTGGTTCGAGCCCAAGAGGGGGAGCTTTTAAAAAGCCATTCAAGAAATTGAGTGGCTTTTTTGTTTTATAATAGTTTTAGGAATTTTCAATTGTTCAGAAGGTGCTCGATCCCATATTTATTTGAAATTGTATCAACTTTTAAAATAGAAAAAAGTTGATATTATTTAGAACTTAATGTTGAGTATCTTGTCTATTCAGACCTAAGCTAATAAATACTAGTTTACATATAAATAAAAAACAGTAATTTTATATCAATTACAAATAAGTAAAAGAATGAAATCAGAATTTATAACCCAAACCATAAATACAATAGCCCACTCTATTCAAAGTGGAGTATTTATCGATGTTGAAAAATCTAAAGTAGAATTAAAAGATTTATCAACTAAAGGGGACTGGAAATCACTTCACGAAACTATTTGTGCTTTTTTGAATACAGATGGAGGAATTGTTATTTGTGGTATTAGAGAACGTGATAAGAATTACTCTTTTACTGGATTTAATAGAAATAACGAAAATAATTTGATCAATCTACATTCGAAATATTTTCAAAACGACCAAGATCAATTTGTCGATTTATCTAATTATATCTGTTTTGATTATGAAAACTTTCTAAATGGAGAAATTGCTATAATAGCAGTTTATTCGTTACCTGACGATGAGAAGTTTTTACGCTATAATGATTCTTATTACGAACGAAAATTGACGCAAGACAAAGTAATTCCAGCTTCAAAAATACAAAGACAAAAGGAATATAAAATAGAAATCGAATATGCCAAAGAATTAGCTAAAGTCAAAGAGGCAAAAGTTGATGATTTAAGTTTAGATAAAATTAATTACTACATCAACCTACTTAATAAAGAAATAAGAAACGAAACTTTAAAGGCAAGTCCTGATCAGGCAAAATCATTTTTAAGCAAGCAGCATTTTATCAAAGAAGACTGGATCACTACCCTGGGTATGTTAGTTTGCGGAGAGGAACCTTTTCATTTTTTAGGTTCAAGAGTTGAAGTTAATTGTTACTATGATACCAGTGTTGACATTGGAAAAGATAAAAAAATGTTTCGAAATGATGTTATCAATCTAATGGAAGATACGTTTAGATATATTTGGGGTCATATCAAGATTAACAGAACAATTCGTGAAGGAGGTAAGAGTGAACCTGAATATCCAGAGAAACTAATTAGAGAAACCATTAACAATGCCTTAGCGCATCGAGACTATACTATTGATAGTTTTGTTACGGTCACTGTTGAGCCTAATCAATATATTGAAATCAAGAACCCAGGTTCATTTAAAGAAAAAATTAAAATTATACACACAGAAACAGATATTGCTGTTCGCAGATTAGTCCCTGGGATTCCCGAGAGTAAAAACCCAAAACTAGCGTCAGTCCTAAAAGTTTTTGATAAAATTGAAAGTCAGGGCCGAGGAATGGCATCCCTAGTTAATGCTGCTTTAGATAATGAAATTGATTTACCTACTTACGAAATTAAAGAGGACAGTATTAGTTTAAAAATTCATTCTGGCAAACTAGTAGATGAAAGTATAGAAACATGGCTGCAGGGTTTTAATTATTATCTAACTACAAAACTAAAAAGCGAGCTAACCTTTGAGCACAAAGCCGTTCTAGCATATTTTTACAAATCAGAATTAGTAAATCAAAAAAGAGTATTTTCTATTTTACTAACAGAAAGTAATAATCACTTTACTGTTTTACAAGATTTGAAAAAAGGAAAACTAATTGTTGAACATCATATTAGTACTGAGGAAAATCCTGTTTATGTTTTAGATAGAATATTGTTAAAAACTGATTTTACTGAAGAGTTTATTACTGCTTTAGGAAACGACTATATCCATTATGACAAAGTCGCTAAGCATATTTTAAATCTTATTTACCTTTATTCAAAATACAATCAAAAGTCATTAAAAGCTGCTGAAATCACACCTGAGGTATACCGTCGTTTATATGGTAAAGAAATAGTAGGCAAAACATACGAAACACTAGGAAGAAAAGTAAGAAGTATTTGTAATAATCTCGAAGAGCAAAAAATACTAATCAAGGGTAGCAAAAATGATTACACTTTTAATTTTGACTTTACCATAGAGAACAAGCTTTTTTAAAGTTCTTTAATAAATTATTAGTAATTCATTCTTCATTAGGCTTTATTAAAATTTAAAAAAAATCTACATTTTTTTCTTGGGATTTCATAACGTTAAAAAAACTATATGATTTACCAATTTTCCTGTATAGACAAAAGTAAAAAGGAGCCAAAATTTTTAAATTTTGGCTCCTTTTTAAATTGGTAAAAAATATTATATTAATACCCTACAGATAACCCTACAGCATTAAAACAAACTAGAGCTTGCATCATGCAACACAATCCATTTCTTGTCGCTATTGAGCTTAAAACTACCTATGTGCTCTTTGTTCCACTCATTAGGACCTATTAAGGACAGGAAATTCACTCCTTCGGCATCTCTGTATAAATGATAAATTTCACCTATCACAGGTTCAAAGGAAAATTTAGCACTATACACCAATTCATTCCACTCATACTCTTGCATTAACTTTTCGTACTGTAATTTGAGTTCGTTAAACTTATTACCGAGCTCTTTGTTTACATTATCAATACCTCTACTTTTCCAGGAAACTACATCATCCACACGTATTGCTGGCGCACCTACATTTGTAGCATACGGCAATACATTAGCATTGAATCCTTTTTCTTGATTGTAAACAACGTTATCTGGTTTCTTATTTTCCATGTTTTTTATAATTTTCAACTCTTCAAATTACTATTATTGAAGGTTTTGTATTATTGTTTGGGGTACCAAAATAAATTTCAACACCTTTGTTTGTTTAATATTTTCTGTGCAAAGTTAAACAAAAATCACAAACCTACCATGCAAAATTCAAACTTACCAAAAATAGTTACGAGCAATTAACGGTAACAAAAAAACACTATTGAATTCCTAGGATTTCAATAGTGTTTTCTATAAAATTTAAAAAATAATTTATCTTGCTGAAAGCCAACCTTCAGGATTATTATAAGTTGTGTTCTGAAGGATTAAGAATTTAATTATGGTTTTTCCCGTTTCCCCATTAGTACGTACCCTACCTATGCTTTGCTTGATACTAACTTTATCCCCTTTACTCACAGAAACGGAACTTAAATTTTGGTACACCGTAAAATAATCTCCGTGTTGTATCATAACAGCTTTATTAACTGGAGATATTACAATAACACTTGTTACTTCTCCACCAAAAACAGCTCTCGCATTTGCTCCTTTATCAGTTGTAATTTCAACTCCGCTATTATGAACCGTGATGGTATTAAACATAGGATGCGTTTGATTTCCATATCCTAACGATATGAAACCTTTCTCTACAGGATAAGGAAGCCTACCTCTATTGGACCTAAAATTATCAGCAATCAATTTTGCCTCGGGGGTCAACTCAATTTTTGATGAAGACACGGCAGCTTTAGATACTGGTGCACTTGGATTGGCTTTTGCTTTTTCTAATGCAGCTCTTCTGTTGGCCTCGGCAATGGCTTCTCTAATTAACCTATTAATTTGTCTGTCAATGGTTCTATACTCTTGCTGACGTTTTTTTATTTCTTGCGCAATCTTATTTTTGTCTTTTTTAAGTGTGTTTACTAGTTTTAACTGCGCTTGCTTTTCTTTTTCTAGTGACAGACGTTCTTTTTCATTTTCGGCAATCAACTTTTGTTTGGCCGTTTTTTGAATGTCTAATTTCTGATTGTAGTCTGCTAGTTTATCGGTTTTTGTTTTTATTTCTTCGCCTTGCATTTTTCTATAACCGGTATACTGCTTCATGTATTGCGCTCTTTTATACGCTTGAAGAAAATTTTCAGATGATAGTAAAAACATAGCTCTGCTCTCAGAAGAACGACTTTTATAGGATTTGACAATCATTTTGGCATAATCCTCTTTTAGGATTTTAAGTTCCTTTTTAAGTTTATTAATCTGAACTTGATTAATATACATGTCATTTTTAAGCAATTTAGTTTGCTTTTGAGTCGTATTAATTAGTTTCTCCTTAAGCTTAATTTTCGTACTCTGAATCACTACTACATTTACCGCAGATTTTTCTTTTCTCTTTACGGTTTGTAATAGCTTTTCGTTTTCTTTAATTTCTTTTTGAATTTGTGCTTTGCGTTTTTCTAATTTTTCTTGCTGAGATTCTTGACTCCACAATAATGAAGTCATACAAATACAAATTAGGCTTAGGATATATTTTGGCATGAGATAAAAAATATTTTTGCTAATTTACTTAATTAAAATTCTTTTGTACCCATTTGGTACACTATATGGAAAAGAAAGTTCCTCATTAAAAGAAACCGAATTGTATTCTAAATTGATTTCTGTAGTTCCTTTTTTCTGAAAAGTATTGATCAATAAGGCTGTAGGCAGTTTCATATTGCCAATTTCTTTATTGCCTAGATACGCTACTTTTATCATACGCTCTTCTTTAGTTTGCGTAATTTCTTGTTTTTGAATTAAAAACTGATCGTTGTCTAAGAAAAATGATTTTTGTGTATTCTCATTTGTAACAGCATCTAGTCTAAAGCTTTGGTCTAAAATTGTTTCAGTGTATTTGCCTTTTCTCAAGTCATCAAGCGCCTGACCTAACAACAAGTTTTGAATTTTAGAGTAATCTAAATCAGTTCCTAACCATTGGCTTAAGCTGCTAAAATCACCTTCAAAATAACTGTTATTTATTTTCTCATAATAACTCACTGTGGTAGGAGTTATCAAAGCTTTGGCCATAGTGATTCCTAAAAATCGAATGCTTACTAAAATTTGTTCATCTTTCTTGATTCTAATTTCGGCGGTTACATTTTGAGTTTGTTTGTCGTCACTATACCTTGCACTAGACTTGATGTACAGGGTTGAAAAATCGGTTTTATTGTTGTAATGGTTTTCTATAATTTTTTTGGCCGTCATGACATTTGTCTCAGCAAGCGGCTCTTTTACTGTGGCTACTGCAACGGCCTTAGATTTACAAGAAACCATTACAAGCGCCAATAAAACCACATATATTCCTTTTTTCATTACTTTTTTTCTTTTAATAATTGATTTGCTTTTGAGAAAAATAAATCTTTTTTCTTAAAATCACCTAGACCATTATAGGCTTCTCCTAGTTGCTTATTAAAATTGATTTCAAGTTCCTTATTTTCTACTACATAATCCATGCCCATTTCTAAATAGTCCTTTGCTTTCTTGAATTGTTGCAACTGGTTGTACGCTAATCCGGCGTAAAAATAAAACTGTGCTTGTGACGGATAGGTTTCTATCAAAGATTCGGCTTTGGGTGCAAGGCTACTAAAATTTTTCTGCTCCACGTACGCCTGAAACAAAAGTAAATTAGTCTCAAGAACATCACCCAATCCTCTTTGAGCTGATTTTTCATAATATAATACCGCCTTATCCCACTGCTTTTTATTTTGAAAAAATTTACCAATTTCTTTGTTTACATCCACACTCGTATCATTATTAAACGTGGCTACTGCTTTTTCTAAATCAGGAGCGTACTGTGGATTTTTTTGTATGAAAATTAAAAATTCATTTAAGATTCTGTGCTTGATTTTTGAGTCAATTTTAGAACTTGCTAGAACTACATTCATGGCCGTAATGGCTTTTTGAGCTTCATTGCCGTCAAGGTATGTTTTAAACAAACTGACTTGAGCCCACTCTGAATTTGGAATTGCTTTTTCTAACTTTTTTACAATTTCAAATGCTTTTGCATCTTCATTGTTCTTGGTATACAAAAAAATAAGACTGATATAATTAGACTCTTGTTGTGGATATTTAACAATTTGTTCTTCTAGATTATTGATTTCTAGATTTTGATATTTTCCTTGTGCCAAGATCTGGCTTTTGTACAATTCTCTTCTATCTGTTTTTCCTACCGTTTCATTAAGTTCTTGAATCAGTGCCAATGCTTTTTCAAATTGATTGGTACCCATATAAAGTGACGTTAAATCTTCTTTATATTTAGGGTCAAATTCTATCAATTTATTAATTATTGTTATACCTTGAGTAAAGTTTTTAGTTTCATAACTTACATCATACATCCCTATCCAATACCATCTGTTTTTAGGATCAAGCTTGGTAGCCGTTTCAAATGAGGAATAGGCATTTTGATAGTCTTTTAAGGCTAAATAATTTTTGCCCAGCTCAAAATAAACGGTTGCATCATTAGGTTTAAATTTATCAGCTTTTTCTAAAGCAACGATAGCTTTGTCATAATTCTCAATCCCTTTTTGAAGTAACGATTCATAAAAAAGTTCTTGAAATTGATCTGTATCAAGCTTTATTTCTTCGGGTTCTGTTTGTGCGCATAGCAATACGGGGAATCCTAAAATTCCAAGTATAAAAAGTAAAAAAGCTTTGTTTTTCATATCTTATTACAACTCAATTATATCACAATTAGTACAAAACCACATTGAATATTTTAGCCAGCGTTTCACAGCTTAAAAAAAAATTAAAACCTGTAAAACGCTGGTGCTTTTTTTATTCTAAAACAGAATAATCCCCAATACTGATGCTGGTAAAATTACCATCAAAACTAGCGTAATTACCAATCATGGCATTGTCTAAAACGGCATTTTTTATATGCGAATGCGTTTGTACCAAACTGTTTTTTACCGTACTATTTACCACATGACAACCATCACCAAGTGAAACATTTGGGCCAACAGTGGCATTAATCAACACTACGTTTTTACCAATATAACAAGGTGGTATAATAGTTGCGTCTTCTAGTTTTACACTTTCATCAACTAAGGATTCACCATCTTTATGTAAAAATCCTAACATTCTAGAATTGGTTTCTACCGTAACGTTTTTGTTACCGCAATCCATCCACTCCTCAACTTTACCAGGGACAAATTTCATGCCTTTGGCCATCATTTGTTTGATTCCGTCATTGATTTGGTATTCGCCACCGTGAATGATATTATTATCAAGTACCAACTGCAGTTCGTTTTTAAGTACTGCAATATCTTTGAAATAATAAATCCCGATAACCGCTAAGTCTGAAACAAAAGTCTCTGGTTTTTCAACCAACTCAACGATTTCATTGTTCGCATTTAATTTTACCACACCAAAAGCTTCTGGTTGGTCTACTTGTTTTACCCAAATTACACTATCAGCAGTTGTGTCTAAGTCAAACTTGGCACGTATTAAGGTGTCTGCGTAGGCAATTACCGCTGGTCCGCTCAAAGATTCTTTGGCACACATAATGGCGTGACCGGTTCCTAAGGCTTCGTTTTGATAATAAATAGTTCCTTTAGCACCAAGTTTTTGGGCTATAGCCAAAAGTTCTTCTTCCACTTTTTGACCAAAACTTTCATGAATGATAAAAGCTACTTCGTCAATTTGTTGATTTAAAACTCCAGCAATATCCTCGACCAAACGGTGTACGATAGGTTTGCCCGCAACAGGAATTAATGGTTTAGGAATGGTTAATGTATGTGGGCGAAGGCGTGATCCACGACCCGCCATAGGAACGATTATTTTCATATGAGCCCCCTAACTACTACTAGGGGTAAGTAGGATTTAAATTTATATTGTTTCTATTTGTAATTATCAATTCCCCCTTCGGGGGTAAGGGGGCTTTATTTTACTCCCGTACTACCAAAACCACCTTCACCTCTAGAAGTTTCTGATAATTCTTGAACTACAGACCACTCGGCGCGTTCGTGTTTGGCGATAACTAATTGTGCTATGCGTTCTCCGTTTTGAATGGTAAAATCTTCATTGGATAAATTTACTAAAATAACTCCAATTTCTCCACGATAATCCGCATCTACAGTACCGGGTGCGTTCAATACAGTTACGCCATTTTTTGCAGCTAGTCCGCTGCGTGGTCTTACTTGCGCTTCGTACCCAATAGGTAGTTCTATAAAAAGACCTGTTTTTACGATGGTTCGCTCTAGTGGCTTTAAGGTAATTGCGTCTGTTATATTGGCTCGTAAATCCATTCCTGCCGAGGCGATTGTTTCATAGCTAGGCAAGTCGTGTTGTGATTTGTTGATGATGTTGATATTCATAATGTATTTGTTTGTGCTAGTTTTCAGGATCAGATTGTCTTTTTTAGGAGGTGCGCTTTTTAGCCGTGACCGAAGTGGAAAGCCTTTTTCTATAAAATTGTATTTTTTTCGAGGGTGAAAAGAGCGACTGCAAGAAGCTCCTTTTGAGCCGTAGAAAAAAACAATTTTAGGAAAAAGCTTGAAACGAAGGGCGCGATAAGCTCCTAGAAAATTTGATACTACTTTGCTTTACGTTTTAGTATTTGGGTTAATAATTCTTTTTCGTTGTGGTATATAAAATAAAGGAACACGAGCAATAACGGGATTCCTACGAAATAATTCTCACGGAATCCGTAAAATGAAATCGCTGAAAAACCAATTGAAATTATGAGATACATAAAAATTTTACGGCTGTCATACGGTATGGGGTAATATTTGTTTCCGAAATAATAAGAGATGGTCATCATGCTACCATAAGCGGCTATGGTGGCTATGGCCGATCCGTAATAACTCATGGTTGGGATTAGCAGATAATTTAACGCAAGTGTAATGATGGCTCCTACGATTGAGATGTAAGCGCCTACATACGTTTTATCAATGAGTTTGTACCAAACGGAGAGGTTGGTGTAAATGCCAAGAAAAAAATTAGCCAAAATAATTAATGGCACTACTTTCATAGCTTCCCAATAGGACTCGTCCTGAATCATGATTACCTTTAAAACATCGGCAAAAACGATAACGGAGAGTAATATGAACGACCCAAAAATGACAAAATATTTGGTTATTGTGGCATAGGTTTGTGGTGCATCTTTACTATCAGCATGGCTAAAAAAGAAAGGTTCGATACCTAAGGTGTAGGCAGTACGGTACAAGACCATGAACAAACCGAGTTTGTAACAAGCGGAATATACTCCAACCTCTGCATCGGCAATATTGGCTGGCAATAGTTCTCCCAATAAAATTTTGTCAAACTGATCGTTAATGGCAAATGCAAGTCCGGCTACCATAATAGGCATTCCGTATTGCATCATGCGTTTCCAAAGCTGGTAATCAAAATGCCATTTTAGTTTTAAATAATCAGGTGACAATACTACAAAAGTGAGCAAACTGGCTACAATATTTGACACAAAAATATAGCCTATTTGATACTCTTCTTGGTATAGCGTACTAAAAAAATGACCTGGATTTGACTCTGCCAAGTAAGGCAAATAAATCAAGAAGAACAAATTGAGCAAAAGATAGACTGTTACGTTTCCTATTTTTATAACGGCATACTGCAACGGTTTTTGTTGTACTCTTAACTTAGAAAACGGAATAATCACCAGCGCATCTAGTACAAGAACCCAAATGGTATAGGTGATGTATTGAACATCTATATTTGACCAAAGGGCTAATTTATTGCGAAACAGTAGCGCTAAAAATAAAAAAGATAAGGAGGTCCAAAAGATAGATACTGAGGCTGTTTCTAAAACTGATTTTTTATCATTCTCTTTATTGTAAAACCTAAAAAAAGCGGTTTCCATACCATAGGACAAAACAACATTAAAAATAATAAGCCAAGCAAAAATCATAGACACTTTACCAAACTCTTCTACAGGTAGGTATTTTGTGTACAAGGGTACTAAAAAAAAGCTAAACATCCTGGGAATAACCGTAGCTAGACCGTAAATAGCTGTTTGTTTAAAAAGACTTTTATATAATCCCAAAATGATATGTATGTTAAAATTAAAGCGACAAAAATAAGAAATTCTTTGCTGAAATTGCTTGAGGTAAGGTTTTGTTTTAGTCTACCACCCGCTTGATGTATAGCATTTCTAAAACGGTTCTTATTTAAGCTATTGCTGGATCACCACATTTTGTATTTTGTAAAAATACGTTTTGTGATTTAATTTATATTCTAAAACGGCTTGGTTAGGTTCTAGCTTAAATTGGGGTTGGTATATTGCGGGTGCTTTATTGCCATATTCTTTGGCTGGATCTGCGTCCAAAATAAGATCAGTGGGTGCTGCAGTAGCTTTCAAGAGTCCTGTGAACGATAACTGTGAAGCACTTTGCAAAGCTGCGTGTTGCTTGTTATAATGAACTGAAATGAGTTGTAAGTTTGCTGACAATGGTTGATCAAACTCTATAAAAAAAGTGTTTTTTTGGACAAATGTTTTTTTTATTTTTTGAGGAAAGTGCGATTGAATATCTTGATTTGTTCCACAAGAGATAAAACTACATACGAACATTATAAATAGGATATTTACAAAGCTTGTTTTCATACTAATTCGTTTTAGCTTAAACCGTCTTCGTTAATAATTTTTAAAAAATGAAATCCTTTAGGCGCGTATCCTTGATTGTAATAAAAACGATGCGCTGTAAAATTACCCGTAAATGCATCAAGTACAATCATGGTACAGCCTGTTTCTCTGGCTACTGCATCTACATAATCAGTCATTATTTTGCCAATTCCTTTTTTACGATGGTCAGGGTGAACGATAAAATTATCAATTTCGAGGTACTTGCCCGACCAAAGCTTCGTTCCAGACCACAAACCAGAAAGTCCTACACAAACATCGCCTTCAAAAACAGCAATTTGTTTGTAGTTATGCGGAATCATCTCAGTGAGATACGCCTCGTATTTTTCGTAAGTAAAGTTAGTATACAAATGCAACATGACAGCATATTGCGATAGCATTTCTTCTTTGGTAGTAAGTTCTTTAAGTTCTAATTTCATCTTTGCTTTTCAAAAATGTAAAATTAGAGAAAAAGGAATAAGATTGAAAGTTATGATGGGATGAATTTTTGAGAAATCTAATCGAAAATTTTAAAATAAATAAGTGGTATGTATAGCGAAACTCTTGAAACAACAGCTTATAGCTTGCATTCATGGCTAAAATTGTATTTTTTAAAATATTGATTTGCAAATATTTCTATATCGATATTCGTGGAATTCACGGAATTCCGATAACAAGTATTTGCATACACAACTCTACAAAGCTAGTTTTACAGAAATTAATTTATGAGAAAATTGGCATCTTTTTTGATTTAAAGAAAACTAATCTTACCTTTTATAAAATAAAATTATGAATCTCGTGGTCTTGCTGTTGTTAAGTGTTGGGTTTGCTCAAAATGAAAGCAGAAGCAAATTAACTACTTTAAGAGTTAAAATTTAAACAAAATAAGGTCTTTTCTTGACACAACCTCAAAGAAAATACTTAAAATAAAAGTAACCTTACCTAAAAACAACCTAATGAAATTTTCAGTTAAAATTTTAATCCCCTTTTTCTTTATACTGTTTTTGTCTTGCAACAAAGACGAAGAAACTAACAAAGTCATTGAACAATCTATAGATCTTCAAATTGAGAATGAAAAATTCAAAATCGTAAATGAATCATTTGTCGTCAATGAAAATTGTAATTCTATTTTCGTTTCACTCATTTATGATAAGGGAAAAAACGAACCTCATTTTATTTTTGAATTGTCGATAACAAAAAAAGGGATCCTTAGAAAAGTAAGTTATACTAGATTTGGCGAAAGTACTAGTCCATTTGACACTCCCGATTTTAACCTTAAAGGACTATTTACTGTTGACAACTTTGTTTATGACGAATCAAGCAAAAATTTAAGTTTTAATTTTTCTGGAGAATTAGTAAAAGTTGAGACAAATACTCCAATGTTGGACGTTCCTCAAAAAAGAAAGAAAATTAACGGAAAAATAATGTCTAACAAAGTAAAAGCAACAACATGTACTAGTTTTACAAGTGATTTACATTTTGAAACAAATAATTTAACTTTTGCTACTAACTTTAATGCAGGATCACACGATCCTAATTTACCAGCAAACCAGTATAGTTTTCGGTTTTTTTCAAATAACGGATACCGTGCCATTATTAAATCGAAAATAGATTTGTGGAATTTTGATAAAGGAACCTATACTTTTGACCAAAACACCATAGAAAATAGAATTGATCTTGAGCAATATACTGGAATTTTTAGAGCTACTCAACTATTGTGGATTCGTCCCCAGGATTGGAAAAAATTCCAAACATCAGGGAGTTTTACCATTAAAGAACATGTTATGATTAACGGTCTAAAAGTAACTAAAGGTGAATTGGACTTGCAGGTTTATGATAATGGACAACTCTTGCATGCTGCTACTAAAGGTACTTTTGAAGTAACTGGCTTCTAGCAGTATTCTTAGTCTTAAAAACTTAAAAGGGTTCAACTTTACGTTAAACCCATTTTAAGCTTTTCAAAAGTTTGTTTCAACTTTCAACAAGATATTATCGTTTCTTTTTACTCAATTTTTCGGCGAGTTGCATCGCATTATAGACATTTAATACTTTCCCCGATTTAGAGAGTTCAGAAAATTTAGCTTTTTTACCTTCACCGCCTGGGATCAAAACCTCAATGTCATAAGCAGTTCCGGATTCTAGTATAATTTGCTTCACTTCCTTAGCCTTAAGTTTAGGATAATACGACCAAATCAAAGCCGCTGTTCCAGAAACCATAGGTGCTGCTAGTGAAGTTCCTGAATCATACGCATAACTATTTCCTGCAGTGGTGGTATAAATTTTATCTCCGGGAGCAAATAAATCCACATTTTTTTTGCCATAATTAGAGAATTTAGACACAAAACTACTGTCTGTTTTTTGTGATATGGAACCTACAGTTATAAAATTTTCTACAACTTCATCTGGGTTTTCGTAATCAACATCACTAGGATAATATGGATTTTCATCAACATTAAAACTATTATTCCCTGCAGCATGAACCAGCAAAACATTATGCTTTTCGGCATATTTATAAGCGTCTATTACCCTGTTTTTGTACAACGAAAATTCTTTTCCAAAAGACATGTTGATTACTTTTGCACCATTATTGTTTTGACCCCTATAAAACAAGAGTATTATTCTAAATTTCGATTATTATTTATGCGGTTAATTTTTTCATTAAAATTAGATGCTTATCCTGGTTCCATTTCTCTATTGGTGTTATATGTCCTAAAAGGCCATGTAGCCTAGTATTATTATAGAAGATTACATATCTTTTTAATATTAGCTCAATTTCTCCAAAAGTTCTATAATCAACTCTTTGGAACACTTCTTTTTTTAATATTCCATGATAGGCCTCAATATGCGCATTTTCTTCGGGTGTTGCTACATGTGTAAATTCTTGCTGAACTCCTATGAGTCCAAGGTATTCTCGAACACTTTTGGCAATAAACTGACTTCCATTATCACTTCTTATCACAACACTTTCAGGGTATTGGTATTCCAAAAATAAATCTGAAAGAAAAGCGATTACTTTGTCTTGTTTTATAGAAAAAGAGAAAAAATCTTTTAATATTCTGC